>JAGWXT010000035.1 GCA_018969715.1 Actinomycetales bacterium
CCGCCCGGCATCCGGTGTCCAGGTCATCGCCCCGGCGTGGCCGCTGCCGCGGGTGGCCGGCCTCGCTCTCACCGGGGTCGGGGTCATCGGGTGGCTGATGCTCACCGTGATGACTGTCGCCACCGGGCGCCGCGGCCGGGCTCGAGTCGTGCAGTGAATGGCTCGAATCCTGCAATGAAGGGCTTGAAAAAGATGAATCCGATATTGCCCGGACGGCATTCGCGGGTCTGGGTGCCGGTCGCGCTACTCGGGGTGAGCCTGTGCCTCATGCTCCCATTTGCCATCCAGCAGACCGTTGCCGATGAGTGGACGACGTCTCTCTACCTGATCGAGGCGATGCGTCGGGAGTTTCTTGCCGGTCGGTTCGACCTCTATTTCGTTCACACCCTTGTCGGGGGGGAGTTCTACCCCTTCTATGTGTTCTACGGGGGTGCGTTATTCACAGTGCTTGGCAGCCTGGCCCTCATCCTCGGATCCTGGCCGGTGTTTCTCGCGAGCGTGTGGGCGGGGTTCGCCCTCGTCATGACGGGTGGATTCCTCATGGCCCGCGCGTTGGGGGTCGGGAGGTGGGGCTCCCTTGCCCTCGGTGGGCTCCTGGTTGTCGCCCCCTACACGGTCTCGATTCTGTACGGTCGCGGAGGTTGGGCCGAGTTGCTGGGAGTGGGCTTCGGGGCATGCGCACTCGGGCTGGCTGCGAGGCTGACGTCGCGTCCCCGGGCTCACCTGTCCGCTGAGGTGCCGTTGCTCGCGCTGGCCGTTGCGGGGCTGGCCGGCACCCACAACATCTCCCTGCTGCTCATGGCGACCGTCGGCGGCTGCGTATTGCTGGTCCTGCTGCCGAGCCTCGTTGCCAGGGCCCCTCGTCGGGTGGGCTTGGCCAACCTGGGGTGGGTGGTGGGGGCCGGCGCCTGTGGGGTGGCGATGGTGGGCTATTGGCTGATTCCGAATCTCTGGTTGGGCTTGCGCACCCGCCTGGGCGGTACTGGGATCAACACTCTCGCTGGGTTCAGTGACCTGACCACGGTATTCGCCCCTTGGCTGCGCTTCACTGAGGCTCAGGCATCAGTGACCGTGGCTCAGCTGTACGGGCTTGCCGCACCGATCCGGATCTACATTCAGACGGAGACCCTGCTGCTCGTCCCCATCTTCGTCGGAATCCTGCTGGCGCTGCGTCGAAGGGTCCCCTGGCGATGGTGGGTCACCACCGCAGGCCTGGCTGTGATGACGCTCTGCCTCACGCTGCTCATCGATCGGGAGTCGTTGTTCTGGTCGCTACCGGAGGTCTTCGGACGAATTCAGTTCACGTTTCGACTCGTGAGCTACCTGACGCTTGTACTCGTTCTGCTCACCTCGCTGGTTTTGCTCGTGGGCGGCCGGCTCGTGGGTGCGCTCGTCGTCGCCTGCCTGGTCTGGTACACCGTCCTCGCAGCGGCGCAGCCGCTCGTTATTGGGGGGACGAGTCCGCAGTACAGCGCGCCATGGGATGTCTCCTCGGGTGAGCCGGCCCCACCGTTCGCCGCAGCAGGGGATGTCTTCCTGCCGCAGGTGGTGAAGCCGGTCACGACGTGGGCGTCATCACCGGCGCCGCTGGTGGTGGATGCGACCGGACGGGTGGCTGAGCTGCCGCCGCCGGGGGAGTACCTCACGACGGTGGCGTGCAGTCCGCTGGTTGCGGTGGTGAACGGCTCACTGTTGTCGGGTGCCAGCGACACGGGGCGGTGTGTGGTGGCGATCCGCCCGGCATCCGGTGTCCAGGTCATCGCCCCGGCGTGGCCGCTGCCGCGGGTGGCCGGCCTCGCTCTCACCGGGGTCGGGGTCATCGGGTGGCTGATGCTCACCGTGATGACTGTCGCCACCGGGCGCCGCG
>JAGWXT010000011.1 GCA_018969715.1 Actinomycetales bacterium
CGATGCACGGCCAGCCAGGCCACCTGCTGATAGTTGCCGAAGTAGTCGGTCAGGAGCTCCGGATGGCGGTCCAGACCGAGCTCGCGCCAGACCAGCCGGTCGAAGCCGGCGATGAGGAAGTCGGTGAGCAGGTAGGTGCCCGGATGCTCGGCCATCAGGGCGGCGATCCGATCCGCTCCGGCGTAGGCGTCGTAGCAGTGGTCCCCGGGCAGTCGGCGCAGGTGCTGATCGGCGCACAACTCGTCCAGCGCGCCGTAGGTCCCGCAGTCGGCGTAGCCGATCGCGATCTCGGCGTAGTGCGGTCGAAGTTGCCCGAGCAGTTCGGTGACCGCCGCGACGATCCGCTCCGGATGGTTGTGCAGCAGCGGCGGGAGTGAATACAGGTCGACCTGCGCCCCGAGCATGCGGGTTGTGCGTTCCAGGTCGACGGCCAGCGCGCCGCAGCCGATGACCGCGATCGGAGCGCGTCGCTCAGGACCCAGGGAAGGCGAGCTCATCGACGAACAGGTCGTTGAAGTCTGATCGGTCCGACAGTTCGATGTAGTCGATGGCCCCGATCAAGGCCGTGGCCCCGTTTCGCTCCGGACCGGAGAGCAGGGCCATCTTCGCCCCCTCGCCCGCCACATTGCCCGCACTGACCACCCGCAGTGCCGGGATCTTCGGCACCAGGCCTATCCGGATCGCATTCCGCGCAGATAGGTACGTACCGAACGATCCGGCCAGCAACACCTGCTGCACATCCCGCTCGGCGACGTGCGCCTGCTGCAGCAGCAGCTTCCACCCGGTGGAGATCGCAGCCTTGGCGAACTGCAACTCCCGCACATCGCGCTGGGTCAGGTCGATGCCGGCGCCATCCGCGGCCTCGGCGAGCCGAAAGGCCCGTCCCCCCTCGAGCTCGACCAGGCGCCCGGCAAGCACCGGCGCAATGACCGCAGCCTGGTCGTCACTGACGAAGCGGCCGGAGCCGTCCAGCAGCCCGACCCGGGCGAGCTCGGCCACCGCATCGACGAGGCCGGATCCGCAGATGCCGACCGGCTCGGCGTCCTCGATCACCTGCAGGCGCAGTCCCTCGTCGGTGATCGTCACCGCCTCGATCGCGCCGGGCGCCGCCCGCATCCCGCAGGAGATGGACGCCGCCTCGAAGGCCGGCCCCGCAGGTGCCGCCGTGGCCAGCAGTCGCTCGCCATCGGCCAGGATGATCTCGCAGTTGGTGCCGATGTCGATGAACAGTCGCAGCCGTTTATCGCGATCCATGCCACTTGCCAGCGCGCCGGCGATGATGTCCCCGCCGACATAGGCACCCAGTGAGGGAAACAGGAAGGCCCGCGCCCGGGGGTGGATCGTCAGGCCCAGTTCACTGGCCGCGACCGTGGGGAAGGAGTCGGTTGCCGGGATGAACGGGGCGACACCGAGGGGTTCCGGATCGATGCCCATGGCGATCTGGGTCATGGTCGCGTTCCCGGCGATGGTCGCGTCGTAGACCTCCAGCGGGTCGACGCCGGCCTCCGTGCACGTGGCGGACACCAGTTCGGCCATCGTCTGGTGGGCGAGCGCGCGCAGCCGCGGCAGGGCATCGGGGTCGAGCATGGTGGCGCTGATCCGGCTGATGACATCGGCGCCGAACGGTTGCTGCTGGTTCAGTGACGAGGCGACGGCAGCCGGGGTGCCGGTGGTGAGGTCCATCAGGGTGGCGACCACCGTCGTGGTGCCCAGGTCGATCGCAACCCCGAAGACCCGATCGGTGGTGTCCCCCGGCTCGACCGCGATCAGGCGGTCGTCGGCGATAACGGCCGTCACCGAGAAGTCGGCCTCCCGCAGCAGCCGCGGAAGTCCCGGCAGCAGGCCGGGATCCACGTTCGTCGTGATGTCCGCGATCTCATCCAGCACCCGGCGCAGGTCCGAGCGCTGGTCGGCCAGCGTCGGCTCGGCGAGCAGCAGGTGGCGCTTGACCACCGATGGCCGCAGGATGACCTGCCGGCCCACCCCGACGGTGGCGGCCTTCGGTCGGGTGGTCAGCGGCGGGACGTGGATGCGCAGGCTCTCCGTTGCATTCGCGATACAGGCCAGTCGCCAGCCCTGCCGCAGCTGATCGGGCTCGAAGGCCCGGGTGTCCAGCCGACCCACCGGGACGGTCCCCGCGAGGATCTGCACCTTGCACTTGCGGCAGGTGCCGTGGCCGCCACAGGTGGAGTCGATCGCGATCCCGTTCCAGGACGCAGCATCGAAGACGGTCACCCCCGCCGGGACGCGCACCTGCTTGTCGTGGGACTCGAAGGTCAGGTCAACGCGGACGACCTCGGCTGGCTCAGCACCCATCGGTGCTCACCGGCCGAGGTCAGGCACGGGCAGCCCGGCGCTGGGCCAGGAGCTCCTTGGCCCGGCGCACCGCGGTTGCGGCATCGGCCGCATACCCATCGGCGCCGACCGCATCCGCGTACTCCTGGGTCACCGGAGCGCCGCCCACCATGACAATCAGCTCACTGCGCAGGCCGGCCTTCTCGATGGCGTTGATGTTCGCCTTGAACATCGGCATGGTCGTGGTGAGGAAGGCGGACATGCCGACGATGTCGGGCTGATGCTCCTCAATGGCAGCGATGAACTTCTCCGGCGGGCACTGCACCCCCAGATCGATCACCTGGAAGCCCGCCCCCTCGAGCATGATGTTCACTAGGTTCTTGCCGATGTCGTGCACATCGCCCTTGACCGTCCCCATCACGAACGTGCCGACGGTCTCCACCCCGGTCTGGGCTAGCAGGGGCCGGAGCACGTCGAGCGCCCCGGACATGGCCTTGCCGGAGATGAGCATCTCGGGCACGAAGAAGTCCCCACGTTCGAACCGGGCACCGACCTCCTCGAGGGCGGGGATCAGCGCCTCGAAGAGGATGTCCTCCGGCGGCATTCCCAGTTCGAGGCCAGTACCCGTCCACTCCAGAACCGCCGGCGCATTGCCGACGAGCGTCTCGTCGTACAGCGCCTTCAGCACATCATCGGGCGTCATGACCCTGCCTTCCCGCACCCGCAGCCCTGCGAGATTACACGCCCACGACACCATGCGCAGTCCGTCCGGGCACGGCAGTTCCGGCGGGCCCCAGTCGTGGTCCGCCACTAGGCTCACAGCACGTTGAAACGAGGTGGACATGTTCGTCAACTCAATGCCCAGGTACGAGATCCTCTCCGAGGAGTCGATGCAGGTCCTGGACGTCGGCTGGCAGCGGATCATGACCGAGCTCGGCATCGAGTTCATGAAGCCGGAGGCGCTCGCCCTGTTCAAGGAGGCGGGTCAGCGGGTCGAGGAGAACAAGGTCTTCCTTGACCCGGAGTTCGTCCTGGCGCAGGTGGCGAAGGCCCCGCGCGAGTTCGATATGCAGGCGCGCAATCATGCCCATGACGTCCATATCGGCGGCAACCACATGGTCTTCTCCGCCAACTACGGATCCCCCTTCGTGCGGCGTGGTGACCGGCGCAGTGACGGCACCTTGGCGGACTTCCAGAACTTCGCACGCCTGTCGCAGTCCTTCGCGGCGATGGACTCCGTTGGCGGTGTCGTCGTGGAGCCCAATGACGCGCCACTGGACTCCCGGCACCTGGACATGGTCTACAACGCCCTCACCCTCACCGACAAGATCTTCATGGGAAATGTCGTCAGTGCCCGCAATGCGATCGACACCCTCGCCATGGCCGAGATCGTGTTCGGCAGTCGGGCGGCGATCGAGGAGACCCCGGTATGCATCTCCCTGGTCAACTGCAACTCACCGCTGCGCTGGGACGATCGCATGCTGGACGCCCAGTTCGAGTACACCAAGGCCAACCAGCCGGTGATCATGACCCCGTTCCTGCTGATGGGCGCCATGTCGCCGGTGACGATCCCGGCGGCCCTGGCCCAGCAGATCGCCGAAGCGCTGTCGGGGATCGCCCTCAGCCAGTTGATCCGGCCCGGTGCGCCGGTGGTGTTCGGCTCCTTCCTGAGCAATATCGACATGCAGTCGGGCTCACCGCAGTTCGGCACGCCGGAGTCCGCGATCGGCCTGCTGTGCACCGGGCAGATCGCCCGCCGATTCGGGCTGCCCTTCCGCACCGGCGGCGGGCTGAACTCCTCGCAGACCCCGGACGCCCAGGCTGCCTACGAGTCGCTGATGACGATGCTGCCGACCTTCCTCGCCGGGACGAACGTCGTGATGCACACCGCCGGCTGGCTTGAGGGTGGGCTGGTGGCGTCCTATGAGAAGTTCGTCATCGACGTGCAGGTGCTGGAGTCGCTGCAACGGGAGTTCACGCCGCTGGAGATCACGCCGGAGTCACTGGCCTTCGGCGCTCACGAGGAGGTCGGGCATGGGGGGCACTTCCTCGGGGCGGCACACACGATGGAGCGCTTCCGCGAGTGCTTCTACCGGCCGTTCCTGTCCAGTTCGGACAACTTCGAGCGCTGGACGCGGCTGGGTGCCCGCGACACCGCGACCCGGGCCGGTGAGATCGTGGACAAGACCCTGCAGGAGTACGTCGAGCCGCCGATGGCTGACGCGATCCGAGCGGAACTGGCCGAGTACGTCACCCGGCGACGAGCTGAACTCGGGGACTGAGATGCCCGACTATGACGTCGTCATCGTCGGCGGGGGCGCGGCGGGGTGCGTCCTCGCCAACCGGCTCTCCGCGGATGCGGGCACCCGGGTGCTGCTGCTGGAGGCGGGGCGACCGGACTATGCACTGGACCCCTTCACCCATATGCCCGCGGCGCTGACCTTCCCCATCGGCAACCGGCGCTACGACTGGATGTACACCACCGAGCCCGAACCGCACATGAACGGCCGACGGATCACCCAGGGCCGCGGTCGCCTGCTCGGCGGCTCCAGCAGCATCAACGGGATGATCTTCCAGCGGGGCAACCCGCTGGACTACGAGCGCTGGGCGGCCGACCCCGGAATGGCGCAGTGGGGCTACGCCCACTGCCTGCCCTACTTCAAGCGGATGGAGACCTGCCTGGCGGGGGCCGATGAGTGGCGCGGCGGTACTGGCCCGCTGGAACTTGAGCGCGGGCCGGTCAGGAACCCGCTGTTCGGGGCCTTCTTCACCGCCGCCGAGCAGGCCGGCTACCACCTCACCGCGGATGTCAACGGCTACCGCCAGGAGGGGTTCGGGGCCTTCGACCGCAATGTCCGCAATGGCCGCCGGTACTCCGCAGCCCACGCCTACCTCCATCCGGTGCGGCGGCGGCCCAACCTGACCATCCGCACCCGCGCCCACGTGGGTCGGATCACGATGACCGGCACCCGCGCCACCGGGGTGGAGGTCATCGGACGCGGCGGCGGGCGCATCACCGCCGGCGAGGTGGTGCTCGCTGGCGGCGCCTTCAACACCCCGCAGCTCCTGCAGCTGTCGGGTATCGGGGACGCCGACCACCTGCGGACGGTCGGGGTGGCGCCCGTCCACCATCTGCCCGGTGTGGGGCGCAACCTGCAGGATCACCTCGAGGTGTACGTCCAGCATGCGTGCACCCAGCCGGTATCGCTCAATCCCAACCTGCAGCTGTGGCGGCGGCCGTTCATCGGTGCGCAGTGGCTGTTCCTGCGATCCGGACCGGGTGCCTCGAATCACTTCGAGGGTGGGGGGTTCGCCCGCTCCCATGACGACATCGCCTACCCGAACCTGATGCTGCACTTCCTGCCCATTGCCGTGCGCTACGACGGTTCCGCGCCCGCCGGCGGGCACGGCTACCAAGTGCATATCGGGCCGATGTACTCCGACGCCCGGGGCAGCGTCCTGATCACCACGGCCGACCCGACGACACCGCCGGCGATCCGGTGCAATTACCTGTCCACCGAGCAGGACCGGCGCGAATGGGTTGGCGCGATCGCGGTGGCCCGGCGCATCCTCAGCCAGCCGGCCTTCGCACCCTTCGACGGCGGGGAGATCTCACCCGGACCGCAGGCCACCACCGATGAGCAGGTCCTCGACTGGGTCCGTCGCGATGGCGAGACCGCCTACCACCCGAGCTGTACGGCGCGGATGGGGGTGGATGAGCATTCCGTGCTGGAGCCGGGGAGCATGCGGGTTCACGGCACCGAGGGGCTGCGGGTGGTGGACGCCTCGGCGATGCCGTACGTGACCAATGCGAACATCTTCGCGCCGGTGGTGATGCTGGCGGAGAAGGCCGCCGACCTCATCATGGGCAACACTCCACTGCCGCGCGAGGACGTCGATTACTACGTCCACGCCGGCGCCTGAGGACGCAGTCATGGGCGGCGCGCCACGCACGGGCAGCGCGCCAACGCTGTTCATCGACGGCCGCTGGGAGCACAGTGCCGACGGGGCGGTCCGCGAGATCCGCAGCCCGGCCGATCAGCACCTGATTGCCGTGGTCGACGAAGCCGGTGCCGTGGACACCGGGCGGGCGATCGTCGCCGCTCGTCGCGCCTTCGACACCGGCCCGTGGCCGAGCACCCCGGCCACTGAGCGCGCAGCGCTGCTGCATCGACTGGGTGACTTGCTGCAGCGGGACCTCGATACCTTCGCCGCCGCCGAATCCGGCGACACCGGCAAGCGGATGGTCGATGCCCGGGCGGATATCGCGGATGTGATCGCGTGCATCCGCTACTTCGCGGGCCTCGCCGGCACCCTCGGCGGCCGGGTGGTCGACACCGCCAACGCCGATGCGATCGCGCAGGTGGTGACCGAGCCGGTCGGGGTGTGCGGGTTGATCACTCCGTGGAACTACCCGTTGCTGCAGGCCACCTGGAAGCTCGCCCCGGCCCTGGCCGCCGGGAACACCGTCGTGCTCAAGCCAAGTGAGCAGACCCCGAGCACGGCGATCCTGATGATGGCCGCCCTCGCCGAGGCTGGACTGCCGGCGGGCGTGGCGAACCTCGTGCTCGGGGCGGGTCCGAGCGCCGGCGCACCCCTCGCCACCGATCCGGCGGTGGACCTGTTGTCCTTCACCGGCGGCCTGGTGACCGGGCGAATCCTGATGGCGGCCGCCGCCGCGACGGTCAAGAAGGTTGCCCTCGAACTGGGGGGCAAGAACCCCAACATCGTCTTCGCCGACGCCGACCTCGACGCCGCCCTCGCCCATGCGCTCACCGCCGTCTTCTTGCACTCCGGACAGGTCTGCTCCGCGGGAGCCCGACTGGTGATCGAGGCGAGCATTCACGACGCATTCGTGGACGAGCTGGTCGCCCGGGCGCAGCGGATCCGGCTCGGCGGCCCAGACGATCCACATGCGCATACCGGCCCGCTGATCAGCAGTGCGCACCGTGACAAGGTCGCGGCCTATGTCGCCGCCGGCATCGCCGAGGGTGCCGTGCTGCGCTGCGGGGGCGGACCGCCGATCGACCCGACCCTGCAGCAGGGGTGGTACTACCTGCCGACCGTCCTCGATTCCTGCAACGGCCGGATGCGCTGCGTCCAGGAGGAGTCGTTCGGCCCGGTGCTCACCGTGGAGACCTTCACCACCGAGGCCCAGGCCATTGCGATCGGCAACGACACCCACTTCGGCCTGGCGGGAGCGGTGTGGACGCAGGATGCCGGCAAGGCCGCCCGCGTCGCCCGGGCCCTGCGCCACGGCACCGTCTGGATCAACGACTACCACCCGTACCTGCCGCAGGCCGAGTGGGGTGGCTTCAAGCAGTCCGGGATCGGCCGGGAGCTCGGACCCAGCGGGCTGGCCGAGTACTGCGAGGTCAAGCACGTCTACCACAACATCCGACCCGGCCCGAGCCGCTGGCTGGACTGACGTTGGTCGTGCCACTGCCCGCAGCCCGCGACTGGCGGGCCGCCAGCGTGCACAATCCGTCCATGTCCGCCGCACCCACCATCCGCGTCGAGGGCCTGTGGAAGGTCTTCGGACCGCACCCCCAGCGTCTCGTCGGATCCCCGGACGCCGACCTCTCCCGCTCCGAATTGCGCACCCGCACCGGCTGCACCGTTGCCGTGAAGGACGTCACCTTCGACGTCGCCGCGGGTGAGGTGTTCGTCGTCATGGGCCTGTCCGGCTCAGGCAAGAGCACCCTGGTGCGCTGCCTGACCCGCCTCGTGGACCCCACTGCCGGCCGCGTCTGGCTCGGCGGGGAGGACATCGTGGCCGTCGGCAGCAGTCGGCTGCGCCACCTGCGCCGGACGAAGTTCTCGATGGTCTTCCAGCACTTCGGGCTGCTACCACATCGTCGCGTCATCGACAACATCGCCTACGCCCTCGAGGTCAACGGTGCCGCCCGCGATGTCCGCCATGCCCGGGCGCATGAGGTGATCGCGCTGGTCGGGCTGCAGGGCTATGAGCAGGCCTTTCCCGAGCAGCTCTCCGGCGGGATGCAGCAGCGAGTCGGCCTCGCCCGCGCCCTCGCGGTCGACCCGGAGGTGCTGTTCCTCGACGAGCCCTTCAGCGCCCTGGACCCGCTGATCCGACGGGATATGCAGACCGAGGTGCGCCGCCTGCACCGGGACCTCGGCAAGACCATGGTCTTCATCACCCACGACCTGGCCGAGGCGATGAAACTCGGCGATCGCGTGGCGATCATGCGCGATGGGGCCATCGTGCAGATCGGCACGCCCGAGGAGATCATCGCGCACCCGGTGGACGACTACGTTGCGGACTTCACCCGGGATATCCCCGCCTCGCACGTGCTCAGCCTCGGCACGATCGCCCGCCCACTCGCCACCGGGGAGCAGGCCGCCGAGGTCGCGCTGCCGGCGGCCACGATCGTGCGCGATGCGACGGCGACGATCCTCGCCGCCGACGGCCCGATCCGCGTCGTGGACGGCACCACCGAGAAGGGCGTGGTCGGGGCTACCGATGTGCTGCGCCTGATCTCCGGCGAGCACCGATGACCTCGCCGGCGGATGGTCGGCAGCGCTGGCTGACCCTCCTGGGCCGCCGGTGGGTGCTGATCGTCCTGCTCGTGGTCGTCTGGTGGGTGCTGGCAACCCTGCTGCGCGGTATCCACACGCTGAGCCTGTCCACCGCAACCGACACCTGGTTCACAGCCCTGCTGCGCGAGCTCACCGCGGTCATCCGCGGCAATCGCACGGAGAGCCCCGTCTTCATCTACCTGTTCAACCCGATCCGGGTTGGCATCGAGGGGTTCATCGACAGCATCCGGGCGGTGATCTCGGTGCCCGCACCGGGCAACCTCATCCCGCTGATGGGCTGGCTGGGCACACTGGCGGTGATCGCCTTGATCGTCTACGCAACCTCCAACCTGCGCACCGCCGCACTGTGCACGGCACTGCTGCTGGGCTGCCTGGTGCTCGGCATGTGGACGTACACCCTCGACACCCTCGCGATGACCCTCGGGGCGGTGGCGCTCTCCCTGGCCATCGGCCTGCCGCTGGGGGTGTGGGCCGGGCTGAGCGACCGGGTGATGGCCGCCCTGCGGCCCGGCCTGGACCTCGCCCAGATCCTGCCGACCCTGGTCTATCTCGCCCCACTGGCGCTGGTCTTCCTCATCGGTGTCGCCTCGGCGACGATCGCCACGATGGTGTACTCGATCCCGATCTGCATCCGCATCACCGCACACGCCATCCGCAGCCTGCGCGCCAGCCCCCTGGAGGCGGCCACCGCCATGGGCTCCACCCGCTGGCAGCTGCTGACCAAGGTCCAACTGCCGATGGCCCGGCGGACGATCATCCTCGGCATCAACCAGACCACGCTGGCGGCACTGTCCTTCGTGGTGATCGCAGCCCTGATCGGCGCACCCGGTCTGGGCAAGCCGGTCGTGGAGGCGCTGATCATCCGTGATGTAGGTGACGGGATCGTGGCTGGCATAGCAGTCGTCCTCCTTGCGATCATGCTCGATCGCGCGACCACGGCGGCGGTGGTGCACACCGATGAGGTGCTCGACATGACCGAGCACCAGCGACGGCTGCGGCGGATTGGCCTGGTGGTTGCCGGCCTGGCCACCATCGCGGCGATCATCGCCTCCCGCTACCTGATGTGGGCGGCAGTCGTGCCCGAGCGGCTTGACATCGGTGAGCAGGTGGGCCGGATCGCCGGCACGGTCGTCACCTGGATCACCACGAACCTCGGCTTCGCGACCACCGGCCTCAATGAGTTCATCACCGTCACCGTGCTCAACCCGGTGGAGGGGATCCTCGCAAATGCTCCGTGGTACCTGACGGTCATCATGATCTCGGTGCTGGCCGCAATCATCGGCGGTCGAACAGCCGGCCTGGTCGCCGTCTGCCTGCTCACGGCCATCGTCGTGATCGGACTGTGGAATGACACCATGATCACGCTGGCGCAGGTGCTGCTGGCCACCGTGGTCGTCATGGTGGTCGGGGTTGTCCTCGGGGTGCTGGCCGGACGAAGTACCCGTGTGGAAAGAGCGCTCAAGCCGCTGCTGGACGCCGGGCAGACCCTGCCCGCCTTCGTCTACCTGGTGCCCGTCCTCGCACTGTTCGGCCCAACCCGCTTCGCGTCCATCGTCTGCGGCGTCTTCTATGCCGCACCCGTCGTGGTGCGGGTGGTGGCGGACGGTGTCCGCGGGGTGCCCGCGGAGATGGTGGAGGCGGCCACATCAGCGGGCTCCACCCGCACGCAGATCATCACCAAGGTGCAGCTGCCGGCCTCGCGCCGGTCGCTGATGCTCGGGGCCAATCAGGGGCTGATCTTCGTCCTCGCCGTTGTCGTCATTGGTGGCTTCGTCGGGGCGGGCGGACTGGGCTACCTCGTCATCGTCGGGCAGTCCAAGCCGGAGCTCGCGGGCAAGGGCCTGGCCGCCGGCCTGGCCATCGTGCTGCTGGGCATCGTGCTGGACCGGATCGCCCAGTCCGGCGGCCGATCGCGGCCCACCGGACAGGATCGCTGGGCGCCCGGCCACTGACGGGGGCCGGCTGCGATCAAGGCTCGGCGTTCCGTCTCGCGCCGCCAGGGAATGGACACAAGGTGGCACAAATCCCCATTAGCATGCACGCAACCGTCGCTGCACGGCCACGCAACTGCCGATCCGTGGCCGGAAGCCGTCGTTCCACGGAAAGGATCACCAATGGACATCCACCCACTTTCAACCCGGGGCGCTTGTCGTCGCAATGCGCGCCCACTGGCGGGGCTGCCCGGCCTCGCCCTGATCGTTCTGGCGCTGGCCGCCTGCGGCGGCGGCGTGAATGAGGCGGCCGACACGGCAGCCTCCCCCGCCGCCGAGGCGCCGGCAGCCGAGACCGAGACGGCCGCCCCCGAACCGACCCTGCCCGACTGCGGGGACTGGGGCATTGCCATGCACGCATGGGTCGGCTACACCGCTTCGGCCCAGGTCGTGGCGGAGGTCGCCAAGAACGTCCTCGGCTGCACCATCACCCAGACCACGCTCGACGAGGCCGGCACAACCTACGACGCCATGGAGGCCGGTTCCGTCGACGTCATCATCGAGGACTGGGGTGGCGGCCGCTGGCAGGAGTGGGTTGACCGCGGCGCGATCGGCGAGGCAGGCCTCAACGGCAATGTCGGCCTGATCGGCATGTACGTCCCACAGTGGATGTGCGATGCGAACCCCGATATCGCCGACAGCGCCAACCTCAACAAGTACGCCGAGCAGTTCATCACGCCGGAATCCGGTGGCAAGGGCGCCTGGTACGAGGGCCCGCCCGGCTACACCACCATCGGCGAGAAGATGATCGCGGCGAACAAGCTCAACTACAAGGTCATCAACACCGGTTCGGAGGCCGCGCTGATCGACCTGTTCACGAAGGCGGCCAAGAACGAGACCCCGGCACTGGGGTACTTCTACGAGCCCCAGAACTTCCTAGCCAAGGTGCAGCTGTGCCGGATCAACTTCCCGGCCAATGACTGGACTGATGCAGCCGAGGCCAGCGGCCTCACCGACTACCCGGAGACGCCGCTGGTGAAGTTGGCCACCACCACCCTGCTGGAGTCGGGCTCACCATTCGCCACGTTGGTGCAGAACTTCTCGTGGACGAATGCCGACCAGAACCAGGTCGCCCTCGACATCGAAAGCGGCATGTCACCGGCGGAGGCCGCCCAGAAGTGGATCGACGCCAACAAGGACACCGTCAACGGATGGCTGGCGGGGACCGGCGCATCAGTGGAGTAGTGAATCTGGCCGATAGCGGTCGGGGTGGGTGCGCATGGCGTACCCACCCCGACCGCTATCGGCCCGGCAGGCGTGCCGGTGGCCGGGGGTGGTCAGTCCCGCAGACCCACCCGCGCGTGCACACCCCGCAGCCAGCCGGGTGCCCACCAGTTGGCGCCGCCGGCGATGCGCATGAACGCTGGCACAAGCAGACCGCGCACGATCGTGGCATCGACGAGGATCGCGAATGTCACCCCGAACCCGAGCTGCTTGACACTCGAGACCCCGCCACTCATGAACGATGCGAAGACGATCGCGATCAGCAGTGCTGCCGCGGTGACGATGCGGCCGGTGCGCTGCAAGCCGATCGCGACCGCGGTCGTCGTATCCGCACCGCGGTCATGCTCCTCCTTGATACGCGCGAGCAGGAAGATCTCGTAGTCCATCGACAGGGCGAAGGCCACGACGGCGATCAGTGCCACCGTCGACAGGTCGAGGGTGCCGGTGGTGAGGTGATCGCCGACCAGCCACTGCAGGTGTCCGCCCTGGAACACCCAGACGAGGGCTCCCAGCGTCGCCACCAGACTGAGGGCGGCGAGGACGACCGCCTTCACCGGGATCAGCACACTGCCCGTGTAGAGGAACAGGATGACCATCGTCACCACCGCAATCCACAGCGCCACCCACGGCAGGGTCCGGTAGATGGCAGCGGTGGCGTCGGCATAGTCCGCTGCGACCCCGCCAAGGAGGATCTCCCCCGGGGCGGGCACCGCACGGATCCGCTCGATGAGGTCGATCCCCGCAGCATCACGTGGGCGCACATCGCTGACGATCGACACCCGCGTCCACTGCCCCTGCTGCCACCCGACCGGTTCGGGATTGCGCCCGATGGCCATGCCGTCAGCGATCACCTGCACCGGGGTCGTCACCCGCACGACACCCGGAAGGCGGGACAGGGCAGTGGCGTAGTCGGTCAGCACCGCCGGCGGGGGGATCGTGCGCAGGAGCACCTCAACCGGCACCCCGTCGTACCCGGTGAACCGTTCCCGGTGTGCCTCACTGGCGATTGCGGCGGGATTGCCGCGCGGTAGGGCGCGGTCATCGATCTGGCTGAACTGAGCGCCGAGGGCCGGCGCCGCCACTGCGAGCAGGGCGGCACTGGTGACCAGCAGCACCGGCCACGGCCGGCGCATGACGAACCGTGCCACGCGCGCCCAGCCACCGGTGTCCTGCGGGGCGAGATCCCCCCGGCGCACCCGCAGCAGGTTCACCCGCGGCCCGAGCAGGCTCAGCAGGGCGGGCAGTGCGGTGATCGCACCGAGGACGGCCAGCAGGCTGGTGGCAATGCCGGCATAGGCGAAGGAGGCGAAGAAGTACTGCGGGAAGAGCATCAGCGAGGCCAGTGTCGCGGCCACGGTGATCCCGGAGACGACAACGGTGGTGCCGGCAGTGGCGACGGTGGTGATGACCGCGGTGTCCACCGCGCCGTCCGGCGCCACCCGCAACTCCTCCCGGAAGCGGTTGATCATGAGCAGGGCGTAGTCGATACCGAGTGCCAGCCCCAACCCGGTGATGAGGTTCAGGGCGAACACCGAGACGTCCGTGACCATGGTCAGGGCGGTCAGGACGGCAAGGCTGCCGAGGATGGCCAGCGCCGCGACGAGGAACGGCAGGCCGGCCGCGATGAGCGATCCGAAGACGAGGATGAGCACGATCGCGGTGATCGGGATCGCCACGAGCTCCGCGCGGGTGAGGTCGTCACTGATCGCGGTGGTCAACGCCGAGCCCAGCGCCGCCGCACCGCCCACCCAGACGGTCAGCCCATCGGCGGCGGCCCGGGTGCTGTCGGGTACCGGCCGCAGGTCCCGCACCGCCGAGGCCAGGGCGATCAGGTCAGCGGCGGGTTCGGCGTAGACCAGCACCTGGGTGGTGCGGCCGTCGGGGCTGCGCAGCAGTGGTGAGCCCGTGTCCCAGTACGACACGAGGCGGGCGACCCCACTCTGTTCGGCAACCTCGTCGAGGTAGGCCAGTGCCAGGTTGCGGGCGAGCGGGGTGTCGGGATCGGCGGGTGTTGCGATGGTGAGCACCAGCACTGGTGGCGTGAGCCCGAACTCCTCGGCCAGCACATCGGCCACGGCAGCGGAGTCACTGCCCGGATCGTCGTAGCCCTCGTACTGCAAACCGGCGAGCGCCTGTCGGCCGAGCAGCCCGGCACCGACCACGACAATGAGGTAGCCGGCGATGACCGGCCACCGGTGGCGGACGATGAACCGGCCCAGCCCCCTCATTGGGAGCTGAAGGCCTCGGCCGCAACGACCTCGGCAACGAGCACCTCACACAGCAGCCGCGCCCACTGATCGTCGTCATGACGGTGGCGGATCACCATGCTGACATCGTTGAGTTCCTCGCCGACGGCCACGACGGTCGATCCCCGCTCGGCGCACCACCGCAGCAGAGCCGGCTGCCATGGTGAGCCGGTGAGCAGCAGCATCCGGTAGTCAGTGGACTTGGTGAGGTAGACCTCGATGTGGCTCCACTCACCGGTCTCGGCCGCGATCGCCAGCCGCCGCGGGCTCTCCCGCAGCATGAGTGCGGACTGTGCTGCGGAGGCAAGGCGGGCAGCGGGGGCGACGACGGCCGTGCCGTCCCGTCCCAGGAGCAGCTCACCGGCCCGCGGCGCCCACTGCGCCATGCGATCGAGTAGATCCTCCGTCGATTCGGCCGCCCGCTCAGCAGCGTCGGCGATCAACGTCGCGGTGCGCTCGCGGCGCACGAGAAGTGCCAGCAGCAGTGCCAGGGTGTGGCGGTAGGAGCGGCAGGCAACGCCACTGACCTCCACCCCGGCGCTGAGGTCAACCGTGACGGCGGCGAGCTCGGTAAGGGGTGAGCCGGCCGTATTGGTCACCGCGATCACCGGGGCACGATCGACGTAGCGTCCGGCGGCAGCGAGGGTCTCCGGTGAGGAGCCGGTTGCGGAGATCGCCAGCACCACCGCATCCGGCCCAGCAGCCGGCAGGATGGTTGAGCTGGCGAGGGCGGCGACGGCGTCCACCCCTGCTGCCTGCAAGTGCGCGGCGGCGAGGCTGGCTGCGAAGCCCGATGAGCCCATCCCGAGCAGGATGATCCGGCGCGCACCGGGCACGGGGGTGCCCCGCCAGGGGTTGTCGGTACGCAACTGATCGGCGTAGGCACGCAGACTGGCCGGCACGAGCGCGAGGTCCGCCGGCAGCCGCTCGGGGTTCACGCCCCACCCACCGAGTCGGCAAGTGCAGCCCGGCGGGCATAGCGGTCGACGAGCGCCGCATCCGGTACGTACACCCAGTGCGGCAGGAATGCCGCCGCGTACCGGTACTCCCGGCACTCCGTTGCAATGAGCAGCGGCAGCAGCAGGCGGTCATCCAGCAGTGCCGCATCGCCCTCGGCGAGGACCTGCCGGTAGGCGGCCATCCATCGCTGCTGGGCGCGCGCGATCCAACGCCGCACCGGCTGCGCCGCCACCCCCGGGGTGCGGTGCAGCACCACCCGTCCAACATGGTCCAAGGACGCGAGCATCCCGGCGACATCGCGCACCGGCGGCTGTGGCGCCGCCCGACTGGCCGCCGGCAGGATCGGGTTGCCGTCGAAGTCCGTCAGCCACAGTCGGCCGTCGGCCTGCAGGACCTGGCCGATGTGGAGGTCACCGTGGCAGGGGATAACCGGCGTTCGGTCGATCGTGCCAAGGGCGGCGAGGTCGGCACGGATCAGCGGTGCGAAGCCGGCCAGCCGCTCCCCCTCCGGGCCGCTCGTCACCGCCAGCGCCGCATCGAGGTCGGCCTCGGCATCGGCCAGCCAGCCGGCGATGGTGTCCGCCTCCGCCCATCCGACACCGTCGGCGGCGAATGCCAGGTGCATCCGGGCGACCATCGCGCCGAGGTCGGCGATCACGGTGAACGGGTCAACGCGACCGCCGTGAACATGATCGCGAACACACTCGACCGCCCACGTCCAGCCATCCTGTGCATCGGGCAGATAGTCCACCGCGGTGGCGAGGAGCAGGTCGCGCCAGGTGATGACCGCGCGCACGGTGGGCGTGAGGGCACCACCGGGCTGACCCGCACTGGCCCGCGCGAGGGCCGCCAGCCGAGCGGGGGCCGGCGAGGGTGCCGCCTGCCGCTGCCACTTGACCACCTGCACCTCGCCGACGACGACGGACTCGTTGGTCTGGTCGACGGTGATCGGACGCTCCGTGGCCTCGGCCAGCAGGGTCGGCGGCTCATCCGTGGGGCGGCTGATGTGGAACTCCCCGGAGTCGACCGCCCGGAGCAGGGCCGCTGCCACCCCATCCCCCGGTCGCGCGCGCCGCAGGACGCCAGCACGCTCAATG
Source organism: Actinomycetales bacterium (assembly GCA_018969715.1). Taxonomy (GTDB): domain Bacteria; phylum Actinomycetota; class Actinomycetes; order S36-B12; family UBA5976; genus REEB473. The sequence continues at coordinate 16,375 of JAGWXT010000011.1, forward strand.
GCCGGCACGATCAAGGGATCCGACGGTGAGTCGAGGGTGCCGTCGACGATCAGCAGCCAGCCTGTGCCTCCGGGCAGGCGGCCCAGGTGCCACCCGTCGATCAGGCGGAGCCGCACGTGGTCGCTGCCCCCGGCAGCCCGGGCCGGCAGCAGATCCGCCGGGGCGCAGGCGGCGACAGCCGCCGCGAGGTCACTCACCTGCGGCAGCGGATCCACCCGCGTCACGTCGCGTCGCGATGGGTGCGCCCGATGCGCTCGATGACGTCGGCGGCGAGCTCGGTGCCCCGAGCGGCCTGCACCTCTGCCGCGATCGCGGCCAGCCGCGCCTGGCGGTCGGTGCCGGTGAGCAGCCGGTCGAGGGCGGTGAACATCTCCTCATCGGTGAAGGTGTAGGTGGACAGGCGCACACCAAGGTCGCACTCGTGGATGCGCTGGGCGTTGTCGTACTGGTCCCAGAACAGCGGCAGCACGATCATCGGCTTGCCGAAGTGCAGGGCCTCGGTGGTGGTGTTGTTGCCGCCATGGGTGATGACCAGGTCGACCTCGCTGATGATGGACACCTGCGGCAGGAACTCCGCCCCGACCATGTTGTCGGCGAGGGTGTACTGGTCGTGCTGTGGCCCCTTGGAGACGATGTAGGTATGCGGGGTGCGTCCGAGCACGTCCACCAACCGACGCATCAGCTCGACGTCGGCACTTCCCAGTGAGCCCAGGGAGAGATAGATCAGCCGACTGCCCGGCGGCCGGTTGCGCACCTGCTCGGGCATCGGGTACGTCGTGTCGGTTGACCGCACCGATGACTGCAGCCGCGTCCACGTGCCATCCAGTGGCCGCCGGTCGGTGTAGTCGATGGCGCGCGGGTAGACATAGAGGTTGGCCACGGACGAGGAGTGGATGAACTCCCCGGGTGGCAGCGGCGGTGCCCCCTGCTCGACGACGAAGGCGTTGAAGCGCTCCCAGATCGGTCCCAGGACGCGGTCGTACTCGGCCCGGTAGGCCGGCCAGTCTCGCTGGTCGTCGCTGGGGTAGCCGGCGAACGGCGGTGGGATCTGCGGTCCCTTGACCTCCAGTGGATTGCACGAGACGATCCGCACGAAGGGCGCCCCGGCAGTCATGAGTGCGGGGAAGGCAACGACATTGTCCTCGACGCACACATCGGGGCGGACGCGCTCGATGATCGCTCGCAGTGCCGGCTCGCAGTAGACGGCACCGTCGATGAGCGCCTGCAGGGTCGGGGCGATGAAGGTCGACAGCTGGTCGATGGTGGGCTTGCGGAACTCGGGGGCGGTGTCGCGGATGAAGTCCTTCCAGAATGCCCCGGCATCCTGCTCGGCGCCCGTCGGATCGGGGGCGGCGGGCGGTGCGAGATCGACGAGATCCTCCTCGAATCCCAGCGCCGTCAGCCGGCCGCGCCAGGAGGCCTCGGCGGCGAAGACCACCCGGTGCCCGCGATCGGCGAGGATCCGGCCGATGCCGATGCACTGGTTCGTTGGACCGTAGGCGGATTCAGGCATGAACAGGACGGTGAGGGCGGGATCGGTCATGGTGACTCCTCTGCGGGGACGGCGATCGGAGCGGCAGGCAGGGGATGGTTCGTCGCGAGCCGGGCATAGTCGAGGATCAGGGTGACTGCAGTGGGGTAGTCGAGGGCGGGGTGGCCGGCCATGATGCGGTAGCCGTAGGCGTCCTCAAGGGCGACGAGGTTGCGCGCGACCGTCTGCACCGGCGCGCAGAGGGTGAAGTCCCCCTGCTGGGCCCCCGCCTCGAGGATCGAGGTGTACATCTGCACCTGGCGGTCGTAGAGGGAGGTCAGCAGGATCGCGTACACCGTGTTTCGGGATGCCTCCCCGCCCAGTGAGCACAGTAGGCGCACGTCCTCATCGGCGCGGCTGCGGGGCACCCCGAGCAGGATCGTGCTCACCAGTCGCTCAGCCGGATCGGTGAGATCGGCGACCGCCGCGCATCGGTCACTGTAGAAGCGCTCCATACCTGCGCGGTTGGCCTCGATGAGCAGATCCGAGAGGTCCGGGTAGTGATACAGCACGGCGCCGGGGCTGATCCCCGCGCGCTGGGCGATCTGGCGCAGTTGCACGCCACTGCCGTGCTCGGCCATCGCCTGCCGCGCGGCGGTGAGCAGGGTTGCCTTGCGGGCCGCGGCGCGGGTCATCGACTGGGGTGTCCGCACACCATGCGCCGACCCTAGGGCACCTGAACGCCGATTCAGCACCAACCCGGTGCCGACCGCTCAGTGCCGCGCCCCGCCGCCCCTGATCCGCGAGCCAGCCCAGTCCCGCCAGCGTGGGGCCCATGGTGTTGGATGTGGGGACCGGTGACCGGGGCGGGTTCGCGCGCACTTGAATCCAGCGTCAACCGGCCCCGATGACGGGGATCCCGCCAACCGACCCGAGCGCGCCGGGCCACCATCAGGCAGCCGCCGGGCCACCCCAACCGGCTTGAGATGAAGGACGATCCGATGACCCGAACCGATTCCTCCCGGCCGCACCGCGCGCGCACAACTCGGCTCGCCCTTGCCACCGCAGTGACCGCGGGTGTGGTGCTCGCAGCCTGCGGTGGCGGCGGCACCGCCGGGGCAGACCTCGACCCCAATGCCGACCTCAGTCAGCAGACCCTGACGATCTCCAACTGGGCCGGCTACTACCCGGAGGACCTCGCCGAGAAGGTTCAGGCGGCGATCGGCACTCCGCTGACGATCACCAACCACGCCACGAACGAGGAGATCATGGCCAAGCTCACCGCTGGCGGTGACTCGGGCATTGACGTCGCCTTCGTCTCGGGGCAGTTCGCCCAGGCCCTGAACGAGGCGGGACTGGTTGAGGTGATCAACCCCGACTTCGTGCCCAACCTCGCCAACCTCTACCCCGAGGCACAGAACCTGTCCTACGACCCGGGCAATACGTTCTCCGTCCCCTACGCCTGGGGCACGACCGGACTGTGCTACCGCAGCGACCTCATCGACGAGCCGACCAGCTGGCGAGCGATCCTGGAGCCGGCCGCGGAGAGCAAGGGCAAGGTCACGGCACTGGCCACCGAGCGCTGGCTGATGCTGCCGGCGCAGAAGGCCCTGGGCTTCTCCGCCAACACCACCGATGAAGGCGAGATGGAGCAGGTGAAGCAGGCCCTCATCGCAGCCAAGCCGAACCTGCTCGCCTATGACGACACGACCTTCTACTCAAGGCTCGTGTCGGGTGAGGCCAACCTTGTCGTCGCCTGGGATGGCTGGTGCAACTACGGGACCGCGGAGAACCCCGACATCAAGTTCACCGTCCCCACCGAGGGCAGTGACCTGTGGGCGGACACGATGGTGATCCTGAAGTCGTCGAAGAACAAGGAGGCCGCACACGCCTTCATCAACTACATCCTCGACCCTGCCAACCACGCCTGGGTTGCGGAGAACATCCTGTACAAGGTGCCGAACGCCGCAGCGATGGAGCAGGTGGCAGCGCTCGCCGAGACCTTCCCGAACATGGGGCTGACCCCGGCCCAGCTGCTGCAGGGTGAGTCGCTGATCGACCTCGGCGAGGCCGGGCCGCTCTACACCCGCATCGCCACCGAGGTCACGTCGAGCTAGTGAGCTAGTCCCCGGTGACCCTCGCTCACCGCCCAGGAGGGCACAGCGCCGCCCGGCGTCGTGCCCTCCTGGGTCGGGCCACCCTGACTTGGCCGGGCCTTGCCTATATCACCGCATTCATGGCGGTGCCGGTCCTGCTGGTGCTGGGGTTCTCGTTTCTCACCCGCGGCAGGTTCGGTGGCGTGGTCGCGCCGTTCACCCTTGACAACTTCGCCCGCGCGGTGGAGCCGGTCTACCTGCGCATCTACGCGGTGTCCCTGCTGATCGCCGCCGCGACCACCGCCCTCGCCCTGCTGATCGGGTACCCCACTGCCTATGCCATCAGCCGGCTGCCGGCGCGCTGGCGCACGGTGGCCCTCATCTGCATCGTCCTGCCCTTCTGGACGAGTTTCCTCATCCGCACCTATGCGTGGATCCTGCTGCTCAACTCCGAGGGACCGGTCAACCGCACCCTGCTGGAGATCGGCCTGATCGGGGCTCCGCTGCGATTGCTGTACACCCCCGGGGCGGTGATCGTCGGACTGCTCTATGCGTACCTGCCGCTGGTGGTGCTCCCGGTCTATGCCGCACTGGATCGCCTCGACCCGCTCCTACGGGAGGCTGCCATGAACCTCGGGGCCTCCCGCGCGCGCACATTCTGGGACATCACCCTGCCGCTGACCATTCCCGGGGCGCTGATCGGCGCAATCTTCGTCTTCGTCCCCAGCCTGGGCAACTTCGTCGTACCCGAGCTGCTCGGCGGCGGCAAGACGGTCATGATCGGCAACCTGATTCGTGACCAGTTCCTTGAGGCGCGCGACTGGCCCTTCGGTGCCGTCCTTGCCCTGATGATGATCGCCGTGCTGCTGGGCGCCTTCGCCGGCCAGGCGGCGATCGCCAGACGAATCAACGGGACCGCCCGTGCCTGACCGCACCCGCACCGGTACCGGCACCCGGCGTCCGGTTGAGCGCGGACTGGGCTGGCTGCGACTCCCCCTGATCGGCGCCTTCGGCTTCCTCTACCTGCCGATTGCGGTGCTTGTGGTGATGTCCTTCAATGCCAGCTCGATCCCCTTCGTATGGACGGGCTTCTCCCTGCAGTGGTACCCGACCCTCGCGAGCAATCCGCAGGTCCTCCAGGGCCTGCTCAACACCCTGGTGGTGGCGGTGGCCGCGACGGTGGGGGCAACGATCCTCGGCACACTGCTCGCGGTAGGGCTGGCGCGCTACACCCGCTCGGTGCTGCTTGAGGCCTACAGCCTCGCCCCTGCGATCATCCCGGATCTGGTGCTCGCTATCGGCCTGCTCATCCTGTTCACGTCCATCGGCCTGACCCTCAGCCTGTTCTCGGTAGTGCTGGCCCATATCGTCTTCGGCATGGCCTTCGTCGCTGCGGTGGTGACTGCGCGGATCGGCCAGACCGACCCCAGCCTCGAGGAGGCCAGCCGCGACCTCGGCGCAACGGGGCCGACGACCTTCCTGCGGATCACCGTGCCCAGCCTCGCCCCGGCGATCATCGCCGGGGCCCTCCTCGTGTTCACCCTGAGCCTGGATGAGTTCGTCATCGCCTTCTTCACCGACGGTCCACGGACGCCGACCCTGCCCATCGTCATCTACTCGATGGTCCGCTTCGGTGTGACGCCGGAGATCAACGCCCTCGGTGCCCTGCTGCTGCTGGTGAGCTTCACCGTCGTCCTTGCTGCTCAGCGCATCACGCGACTGACGGACGCCCTATGACGTCGATGGCGGCGACCCCGCTGATCCGCATCCGTGGGGTGGGCAAGCGCTATGGATCGGTCACAGCGCTGGCGGATGTCAGCTTGGACATCCATCACAACGAGTTCTTCGCCCTGCTCGGGCCGTCCGGTTGCGGCAAGACGACCCTGCTGCGTGCGATCGCCGGCTTCGAGGACCCCGATGAGGGCAGCATCACGCTGACGACTGGGGACACGCAGCCGGCGGACGCCGGGGAGGTCGACCTGCTCGCCCTGCCGCCGAATCGCCGACCGGTCAACCTGATGTTCCAGTCCTATGCCCTCTTCCCGCATATGACGGTGAGCGCCAATATCGCCTACGGCCTGGAGCGTGAAGGGTTGGCACGGTCGGAGATCGCCCGCCGGGTCGCCGACGTCCTCGTCACCGTCGACCTGCAGGACAAGGCCAGTGCCCGCCCACGGCAGCTGTCCGGTGGCCAACGCCAACGGGTGGCCCTCGCCCGCGCCATCGTGAAGCGACCGAAGGTGCTGTTGCTCGATGAACCGCTGTCGGCACTGGACCGTCGGGTGCGCGCGGATATGCAGGTGGAGCTCAAGCGCCTCCAGCACGAGGTGGGTATCACATTCGTCGTCGTGACCCACGATCAGGAGGAGGCGATGAGCATGGCCGACCGGATAGCCGTGATGGAGCATGGCCGCATCTCCCAGATCGCCGATCCGGTGACCCTCTACCAGCGACCGGTGAGTGCGGCGGTTGCGGACTTCATCGGCATGAGCACCATCATCCCCGGGCAGGCGGCCGTCGATGGGTTCACTGCGCTCGGGGAGCGGTTGCCCGCCGCCCCCAGTGGCGTCATCGGGCCCGCGCTGCTGGTGATCCGACCCGAGGATGTGCGGCTGCACGCGGACGATCCGACCGATGCCGCCATGGGGTCGCTCAGCGGAACCGTCCTCGCCACACACTTCTTCGGGGGCACCTCGACCACAACGGTCACCGTTGCCGGACTGGGCCGGCCGGTGCTGGCCACTCAGATCGGTCCACCCGCCCACCGCATCGGTGCCGTGGTGCGGGTGGGGTGGCCGGCCGAGCGAGCCATCGTCCTGCCCGACACACCGTGAGTGGGCACACCCGCTGGACGCGCAGCGCCGGGCAGTGAGCGATCCCGTTCAGCGCTCCCTTGCTGACACCGTCCACACCCCGTTCTGGAGCGACCGGCCAGATGCACCCGAGCCCGGTGCGCCACTTGCCGGGGAGGTCGAGGCAGACCTGGTCGTCGTCGGCGGCGGCTTCACCGGCCTATGGGCGTGCCTGCTGGCAATCAGCGAGGACCCCACGGCAACGGTGGTCCTGCTGGAGTCCGATCGGATCGGGCACGGCGGAACCGGACGCAATGGCGGGTTCCTGTCCGCGTCGCTGACCCACGGTCTGGCGCACGGGGCAGCCCGCTGGCCGGCGGAAATGCCGCTACTGCTGGCCCTCGGACGTGCGAACCTCGCCGAGATCATCGCGACAGCGGCCGCGGAAGGCATCGATGCATCGATCGAGGTCTCGGGAAAGTCGGTGGTGGCGACCACTGATGTGGCCGCCCGCGCACTGCCCGGCCTGCTCGCCCTGCATCAGCAATGGGGGGAGCAGGCCGAACTGTGGGACGCCGCAGGTGCCCGTGCCGACGTCGCCTCCCCCACCTACCGCGGCGCATTGCGGGTGCGCACCGGCAGCGCACTGATGAACCCGGCGCGCCTGGCCTGGGGCTTGGCGGCAGCTGCGCGACGGCGTGGCGTGCGCATCCACGAGGGTACGCGCGCGGTCTCGGTCACCCGTACCCCGACGGGGGTGCGGGTGTCAGCCCGCGGTGGGGCGGTCACCGCGCGCCGTGCATTGCTCGCCACCGGTGCCTATGACCCGCTCCTGCGTCGGCTGCGGGCGTGGGTGCTGCCGGTGTACGACCATGTGCTCGTAACTGAGCCACTCACCGCAGACCAGCGCACCGCCCTTGGCTGGCACGACCGGCAGGGCATCACGGACGTCGGCAATCAGTTCCACTACTACCGGCTCACCGAGGATGACCGGATCCTGTGGGGTGGCTACGACGCGATCTACTACTGGGGCAATCAGACCGATGCCAGCCGGGAGCACCGGGATGCGAGCCACCAGCTGCTCGCCCGCCAGTTCTTCGAGACCTTCCCGATGCTGACCGGAATGCGGTTCACCCACAAGTGGGCGGGGCTGATCGACACCACCTCCCGGTTCACACCTGTCTTCGGTACCGCGCTGGGCGGTCGGCTGGCGTACGCGGTGGGATACACCGGCCTGGGCACTGGCGCCGCGCGCTTCGGTGCGCAGGTCGCCCTCGACCTGCTCGCCGGGGCCGCAACGGAGCGGACGCGCCTGAGGATGGTGCGGTCACGGCCGGTGCCGTTCCCACCCGAGCCGCTGCGATCGGCGGTGGTCTGGCTCACCCGTGCCGAACTCGCCCGGGAGGACCGCACGGGCCGCCGAGGCCCTTGGTTGGGGATGCTCGACCGGCTGGGAGTGGGCTTCACGAGTTGATCGGCCGCCGGCAGCTGTGGACGCTGCCCGCGCGCCGACCGCACGACGAGATGGTGCCGGCATCCCGGCGCGGGCCTTCCCCGAGCGGTCACGCCCGGTTGGCGTCACTCGCCCACGGGCGCGAAGAGTCCGCGTTCAGCCAGCATCTCGTGGAGCCGCTCACCGTCCACCGCTGACGGGCTGATCTGATCGGACAGCGACATCACGGTCGCAAGGCCGATGGCCTCCCCGTACTGGAAGCACTGGCCAGTGACGCGTGCCGAGGCCATCGCCTCAGCATCAGCCGACAGGCACCTTCCCGCGGCGAGGATGTTCTCGCTGCCACGTGGGATGAAGCAGCGGTAGGGAATCTCGTAGACGCCCTCATCGATCCACTCCAGCCGCGGCCGTTCCCCGCGATGCAGTTCGATCGGCCACGGACAGCGCGCAACCGCATCGGGGAAGCGCGCTCTGCCCAGCACGTCGGCCGCGGTCAGTTGATAGGAGCCGACCAGCTGCCGCGTCTGCCGGATGCCCACCTGGGTGCCGGTATCGACGATGAACGCCCCGCCGCAGCCAGCTATCTGCTGGCGCAGGAAGGTCAGGTACGCATCCACCTGACGACGGCCGCCACGCTCGGCTTCGCTGATGTCCTCGGCAAGGAGCACATTGAGCTCCTCACCCTGCAGACCCGAGATCCGTGTTGCGTTGACGAGCAGCTCATTGGGGCGCGGGGTCGGGAACAGGAAGATCTTGGTCCGCGGCAGGTCGAGACCGGTCTCCCGTGCCCGCTCAATCTGCTCCCATACCGACGGCGGCATGATCGAGTCATCCCCGTAGGCGGCCTGCAGCGCAGCGGTATCGACCCCGGAGACCCGGAACATCATCGTCGGGTTCTGGACGCTCACCTCCGGGGGCTCCAGCAGCCGGTCGCCCGCCATCGCCAGCACCGCGGCATCCCCGGTGGCATCGATCGTGCGCTCGGCACGGATTGTGAGGCTGCCCCCGGCGGTGGTCGCGGTCACCCCCGCCACGCGGGTGCCGTCGAGGAGGGCCCCGGTGATGGTGGTGTGGAACAGGACGGTCACGCCGGCCTCCGCGAGCAGCCGGTCAGCCGCTTGCCGCCATCGCAGCGGATCATGGACGCGAGTGAACGTCCGGCCATAGCGGACCGGGCCCGTGAGCCCACCAAGCCCCTCGAGGGCGTCGAGAAACTCCCCCGCGAACCCGCCGACCACCATGCGCGGTGGCGCTGCGGCGTCGGCGGATGACAGGTAAAGCCCGCAGACCGTCCCCGACATGCCGGCCACCGCGCCGCCCCCGCAGAACCCATAGCGCTCCACCAGCAGCACCCGTGCCCCCATGCGGGCGGCAGTCACCGCGGCCGCCACCCCCGCGGCGCCACCGCCGGCGACGAGCACATCGGTGGTGAGCGTGCGGCGAGGTCGCCGATCGACCTCGGTTGCGCTCATCGGCGCCTCGGCAGCGCCACCCGCGGGGCGCTGCGCAGCTGCGGTCACCGGGGTGGTCACTGGGGTGGGACGAGGGTGCCGCTGAAGATCTGCCAGGCCAGAGCGGTCTTCGCCGTGAGGCTCAGCACGATGTAGGCACGTTCACCGCGCAAGTAGTCCCGCCATCGTCCGACCGGCTTGTACTGCAGGTACTGCACGATGGCGAAGCAGTTGAACAGGATGAACAGTGAGATGACGATCCCCCAGACGAAACCGGGAATCGCCACCGCGCTGGGGGACTTCGGGGCGATGATCAGCACCAGGAAGGCCAGCCACGGCACGATGCCGGCGATGCAGCCGAACCAGAACGCGAGCAGACTCCCCCCCGGCTGCTGGTCCTTCTCCTGCAGCCAGCCGAAGAGGATCATCGAGACGTTCACCCCGAAGATCGCAATCAACGCGATGACGTCGAAGACACCGAGCAGTTGAGCGATCAGGATGATCATGACCGAACTGCTCAGGGAGTACTCAACCCACCGAAAGTAGTTGTGCCCCTGCCCGAGGCCGCGCACATAGCGGCTGTTGAACCCGGGGGCGGCGACGATGAAGTGGAATAGGGCCGACAGCCCGAAGAACAGTGCCACCGCCACGGCGGTGCCGATCTCGAACAGTGTCACCGGGGCCGAGGCCGGGGTGCCGGGCGGTCCGGCAATGTAGGTGGCGGTGACCGGCAGCGCGAAGTCGGTTGCGAGCACCAGGATCAGGATCATCTGGACGAGGTGGAACACCCCGGCGATGATGTTGAGCCGGCGCAGCCGGCCCATCGTGATGGGGCTTGTGGTGTCGGGGGCCGCAGGAGCGGCTGGCGGCGACGTGGGAGTGGTCATCGTCTCTCCATCTGTGTGTCGGTTGGCGCCGGTTGACTGGTAGGTGGGGAGTGAGCGTGGGTGGATTGATGCACGGTCAGAGGCCGCGGGTGGCGATCAGGTTTCCGAGCCGGCGACGATTGCATCGATACGAGCCGCCAGTGCGACGTCGAGATCACTGACGACTCCGCCGACGTCATGTGTCGACAGCGCCAGCCGCAGGGTCCGCCAACGGATGTCGATATCGGGATGGTGGTTGAGCTCCTCGGCGGCCGCCGCGATCGCGACCACCCAGTCGATGCCGGCGAGAAAGCTCGGTGCGCGCACACTGCGCGTGAGCGCCTGGGCGTCGACCTGCCACATCGGCAGCGCCGTTCGCACGGAGGCGAGCTCGGCCTCGGTCAGGGCGGTGGCCATCGGTCAGGTGATCGATGCGTCGTAGATGCCCTGAATGGTGGCATCGAGAGTTGCGTCGAACTCGGCGGGCGACTGCTGGGCGCTGAGCCCCTCGGTCAGGGCGCGGGAGAAGGATGCGATGAGCCCATTATTCTGGGCGAGCAGCGCATTGGCCTGCTCACGTGAGTAGCCACCCGACAGGGCGACCACCCGCAGCACCCGCGGATGCGAGATGAGCTGGGCATAGAAGTTGGCCACGGTGGGGATCGTGAGCTTGAGCATGATCTGCTCATCGCCGGTGAGGCCCTCGAGGTGGCGAAGGATCTCGGTTCGCAGCAGCTCCTCGGACCGCTCCTTGTCCGGACTGTGAATGTCGACCTCCGGCTCGATGATCGGCACCAGGCCGGCTGCGAGGATCTCCGCCCCGATCTGGAACTGCTGGGCCACGACCGCTGCGATGCCGGTTGGACTTGCCTGCGAGATCACCGAGCGCATCTTCGTACCGAACACGCCGTGGCCGTTCGCGCGGGTCAGCCGATCGCCCAACTCCGGGATCGGCTTCATCAACTGCACACCGTCGACCTGCTCAGCCAAGCCGTTGTCGACCTTGAGGAAGGGGACGATCTGCTTGACCTGCCAGAGATACTCCGCACTGCCCATGCCCTCAATGGTGCGTTCCATGGTCATGTCGAACAGGATGGCCCCGATGACGCGACTGCCGTTGAAGACCGGGCTGGTGATGATCCGTGTCCGCATCTGGTGGATGAGGTCGAACATCTCAGGCTCACCGTGATAGGAGTCCTCGGCGATGCCGTAGAGGCGCAGGGCCTTCGGGGTACTGCCGCCGCTCTGGTCCAGCGCCGCGATGAATCCGGCGCCGGTGTGCATCTGCTCGCGCATCGAGGTGGTCACATCATCTCTCCTTGCCGGGGCGGGTGCGGATGGCGCTCATTGTTGCCCATTGACGGCCCCGACCGAACCGGCGGGGGCGGAGGTGGCGGGGGGCGCGCTGTCGGCCACTGACGGGGGCTGCGGGCTGCCGGTGAACCGCGTGAACAGGAACCCCTCGGCCGACCAGGTACTCGCCAGGCGGTACCGCGCGGACCCTGCCAGGGGGGAGACGGTGAGCGCCCACTCATCGACGAGCCCGGCAGCGGCGAGCCCGGCGAGGAGGGAGCGACCTCCCTCGCAGGTGATCCGCAGCAGACCCCGTGCGGTGAGGGCGGTGACGATCGCCTCGGCAGGGAGGTGCCCTCCGGGCAGCCTGACGACCTCCACGCCCACTGACGGACGTGGCGGGGGCTGCTCATCGCCGGTGATGACCAGCACCGGCAGGTCGGACTCGGTGAACACCGGGTCCGACCACGGCAACTCACCGCGCCCGCTCACCACCACCAGCTGGGGGGCCGGCGTGCGTCCCGCCTGCACGCGCAGGTCGCGTTGCACTGCACTCACCCGCAGCGGCCGGTAACGCTCGGTGCGCATCGTCCCAGCACCGATGACCACGGCATCGGCGAGCACCCGATTGGCGAGCAGGACCGCCAGATCGGTCTCACAGGAGATCGAGCGGGTGCGGCCATCCGGCCCTGCGTCCGCTCCGATGAGGGTCATCACCATGACCGCTCGCAGCCACTTGCCCGTCGCCGGCCAGGGGTACCGATCGGCCAGCGTCACCGGGTTGAGATCCGGTCCTGATGCCGGTGGCCCACTCATGCGCCCGAGCGTAGGCTGGCGCTGGCCAGCAGGCCGATGTGAGCCGGTAGGCCGATGTGAGCCGGTAGGCCGATGTGAGCCGGTAGGCCGATGTGAGCCGGTAGGCCGATGTGAGCCGGTAGGCCGAAGTCGACGCGGATGCAGGTACGGAGCGGACGATGGCGCGAGGAGCACCCCCCCAGCACGTGCGGACGTTCACCGTGCGCCTGCGCAGTCCGCATCAGTTGTTTCGCACGTCGGCCGTGGACCCGATGTCCCCGGAGTATTCGGAATTCACCGCGGTCCCGGCCCTGGACACGATTCGGGAACTGGTCATCGCCTCCCCCACGCGTCACCATCGAATTCGACTGGTGCTGGAACTGCCGGCAAGTGAGGTCACGCCAGGGCTGGCCGATGAGCTCACCGTCGCGATCGACCGCTACCTCGACGTTGCCACGGCACTGGACACCGACGCCGCCCGCGCCAGTGGGCCGATCTCCCGCCGCCTGCTGCTGCTCAGTGCCGGCGCGTTCATGGTTGTGCAGCTCACCGCGATCTGGGTGCGCAATGTCGGTGACGCGACCGGGGCGGACCTGCTGCAAGCACTGGGCGAGGGGCTGACGGTGGCCTCCTGGGTGCTGCTGTGGGTGCCGATCCAGCTGCTCACCGTGGAGTCATGGCGGTCGCGACTGCGCTCCCGCCGGCTGGCCGCCCTGCGCGATCCGGAGGTGGTCCTCGTCAGCCTGCCGGATCGCGACGCTGAATCGGGGGTTGCAGGGATTTCAGGGATTGCAGGGATTGCAGGGGTTGCAGGGGTTGCAGGGGTTGCAGGGGTGACGGGGGTTACGGGCGAAGTGGGGGAGCCGAATCCGGGAGGATGACCTCAATTACCCCGGGTAGGAGGGCGATCTGCAGCGGCAGTTGGCCCAGCGGCTCACCGTCGCCGAAGGCGGGCACCGGGGATACCGCCTCCGGTGCGGCGGCCGAGCCGAGGGTGATCGAGATCGGCCGAGACTGCCCCGCAAGGACCTGAACGCGCCGATGGTGGACGTGCCCCCCCGTGAACACGCGAGGGAAGGTGCGCAGGAACGCCGGGGCGCCGATCTGGGTGATGAGGACGACCTCGTAGCACCCGTCGTCGGGCTGCGATGCCGGGCTGATCCGCATCCCCCCGCCATAGCGGCCGCTGTTGCTCACGGCGCACACCCACACGTCGCTGAGATCCATCCCGGCCGGCGTGGGCGATGCCGGCGTGCCGGCCGGGGTGGGCGATGCCGGCGTGCCGGCCGGCTGCGCCAGGTGCAGGGGGAGTCCCCGCCAGGTCCGCAGGGCCAGCAGGGCGGCACCCGCGTACAACGGTGCCCCAGTCAGCCGGGCAAGCACCCCGCGACCGGTGCGCTGGGCCTGCTCAACCAGGGCGTTGGCTGCTGCGTCGATGCCGATGCTCACGACTCCGAGGACAAGTCGATCGGCGGGCGTGACATGGAGGGCGTCGAGCCGCATGGATCGCGGGTGGGCGAGCACCGCCCGCAGCACGCTGAGTGGATCCCGGGGGAGGCCGAGGGCGCCGCACAGGTCATTGCCCCGACCAGCGGGCAGGGGAACAAGGGCGGTTCCGGCGCCGCCGGCCCACAGCCCTTGGGCGACGGATTGCAGCGTTCCATCACCGCCAAGGCAGATGCACCAGTCGGCGTCGGTTGCCCGCGCGGCGGTGTGGGCGTCCGCCGCATCGGCGGTCCAATGGACGGTGAGGCGGCACCCGGTTGCCTCGATCAGCGCGGCCGCCCGGTGCGCTATCCGCCCGGCCCGGGAGCCGCCCGCCCTGGGGTTGACCACCAGCAGGGCCGCTGCGGGCCCCGACACTGCGGTCATCGGCGCGGTGGGTTCAGTCGGTGGCGGTGCGCGCCTCGTCTACGACCGCAGCGGAGACCGCCTTGACAACCTGCGGGTCGAAGACGCTGGGGATGATGTACACGCTGGACAGCCGATCCGAGCCGACGAGGTCGGCGATGGCGTGGGCGCCGCGCAGGAGGATCTCGTCGGTCACCGACCGAGCACCGGCATCGAGCAGGCCGCGGAACAGGCCGGGGAACGCCAGCACATTGTTGATCTGGTTGGGGTAGTCGCTGCGCCCGGTGGCGACAACTGCGGCATGGCGGGCGGCGATGACCGGGTCGATCTCCGGATCGGGATTGGCCATGGCGAAGACGATGGCCCCCGGGGCCATCGCGGCGACATCAGCCTCGGTGATCACATCTGGTCCGGACAGCCCGATGAAGACATCGGCCCCCGCCATCGCCTCGCTGATGGTCCCGGTGTGCTGTCGGGGATTGCTCCGCCGGGCAAGGTCGACCAGTTCGGGGCTGAGATCCGTCCGGTCGGTGTGGATGGCCCCCCCGAGATCGAAGGCAACCAAGTCGCGCAGCCCTGAGCGCATGAGCAGTCCCGCCACCGCCACTCCGGCCGCACCGGCGCCCACGAGGACCGTGCGCACCGATCCGATCGGCTTGTCCACCAGCCGCAGGGCATTGCGTAGTGCCGCGAGGGTGACCATTGCGGTGCCGTGCTGATCATCGTGGAACACCGGGATGTCCAGGCGCTCGCGCAGTCGTCGCTCGATCTCAAAGCACCGCGGTGCTGCGATGTCCTCGAGGTTGATGCCCCCGAAGCCCGGCGCGATCAGCTCAACCGTCCGCACGATCTCATCGGTGTCGGTTGTGTCCAGCGCGATCGGCCAGGCATCGACGTCGGCGAAGCGCTTGAACAGGGCGGCCTTGCCCTCCATCACCGGCATCGCGGCGGCCGGGCCGATATCGCCAAGGCCGAGGACAGCGGTGCCGTCGGTGACCACTGCAACGGTATTGCGCTTGATGGTGAGGTTGCGGGCATCAGCGGGGTTGTCGGCGATCGCCCGGCAGACGCGGGCAACGCCCGGGGTGTACACGCGGCCAAGATCAGCGCGATTGCGCAGCGGGGACTTCAGTGCGATCTGGATCTTGCCCCCGAGGTGGGCGAGGAAGACCGAATCACTCGCCTTGCGGACGTGGCAGCCGGCCTGTGCGTTGAGGGCGGCGACGATCTGGTCAACGTGGGTCTCATCGCGGACGGAGCACGATAGATCCAGAACGACCGAGTCCAGCCCCGGGTCGACGATGTCCAGTGCGGTGATGACAGCCCCGGACTCGCTGACCGCCCGGACGATTGATCCGGAGGCGTGCAATTCCGGTGTCGCCTCCAGTCGCAGGATTACCGCGTGAACGGCACCTGTGGCCACGGATGTGAGACTAGTGCGCGGACGTGGAACGGTAGGGCCGTGCGCAGTGCCGAGCGGATCGTCGCTGCTTGGTCGTGGCCAATGGCAGCCGGATGGGTCGGCTGGAGTGCGGCCGCACTGGGCTATGCGGTACTGCTCGCCGGCCCCGGCGGAGCGCGCAACTGGTGGGGCGCACACCTCATCGGCACGGCTGCGGCCTATGCCCCGGTCTTTCTCGTGCCGGCGTTGCTCGCCCTTCGGCGCGGCAATCAGCGCTCGGCGGTGGCGGCATTCATCGCAACCGGGTATCTCACGGTCGTCCTCGTCACCTGGCTGCCACGACAGAGCCCGGCGGTCTGGCCCCAGGAGTGGCGCCTCATCGGCTGGGGCCTGGGCTGCATCGCCGTGTACTGCACAGGCCCGCTGATCTTTGCGCGGCTGCGGCGTGTTCCCTTGCGGTCACTGGGCCTGCAGTGGGGGGCGTGGCGATGGGAGCTCATCCTGAGCGGCGCCCTGATCCCTGCGATCCTTGTCATTGCCTGGGTCGCCGCCGGTCTGCCAGCCTTTCAGGCGATGTACCCGTTCTACGACACCGGGCCGGGCCGGCCGGTGACGCTGGGACTGGTGGCGTGGTGGGCGCTTTACGCGGGAACCTTCGCCGCCTTGGAGTTCTACTTCCGTGGCTTCCTCGTCGGCGCCGGCACACCGCTGCTCGGCTGGTGGGCGATCCCGGCGATGGCCGCCCCCTACTGCCTGCTCCATCTGGACAAGCCGCTGCCCGAGCTGGTGTCCTCACTCATGGGCGGACTTGCGCTCGGTGTCGTCGCCCGGCTGACCGGGTCGATCCTCACCGGGGTGCTCGCCCATATCGGGTTGGCCCTCAGCACCGATGCGGCGGTGCTGCTCCGTTCACCGCGTTGATCCGCCGACGGCCCGCGCCCTCGGTGCTATGGCGCCGGCTGCCCAGGGCAGGACGGCCGGCGCGCCGAAGCAACGGTCAGGATGGGCTGCTCAGGTCAGGCAGCCGATCTCGTACAGCGCCTCGGGGACGATCGCATCAGCCGGATAGGCCGTCGGGTCGTCCGGGTTGTACGTCCCACACACGGCGGCCTGCTCCTTGGGGATCCAGAACTGACCCTCGGCCTCGAAGATCAGGGAGGTGGGGGCACCCTGCGGGCCGTCCGCAGGCGGGTCCTTGGGCCCGAGCGTCCCGGTGGTGACCGCCCACCCATCGGCGCACGTGAGGCCGTCGAGGGTGTACGTGTTGTCCGGGCTGAGGCTCTCGGCGTAGCCGATCGCGGCCTCGCTCAGGACGGGCTCGGTGCATTCAGTCATGCCCCCCACCATCGGGTCACCGCCGCCGCCACAGGCGGCGAGCAGCAGGCCCGCCAGACCCAGGCCGGCAACCGCCGATGTGCGGGTGATCCGACGCACGGTGCCCGCGGTTGCGTCGACGGCGCCCTGAGCTGAGGCGCCCCGATCACCATCGAGGCCGCCCGCATTGAGAAGGTGTCGTGTCATGCCCGGTAGCCTACGGCGCATGATTCCCCGGGTCGCCCCGGCGCTCATCGCCACCCTCGCCGCGGTGACGATCGCGATCTCCGGCCCGATGGGGGTGTCCGGGTGCGGTGGTGAGGGCGCGGCAGACGATTCCGCAGGCGCACCGGGCGAGTCGACGCCCGTGGCCACCCCGGAGGACTCCGCCACCCAGCCCGATCAGGCGCCATCGGCCCCTGCGGCGGCGTTGCCCGAGGGTGCGCTCATCACCTATACCTTCACCGACTCCTCCGTCCCCCCGCCGTACCACCGCAGTTACGTCCTCGAGGTGTCGGCCGGACAGGCACGGCTGATCGTGGATTCCTATGGCGATGTCCTCGCCGACCTCACCGCGCCGGTCACCGAGCAGGTGTGGTCAACCCTGTCGGCGACCTACCCGACCCTCGATCGCATCGCCGTGGCTGACCTCGATGAGGGGTGCACCGGTGGCACCGGGTTCCGGTTGCAGATCAAGGCTGAGGGGCAGGACGGCGGGTGGGCGTCGGATCTGCTCGATGTCACCGGATCGGCCTGCGGTGGGGTCAACTCCGAGACCGACGACCTCATCGCGCAGTGGGTGAGCCCGGCGCGCGACCTGTTCGGGCCGATGTCGCAGATCGCTCCGGAGGATGCCACCCCTATCCGGTAGCCCCGAGCCGCCCCACCCCGCCGGCCCCACCGGGCCACCCGCTCCGCACCGCCACCGCCCTAGGGTTGCGCCGTGGCCTTCCTCATCACCCGAAGTTGGGCCCAGTGGTGCTTCGGTCTGGCCGCAGTGGTCAACGTCCTTGACATCTGGGCACATGTCACGGTCGGCGTGGTGGAGCCATTTCGGGTCGCCGCCAACCTCGCCCTCATCGCTGCGGGCGGGTGGCTGTTCACCGATGCCAAGGGTCATCGCCGGCTCATCGGCGCGGGCGGGTGCGCATCCTTCCTTGTCCTGATCGGCATCGGGCTGCTCTTCACCGGCATCGGGCAGGTCGGGCTGCTGCTGGCCGTCCTGAGCCTGCTGCTCATGGGAGCGGGGCTGGCGGGGGATCGCCCTCGGCGCGCCAGCGGCATGATGGCACCCCAGCCGCGGGACTGACCGATGCCACTGCTGCCGCTGCCGGGTCTGCTCGCACATGCTCGCCGGCACGGGTACGCACTTGGGTACTTCGAGTCCTGGGACTCGTACTCCTTCGAGGGGGTACTGGCCGCCGCCCGCACGGCCGAGTCCCCGGTGATCGTCGGCTTCGGGGCGACGATGCTCGATGGCGAGTGGCTGGACGGCGGGGGCATCGCACTGCTCGGCGCAACCGGACGCGCCCTGCTTGCCGACTGCCCCGTGCCGGTGGCACTGCTGCTCAATGAGACGCACTCACTGGGGCAGGCGGTCACGGGCATCGATGCGGGGTTCACCGCAGTGATGATGGACACTCACCACTGGCCAGCGGCGGACACCGTCGCTGCGGTTGCCGAGCTGGTCAAGGTCGCCCAACCCCGCGGGGTGGCCGTCGAGGCCGAGGTCGGCAGCCTGCCGGACTTCGTCGACGGTCAGATTGCGGGAACTGCCCAGCTGACGGATCCGGCGGTTGCCCGCGATTTCGTCGCCGCCACCGGCGTCGACTGCCTTGCGGTGTCGGTGGGAAACGTCCACCTGCTCACCGACGGTGCGGCGGAGTTGGACCTTGACCGGTTGCGGGCGATCGGGGAGGCCGTCCCCGTGCCCCTTGCCCTTCATGGGGGGACGGGGCTGCCCCTCGACGCGCTGCCCGCCGCCATCGCAGCCGGGGTCGCCAAGATCAATGTCGGCACCCGGTTGAAGGCCGCGTACCTCGAGGCACTCAGCAAGGCGTTGGCGTCGCGCACGGGGCGCGAGTCCGTCCACGACCTGCTCGGCTCCCACCGAGCGCTGGATGTTCAGGTGGCTGGCCGCCAAGCGGTGAGCGAGGTGGTGGTCGCATTGCTGGAGCGCTACGGTTCGGCCGGCCGATCCGGCTGCGTCCTACGAGAGGTGTCACCGTGACCATGACCCTGCCCCCCCCGGCCATCGACCTCTCCGGCGTTCCGGCATCGGATGCGCTCACCCTCTACACGGAGCTGCTGCGGCTGCGTCAGTTCGAGGACCGCGTCTACCAATTGTTCCTCAAGGGCGAGCTACCCGGCACCGTCCACCAGTACCAGGGACAGGAGGCCGTCGCGGTCGGGGTGTGTGCCGCCCTCGGTCCCGATGACTGGATCACCTCAACCCACCGCCCACATGGCCACGCACTGGCCAAGGGGGTGACGATGCGAGCGGCCATGGCTGAGCTCTACGGACGGGCAACCGGTTGCTGTGGGGGCAAGGGTGGATCGATGCACCTTGGTGACCCGGGCGTGGGCATGGTACCGGCGATCGCCATCGTTGCCGGCGGCGTGAGCATCGTCACCGGCATGGGGCTGGCCTTCCGCATGCAGGGGACCGGTCAGGTGGCGGCGTGCTTCTTCGGAGAGGGAGCCACGAATGAGGGGGCATTCCACGAGGGAGTAAATCTTGCGGCTGTGCAACGCCTGCCGATCGTCTACATCTGCGAGAACAACCTCTACGGCGCTTCCACGCCCTTCCACCGCACGAGCCTCGTGCCGGATGTTGCGGCGCGAATGGCCGGGTACGGGATCGAGTCGGTCATCGTCGACGGCATGGATGTCGTCGCCGTCCGCAACGCCACCGCCTGGGCACATGCGCGGGCACGCGCCGGTGCGGGGCCGACCCTGATCGAGGCCAAGACCTACCGGTTCGCCGGCCACAGCCGAGGGGATGCCCGCAAGTACCGAAGCCGCGATGAGGAGAGCGCCTGGCGGGAGCGCGACCCCATCGACCGGATGGCCGCCGCTCTGCTCACCGCCGGGATCGCCACCGAGGACGACCTCGCGCGGATGGCCGATGAGGTGGCCGCCGAGCTCACCGATGCCGTGGAGTTCGCCCGTTCCTCCCCCGATCCACTGCCGGAGCAGGCGCTCACCGACGCCTACACCCCTGCGCGCACGCGCCCCGTCAGCCCGGCTGTGCCGCGTACGGACGTCGCCCCGCCAGCACAGGAGCGACGGCTCACGATCGCCGAGGCGATCAGAGAGGCCATCGCCGAGGAGATGGCTCGGGATGAGCGCGTGTTCCTCATCGGCGAGGACATCGGCATTCCAGGCGGATTCGGGGGGGCTTTCGGGGTGTACCTCGGGCTGCCGGAGCGGTTCGGTCACGAGCGCATCATCGACACACCCATCAGTGAAAAGGCGGTTGCGGGCACTGCGGTCGGGGCCGCGCTGATGGGAATGCGTCCGATCCCGGACCTGCAGTACTCCGATTTCATCTTCGAGTGCATGGATGAGATCGTCAACCAGGCGGCGAAACTCCGGTACATGTCAGGCGGCACGATGAGCGTGCCGATGGTGCTGCGCTGCCCGGTCGGCACTGCCAATCGCGGCGCCCAGCACGGGCAGTCACCGGAGAGCTACTTCATCCACGTCCCCGGGCTCAAGGTTGTCTGTCCCTCGGATGCCTATACAGCCAAGGGGGTGATGCTCTCCGCGATCCGCGATGACGATCCGGTACTCGTGTTCGAGCACAAGCTCCTCTACGGCAGCAAGGGGCGGGAGTCAGCGGGGGGGATGGACCTCACCGCTCACGTTCCTGTCGATGAGTACCTGTTCCCGATCGGGCAGGCGGTCATTCGGCGGCCGGGTCGGGACATCACCGTGGTGGCCACGCACCTCACCCTCTACCGCTGCCTTGCCGTAGCGGAGGAGCTCATGCACCAGGGCATCGAGTGCGAGGTGATCGACCCGGTCTCCCTGCTGCCCCTGGACACCGACACGCTCATCGCCTCGGTCAGCCGCACCGGCCGACTGCTCATCGCCCACGAGGACACGCTCACGGGCGGCTGGGGGGCGGAGGTTGCCGCTCGTATCGGCGAGCACTGCTTCGGGCTGCTGCGGGCACCGATCCGGAGGGTCGCGGCCCATGACGTGCCACTGCCGGTGGCGCCGGTGCTGGAGCAGGAGGTGGTGCCGTCAATGGCGCGCATCCGCGCGGCGATCGAGGCCTGCGTCTCCATCGGCTGACCGCACGGGGCCGGCCCCGGGTGCTCCGCCAGCGGCGCGCTCATCGCGGCGGGAACGTGGGATCATCCTCGCCATGGTGCATGAGATCCGACTTCCCAACCTCGGGCAGACCTCAGACGAGATGTCCGTGGTGTCCTGGTACAAGTCCCCCGGCGATCGCGTTGCCATCGCCGAGCCACTGCTGTGCGTGGAGACCGACAAGGCGCAGGTCGACGTGGAGTCGGCCGAGGCGGGCCTGCTGCTGCGCCAGGTGGTGCAGCCGGGGGCGGAGGTGCGTGCCGGTGACCTGGTTGCCCTCATCGGGGATGCCACCGAGCAGGCGCGGTTCACCGACAGTACGGGCGATGGCTGAGCCCCCGGGCCACAGCCCCACCGCCGCGGACTACGGCCCCGAGTACTTCACCTCGCTCTACGGTGCCGAGCCGAGCCAGACGCGGATCGACCGCTGGCGGGATCGAATGCTGCGGGATCGGGCCTTACGCCACTGTCCGGTGCCGCCGGCGGAGGCGCGGGTGCTCGACATCGGCTGCGGGTACGGATGGCTGCTGGATGCCTTCGGTGGCGTGCGCGAGCGCGCGGGCTCGGATATCTCGGCGCACGCCATCGCCATGGCCCGCGCACGTCACCCGGAGCGCGACTACCGCGTTGCGGACGTCCAGCAGCCGCTGCCGTTCACCGGGCCATTCCATATCGTCCTTGCGGTGAACGTCCTTGAGCATCTCGCCGACCCGGCCGCTGCCGTGGCGGCCATTGCCGCGGTCTGCGGACCCGGCAGTGCGATCGTGGTCCACCTGCCCACGATTGACAATCGCATCTCCGGGTGGATCTATGAGCGGACGTACGCGGTGGACCCCACGCATGTCTACCGCCCCACGAATCGTCAGTTGCGTTCCCTCTTCGAATCTCAGGGCCTGCGGGCAGCGGAGGCCACGTCACTTCCGCACACGCCACCGTGGCTGGCCCGCAGGGTCAGCATCCATCCCTCGCACTTGGCGGTCTTCACGGTGCCGACCGAGCCGTAGTCCTTCGCTCAGGCGCGAGTCGCGCCGTCCCGCCGGTCGATAGCCCGCTCAAGGAGAACCGCCACCAGGGCGCTGATCCCGGCAAGCAGTGCGATGAAGAGCAGACCACCGACCGAGCCCAGCCCCCACTGCTTCTCCGGGTTGTCCGGGCACATTCCCAATCCGCACTGAGGCAGCACGGACAGCCCCATAATCACCGTGTCCAGGGTGATCCAGACGATCGCGATCAGGCCGATCGTCCGCCATGGTGAGGGGGAGTGCAGTCCGCCGTGGTCCCCGGCAGCGAAGGGCGCCTGCCACAGGAGCATCACCGCGCAGCCGACAACCGCGATGACGAAGGTGATGAACGCCCACGTGTACAGGTGGAAGCCGAACACCGCCGGCCCATAGCCGGGGTCGTTGGGGTCGGCGATGTGCAAGAGGATCTGACGCACACTCCCGGCTCCGCCGACAACCGCTGCAAGAATGCTGACCGCGTAATGCGCCGGCCGCATACCCCACAGCAGGTTCATGATCGGTCCGATGGCGAGCCCGATCATCCCTGAGCGCTGGATCAGGCACAGCGGGCAGGGCGCTTCGTCGAAGCCGAACTGCAGGTCCATCGACCCGGAGAGAACGAGCAGCAGCCCGGCGAGGCCTGCGATATTGAGGATCCGGGCGATCAGCAGGGAGCGATCGGTGGACGCGGTCATCGCGGGCGTCTCCTCGGAGTCGACATCAGAAGTTCAACGGGATCGGGTCGGTCATGTGCATCCGCAGGAGGATGACGGTCCATCCCAGTGTGACCAGCGACAGGGGAATCGTCCACCGCTTGCGCAGGAACACTCCGGTGAGGACGACCGTCCACAGCACGAACATGGAGAACATCACAGCCGGCATGGTAGTGATGAATCGGACGGGATGCCTGTCGAGTGGTCTGCGGCCGTGCCGGCTGCCGACGCACTATTCTGCAGCCGATGCGACATGAGGACACGGCGGCGGTGCGGGGATTCTTCGCCGATTGGGCTGTCTACCAGGCCGCGGTCCGCGGCAACAGCCTTCGCCACCGCGAGGCAGCCGCGGCGATGCGCGCGGCCATCACCGCCCGAGGCACCGGCGCCGGCCGGGTCCTTGACCTCGGCTGTGGCGACGCCGGCATGGCCAGCCTGGTGCTGGCGGACCTCTCGCCGCACAGCTACCTCGGCATTGACCTCACACCGCAGGCGCTGGCGCTCGCCGAGCGCACCGCGGCCGCGTGGGCATTTCCGCACGCATTTCAGGTGGGGGACCTGCGCACAGTTCTGGCGCACCTCAGTGAGACCGTCGACACGGTGATCGTCTCGCTTGCGATGCATCATCTGCCCACCTCGGACAAGCCGGAGTTCTTCCGACTCGTCCGTGAACGACTCGGCCCGGCCGGCCTGCTGCTGATGTACGAGCCGGCATCGCTGCCAGGAGAGTTGCGTGCGGACTACTGCGATCGCGCGGCCCATGCCTTCCGATTGCATTTCACCGAGGTGTCGCCACCCGATGTCGAAGCGATCATCGATCACGTGCGCAGCGCCGACTACCCCGAGCCACCGGGCGACTATGCGCGAATGGCGCTGGACGCCGGTTTTCGCAGCGTCCGAGTGGGCTATGAGGACCCCGACCGGTTGTGGGCGATGATCGCCATCGGGGTGGATTGAGGTCTACTGGCGGCAGCGGCCTCAGCGCGATGCCGCCCCCTCGAGGGAAACCTGCTCGAAGTCGTCGATGACGAAGCCTCGACCGAGGGACTCCAGCATCGGCTCCACCCATGCCCGCGACTCGCCAGCGATGGGCCATAACGGATCAGTCGCGGCCTTTTGCTGCCACGTCAGCACGAAGTCCTGGGCATCGACCTCAAGTGAGTGAGCGAACCTGTCACTGCTCCGGACGGCCCCCGCCGCCATCATGGCGGTGGCGATCTCATCGAAGTCGTAGGCAACGCGCCGCCGTAGATCTGTCACGGGGTAGCGCAGCCGCACCTGCCTTGTGTTTCCATCCCAGTCAACCGTCGTTCCTTCGAAGTCCTTGGCATACCGGTACGGCGGAAACGCACCACCGGCGAGTTCGGCGTGGTGGAAGAGGCTCAGCGCCCCCACGCCACATCCAAGGAGGGCCACGCGCCCATTCCACCTCACCAGTGACGCCAGCAGTCCTGCGTCCCCGAGTGGCTCAACCACAAGAGCGCTAGCTGCCTGACAAACGGGTTCGCCAGTCCCAGCAATCGAGAAGATTGGGGTCGGCGTGCGCCACGCGGCATGCGAGACACGGAAGTATTCCGTGAGGACGCCTGTGTGGCTGACGTCCGTGCGACGATCGAACGATCTCGCTCGCGGAAAGTCGTAGTTGAAAGTGGGCATCCAGATTTCGCTTCCGGGATAGGCGGAGAGGATATCCCTTGTCAATCCGGTCAGTGCGGCCTTCCTGTCAGGTCGACCCACGGTGCTTCGAAGAAGTCGCCGAAGATCGGAATGCACCATGACGACGGTCATGTGACAGGAGTCCGCTGGCGCATCAGCGCATCCCCTCCCGGAGTCGAGGACGACGGGACTTCCGCGAGCACCAGCGTTGCCGCCTCGGCAACGCTCAGGACTCCGTCGGTTCGCAGGTGAAAGGCAAGCGAGGTTCGTACCGGGGGAAGGCGGACCACGCTGGATCTGACGCTGGGAGCTTCGCGCTGCGCCTCGTACACGAGTTGTTCGGCGCTGGCCTTGGCCGCGAGGTAGTGACCTACGTGGCGCGGGACGAGTAAGTCCAGGTCCTCCTTCAGAAAGGCCGTGGAGACGAGGATGCAGGTACCCCCAGCCTGTTCAAGGAGAGGCAGCACCGCCATCAGCGGGTTGAGCACCAGTAGGGCCTCAGTCCGCAAGTACTCAGCAACCCTCGGAAGATGGCGGGAGTCGACACTCAGTTCCCCCAGTGGACCGGTGGCATTGAGCACCAGGAGGGACACAGGAGACGATGCGAACTGGGCCGCAACCTCGTGAACTTGTGGGCCGTTCAGGAGATCGCATTCGCGCTGCCAGGGCTCAGTGGCCCGCCGTTGCAGGGAATACGCCCGCCAGCCCCGTTCGTTCAGCGCGGCGACAATGGCCCGACCGATTCCCCTGCCCGCCCCGGTGACGAGGGCGATTCCGGCGTTCCCGCTTCCCAAGGTGACTGGGGACAACTCCGCAGCACCGTCTCTGATGAAGGCCATCACTTCGATGTCCATTCCATTCCCGGCATCGCCTAGGCGGATGGCTAGGCGGCACATTCCCCTGTCCAGCGCCCGCCGGCTTGCAAGGCGAACCCGAACATTCCCCGGCCGAATTGCACCACCTCCCCCTGCCACGCGACATCCTTTGAGCATGGCCTGCCGCCCAGGAAACTCCATTCCCACGACATAGGACGCAACGGCGAGAGCGACGTATACCCACTCGCGACCGATTGCCGGAACTGAGCAATCCACATGAGGCCAGTAAGTGCCGATATCGACCTCATCGGGTGCATCGCCGTTGTCACTGTGAAATAGATCGGCATTCTCCCGCGCCTGAGTCCGCGGAATCTGTGGCGGCCACTGGTGGTCGCCTGGACTCACTGACGGTGACGCGGCCGAATCCACGACCACCACGATCGTCACCAGCAGACAGCGGCCATCTCTCACCTCGATGTAGTGCGTGTTCCCCTCCGACCGATCAACAATCTGGTATTCCGTGTCGGCGTACGCAGGAGCATGGAACCGTGCCTGCACCGATGTGATGTGGACGGACGCTGGGATGACGCTGCCAATGCTCCGCCACACCACCAGCGCGCCGTGCACGACGGGCACTCGGACGTGCGTCTGGCGCGCATAGTCATGAGACAGGTGAAGCGGACTGCGGTCCCCCGTGCTCTCCGCAAACTGCGCAACTTGGTCGGTGGTAACAAGAAGGACGGGGGTCACCCTGCGCGTACCCGCCCCACGAGTGCGGCCAGATCCCGGAAGTCCGCGATCTGGCTGAAGTCAGCCTCATCGAAGGTCACCCCGAAACGCTCCTCAATTTCCGCGATGATCTCCACGAAGGCGAAGCTGTCCCACTGAGCGGTCGACCCCCACCTGGCATTGCGACACTCCGCCTCCGAAAGATCCAGGCAACGTGCCATCACCGCCAGCACTCTCGCCTCGACTCCATCAATGGGGTCTGCTGGCGGACTCGGGTCAGTCATCGTTCATCTCCTCCTTGTCGCTGGTATCCCTCACATGGATGAATTTCAGTTGCGCAGCCTCGGCAAGCAGGCTCACGACGTCCAGTCTCACCAGGCCTTCAGTATCAGCAGGTCCTCGACTGACGCTGGCCAACCACGCGAGAGCCGGTCCATTCCGAGGTCCAGCGACAGGTTGGACTTCAACATGCTGGTCTATCGCACCGGCACATTCCAGAAGGGCCGCCACGATAGGTGTCTCAAGGTGTCGCCCAAGTGCGCGACAGGAGATCGCCAACTCCTCAATGTGCAGCACCGTCTCGCGCCGACGAGTGAGGAGTACGGCGATGACACCGCTGTCCGCAAAGCGGTCTCGCAACTCGGCCAGCACTACCACCCGATCGGGCAAGCCCTGCTTGGCGACGAGTGAAGCCAGAGATGTCCGGCGCAGGCTCACGTTGAACTGATTCGTCCGCTCAAGCAGCTCGCTGACCCTAGGCAGATCTTCGGCTGTTGCGGGACGAACAATCAGTCTTGTTTGGAGGGACCGGTGGAGTTCATCTGCCGTTGCGCTATCTGCGCGAACGGTCAAGCGTGCGTCCTGCGCCGCCGCGTCAGCGCGCCTCGCCCGGCCGGCGCCAGGGCTCAGGACACGCGATCGGGCGTGCTGGGCGCTGAGCAGCCGACGCGTTGCCGGCTGATCGCTGGCGACAATGGGCCACAGATCGGGAAGTACTGTGCAGGCTGCACGTATCTCCCCGGGATTGTCATCGAGGAAGGCAATCGACTCGGGCACCGTCTGGAAACGGTCGATGAGATCCCGCATGGCATGTCCCTTGTTCTGATCCGTTCCGATGGCCGCAACAAGATTCTCCTGGCGAAACAGCCCCGGCGGCCAGTCGCGCAGCAGTGCGTCGACATCGGTTTGGGAATTGCGGGATACAGCCGCCACCAGAACTCCACCCGCAGCAAGGGAGTCGATCAGCATGCTCACTTCTCGTTGCGCGGCCGTGACGGTAAGCCGCGAGACGCCGTCCTCCGCCAGCACACCCGAATACACCGTATTGTCAAGGTCTACGACGAGCAGTTTCAACGGTGGCAGGAGAGCAGGCAGCAGCCACTCAAGGAGTAGGTGACGCGCAATCGCCAACTGGGCGTGACTGTCAAGAGAGCTGCCGGAGAAGCGTCGAACCGCCGCGCTCGCCTCACCTGCCGCGGGGGGGAAAGCCAGTGTCGCAACTCCTCGTTCTGCCGCCCAATCCCTCACCTGGTCAAGACGGGCGCCCGCCGCTGGTAGAACGAGCGTTGTCGGCGCCTCGCCCGGTCGCGCCCCGATCCCATCCAGCAGCACCTGCAGTTCGGTGTCCGGCACACGCATCCAGTCCGGCCAGATCAGTTCGGCTGCCACGGGTTCTGGGGGCAGCGATAGCAGTGAGTCGTCATACGCGGACAATTGGACATTGAGATCACAGCCGGCATACGTTGCGAGCCTGCGAAGCAGCCGACACGGAAACTCCACGGGTTGATTTCGCACCACGAAGCATGCGGCCCGCTGGCCGAGGAGGCCCTGCGCCCGTCTGGGAACATCGCTCAGCCCACCGCTGAAGTATGAATCCTGTTGAAGCCAATCGAAGGTCAGCCCCCCCATGCCGCCCCCTCGAGGGGAACCTGTTCGGCGAGGAGATACCGGCTGCCGGCGGGTGGCAGGTGGTGGATATCAAGCGAGGTGACGTCCCACCAGCCGGCGCCCAGCACGCGGTCCGCCAGCTCCGCGAGGAGCTCGGGGTCGACCTGCCGTCCGGATCCGAGCTTGACGAGGGTGACATGGGGACGGTAGGCGGGTTCACCCGCGGTGGGGTCCGGCTGACCGAAGTCACGCCACGCCTCCCGCAGGCGATGCCGGATGTCGAAGAGCGGCTCCTCCGGAGTCACCGCCCAGTACCCGAAACCCGGAAGGTAGCCGACCCCTGCCAGGGTGAGGGTGAACGGGCGCGTCTCGGCCGCGACCTCGTGAACCGCCTGCGCAAGGGCATCCCCCTCTGGACGGCCGGGGACCGCTACCGGTGGCAGCAGGGTGAGGTGCGGGACGATGCGAAAGCGTGACTGGCGGGCGAAGTGACGACGCAGTTCGCCAATTCTCGCCGCCAGCGGATCGGGCACGGTCAGGGCGACGAGGTGCCGCGCATCCGGGCTGGTCCGGGGTGCCACCGCTCCACGCTAGGGCACCGGGCCACGCCACTGGTCAAGCCGGTCGGCCACCGCAATGGCCGAGTCAAGCAGCGCCGCCCGCTCCGCATCGGTCACCGGCAGCGGGATGCTCATATGCCACCCGTCACAGTCGACGTCCACCGCAAGCCCGATAACGCCGGCGACACCTGGCCAATCCGTCGTCGCACATGCCACCTGCAGGGGCAGCACGATTCGGTGCCCGGAGCGGAGCTCGGCGACGATGTCGACGACGCTGTGTGCGGTCACCGTGCTGGTCCGGCCCGCCCAATGCGCGAACCATGGCTCCACCACCACCCGCACATCCGGGGGGAGGCCCCTCGTGAAGGAAAAAGCGCGTTCACCGTGATGGGCGGTGAGCAGGTCCGCAACATGCGCACGGGCGGCAGTCGCCTCGCCAATGAGATCCGCATCCTCCCGGCTGCTGCGAAGGTGTGAGAGGAAGGCCGACCACGCGGCAGCGTCGACACCATGGCCGCGGAGTGACGACCACACCGGAACCAGGCCAGGGCCGTGCTCTCCGAGGACGTAGCCGGTGACCAGCGGGCGCGTCCGACCACCCCACGGTGATGCCAGGAACGCCTCGGCCACCATCCGCTGAAACCGCTGGCTGTCGTTGTAGGCGCCGGCACCGATGACCCGGTGTGGACCGAGGTGACGGGCGAACACATCGACGGCAAGCTCCACCGGGTTGGACTGGACGATGACGAGCTCATGACCGCGTCCGTACTCGGCCATGGCCTCCGCATACTCCCGGTACACGGGCAGGTTCGTCCGCGCCACGTCATCCCGGGTGACCTGCGAGTCCGGTGCCGCCGACGGCGTCTCCCCGGCCACCATGATGACGATGTCGGCGGCGATCCCGCTGGGATCAAGGACCGGCTCAAGGACCGGTGCGCCCGCACCAAAGGCGTCCCCAAGGTCAATGCACAGTCCGAAGATACCTGTCTCACTGGCACCGCCTCGGTGGCCAACGAGTTGCAGGCGCTCACCCGGCTGCAGCACCCCCGCACAGAGCTGCACACAGACCGACCGGCCAACCGCTCCCGCTGCACCGATGACCGCGATATCCATGACGGGGTGAAGGCTAGCCGGGCGAGGAGCCTACGGCCGGGCGCGGGCGCCAACCCCGCCCGCCAACCCCGCCCGCCGGACCCGGCTGAAGAAGCTCAGGCGCGCCGTATCAGCCCCGCTCGCTCAAGAGTGGCGAGATCGTCGGCGACATCTGTCGGCTGCCGTCCCACCAACTCGGCGATCTCGGCGGCGTCGGCGTCCCCATCACAGTACGAAAGCACGAGCAGGAGCTCTCGCGCCGATGAGAGCGCCCCACTCATCGGTCGGTTGCCCCCGTGGTCGCTGAGCGTCGGGTAGAGGCCACGTCGTCCCAGCTGGGGCTCCCCGATCGTGGTGCTGAGGTACCTCGGATGCTCCTCCAGCAGGCGAATGCACTCCCGCATGACGGTCAGCGACCCCATCAGGCCGGTATCGGTGACAACAGTGAAATCGTCGAGCGAGGTGTGGTACTCCGGAAAGGTGCCGAAGCGGGATCGGCTGAACGTGCACATTGGCAGGTCGACACGAGGTGCACACCACTGCCGCTCATCGCTGCCGCGCTCCCGCCACGTGTAGCGGGTGAGAGGGCGGCCGAGCCCCGCCAGCGACCGCGTGAGCAGTCGCTCCCCCAGATTCCCCGGTCGACGGGATGGGACGAGCGAATAGTCTCGTTCGTCCCCCACACAGGAGAGAACCCAGCCTGCTCGCACGTGCGTGAGCAGGTGCTCACGATGGCGTTCCAGGTAGATGAGGGAGCCGATCGTCTCTGGCGCATAGACGAAGCGGTAGGTGTACCACGGGGTACCACGAGCGTGCAGCCACCTTGCCAACGCTGTCTGCACCACGATCCCCGACAGTTCGTTGTTCGCCATCGCCGAGTGGCAGATGTACGTTGAGAACAGGATCTCCTCGTCCGAACGTCCGGGAATGACGCAGTCGGCATAGGTCAGACTGCCGGCTCGGAACTCCGCGTCGATGACGGCGCGATACTCGCCGGGACGCAACTGAACCCGCTCCGCGTGTGGCAGGCAGAACCCCCACCGCGGGGTGTAGTAGGAGGTCACGTAGGGAATGGCAGTGGGTTGGTCGGGAAGCGAGTGGAGGTGGCCCTGCAGGGTGTCGAGATCCATCCGCTCCGATACCGGCTGCGAGTAGCCGACCAGATGCAGCGGATTCACTCGCCACTGCGCGATGCGGCGGCCATCGGGGGCGGTGATGTACGCGTCACGCACCCGCCACTCGGCAGGGACTGTCCAATCCCCTGCGGGGGTGCCGCTGGGGACCTCATGGGCGACAAGTCCGGGCAGTAGGTCGCTCAGGTACCGGATGGTCTGGCGAACACCATCCCCGGTGAGACTGCGCGGCATTGGCCACAGGTCATGCGCCCATCCGAGCATCGTCGCCCCGTTGTCCGCGATATCCATGACGGGGTGAAGGCTAGCCGGGCGGCGAGCCTGCGGCCGGGTGAGGAGCCTGCGGCCGGGCGCGGGCGCCAACCCCGCCCGCCTCGCCGGTGGCCGCGCGGGTTGGGGACACTACTGCAGTGGGAATGACAATCCGGTCTGGGCCGTGGCAGCAGGACGAAGTTCGGGCGTACCTTGCCGCAGCGGTGATCCCGATCCGTGTCGCCACGGCAGGGCGAGACGGTCCCCTCGTCCAATCGCTGTGGTTCATCGCGCAGGCGGATGGGCTGTGGTGCGCGACCCAGGCCGATGCCGTCGTCGTCCGTCGTATGCAGCGCGATCCTCGGGTCGGGTGGGAGGTGTCGGGAGATGATCCGCCCTACCGCGGGGTGCGGGGGCAGGGCCAGGCGGTGATCGTTGAGGAGGCCGAGCCGATCCTGCGGGCGCTGATCGACCGTTATGGGCAGGCGGGCACACCGTTGGCGGCGTGGCTCTTGGGACGCGTCGCCGCAGAAGTCGCCATCCAGATTACCGACCTCACGGTGACGTCGTGGGACTTCGCCGCACGGATGACCCCCGCGCCCTCGGCATCCGCGTCCACGATCCGGTCGTGATCACCAACCGGCCATGACCACCGACCACCCCGCACCCTCGACGGGGATCGACGATGCTCTCATTGCCGCGGACCGAGGGGAGGACCTCTTCGTCACCGGCCGGGCCGGCACCGGCAAGAGCACGCTGCTGCAGCGCATCGTGACCCGACTTTCCCAGCCGGCCTTGATCGTTGCGCCGACCGCGCTGGCGGCCATGAACGCGGGCGGCACAACGATTCACCGTGCGTTCGGGTTCGCTCCTCGTCGTGAACTCTCCGATGTGCTCACGGGTTCCTACGATCCAGCCGAGCGGACGTGGGAGGCGCTGAATCGAGCAGGTGTCCTCGTCGTCGATGAGGTGTCGATGGTGAGGGTGGACCTCTTCGATGCGATGGACCGGGCACTACGACTTCTCCGTGATCGTCCCCGCACGCCCTTCGGGGGCATGCAGGTGCTGCTCTTCGGCGACCTGCGCCAGCTGCCCCCGGTCGCGGGTCCGGCGGACCTGCGGGTTCTGACGGACGCCGGGTACTCGTCGGAATACTTCATCTCGAGCCTGGTGATGGCTCAGTGGTCGCCCCGCATCATCTCCTTGACCACCGCCTTCCGTCAACATGATCCTGACTACCTCGCTGTCCTCGGTGCGGTCCGCTCCGGCACCCTTGATGAGTCGGGTCTGGCGCTGCTCAACCGAGTCTGTGATGACGATGGCTGGGATCCGCAGTCCCGCGCGGTGTACCTCACCCCCTACCGGGCGGCCGTGGAACACATGAATGCCCGCGGGCTGGCCACTGTCGAAGGGGCGCCAGTGGAGTTCCCGGCCAGCGCGACCGGTGAGGTGCGACCGACGGACTGGGCGGCCTTCGAGGAACGCCTCGTCGTCAAGCAGGGGGCGCGCGTAGTCGCGACGATCAACGATCCCGCTGGACGCTGGGTGAACGGTTCCACCGGGGTCGTGACCCTCGCGGAGGACGGCGCGGACGTGATCCGCGTGCAGTTCGACGGACGTCGCAGCTCCACCGACGTGGAGCGGATGACCCTCACCCTGCAGCGTCCCGGGGTTGCCGATGCGGACTTCATCATGGAGGACGTGGGCTCGTTGACCCAGTTCCCCCTGCGGCTCGGCTGGGCGATGACGATCCACAAGGCCCAAGGCCTGACCCTCGACCGGGTTTACCTGGATCTGGCGCGCGGTGCCTTCGCACCGGGGCAGACCTACGTTGCCCTGAGTCGGGTGCGCAGCCACGATGACCTCCGCCTGGCTCGGCCGGTCCGCACCGCTGATGTGCGCCCCTATCCACCGGCAGTGCTCGACTATCTGGCGGACATCGACGGCTAGCCCTCGATGGACGCGGCCTCGAAGAGGGTGGCAGGATCAGGTAGCCGTGTCAGCGGCGCGATCGAAAGGGCGGCGGTTCAGTGAACGAGGAGACCACCAAAGTCGACAGCCAAGGTGGCGGTGCCGATCCGTGGGGCCTGCGGGGAATGCGTGCACTCGTCGTCGGAGGAGCCGGGGGACTCGGCTCAGCGATGTCCGGGGGGCTGGCCGCTGCCGGGGCGCAGGTGGTGATCGCCGGACGAGGTGAGGCAACTGAGCAGGTTGCCGCACAGATCGAGGCGGAGCGGCCGGTGATCGCCATCCGGGCGGATGTCACCGATCGCGCGCAGGCCGATGCCCTCATTGACGAGGTCATCTCGCGGCTGGGGGGCATTGACATCCTCGTCACCGCGCAGGGCAAAGTCACCGCACGGCCGATCCTCGACTACTCCGATGACGATTGGGACGTTGCTCTGGCGTCCAACCTCACCTCGGTATTCCGCCTCGCACGCCGGGCGGCTGCGGACATGGTCCCGCGAGGTCGAGGCAAGATCGTCACCATTGCCTCAGCCTTGAGCTTCTCCGGTGGCCTGTACGTGCCCGGGTACGCCGCTGCCAAGGGCGGGGTGGCGCAGGTGACGAAGTCACTGGCGAATGAACTCGCCCCGCACGGCGTCAACGTGAACTCCCTGGCCCCGGGGTACATCAAGACCGCCCTCAACACTCACATCTGGCGGGATGACCCCAAGCGCACCGGGGAGATCCTCGCCCGACTGCCAGCCGGTCGCTGGGGCGAGCCCTCGGACATGATCGGTCCGCTGCTGTTCCTGTGCTCCCGGTGGTCGGACTACCTGCACGGAACGGTGCTGCCCGTCGACGGCGGCTGGCTTTCGCGCTGACGCGCCAGGCCCTCATTCATGCCGCCTCCCGGTATCCCAATCGTGCCGAAATGCTTCTCGCCGCCCCGGTGACAGCTGCCACATACTCAGCCTCGCTCTTGATGAGCGGATCGGCGTCGATAACCGATACGGAGAGTGCCGCGATGATTGAGCCGCGCAGATCCCGGATCGGACTGGCGTAGCAGGTTACGCCAACGGTCGACTCACCGCGGTCAATGCAGTACCCCCGGTGCCGGACCTCCTCAACTACCGCGATCAGTTGGTCAAGGTCGGTGATCGTGCTCGGAGTCATGGCGGGCAGTTCCCGGACGTTGAACCGCTCGTGAATCTGCTGCTCGCTGAAGGGGGACAGGAGTACCTTGCCGAGAGCCGTCGCATGGCAGGGAAGTCGGCGACCGACCGCGCTGACCAGGCGCACGGGCCGCTCATTCTCCTGCTTCATGATGTACACGATGTCTGTTCCATCGAGGACGCCCACGTGCGCGATCTGCTTGACCTCGGCGACAAGGTCGCGCAACACTGGCGCCGCGGCCGACTCCACACCCACCGTCTTCTGCCAGGAACTGCCGACCTCGAATGCGCGCAACCCGATCAGATAGCGGCCGAGTTGATCCGTTCCTATGAACCCGTGGTCCTGCAGCACTCCCAGTAGGCCGTGCAAACTGGATCGTGGAATGGCCATGCCATCCCGGATCTCCTTCATGCCAACCGGCTGATGTTGCGCGATGTAGGAGAGGATCTGGAGGGTCCGATCGGCCGACTTGATCCTCACTTTGGCTGCAGCGTTGTTGGGTTCGGTCATGATCCGCTCACGGTCAGGCGAGCGGGCGTGGCGGCGGACTGCTCTGCCCGGTCGAGCAGATTGACCATCTGCTCTGCCGCCCGCCGCCGAAGGTCATGCAGGGATGAGGGGCTGTAGTACGCCACGTGTGGGGTGGCCGTCACCCGTGGGTGTTGCGCCAATCCGGACTGACCCGGTAGCTCTTCGCGGACAACGTCAATGCCAGCCCAGGCGATCCGCCCGGCGTCCAGTGCACCGCGCAGTGCGCGCTCGTCAACCAGTGACCCTCGTGCGGTGTTGATGAGGATGGCATCGGCCTTCATCTGCGTCAGGAAAGACTCATCAACAATCGACGACCCGCCTGACGCCGGGATGTGAAGGGAGACCACGTCACAACCGACGACATCCTGGTAGGCGGCTGGCAGGGCACCGTGGGCGGCAATCTCGGCCGCGGCCACGTGTGGGTCATGGGCGTGCACCACGGCTCCGCAGGCGATCAGTCGAGAGGTCAGCGCGCG
>JAGWXT010000012.1 GCA_018969715.1 Actinomycetales bacterium
CCCCGCGGGTCGGCCGCCCCCCGCGATCGGCGTCCGGTCGCCCCGGCGGTCCGGTCGGACGCGTCGATGGTGACGACCTGCTCCCCCCACCGCTGACGCAGCCCCGCAAGTGCGCTCACCGTCGAGGGCGGACGCACCCGCGAGGAGGCGATATCACCGAGATTGGCGGCATCTGCCAGCCGACCCACCACGGCCAGCCGACCCACCGGGGACAGGTTCAGCGGCAGCATTCGTACCCCGTCGATCTCGGTGTTGCGCAGCAGCACCATGCTCCGTGCGGCGGCGTCTCGTGCAAGGCTCCGGTGCGCCGCAACGGCGCCATCGGCATCGGGAGCAGGGCCGAGGCGGGCCGCCAGCCCGATCTGCGCGGTGAGGATGCGCCGCGCCGAGGTGCGGGCAGCCGTGCGCACCTCGGCGGCGGCAGCATCGGTACCGGCAAGTGCAGCCGGCAGTGTGGACGCCCGCTGCTGGCGGAATGGCATCTCGATGTCCTGCCCGGCCAGCAGTGAGCCGATCGGGTCGCGCAGCCCCCAGATGAAGTCGGTGAGGACCAGCCCCGGAAAGCCCCACTCATCACGCAGCACCGTGGTCAGCAGGGACGCGTTCTCACCGGCCCACGTCCCGTTGACCTTGTTGTAGGCGGTCATCACCGCATCGGCGGCCGCCAGCGCGGTGCGGAAGTGCGGCAGGTACAGCTCGTGCAGATCGGCATCGCTGACCCGCACGTCCACCCGGAAGCGCGCCTCCTCCATGGAGTTGAGGGCATAGTGCTTCACGCACGCCATCACCGATGGCTGCAATCCGGCGACCAGCGCCGCGCCCATGGCACCGATAAGGACGGAAT
Source organism: Actinomycetales bacterium (assembly GCA_018969715.1). GTDB lineage: Bacteria > Actinomycetota > Actinomycetes > S36-B12 > UBA5976 > REEB473. The sequence goes on from JAGWXT010000012.1 coordinate 845, forward strand.
CCTCACCGTAGGACTCCTGACTGCGGCCCCAGCCGGGTGCGGGGGCGAGGTTCACGCACGGCGCGGCGACGAGGTTCGCCCCCGCGGCGCGCGCCTCGATGCCGATCGCCGCCCCGATGCGCTGCTCAAGTGCGGTGTCCCAGGTTGCCGCCCGGGCGATCGGCACCGGGAATGAGGTGGCCTGGCCGGCGGCAACCCCACGAGGCCCATCGGTCAGTCGCACCCCGGGGATCCCCAGCCGGTCCAGTCGCCCGGCGATGAAGGGTTCCGTGCCGTAGCCGGCCGCCATCCGGCGCAGTCCCGGGAGGACGGCGATGTCACCGTCCAGCAGCCAGCACAGCTCCGCATCGGTGAGCATGTCGACCAGTGCTGCCGCGGCGTCCGCCGCGGTGGCCCGGCCGCCGCGCACGTCGGCGACACCGTCGGCGAATGCGCTGTCGGTGATCACCGGCATGGGCGCCATGACCGGAAAGGCTAGCGAGGCGACCTTGCTAGCCTTGCTGCTTTCAGGGGCTGTGGCGCAGCTGGTAGCGCACCTCGTTCGCAACGAGGGGGTCAGGGGTTCGAGTCCCCTCAGCTCCACCCCGGGTCGGTCCACTGCACGGCACCGGTGGCGAGATCGAGCACCGCCGTTGCGATCCGCACCTGCCCCCGCGCCACTCGTGCGGCGATCGGCTCACTGCGCTGCTGGATCTGCTGGGCCGATGCGGTGGCATTGCGCCAGACCAGGCAGCGCAGATCCGCATCCGGTGGTGCGCCGACGATGGCGGGCACGATCTTGGCCACGCTCACGGCACGCCAACTGCCTCCGTCCTCACCCGTGCGCACCGTCTGGGCGGCCGCTGCGACAGCCGCGCAGTGGGTGTGCCCGAGGACGAGGATCAATGGCAGCGACAGGTCGCCGGTGGCGAACTCAAGGCTGCCGAGGACCTCATCGTTGACGACATTGCCCGCATTGCGCACCGTGAACAGGGTGCCGCTGGCGAGGTCGAACACCTGCTCCGGCAGCACACGGGAGTCCGCGCACGTGAGGATCGCCGCCACCGGCCACTGCCCATCCGCTGGACGGCTGCCAGGTGGCGCATAACTGACGGCGCGCAGGTTGCCGGCACGGCGACGCTCATTGCCCTCTCGCAGCCGCCGCAGGGCCAGTGGGGCGCCATCGACGCCCCGATCGGATCCGGGCTCGCCGGCTGGCTCGGATCCGGGTGTCGTGGACATCGCCAGCGGAGGCTATCGACACCAGCGGGTCGCCGGCGGGTCTGGCGGTCTGGCACACTCCCGGCTGCGGGGTCAGCCCGCAGCCGGCTCCACGCTGGGCCGGCCGATCATGGAGAGGAGTCCGCCCATGTCACCTGCCACCCCACTGCGGCTGTTCGGTGCAGTGCTCGCAGTACTCGCCCTCACCGCCTGCGGATCGAATGCGGGGCAGTCCGAGGCCGGCAGCACCGCTCAGGTCCTGCCGCCGGTCATCGTCGAGCAGGGTCAGCAGACGGCGACGGCACGCGTGGGCGAGTTCATCGTCATCAACGCCGCCGATCCGGTAGCCACCACGATCGAGACGGCCACCCCGGAGCTGGTGGAGATCAGCCAGGGTTACGACGATGGATCGGCCGTGTTCAACCCGGGGGCGAAGGCGCTTGCCGTGGGTACGGCGGTCATCCGCGTCAGTGCGCCCGATGCTGCCCCCTACGACCTCACGGTCACGATCACCGAGTAGGGCCGGCCCACCAGGCGGGCGCGCACACGGGCATGCTCAGATCGTCCACATGACCTCCGCCGGCTCCAGCCGGGGGGCACGTGGGCGGGTGCCGTCCTCGGCTGCGTGCCCGATGTTGACCACGAGGAAGGCGCGCCAGCTCGTCGCGGCCAGAACGGATTCGGTGACGGCCGCAGCGTTGAAGCCGCCCATCGGACCGACGTCCAGCCCGACCGCTCGCAGGGCGAGGATGAAGTACCCCGCCTGCAGGCGGGCATTGGCCAGTGCGAAGGACTCCCGCGCCGCCGGATCGGTGAAACCGGCGGCGGCATCCGGCAGGTGCGGCGCCAGCCGGGGCAGGTGATGCGGGAAGTCGGTGTCGGCGGCGAGGACGGCGATGACCGCTGCCGAGGCTGCCTTCGCCCGGTTGCCCTCGGCCAGCATGGGCAGCAGTGCGGCACGCGCGCCGGGGCTGCGAATGAGGGCGATCCGCAGCGGCTGGCAATTCATCGAGGTGGGAGCCATCCGCGCCAGCCGGTAGGCATCGGCAACCTGCTCGTCACTCACCGGGGCGTCGGTGAAGCGGTAGGCCGTGTGCGCGTCGGTGAACAGGGCAGCCAGGCAGGGTCCGGGCAGCGGCGCCGCCGGTGTCAGATCCATGACGGCAGCCACATCCGCCAGCCCCATTCATCCCGCGGCATCGGCAGTGAGGTCCACACCGGGAAGAAGAACCACGTTGCGATCAGGCAGGCCACCACCACCACGCCCACGGCACCCGCACCCAGCTGCCGACGGCGCGGAGGATCCCCCGGGGTGCCGAGCAGTGAGCCGGCCGTGAGGACCAGCGCCAGGATCAGGAACGGCAGCACGACGATCGTGTAGAAGGCGAAGGTCGTGCGTGCTGGGAAGAACAGCCACGGCACCCAGCCGGCGAGCACCCCCGACAGGACCGCACCGCTGCGCCAGTCCCGATCGGCCAGCCAGCGCCAGGCCTGCCACACCACGGCGGCGATCGCCAGCCACCAGAGGATCGGATTGGCCAGGGCGATCACCTCGGTGACGCATTCCCCCGTCCCGCAGCCGACCGCCGCCCCGTCATAGGCGAATGCGGTCGGCCGCAGCAGCAGCGGCCACAGCCATGCGCCCGCCTGATAGGAGTGGTCAGCTGTGAGGCCGGAGTGGAAGGTCAATGCCTGCCGCTGGTAGGTCAGCCATGCCATGAGGACCTCAACCGGTCCGACCGCGTCGGCCCGGCCGTAGCCCCGGTCGGTGAGGAACCACCCCGACCAGGACAGCAGGTAGACCGCCCCCGGCACCACCCCGAGGGCGGCCACGCCCCACCCCCCGCTGGTCATGAGGGCGCGCGCGAAGGGTGCCCGCACTCCGAGCAGCCGTAGGGCACCGGCCTCCCACAGCAGCCACATGACGGCGAGGACGAGGATGAACCACACCGCCGACCACTTCGTCGCCAGCGCGCAGCCGAGCAGTGCGCCCGCACCCCACAGCCATGGGCGCCAGCCGATGGCGACCCGATCGGGTTCGGCGCCGGCCCCGAGCTGTTCGGCGAGGCGGCTGCGGGTCCAGTCACGATCGCACAGCAGGCAGCCGAAGGCGGCGAGCAGTGCGACCATCAGGATGCCGTCGAGCAGTGCGGTACGACTCATGACGATGGCGAGGCCGTCGACCGCCAGCAGCAGCCCCGCCAGCGTGCCGAGCACCGTCGAGCCGGTGAGGCGGCGCGCGATGCGGGCCAGCAGGATCACGGCCAGCACCCCGAGCACGGCGACCGTTACCCGCCATCCGGTTGGGGTGATGCCCACGAGCAACTCGCCCACACCGATCAGCCACTTGCCCAGTGGTGGGTGGACGACGAATGACGCGGACTCGGCGAGGACGCGCTCATCGCCGGCGCGGGTGAGGGTGCCAAGGTCGACCTCGACCTCGACACCGGTGGTGACCAGGGCCCAGGCGTCCTTGGCGTAGTAGACCTCGTCGAAGACGAGGTCCGCCGGTTGACCCAGCCGAGGCCACCGCAGCAGCGCTGCGAGGACTGCCACCGCCCCGGTGAGCAGCCAGGACAGCCGCGTCGGGATGGGATCGGCCGCGACCCCCGGGCGCAGTCGGTCGATCACGTCCTGCCGCCGCCCGGCCAGCCCCGATATCCGCCAGCCGGGGTCGGCTGCCGTCTCGGTCACGGCCTGATCGTAGGCACCGATGGGGGACGTCGCTGTCGATCCAGCCCCACATCGCGCCGATGGGGCCCACGATGAACGGGTGCCCGCCGATGGGTCACCCGGGCGCGGCATGCTGGGCGGGTGGCCGATCCCGCCGCGGCTGCTGCATGGTGGCAGCCCGGCAGCCTGCTCATCGCCGCGACGCCGCTGGGGAACCCCGGGGATGCCAGTGCGCGACTGACGGCGGCGCTGTCGGCGGCGGATCTGATTCTCGCCGAGGACACCAGGCGACTGCGGCGCCTCATGCGCGATCTGGGCCTTGCCCCACCGGACCGGGTGCTCTCATGCTTCGACGGCAATGAGCGCAGCCGCTGTGAACCGGTGCTGGCGGCCCTGCGGTTGGGGGAGCGGGTCGTGCTCGTCAGCGATGCCGGCACGCCGCTGGTCAGCGATCCGGGCACCGCGGTGATCGCGGCGGTCCTCGCCGAGGGCCTGCCGATCCATGCCCTGCCGGGGCCCTCCGCCGTTCTCATCGCACTGGTGCTCAGCGGCTGTCCGACGGACCGCTTCACCTTCGAGGGCTTCCTGCCGCGGACCCCGGCTGCGCGTGACCGGCGGCTTGCCCGGATCAGCGCGGCGGAGGAGACGCATATCGTCTTCGAGTCGCCGCGCCGGGTGGCCGCGACCCTCACCGCCCTGGTGGCCGCATGTGGCGCGGACCGCCCGGCGGCACTGGTGCGGGAGGCGACGAAACGGCATGAGGAGGTCCGTCGGGGAACCCTCGGCTCCCTGGCGGAGCATGCACGGACCGTGCCGATCCTCGGCGAGTGCGTCCTCGTCGTCGGCCGTCGCACGATGGACCGTCCGCAGCCCGCTGGTGGCGCCGCGGGCGACGCCACCAGCGGGCAGCCGGCGCCTGATCCGGACCTGATGCGCGCGGCCGCGAGCGTGGCCACCCTCGTTGCCGCCGGTGCCGATCGCCGCACGGCGGCGCGCGAGGTGGCCACCCTCACCGGTCAGGCCCGATCCGCCGTCTACAACGCCTCGCTGCGGGACGGGCCGGGGTCAGGTCCACCGGGATAACGGATGCGAGCCGGTGCCATCCCCTGCCGGGGTGACGGCACCGGCTCGCATGAGAACCCGAATCGATCAGCGATTCCCGCGCGGGGTGCTACCGGTGCAGGTCGAAGCGGTCGGCCTCCATCACGGTCACCCACGCCTTGACGAAGGCGTCGATGAAGGCGGGCAGTCCATCGTCGGCGGCATAGACCTCCGCCAATGCGCGCAACTGGGAGTTCGACCCGAATGCGAGGTCGACACGGCTTGCCGTCCACCGCAGGGATCCGTCGGCGCGGTCGCGTCCCTCGAAGGTCTCCTCCGTGTCGTCGGTGGGCTGCCACCGGGTGCCCATGTCGAGCAGGTTCACGAAGTAGTCGTTGCTGAGGACGCCCGGACGGCTCGTGAGCACACCAAGGGAGCCGCCATCCCAGGTGGCTCCCATGGCCCGCAGGCCGCCGACGAGGACCGTCATCTGGGGTGCGTTGAGTGTCAGCAGGCAGGCGCGCTCGACCATGAGGTGCTCCGCCCGCAGTTCATGGCCCTTGCCTAGGTAGTTGCGGAAGCCATCGGCGGTTGGCTCGAGGACCGCGAAGGATGCCGCATCGGTCTGCGCGGCCGTGGCGTCGGTCCGCCCCGGGGTGAAGGGCACCCGCACGGGCACCCCAGCCGCGGCCGCCGCTCGTTCAACGCCGATGCCGCCGGCGAGGACGATCAGATCCGCCAGCGACACCTGTGACCCGCCGACCGGCTGCGCGGCGTTGAAACGCTGCTGGACAGCCGTCAGGCCATCGATGACGCGGGCGAGCATCGGCGGGTTGTTGACCTCCCACCCGGACTGCGGTGCGAGCCGGATCCGAGCGCCGTTGGCGCCGCCGCGCTTGTCGGTGCCACGGAAGGTGGCAGCCGAGGCCCATGCCGTGCGCACCAGATCAACCATGGGCAGTCCGGTCGCGACAATCTGCTCACGCAGGGCGTCAAGCTCCGCGGCATTGACCAGTGGCTGGTCCACCGCTGGCACCGGGTCCTGCCAGATCAACGGCTCGGCCGGCACCAGGGACCCGACGTAGCGGGTGATCGGGCCCATATCCCGGTGGGTCAGCTTGAACCAGGCGCGCGCGAAGGCATCGGCGAAGGCGTCGGGGTGGGCCAGGAAGTGGCGGCTGATCGGCTCGTACACCGGGTCGACGCGCAGGGCGAGGTCGGTGGTGAGCATGACCGGGGGGTGTCGTCGCGCCGGATCATGGGGATCGGGAACCGCATCGGCTGCGGCGCCACCGGCGGGTATCCACTGCTTGGCCCCAGCCGGGCTTGTTGTGAGCACCCACTCATGACCGAACAGCGTCTCGAAGTAGCTGCCGTCCCAGGTGATTGGGGTGGGTGTCCAGGCGCCCTCCAGCCCACTGGTGATCGTGTCGTCGCCGCTGCCCGTGCCGTAGGAGTTCGTCCACCCGAATCCCATCTGCCACAGCGGTGCGGCCTCCGGCTCCGGCCCGACGTGACCCTCCGGGCTGGCTGCCCCGTGAGTCTTGCCGAAGGTGTGGCCGCCGGCGATCAGCGCGACCGTCTCCTCGTCGTTCATCGCCATCCGGGCGAACGTCTCGCGGATGTCCCGGGCGGCGGCCATCGGGTCGGGAACTCCGTTGGGGCCCTCCGGGTTGACGTAGATCAGGCCCATCTGCACCGCCCCGAGGGGATTGGCCAGTTCACGGTCACCCGTGTAGCGCTCATCGGCGAGCCACTCCTGCTCGGTCCCCCAGTAGGTCTCATCGGGCTCCCAGACATCGGCCCGGCCGCCGGCGAAGCCGAAGGTACGCAGACCCATCGACTCCAGTGCGACGTTGCCCGCCAGGATCATCAGGTCCGCCCAGGACAGGCGCCGCCCGTACCGCTGCTTCACCGGCCACAGCAGGCGGCGCGCCTTGTCGAGGTTGGTGTTGTCCGGCCAGCTGTTGAGGGGGGCGAATCGCTGCATGCCCAAGCCGCCCCCGCCGCGCCCATCCCGCACCCGGTAGGTGCCCGCACTGTGCCAGGCCATGCGGATCATGAAGGGGCCGTAATGGCCGTAGTCCGCCGGCCACCAGTCCTGTGAGGTGGTGAGGACCCGCTCAATGTGCGCACTCACCTCCGCCAGGTCCAAGGTGGCGAACTCGGCCGCGTAGTCGAAGTCCGCGGTCATCGGGTCGGCGGCGGGCGGGTTCGGGCTCAGCACTCGCAGGTTGAGCGCATCGGGCCACCAGTCGCGGTTCTGGGTGCCGCCGGACTGGCGGCCATGGGGGAACGGGCACTCCGTGGTGGCGGATGGCTGGGGGGTCAACGCGGTCGTCATGGCTCCTAGGGTACGTCGCCGGCCTAGACTTCGGCCCTGTGGCGGGTAGCAAGGCGTACTACGTCACGACGCCCATCTACTACGTCAACGATGCCCCCCATATCGGGCACGCGTACACCACGACCGCCGGTGATGCTCTCACCCGCTGGCACCGTCAGCGGGGTGCGGCAGTGTGGTTCCTGACCGGGACCGATGAGCACGGCACCAAGGTGGCGCGGACCGCGGCGGAGCACTCCGTGGCTCCCCAGCAGTGGGCGGATCGACTCGTGGCCGAGGCGTGGCGGCCGGCCCTGGGCACCATTGACGCCGCCAACGATGACTTCATCCGCACCACGGAGCCCCGCCATGTCATCGGGGTGCAGCGCTTCTGGGAGCAGGTGCGCGCCAACGGCGCGCTGTACCAGGGGGTCTACGAGGGTCCTTACTGCGTGGGCTGTGAGGAGTTCAAGCTGCCCGGGGACGTCATCGAGGGCAGTGGCGAGCAGGCGGGCGCGCTCATCTGCCCCCTCCACGGCCGGCCGGTGGAACTGCTCCGGGAGGAGAACTGGTTCTTCCGGCTTTCGGCCTATGCCGAGGAGTTGCTCGCCCACTACCGACGCCATCCCGATGCGGTGGCGCCGCGCAGTGCCTACAACGAGGTCGTCGCCTTCATCGAACGGGGGCTGACCGACATCTCGATGTCGCGCTCGGCTGTGCAGTGGGGCGTGCCGCTGCCGTGGCAGCCCGAGCAGGTTGTCTACGTCTGGTTCGACGCGCTGCTCAACTACATCACCGCGATCGGGTACGCAGCGGAGCCGGGATCACCGCAAGCGCAGCGGTTCGCGACCACTTGGCCGGCTGATGTACACCTTGTGGGCAAGGACATCCTTCGCTTCCACGCTGTGTACTGGCCGGCGATGCTGCTGGCCGCCGGCCTGCCCCTGCCGCGGCAGGTCTTCGCCCACGGCTGGCTGCTGGTGTCAGGGGAGAAGATGAGCAAGAGCCGGCTCACCGGCATCGCCCCCTCGCTCATCGTCGACCATGTCGGCTCGGACGCATTCCGCTACTACTTCCTCTCGGCGATCCGCTTCGGCTCCGATGGCTCCTTCTCCTGGGAGGACCTCACGGCTCGCTACACCGCCGAGCTCGCCAACGGCCTGGGCAATCTGCTCTCCCGGGCCGTGGCGATGGTTGACCGCTACTGTGCCGGCGAGGTGCCCGCGGCCGGTCCGCAGTCGACCGCCGACATCGCCCTCGCCGCCCTCGCCCAGGCCACTGTGGGGCGCGCGGATGCCGCCATTGATGAACTGGACTTCGCCGGTGCCATCGGGCACATCCGGGACCTCGTCGATGCGACGAACCTCTACCTCACGGAGGAGCAGCCGTGGGTGCTTGCTCGCGCCCCCGAGCAGCGCGAGCGACTGCACAGTGTGCTCGCCACTGCCTGCGAGGTGCTGCGCATCGTTGCGGTGCTGTACCACCCGGTGATGCCCCACGCCACTGAGCGAATGTGGCATGCACTCGGGGCGACGACGCTGGGGCCCCTCGCCGAGCAGCGCATCGACGAGACAGGACGCTGGGGCCAGTTGCCGGTCGGAGCGCGCGTCGTTCGTGGGGAGCCGCTCTTCCCCCGCCTCGCCGACCCGGACCCTCCGGAAGCCGAGACCGCGGGGATGCCATGACGGCTGCATCCGGGCTCCCCCCGGCCCCGCCCGGATTGTCCGTGCCGGTTATCGACTCCCATGCCCACCTCGACCTTGCCGCAGCCCATGGGCTCGACCCGGTCGCCGCACTGGACGCGGCCGAGGCGGTCAATGTCGTCGGGGTCGTGCAGATCGGAACCGATCTCATCAGTTCGCGCATGGGAGCTGACCTCGCACGCAGCGACCCACGCGCGCGTGCCGCAGTTGCCCTCCACCCCAATGAAGCCCCAGCCCTCGCCGTTCGTGAGGGCCGGGCGGCGCTGACCTCAGCCTGGGCGGAGATCGCCCGCCTCGCCCGGCAGCCGGAGGTCTCGGCAATCGGGGAGACCGGCCTTGACTACTTCCGCACCCCGCCGGAAGGTCGGGCGGTGCAGGAGGAGTCCTTCCGGGTGCATATCGGGATCGCCCGTGAGGTGGGCAAGCCGGTGATCGTCCACGACCGGGATGCCCATGCCGATGTGCTGCGGGTGCTCGACGAGGAACAGGCCGAGTGCGTCATCATCCACTGCTTCAGCGGGGATGCGGCCATGGCGCGAGCCCTTGCTGAGCGAGGCTGGTACGCCTCCTTCGCCGGCAACATCACCTTCCGGTCCGCGGACGACCTGCGGGATGCGCTGCGCATTGTGCCCGGGAACCTGTTGCTGGTCGAGACCGATGCCCCCTTCCTCACCCCCACTCCCCACCGTGGCCGGCCCAACAGCCCCTACCTGCTCGGACACACGATCACGGCGATGGCGGAGATCCGGCAGGACGACGTCGAGGCCCTCGCGGAGGGCACCTACCGGAATGCCGAGACGGTCTTCGGGGCCTGGGCCGGTAGCGGACGGTGAGCACATCGCTGCTCGGCTCGCGCGCCGTGCGCGAGCGAGCGGCTGCGCTCGGGGTGCATCCGCGGCGCCGGTGGGGCCAGAACTTCGTGGTCGACCCGAACACCATTGAGCGCATCGTGCGCCTGGCGCAGGTGCAGGCAGGTGAGGTGGTGTGCGAGGTCGGGCCGGGATTGGGCTCGCTGACCGGCGCGCTCCTCGCCGCCGGTGCGCGGGTGTGCGCGGTCGAGATCGACCCGGTGCTGGCCGATGCGCTGCCCAGGTTCCTGACGACGTCCAGTGCCGCAGCCGGTGGCTCAGCCGGTGGCTCGGTCACCGTCGTCCATGCCGATGCCGCGACCATCGCCGGCGAGCGGATATGCGTCGCCGGTGATCCGGCGACTCGGCTGGTGGCCAACCTTCCCTACAACGCGGCCACTCCGATCGTGCTCAACCTTCTTGCGCACTGCCCGGAACTGGCGGCCGGCGTGGTCATGGTGCAGGCCGAGATGGCCGCCCGGTGGGCGGCCGCCCCCGGTGAAGCCGCCTATGGCTCGCCCACCGTGAAACTGGCGTGGGACGTCCTCGTCCAGCGCCGCGGGCCAGTGCCACGGACTGCCTTCTGGCCGATCCCGGATGTCGACTCCACCCTCGTGGCCTTCACCCGGACCGCGCCACCGGGTCCGGAGGGCCTTCGCCGCCCGACCTTCGCCGTCATCGATGCCGCGTTCTCACAGCGGCGCAAGACCCTGCGCCAGGCCTTGGCAGGGCTCGCCGGCGGCGCGCCGGCGGCAGCCGAGTGGCTCACCGCCGCGGACATCGACCCGGCGCGTCGCGGTGAGTCGCTGGCGGTGTCGGACTTCGTTCGCCTCGCCGCCAGCCGGCCGGGCCTAGTCTCACGCGCGTGAGCGTGGCCGAGCCGCTGGCGCCGGGTGCGGTCGTCGTCCGGGCGCCCGCGAAGATCAACCTCGCCCTGCGCGTGGGCGATCCTCGACCGGACGGCTACCACCCCGTCCTGACGATCTACCACGCGATCTCGCTGCGTGATGAGATCAGGGCCGAGGCAGGTGAACCCGGTGGCGGGATCAGCCTCAGCCTTGACCGGGCTGGGGAGCGCGCCGGCGTTCCGCTGGGGGAGGACAACCTCGCCGTCCGTGCCGTGCACCTCCTTGCCGAGCAGTTCAGCTGCCCTCCCGATGTCGTCCTCACCCTGCACAAGGCGATCCCGGTGGCCGCCGGCTTGGCCGGTGGCAGTGCGGATGCCGCCGCCGCACTGATCGCGGCTGCCGCGGTCCTTGGCTGCACCGTCTCGGGCGAGCAGATGCGCGACCTCGCGGCTGGAATCGGCTCGGATGTCCCCTTTGCCCTCGTCGGGGGCACTTCCCTGGGCACCGGACGAGGGGAGCTGCTCACTCCCGTCCTGGCGCGGGGAACCCTGCACTGGGTGCTCGGCTGCTCGCGGATGGGCCTGTCGACGCCGACCGTCTACGGGACCCTTGACCGACTTCGGGCGAGTGCCGCGGTGCCACCGGCGGATCTGAGCCCGCCGACGGAACTGCTCACCGCCCTTGCCGCGGGGGATCCAGCAGGGGTCGGGGCGCACCTGACCAATGACCTGCAGGCGCCCGCCCTGACACTGCGGCCCGAGCTGGCCACACTGCTCGACGCTGGACTGCAGGCTGGCGCCCTGGGGGCGGTGGTCAGCGGCTCCGGCCCGACCTGCGCCTTTCTTGCTGCCAGTGAGGCGCACAGTATCGATCTGGCGGTCGCCCTCAGTTCAGTCGGGGTGTGCGAGACGGTGCTGCGCGCCCATGGTCCGGTGAGTGGGCCGCTGCACGGGATCTGAGTGCCGGCTGCCCGACGCAGCCCCCTCGGGGTGCCCGACACGGCCCCGGAGCGTCGTGGCCCACTAGCCTCACCGCGTGTTGTCTCAGCGAGTCCGCTCGGGGATTGTCGCGGCTGTCGTCAGTACCGCCGTTGTGATCCCGCCCGTCGGCCAGTCACATGCGGCACCCGGACAACCGCCCACCGCGCCACGGTCCAATCCGTGCCAGGTGCAGGAGAGCGGCTACACGCGGGGGTGGCCGCTGCTGGTGAACGTTCATGCCAAGGATCCCGACGCGCAGCGGATCCTCGACATCCAGGACACCTCGCACGCCATCTCCGTCGGCTTCATCATTCGAAACACCAGTTCGCGTGCCGTGGATCCGGAGTACACGGTCACCCTGCGGGATGACCGCGGCCGGACCCTTGCGTGGGTGCTGCGAAGTCGAGGCGATGGAACGCCCGTCCACTACATCCCCGCCGGTGGCACCGCCATCGTTGGTGCCACCACCCGGTACTCCCCGGAGGTCACGGAGCAGGAGCTGGCGGCGGCCCGGGGAGTCCACCTGCGCGTTCAGGTGACCTGCCCCGCCCATTCCCGTGCCTATGAGAAGTTCTTCACCACCCATGACATGAGCGCCTACGAGGTGGCCGAGAAGTCCGGCAGTTGGGCCAACGTGCCAACCGTGACCCGGCCACAGTCCAGCATTCCCGCACACGCACCGTTCACCGGCCGGGTCGAGCCGATCAGTTGCGATGACGGCACCGCCAGTGGCTGCTGGGGCGGACAGTACGACTGGAACTACCGCATCTCGGGGACGTTCACCAACCCGGGGGGCTACCGGAATTGGAACGGCACGCCGATGATGGTCTTCCGGGATCGCAGCGGCCGAATCATCGGCGGTGACGCGATGGGCACGGAGTCGCTGCGGTGCAGTGGTACCGCGGGGGGCGGCTGTCGGGCGCTGGGAGTCGGCGAGACGATGGCCTGGCAGTTCGATACCGGGGACAAGGACCTGCCCTGGCAGTGGGGCTCCGCGCTGCCGACGATCGAGGGCAGCGTCCAGCCGGTGTGGGCCCCCGCAGGGGATGCCCGGGGGTGCCCGACGCAGCTGGTCAAGCCCTGCTGAGGTCAGGCTGGTCAGGCGTCAGCCATTGCCGGTGGGCATTCCCGCCAGCCCGGTCCACAGCAGGTCGACGACTTCGGCGACGGCATGGGCCTGTGTCGGCCGACCGGTCTCCAGCCAGCGCTGGCCGGCCATGGCGACCGCACCGACGAGTGCGGGTGCGGCGAGGCCGGCGCGGCCCCGGCTGACGCCGCGTTGTGCGAAGTGCCGCCGGAGGACCTGCTCCACGCGGGTGGTCAGGTTGCGCAGCAATCCGGCGTAGGCGCCCGCATCCTGTCCGGCCGGGGCGTCACGGACGATTGCCCGAAAGCCATCGGGGCGCGTTGCGAGGTAGTCGAAGAAGGCACTCACCGCGGCATGCAGCCGGTCACGGGGGTGCGGCTGGTCGAGTGCGGCCTCCAGCGCCCCCAGCAGATAGCCGACCTCCCGGTCGACGATGACGGCGAAGAGTCCGTCCTTGCTCCCGAAATGCTCGTAGACGATCGGTTTCGATACGCCGGCCTCGGCGGCGATCTCCTCAATGGAGACGGCTTCGAAGCCCTTGGCGGCGAACAGTCCCATTGCGACCTCAATCAACTGCTCGCGCCGCTGCGGACCCGTCATCCGAACCCGCCGGGCCGCCCGGTCAGCCGCCACGGCTGCCCGGCCGACCCGCTCCCGTGCCCGCTGGGCCTGGGCCCGCGTCCGGGCCTCGGCCTTGCGCAGCCGGCGTTCCTCGCGGGAATCGGACGCCATGGTGGGCTGATCGTCGATCGTTGACGCAGGGCCCGTGGGCACGCGGGGATCCTAGTTGCCGGGGGAGCCGGCGGACAGCAGAGCGCGTTGACCCGGGATCGGGGGTCCGTCCGTGGTCACACGTGATTCCGGGGACATGCATCCGGCAGGGGCGACCACACCCGGGGGCGCCGTCAGCGGAAGCAGGGACGGTTCGACCAGTCGGCGTCGCAGCCGCTCCGGGTCTGGCCATCGGACATCCCATGCCAGTCCCCTCGCCTCCAGCCACGCGATGACGCGGGCACTGGAGTCGACCTGCCCGGGCAGCACCCCGTGCCGGGCGAGTGTCGGATCGCAGTGGTGCAGGTTGTGCCAGGACTCCCCGGCGGAGATCACCGCCAGCCAGCGGACGTTCCCGGAGTGGTCCCGGGTGCGGAATGGGCGCTCCCCCCAGACATGGCAGATCGAGTTGATTGACCACGTCATGTGATGGACCACAGCGATGCGGATCAACGAAGCCCAGAAGAACGCGGTGACCGCACCCTGCCAGGACCATGTCAGCAGCCCACCGATCAGTGCCGGCCCGAGCAGGGAGGCCACGACGAGGCCGGGGAAAGCGCGCGAGACGCGCACCAGATCCCGATCGGCCAGCAGGTCCGGGGCATAGCGGGCCGGTGGACTCTGTGCGGTGTCGAACAGCCACCCCAGATGGGCCCACCACAGTCCGCGCATGAGTGCCACCGGGCCGGTGCCGTACCGCCAGGGACTGTGGGGGTCGTCCTGTGCATCGCTGTGCTGGTGATGGCGGCGATGATCGGCCACCCACTGGATCACCGGTCCCTGGATGGCCATGCTGCCGAGGATGGCCAGCGTCAGCCGCACCGTTCGGGTGGCGCGGAAGGCGCCATGGGTGAAGTGACGGTGGAAGCCGACGGTGATGCCGTGGGTGGTGAGCAGGTAGCAGAGGAAGGCCAGCAGCAGATCGAGCCAGCCAAGCCAGCCGCCCCATGCGAAGGGCACGGCTAGCGCGATGGCGAGCAGGGGCAGAACGATCACCCCGGCCAGCAGGACCTTTTGCAGCAGGGTCTGCCGCACCTCGTCATAGGACATACGGGACCGTAACATACGCAAGCGTAGGTTGTGCCGATGCCGGCGACCGGCGCACCGGCGGTGATCGGCCCCTACAGTCACCTGCGAGCAGTCCGGGATCGTCCAACTGGCAGGACAGCGGCCTTTGGAGCCGTGTATGGGGGTTCGAGTCCCTCTCCCGGAGCGGGAGGTCAACACTGGCTATCCTCGCCCTGCGTTCACTGGAACGCCGTGCCGTTGTCACCGGGCGGTGCCGCGCCATCCCCACTCACCGAACGGTGCCGGGCCAGCCACGCCGCTGAGGAGAGGAGCAACCGTGCACAGCCCCCCCGATGCGGTCATCATCATGGCTGCGGGTGCCGGCACCCGGATGCGGTCACGACATCCCAAGGTGCTGCATCCGGTCGTCGGTCGGCCGCTGCTCGGGTGGGTGCTCGCGCTGGCACAGGAACTGCAGCCTGCGCAGATTGTTGTCGTCACCGGCGGCGGTCAGCCGGATGTTGCCGACTACGCCATGTCCTGGGCGGCGGGGGCAGCCAGTGATGTGCGCTGTGCCGTCCAGTCGCCGCCACAGGGAACCGCGGATGCGGTACGGGTGGGGTTGACCGCCCTTCCCCGCTCGATCACCGAGCGGCCCGGGGCCACCGTCCTGATCCTCTCCGGTGATGTCCCGCTGCTGCATCGGGAGCAGGTGGACAACCTGCTGGGCGCGCACCGGCAGGCCAGTGCCACGGTGCTCACCACCCGACTTGCCGAGCCGCTGCACTACGGACGCGTCATCCGCTCCGGGGCGCAGGTGGCTGCCATCGTGGAGGCACGCGACGCCGACGCGGAGACGGCGGCGATCACCGAGATCAATACCGGCATCTATGCATTCGATGCGCCATCCCTCGTCGCTGCGGTGGCGCAGATCACTGCTGAACCACCCAGCAATGCGCAGGGGGAGTACTACCTGACGGATGCAGTGGCCATCCTCGTGGCTGCCGGCCGGCCCGTTGCTGCGGTCCTCACCGAGGATGCGACAGCTGTGATGGGCATCAATGACCGTGCCGAACTGGCCGCCGCCGACCGCATCATGGCTGCGCGCATCGCCCATGGGTGGCTGGCCGCCGGTGTCACGATGATCGACCCGGGTCGGGTGCGCATCGAGCCGACCGTCACCCTTGAACCCGATGCCGTGCTGTACCCGGATGTGCACCTGGCGGGCGCCACCTTGATCGAGGCCGATGCCGTCATCGGCCCGGAGACAACCCTCACCGACTGTCGGGTCGGGGCACGATCGCGGGTACAGCGCACGACGGCCACCGGCGCCCTCATCGGCGCCGACTGCGCGGTCGGCCCCTACACCTACCTGCGGCCGGGTACGGACCTCGGCGACGGCAGCAAGGTCGGTGCCTATGTCGAGGTCAAGGCCTCCCGGGTGGGGGTTGGTGCGAAGGTTCCCCACCTCAGCTACATCGGTGACGCTGAGATCGGCGAGGGGACCAACATCGGCGCCGCGACCGTCGTGGTGAACTACGACGGCGTCGCCAAGCACCGCACGCATATCGGCACCCACGTGCGCATCGGCAGCGACACCATGTTGATCGCGCCGGTGACGATCGGCGACGGTGCATACACCGCTGCCGGCAGCGTCATTACCGAGGATGTGCCACCCGGTGCCATGGCGGTCGGTCGCGCCCGCCAGCGCACAGTGCCCGGCTGGGTCATGCGACGACGACCGGGCACCCCAAGTGCAGCGGCCGCCGCTGCGGGTGCCGGTCCCGTGGACACGGTGGCCGCTGATGTCTGAGGTGACGACGGTGACCCGCAAGCGGCTGTTCCTCGCCGCCGGTCGGGCGCATCCCGAGTTGGCCGCGGCTGTCGCCCGCGAACTCGGCACCCACGTTGCGCCGATGTCCGCCTACGACTTCGCCAATGGCGAGATCTTCGTGCGCTTCCACGAGTCGGTGCGGGGAGCGGATGCCTTCGTACTGCAGTCCTACGGGGAGCCGATCAACACCTGGCTGATGGAGCACCTGATCCTCATTGATGCCCTGCGTCGGGCGTCGGCGCGCCGGATCACGGTCATCGCCCCGTACTACGCCTACGCCCGCCAGGACAAGAAGCATCGCGGACGGGAGCCGATCTCGGCGCGCCTGGTTGCCGACCTCTACCGCACCGCGGGTGCCGACCGCCTGATGGCCGTCGACCTGCACACGGCTCAGATCCAGGGGTTCTTCAATGGGCCGGTCGACCACCTGTTCGCCCTCAACCTGCTCGCCGACCATGTCCGGCTGAGCCTGCCGGTGGACCGGATCACCGTGGTCTCGCCAGATGCCGGCCGGGTGCGGGTGGCGGAGCGGTGGACGGATGTCCTGGGCAGCCCGCTGGCGATCATCCACAAGCGGCGGGACCCGGACATCCCCAATGAAGTGCGCATGTTCGAGGTCATCGGGGACGTTGCTGGCCGCATCTGCATCATCGTTGACGACATGGTCGACACTGGTGGCACCATCATCAAGGCCGCGGATGCCCTGTTCGCCTTCGGTGCCAGTGAGGTCGTCGTCGCGGCAACCCACGGCATCTTCAGCAAGGAGGCCGGTCCCCGCCTGCAGGCCTCCCGGATCAGTGAGGTGATCGTCACCGACACCCTCCCGATCCCCCCCGAGCGACGTTTCGACAAGCTCACCGTCCTGCCCATCGCACCCTTGATCGCCACCGCGATCAAGGAGGTCTTCACAGAGGGGTCGGTCACGCGACTGTTCGAGGGCGAGCGCGTGCAGGTGTAGCATCAAGGTCCCGGTCAGCAGGACGCAGCCGCCCGGGTCACCCATGACGTGCCTGTCGGCCAATCAGGTGGCCAGGCAGTCCGGTCCACCGGCCCCGTCCGATGCCCCGCACCCATCCACGCCTTCGAATCACCTGAGGAGCCACGCATGTCAGCCACGTCAGCCGTAGCCGAGCCGCTCACCGCCGAGGTGCGCACGGGTATCGGCAAGGGCCCAGCCCGGCAGGCGCGGCGGGACGGGAAGATCCCGGCTGTGCTCTACGGGGACGGCGAACCGACCCGGCACCTCATGGTGCCCGCGCGGGAGTTCGCCCACCGGCTGCGCCGTTCACCGTTCGCCGTGGAGATCGATTTCGAGGGCCGCACCTTCCTGACCTCGCCGGTGGAGATCCAGCGCCACCCCGTTCGGCGGACGATTCAGCATGTGGACCTGCGCATCGTGACGCCTGAGCAGGTGGCTGCGACAACGGCGGCGGCCGCCATGTCGGCCGCCGCGGAGGCCGCGCGACTGGCCGCCATCGAGGCCGCTGCCGCCGATGCCGCCGCGCTGCGTGCGGCTGCCGCAGCGGCTGCCGCGGCATCGGCGGACAAGAAGCCACGGAAGTAGGCCCGCACCCAGTGGGTGCTCTGCGCTGGCTCGTTGTCGGCCTCGGAAACCCCGGCCCCGCCTACGCCGGCACTCGGCACAATGCCGGGGCGATGACGTGCCAGCGGCTTGCTGAACACACCGGCGGGCGCCTGCGCGGCCA
Organism: Actinomycetales bacterium; assembly: GCA_018969715.1. Lineage (GTDB taxonomy): Bacteria > Actinomycetota > Actinomycetes > S36-B12 > UBA5976 > REEB473. The sequence goes on from JAGWXT010000012.1 coordinate 18,864, forward strand.
CCGACGCGCCCACGCCGAAGTGGCGGAGACGCGACTGCAGACGCAACCCCTCATCATCGCCGTTCCCCGTTCCTACATGAACGAGTCCGGCGGCCCGGTCGCGGCGCTGCTGGCGTATTACCGAGTTGACCTTTCCCATCTGATTGTCTGCCACGATGAACTCGACCTTCCCCTCGGCGAGGTGCGACTCAAGCACGGGGGCTCCGATGCCGGGCACAATGGACTGCGGTCCATCCGCGCAGCACTTGGATCGGGGGAGTTCCTGCGCTGCCGGGTGGGCATCGGCCGGCCGCTCACCGGAGATCCCGCCCGGTACGTCCTCGCACCCTTCCCCCCGCCGGCCCAACCCGCCCTGTCAGCAGCACTCGACCGGGCGGTCACTGCACTGGAGACCCTCATGATCGATGGCCTCAGCCAGGCGCAGCAGCGCTTCCACGGTCGCTCACAGGTGGAGGCGTGACTGCCGCGAGCGGCTCCGACGCCGACCTTGCCGCCGACCTCGCCCAGCAGGCGGGGCGGCTGCTGTGCGAGCACCGGCAGCGCTCACTCGAGGGTCCGACGATCTCGGTCACCGAGCTGCGAGATCAGGCCGATGCCCTCGCCCATCGCATGCTTGTTGCGGCATTTGCCCATGCCCGCAGCGAGGATGCCGTCCTCAGTGAAGAGGGAGCTGATGATCCGCGCCGCCTCGGTGCCGACCGGGTGTGGATCATCGATCCACTGGACGGGACCTACGAGTACGGCCAGTACCGCCCCGATTTCGCTGTGCACATCGCCCTCTGGGACAGGTTCGCCGACCAGCCCGACCGGCTGGCCCTGGGCATTGTCGACCTGCCGGCGATCGGACTGACCCTGCGCAGCGATGCACCACCGCTTGCGCCCGCGATGGCACCGGCGGACCGACCGGTGCGCCTGGTCGTCTCCCGCACCCGGCCCCCGGCGCAGATGGACCGACTGCTCGCCGCCCTCAGTGAGGCAGCCGGGCGTCCCGCGGAGCAGGTCGACATCGGCTCGGTCGGGGCGAAGGTGGCGGAGATCCTCAGTGGCCGCGCCGACGCCTACGTCCACACCACCGGGTTCCATGAGTGGGATATCGCCGCCCCCGCGGCGGTTGCCCGAGCGGCCGGCCTGCATGTCAGCGATATCGCGGGGGCGCCGCTGGCGCTCAACCAGCCGGTAACGCGGGTGTCCAGTGCGCTGGTCTGCCGGACGGGGCTCGCCCCCGCCCTGCTCGCGGTGCTCGCCCACCCGTGACACCGGGCTCGGCTGCCGCCCTCCTCACCTGCGTCCGGGCCGACGACTCGGTCGCGGCCGGGCTGGCCGCGGCCGGGCGCAGTGACCACGTGCGCATGCCGCCGGCGTTCGTCGAGACCTTCCTTGCCCTGCTCGCCGAAGGGGAGGGCCGGCTGCTCGTCCTTGTCGCCGGCGAGGCTCAGGCACACCGCGTCCATGAGGCGCTGGCGAGCCTGCTCGGAGCCCCGTCGGTGGTCGAGTTGCCCGGCAGTGAGGCGCTGCCCTTCGAACGGCTGGCCGTGTCGGCGGAGATTGCCAGCTGTCGGGCTGATGTCGCGCGGCGACTGATGCGGGCCGACCGGACGGCAGACCCCCTGCGCGTGGTCATCGCATCGATCCGCGCGGCAAGTCAGCCGATCATCGCCGACGTCCTCGACGTCACGGCGCTCACCATTCGCACCGGCACGACCCTCGATCGGGACCTGACCGTCCGGGCCCTGGTCGATCTGGGTTACCAGCGCAGTGCGCTGGTAACCCGGCGCGGGGAGTTCGCGGTGCGCGGCGGAATCCTCGACATCTTCCCGCCCGGTGAGGAGCACCCCTGCCGGGTGGACCTGTTCGGGGACGAGGTTGAGCAGATTCGGCCCTTCCGGGCCGCCGATCAGCGCAGTATCGAGCAGTTGCCCGAACGTGCCTTCCTTGACTGCGGACCGTGCGGGGAGCTGCTCCTCACGCCAGCGGTCCGGCAGCGGGCTGCCGACCTCGCTGCTGCCGGTGATCGGCATGCCGCCGACCTCGCCGTCATCGCCGAGGGCACCCTCCCCGATGGCGGGGCGATGCTCGCGCCACTGCTGTGCGAGCGGCTCACCAGTCTCACCGCACTGCTCACCGAGGGCGACACGGTGGTGGTCTGGGAGCCGGTGCGGGTTGCGGCCCGGGCCGCTGAACTTGCCGAGATCGATGCCGCCTTCGCCCAGTCGGTCGCCGATCCGCGGTTGGCGGCCGCCGGGTTCCGGGAGCTGGCCGACCTCACCGCCGATGCCCTGCGTGCCCGGGCCGACTGGCTGACCGTGGACGCCTTCGGTGAGGAGGGGCCGGCCCTCGCCGCCGTGCCCGTGCCGAGCTTCGCTGGGGACCTCGACGCGGTGTGGCGTGAGGTGCGCAGCCGACTTGATGCCGAGTGGACGGTTGTGCTCACCAGCAATGCCGATGGGTCCGGCCAGCGGCTGATCGAGCAGTTGACGCAGGTGGGACTGCCGATCGCCGAGGGTGCGCCCCGGCCAGGCGCCGTGTCGGTGCTCACGGCCCGCCTGCCCCAGGGCTACGCGCTGCCCGGCAGCCGGCTGGTCGTGCTGACCGAGACCGACATCCTCGGCCGTCGGGCGGCCGGGGCAACGCGCCTGCCCTCGCGCCGCCGGCGGACCCTGGACCCGTTCACCCTGCAGGCCGGCGACACCATCGTCCACGACACCCATGGCATTGGCCGGTATCTGGCGATGACCCAACGGACCGTCGGGGGTATCGCCCGGGAGTACCTCGTCCTTGAGTACGCGCCGAGCAAGCGGGGTCAGCCGGCGGACCGGATCTACGTTCCCATTGATGCCCTGGATGCGGTGTCCCGCTACGTCGGGGGCGATGCCCCGGCACCCCATCGACTCGGGGGCACGGACTGGTCAGCTGCCAAAGGACGGGCCCGCCGCGCGGTTGCGCCGATCGCCGATGCACTCGTGCGGCTGTACGCGGCACGCCAGTCCGCCCAGGGCCGAGCCTTCGGCCCGGACACCGCCTGGCAGCGGGAGCTTGAGGACGCCTTCGACTACGTCGAGACACCCGACCAGTTGAGCACGATCGATGCGGTGAAGGCCGATATGGAGCGCGGCACCCCCATGGACCGGGTCATCGTCGGAGATGTCGGCTACGGCAAGACCGAGATCGCGGTGCGCGCCGCCTTCAAGGCGGTGGCCGACGGCGCGCAGGTCGCCGTTCTCGTCCCGACCACACTGCTGGTCGCCCAGCATCTGGAGACGTTCCGCTCCCGCTATGCCCCCTTCCCGGTCACGGTCCGGGCAATGTCGAGGTTCCAGACCGAGCAGGAGGTTGCGGCCGTGACCGCGGGTCTGGCCGACGGCAGCGTGGATGTTGTCATCGGTACCCAGCGCCTGTTGCGCGCGGGGGTGCAGTTCGCCAACCTCGGGCTGGTGATCGTCGATGAGGAGCAGCGATTCGGCGTCGAGCACAAGGAGTACCTCAAGGCACTGCGCACCAATGTCGATGTCCTCACGATGTCGGCAACGCCGATCCCCCGAACCCTGGAGATGGCGGTCACCGGCATCCGGGACATGTCGGTGATCCAGACACCACCGGAGGAGCGGCTGCCGGTGGCCACCTTCGTCGGGGAGCAGGACGATGCCCGCGTGGTGGCGGCGATCCGGCGGGAGCTCATCCGCGATGGGCAGGTCTTCTACATCCACAACCGGGTGGCCTCGATCGACCGCACCGCAGCGCGCCTGGCGGAACTTGTTGGCGATGCGCGGATCGCGGTTGCGCACGGATCGATGGACGAGACGGCACTTGAGCGGGTGATCGTCGACTTCTGGGAGCATCGCACCGACGTCCTCGTCTGCACGACCATCGTTGAGTCCGGGCTGGACATCCCGAATGCGAACACCCTCATCGTCGAGCGAGCCGACCGGCTGGGCTTGGCCCAGATGCACCAGTTGCGGGGCCGCGTCGGACGCGGTCGCGAGCGGGGGTACGCCTACTTCCTCTACCCGCCCGACCTGGCCCTCACCGAGGCCGCCCACGAGCGGCTGTCGACGATCGCCGCCCGCACCGCCCTTGGCTCGGGGATGGCCGTGGCCATGCAGGACCTGCAGATCCGCGGGGCGGGCAGCATCCTGGGGGCTGAGCAGTCCGGGCACATCGCGGAGGTTGGCTTCGACATGTACGTCCGCCTCGTGGGTGAGGCGATCGCTGAGCGCAAGGGTGAGACGACCCCGGCAACCGCTGACGTCCGGGTTGAGCTGCCGATCACCGCCCACCTCCCCGTTGCGTACGTGCCCGATGAGCGGGTGCGACTTGAGGCCTACCGAGCCCTTGCCGGCGCCCACGATGAGCCCGCACTGACCTCGATCGCGCAGGAATGGCAGGACCGGTTCGGCACGCCGCCGGGCGAGGCGAGCCTGCTGCTCGACCTGGCCCGCCTGCGCCTGCGGGCGCGCCGGGCTGGGCTGACCGAGATCGCGGTGGCCGGCCAGTCGATCCGCTTGCTCCCGGTCAGCCTCGTCGACTCCCAGCGGGTGCGCCTCGCCCGCCGGTATCCGCAGGCGCGGCACAAGCCGGCACTCCAGGCCCTGCTCATCCCGATGCCCCGCCCTGCCAGAATCGATGCACCGCCGATCACCGGGACACCGCTGCTGGAGTGGGTGACCGAGGTGATCGACACGGTGATCGACCCCGCTGGGGCCGCCGCCGCCCCCGCGACGGCTGACGTCGGCCCACGATCAAACCGACCCCGTGCTACCGACCCTGCGACACCGACCCCGTGATACCGAGCCCGTGATACCGACCCTGCGACACCGACCCCGTGACACCGAGCCAAGGGAGCCCCACGCGACATGGTCACTCCGACTCCCCGCCAGCTGCGCCGGCTTCCGCTGACCGCTGTTGCCCTGACCGCGACCGCCGCGCTGCTGCTCACCGCCTGCGCATCCCCACGCGCGGGAGCAGCCGCGACCGTGGGCTCGACCCGGATCACCGAGGCGGAGCTGGCGGCCGCAACCAGTGAACTGCGCAGCGCTGTCGGGGGCGATCCGACAGGGGAGCCCGCGCAGACGGTGCGCACCGTCCTCGCCAGGATGGTGACCCGCGAGTTGGCAGCGGTGGCTGCGCAGCGCGCAGGGATCCGGGTGCCGGACGGCGCCGTCGACAAGGAGCGGCGCAACCTGCTCACCGAGTTGGGCGGACAGGAGGCGCTCGTCGCCTACGCGGCCGAAGCCGGGGTGCCGGCCCGGCTCGTCGACGATGTCCTCTACACAGCAATTGCCCTCCGGCTGCTCGGTCAGTCGCTGGCACCGCAGGCCGATGAGGCGGCACAGCAGGATGCAGCCCTGCTCGCGCTGGCCGACCTCTCCCTCGACCTTGGAGTGGCGGTCAACCCCCGGTACGGGGTGTGGCTGCCCGCCAATGGGGCGATCGGGCCGCCGCCGGATGACCTCTCCATACCCGCCGGTGCCAGCTGAGTCAGGGGCTGTGGGTGCCTGCGCCGGTGATGTCGGATCGGATGCCCTGGCGGGTGAGGCCGTCCGGGGTATCGATCGGCTGCTGGCCACGATGGACCGCTTGCGCTCCCCCGGCGGCTGCCCATGGGATGCCGAGCAGACCCATCTGAGCCTTGCCCGCTACACCCTCGAGGAAGCCCATGAGGTCGTCGAGGCGCTGGAGACGCCGGGCATGCCCGGCCTGCGCGAGGAGCTCGGGGATCTGCTGCTGCAGATCGTGTTCCATGCGCGGATCTCCCAGGAGTCGCCCGGTGGGTTCAGTCTCGACGATGTGGCGGCCGCGGTAAGCGAGAAGCTCATTCGTCGCCACCCGGAGGTCTTCGGTGCGGGCCCGGTTGCTGATGCGGGGCCCGGCGACGACCGGCGTGCCCGGTGGGAGGAGATCAAGCGCCGGGAGCACGACCGCCGCTCGGTGACCGAGGGGCTGCCCCCGGGGCTGCCACCGTTGGCGGCGCTGACGGTCCTCTACGACCGCGCGCAGGCTGCTGGACTCGACGTTGATGCGACCTCCGACCCGGTACTGCTGCGCCACTGCACCGAGCTGGCCGCCGGGATCGACATCGCCGCCGCGGAGCGGGCGATGCTGCGCCGCTACAGCGCGCTGATCCGCGCCGCCGAGTCCGCTGCTGCACCGGCGAGCCGCTCGCGGGCTGCCGCGAGGTGAGGGCCGGTACGCACTGACTCCGGCAGCGCAAGGGCCGCCTGTCGCAGGGTGCGCACGCCCACCGTGGCCTGGATGTCGCGGATCGGGCTGCCGGCCAGGGCGAAGGCGCCGACCCCGCGTCCCCCGCCGTAACAGGCCCGCGCCCACCGGGGCAGCAGCAGGAAGGCGGTCGTGGCCAGCCCTGCCCAGGCCGGCTGCGCGGGAGTGAGCCAACGAATCGTCCCGGGCATCGGGGGGACGAGCACGAAGGCGGCCGCGGCGCGAGCCTCCGGCGTGATGTGCAGCAGGGGGCGGATATCCCGGAGGTAGGCACCGACCTCGGCGACCGTGCGCGGCGCCTGTTCCGGGTCGATGCCGATGAGGGCGGCGGCGCGACGCTGCTCGTCGACGTACTGATCACGCTCGGCGCGCGTCAACGGCAGGCCACCGCGTCGGGCGGCATCGAGGATGCAGTGGACGAACGTCACATGCACCCACCCCAGCAGGTGCGGGTCATCGGCGCCAAGGCGGCGATGGACCATCCGCACCCGTCCAGCGGCTTCTGCTGCCTCGGCCGTTGTTCCGTAGGTGATGACGGCGATGTACTCAGCAGTCCGCTGCAGCCGACCCCACGGGTCGGTGCGAAAGTCGGAGTGGGCCGCGAGCAGCCGCATCGCCTGCGGATGCAGCGCCTGCAGCAGGAGGGCACTCACTCCCCCGATGAAGGCCGCTGGGTCGGCGTGGACCCGCCAGGTCACGCTCATCGGGCCGAAGACGCCCGGATCCGCTGCTGCCGGCAGGTCCCGACTGGACCCCGAGCCACTGTCGTGTGACCGGTGCGGAGCCGACATGGCCATCATCGTTGCAGTCGATGCCGCGGTCCGCAGCGCTCGCGAGGGTAGCCTCGCGCCATGGCTGTTGTGGACGCTGTCGCCGCGCGCGAGATCCTCGATTCCCGGGGACACCCCACCATTGAGGTCGAGGTCGTCCTCGATGACGGCGCCTACGGCCGCGCCGCGGTCCCATCCGGTGCGTCCACTGGGGCCTTCGAGGCCCATGAGCGACGCGATGGGGACGCTCGCTACGGCGGTCGCGGGGTGCGCGGGGCCGTCGCAGCGGTGATGGACGAGATCGCCGACTGCGTGGTCGGCAGCGACGCGGACGATCAGCGGCTGATCGATCAGGCGCTGATCGAACTCGACGGCACGCCGACCAAGTCCCGGCTTGGGGCCAATGCCATCCTCGGCGTCTCCCTTGCGGTGGCTCGCGCCGCGGCGGACAGTGCGGATCTCCCCCTCTTCCGCTACCTCGGCGGCCCCAATGCGCACGTCCTGCCGGTGCCGATGATGAACATCCTCAACGGGGGTGCGCACGCCGATACCGGCGTAGCCGTGCAGGAGTTCATGGTCGCGCCGGTGGGCGCGACGCAGTTCGGTGAAGCGCTGCGCCAGGGCGTGGCGGTCTACCACAGCCTGCGCGGAGTGCTGCGGGCACGCGGCCTGAGCACCGGACTGGGCGATGAGGGCGGCTTCGCCCCCAGCCTCGAGGGCACCCGGGCGGCGCTGGACCTCATCATCCACGCCATCGAGCAGGCCGGCCTGCGGCCGGGGCAGGACATCGCACTGGCCCTCGATGTCGCTGCAACGGAGTTCCACGATGAGTCCGGCTACGCCTTCGAGGGCGCCCACCGCAGCATGGAATGGATGACCGGGTTCTACGAGTCGCTGCTCGACGAGTACCCACTCGTCTCACTCGAGGACCCACTGGCCGAGGAGGACTGGGCGGGATGGGTCCACTGCACCAGCGCGATCGGGGCGCGCGTGCAGATCGTCGGGGATGACCTGTTCGTCACCAACTCGGCCCGACTGCAGCGCGGGATCGACGAGGGTGCCGGTACGGCACTGCTGGTCAAGGTCAACCAGGTCGGCACACTGACCGAGACCCTGGACGCCATCAGCCTCGCCCACCGCAATGGCTACGCCACGATGATCAGCCACCGCTCAGGCGAGACGGAGGACACCACCATCGCCGATCTCGCGGTCGCGGCCAATGCCGGGCAGATCAAGACCGGCGCCCCCGCCCGAGGGGAGCGGATTGCGAAGTACAACGAACTGCTCCGCATCGCCGACCTGCTCGGTGATGCGGCCGTGTACGCGGGGGCACGTGCCTTCCGTCACTGAGCAGCCGCCCGCCGGGCCGCGCGATGACGAGTCTGAGTTCATGCGCCACCGCCTCACCGGCCGGGGTGCGGTGCTGGCCGTGAGTTTCCTGCTGTTCGGAGTGGCCGTGGCCGTCCCGCTGCGGGACCTCGTTGAGCAGCGAGCAGAGATCGCGGTGGCGCAGGAGGCAAATGAGCGTCGCAGTGCCGCGGTCCGCGGTCTGGCCGAGTCGGTGCAGCGATGGCAGGACCCCGCCTACGTTGCGGCGCAGGCGCGACTGCGACTGCACTACGTCATGCCCGGGGAGACGGCCGTGATCGTCATCGACGACACCGCGGAGGCGGCGGGTGCGCCCGCCATCGCCTCCGCTCCGGACACGGTGGGCGATCCCTTCCCGCTCACCACCGGCATGGCGGTCGTCCGCGGTGACTCGTGGTACGAGCGGATGTGGCTGAGTTTCGACGCCGCTGGTGGGCCGCGGTGACGATGCCGACGGCAGTCGACCGCGGGCATGTCACCGCCCAATTGGGCAGGACGCCGCGCGGGGCCTGGCAGGTGGCACACCGCTGCCCATGCGGTCGACCTGATGTCCTTGCCAACCCGGCTGCGCTGCCCGATGGCACGCCGTTCCCCACCCACTTCTACCTCACCTGCCCGCGGGCAGCTGCCGCGGTGGGTCGGGTGGAGGCCAGCGGGATCATGCGCGACTGGCAGGCCGAGTTGGATCGCGATCCCCTGCTGGCGCAGCGCTACCGCGCCGCACATGTGGCCTTCCTTGCCGCCCGTGCGGCCTTCACCGGACCTGCGGGGGTGCCCGCGGAGATCGCCGAGGTGAGCGCGGGGGGCATGCCACGTCGCGTGAAGTGCCTCCACGCATGCCTGGCTCAGGCACTCGCGATGGGCGCGGGCGTCAATCCCTTCGGTGACCGGGTGCAGGAGATGATCGGCGCCTACTGGGAGAGCCCGTGCCAGCGGCCGGCGTGACCCGGGTCGCCGCCATCGATTGCGGCACCAACTCCATCCGCCTGCTGATCGCTGAGCGGGTGGCGGGAAGGCTCCGGGACGTCGATCGACAGATGCGCATCGTCCGACTCGGTGAGGGCATCGACGCCACCGGCCACTTCGCCCCGGCCGCCCTCGCGCGCACCCTCGCGGCCGTGGCGGAGTACGCCGAGCTCATCACTGCCGCGGGCGTGGCGAACGTCTCCATGATTGCCACGAGCGCAGCGCGGGATGCCGGCAATCGGCAGGAGCTCAGTGACGGCGTGCGCGCCCTGCTCGGCATTGAGCCGATCATCATTGATGGTCAGACGGAGGCGCGGCTGTCCTTTCTCGGTGCCACCGGCAGCCTGCGGGAGCGGTTCCCGTCCCCCTTCCTCGTGATCGACCTCGGCGGTGGCTCCACTGAGATCGTCCTTGGCCGGCACGATCATGTGGCTGGCATCTCCCCGGACGCAGGTGTGGCGGCCGCGTTGGTGCGCGCCAGCCACAGCATGGATGTGGGCTGTGTGCGAATGACGGAACGCCATGGGACGGGGGAGGCGGCAATCCGTGCCGATGTCGCGGCAGCGCTCGACCGAGCGGCCGCCGATGTGCCCTGGCAGGAGGCCGCGAGCGTCATCGGTGTCGCCGGAACCGTCACGACTGTCGCCGCGGCCTATCTGGGGTTGACCCACTATGACCCGCTGCTGCTGCACGGTGCGGTGATCCCCCGCAGTGGTGTCAGCGAGGTCGCGCAGATGTTCGCCGGCATGACCGATGTGCAGCGTGCGGCACTGCCGTACATGCACCCCGGTCGCGTGGGGGTGATCAGCGCCGGCGCGATCGTCCTCGATGAGGTGCTGGCACGCATTGGCGCCGAGGACCTCATCGCCAGTGAGCACGACATCCTCGACGGCCTGGCGGAGTCGATGATGGACGGTCGGGTGCCGTGACCCCGGCCCGGTGCGTAGCGTGGCGGCAGAGCTCGGGGGCCGGGCTCCCGTAGCCCAATCGGCAGAGGCAGCGACCTTAAAAGTCGCTCAGTGCGGGTTCGAATCCCGCCGGGAGCACGGGCCGTTCCCCGGGGGTGCCGGCGACCACCTCAGGGGTGCCGCCCCCCGCGCACGGGGTGACGCCGACGGGTGGACTGCCGGATTCTCCGCTCCCGTAAGAGCCGGATTGTCCGCCCCAGCACAAGGGGTTACCCTGAAGGCTGATCCTGCCGAGCGATCAGCCCGGTGCCTCACCCGGTGCCGCTCCCGACCCCAGTACCTCCCGACCCCAGTACCTCCCGACCGCAGTACCTCCCGACCCCAGCACCTCCCAACCCCAGCACCTCCCAACCCCAGCACCTCCCAACCCCAGTACCCAAGATCCGCAGGACCCCAGGCCAGTTACGGAGGGATGCCCACCATGGCGACACGCAACCCACTTCTCAACCCCGTCCTCCAGCGCTATGGGGGCCCGGCGCCGGCTGATCGCGTCACTGCTGGCGCGGCGGATACCGCCCATGAGCCGGTAGTCGTGCCTGAGGGGGAGCGACTGCGCCTGGACGATGTGGTGGTCAAGTCCGCAATCCTGCTGGCCACCCTCGTCGCGGGAGCACTGCTCGGTTGGGCTCTCGTGCCTGTTCTGGGGATGTGGCTGTGGATCGCAGCCCTGATCGGGATGGTCCTCGGCTTCGTGAACGTCCTGCGCAGCCGAGTGAGTCCCGCGCTGATGCTCGTCTACGGCATCGTTCAGGGGGTCTTCCTTGGCGGCATCAGCAGGACATTCCAGGCCGCCTTCGGCGGCGAGGGAGTGGGCCTGGTCGCCAATGCCGTCATCGGAACCGTTGCCGCGTTCGTGGTCGTGCTCGTCCTGTACCGCCTGAACGTGCTGCGGGCGACGAACACCTTCGTGAAGGTCATCACCATCGCGGGCTTCGCCTATCTCGGCCTTGCCCTCGTCTCACTGGTGAGCGGCCTGTTCGGGGTGGGTGGCGGCTGGGGCTTCTACGGGGTGGGTCCATTCGGCATCCTGCTGGCCGCCGCCGGTGTGGCCCTGGCGTCGCTGTTCCTGGTGCTGGACTTCAACCAGATCGAGACGGGCATCCGGGCGGGCCTGCCCGAGCGCGAGTCTTGGCGGTTGGCGTTCGGACTGACACTGACGCTCGTCTGGCTCTACATCGAGATGCTGCGCCTGTTTTCGCTGCTGTCGTCCAATGAATAATGATGGGCGCTCCGTTGGCGCCCGCCGGCCATGAGTAATGGGCGCTCCGTTGGCGCCCGCCGCCGGCGAATCCCGATGGGCGGATGCTGAGCGGGTCATCGATCTGCTGCGGACGCGAACCGAGCGCGAACTCCTGCCCGCCGCGCCGGCGGTGTGGCACCTCTGCGCGGTCCTCCAGGCTGCGTCCGCGGACCTCGGCGATCGGCCACCGCAGGGGGCCCAACTGCCGGAGGTGGGTGCGTTGGCATGGGGAGACCTGTGCGCCGTTCTGATCAACGACTATCGCGGGGCTGGCGGCGAGCCGACCGGCGCCCTCGCTGCCGCCGTGAGCTCAGTGCGCCAACGGGTGGGATGACCGACCCGGCTGCCCGAGGGACGAGCCCGCCCGCCCCGTTGAGGTGTCAGCGGGCTTGGACCGAAAGCCCCGGGCAGGCGACCCCGGTCCCGGCCAGCCCGCAGTAGCCACCCGGAACCTTGTGCAGGTACTGCTGGTGGTAGGCCTCCGCGGGGTAGCAGGGGCCGGCGGCCGCCGCGGGAATGATCTCGGTGGTGATTGCCCCCCGCCCCGCCGCATGCAGTGCCGCCTGGTACTGCACGCGGGACTGCTCGGCCGTCGCCAGTTCACTGCCACTGGTCGGGAACAGAGCACTGCGGTACTGGGTGCCCACGTCGTTGCCCTGCCGGGCCCCCTGCGTGGGGTCGTGCTCCTGCCAGAAGGCCGTGAGCAGGGTGGCGTAGGCCACCAAGGCCGGGTCGTAGACCACCTGCACTGTCTCGGTGTGACCGGTGCGGCCGGTGCAGACCTCTTCATAGGTGGGAAAGGGCGTGAACCCTCCCATGTACCCCACAGCAGTGGACCACACCCCGGGAATGGTCCACATCAGTCGCTCCGCACCCCAGAAGCAGCCCAAGGCAAGGTACGTCACGGCCAGTCCGGTGGGATAGGGCTCCCACAGTGCGGTACCCGAAACCGCATGCCGATCAGGGATGGGAAAGGCAAGGGCCGTCCGTCCGGGAAGTGCGGTCTCCCGCGTCACCATGGTTGTCACGCCAGCCATTGCGCGATCCTCGCATGGTCTCGCCCCGGGTGTCGGCTCACCCCAGCGGCGTGAGCCGACGGCCGAGGGTCTCCGGCATCCGGGCGGCGAGAACGACCACAAGCGCGGCGACAACCGCACCGGATGCGAAGGCCAGTGGGAAGCCGAACGCATCGGCAAGGGCGCCGGCCAGCAGGGGGCCGACGATCGCCCCGAGGTCGCTGGCCATCTGGTAGCCGGCAACGAGGGGACCACCCTTGCGTCCGCCGAGCACATCACCGACCACCGCGGCGGGAGCCGCAGCCAGGTAGGCGACCCCGATCCCGAGTGCCGCCATCGCGACCAGGAATCCCGGGATCGTCTCCCATACGGCCAGGAGCACCAGTGCCACGACCATCAGCACTGATCCGATGAGCATCGCCGGGCGCCGGCCGCGCAGATCGGTTAGGCGACCCGCCGGCAGCAGCGCGGCCGCCTGTGTGATCGATGCGACGAGGAAGCCAAGGCCGATGATGACAGGGCTGGCCGCCAGCGCAAGGATGACGAACAGCGGCATCAGCGAGGCGCGCAGGCCGAAGGCGCTGAAGCCGCTGGAGAAGTTCGCGGCCACCGCTGCGCGGTAGGCGGGGTCGGCCAGTGCGCGCAGGACAGCACCCAACCCCGGTCCGGTTGCCGCTGCCGGCGGCGCTCCGGATGCCTCGCGGTCGGCCTGCTCGAGTGCGTCGAGCCTGGCGCGGCTGAGCAGCAGCCCGGAGACGACCGCGGCCGCCAGCAGGCTGGCGGCATAGAGGAAGAACGGCAGTCGATAGGACAGGGACAGGACTAATCCGCCGACTGCGGGCCCGGACAGGCCGCCGAGCAGGAATCCCCCGCTGAACACACTGGCGGCCCGGCCGCGCTGCTCGGGTGAGACGATGCGCAGGAGCGCGCTGAAGGCCGACACCGTGAACATTGCCGAGCCGATACCGCCGACCCCGCGTAGCAGGAGCAACTGCGAGTAGCTCTGCGCGAGGCCGGCGAGCCCGCTGGAGACAGCGACGATTGTGAGCCCACTCGAGAGAATCACCCGCTCGCCGATGCGGTCCACCAGCCATCCCGCGAGCGGTGAGCCGATGAAACGCATGAGGGCAAAGACGCTGATCACAGCGCTGGCCGCGAACGTGGATACACCGAAAGTCTCGGCGAACACCGGGATCGCCGGTCCGACAATTCCGAAGCCGATAGCCACCAGAAAAGCAACCAGGGCGATGACCGCGACCTCCCGGGGCAGTCCGGCAAGCCCGAGTCGTCCGGCCAGTCGTGCCGGCAGCGAGGTCACTCCCGCCACCCTAGCGAGGTTTCGGCAGGTTCAGTTGGATGCCGCCCGGCGCAGGGTGGCGACCGTTGGCAGGCAGCGCAGCCGGCGTGCCAACGTTCGCGTACGCTGACCAATCGATGACGGCCATGCGCGCACAGCCCGCCCCGAGTGGATCCACCAGTGGATCCACCCATGAGGCTGCGGCCATCGTTGCGGAAGGCCTCATCGTCGACTACGGCCGCGTGCGTGCCCTTGATGGGCTGAGCCTCACCGTCCCGACAGCGTCGGTGATGGGTCTACTGGGGCCCAATGGGGCTGGCAAGACCACCACTGTGCGGGTGCTTGCAACACTGCTGGTCCCCAATGCCGGCACCGCCCGCGTGGCTGGTATCGACGTCCTTGCCGCGCCGGATGCCGTCCGCCGGGTGATCGGGCTGTCCGGCCAGTACGCGGCCATCGATGAGGACCTCACCGCGCGGGAGAACCTGCACATGGTGGGCCGGCTGTTCCACCTGCGCGCTGGATATGTCAGGGCGCGAACCGAGGAACTGCTGGAGCGCTTTGACCTCACCGACGCCGCCGACCGAACCGCTCGCACCTACTCCGGCGGGATGCGCCGGCGCCTCGACCTCGCCTCAAGTCTCGTGGCCAAGCCCACCATCCTGTTCCTTGATGAACCGACCACCGGACTGGATCCTCGCTCCCGCCTGACGATGTGGGAGGTGATCGCCGGCCTTGTCGCGGACGGCACCACGGTGCTCCTTACCACCCAGTACCTGGAGGAGGCCGACTCCCTGGCCGATCGGATCGCCGTGGTCGATCAGGGCCGGGTGATCGCCGAGGGGACACCCGATGACCTCAAGTCCCGGGTCGGCGGGGAGCGGATAGAGGTGCGGGTGGCGGGCGCGGATGTTGCGCGCACGGTCACCGCGCTCACCCCGCTGGGGACAGCACCCCCCACTGCTGAGGATGAAACAGTCTCGGTTCCGGTCACCGGGGGTGGTGCGGTCCTCGTCGAGGCGATCCGGGCCCTCGACAGCGAGGGGGTGCCGATCGCGGAGATCCACTTGCGCCGACCCACCCTCGATGACGTCTTCCTTTCACTCACCGGTCATCGAGCCGAGGTCGAGACGCCGCCGGCGCCCACCCGCGGACGGCGGCGATGAGCGCGGCGACTCACGCCACGGGGTCCACCGACGCCGGCGCGCGGTTTGGCGGTGCGGCGCCGACCGGCGCACCGGAGGTGCTCCTTCGATCGCGCGCCTACTGGGCATTCCACGACGGTCTCGTACTTGCGGTGCGCAATGTCGTGAAGATCTCGCGGATTCCCGGTCTGCTGGTATTCGGGATCATCCAGCCGATCATGTTCATCCTGCTGTTCGCATTCGTCTTCGGTGGAGCGATCGCGATTCCGGGCGGCGGCAGCTATCGGGAGTACCTCGTGGCGGGGATCTTCGTGCAGACCATCGCCTTCGCCGGCGCCGCCACGAGCGTGGGCCTCAGCGAGGACATGAGCAAGGGACTGGTCGACCGCTTCCGCTCGCTGCCGATGGCGCGGTCAGCGGTGCTGGTCGGCCGCACCCTCGGTGATCTCGTCCGTGGCAGCATCACCGTGGCGGTGATGTCCCTCACCGGCCTGCTGATCGGATGGCGCATAAATGACGGCGTGCTGCGGGCGGTGCTCGCGTACCTCCTGCTGCTGGCATTCGGCTACGCCCTCAGTTGGATTGGCTGCTATATCGGGCTGTCGGTTTCCAGTACGGAGGTGGCACAGACCGCCGGGTTCATCTGGCTGTTTCCGCTGACCTTCCTCTCCAACGCCTTCGTTCCCACGCAGGGGATGCCCCCCTGGCTGCAGACCATCGCCGACTGGAACCCGGTATCGGCGGTCGTGGCCTCACTGCGCACCCTGTTCGGCAACCCCAACCCCTTTGCCGACGGCAGTTCGCTGCCCCAGCAGTACCCCATCGCGGTGGCACTGTGCTGGATCGCACTGATCCTGCTGATCTTCATCCCGTTGTCCGTGCGGAAGTACCGCACCGTCGCCCGGCGCTAGCGGTGGGCCGGCTGTCCCGGATCGGCTGGGGATGGTGGTACGTCGTGCTCGGCGGGCTGAGCCTCGGCCTGCGGGCGTCCCTGCCGCCGATCCCGCTGTTCGGCTCCCGGCACGATGACGAGCTGCAGGCCACCCTCGCCGGCGCCCTGTTGCGCGGTGAATGGCTCGGCGAGTGGACCGCCCTCACACTGAGCAAGGGCCCGGGCTACCCGCTATTCCTTGCCGGGATCCACCCCCTCGGCCTGCCCCCGACAATTGCCCAGCAGGTGATCTACCTCGGGGGAGCGGGCCTACTCGCCGTGGGCCTCGCCCGCTGGGGGGCGCAGCCGTGGCTGGGCCGAGCGACCTTTGCCGCCCTCGCCCTCAACCCGGCGATGCTCAGCTTCTCGGCCTCCCGGGTCTACCGGGAGGGACTGGTAGCGGCCCTCGGGGTGCTCGCCGTCGGGCTCGCGGTCATGCTCGCACTGCATCTGCGCACCGCAACCCCCACGCGCCGATGGTGGGCCGGCGCCATCGGCTGGTCGGGCGCCCTCGGCTTGGTCCTCGGCGTCCTCGCGATCACCCGTGCCGACACGATCTGGCTGGCAGCTGTCTGTGCCGGGATCCTGGCGGTCGGGATGTGCGTTGGCCGTTCCGCCCTCATGGCCGCAGGGGTCGTGGTCGTTGCCGGTGCCCTGTACGCGATCCCCTCAGCGGTGGTGGCCCAGGCCAATGCCCACGCCTACGGCCTGCGCACCGTGGATGACTTCAACCGCGGTCCCTTCGCCCAGATGTGGTCAGCGTGGGTGCGAGTGCAGCCGCACAGCCCGGATCGCGCGGACGCGCTCTGGGTCCATCAGCGGGCCCCCGTCTACGCGGTGTCGCCCGCGGCCGAACGTCTCGCACCGCTGGTGGAGGGCGGCTCGGCCGTGCTGCTGGAGGCGCAGTTCCGCGCGTGGGTGATCTACGAGGCACCGCTCGGCCAGGTCTCGACCGCCAGCGAGCGGGCCGACTACTTCCGACAGATTGCCGAGGACATCACGCGCGCGTGCGCAGATGGTCGACTGACGTGCTCGGGAACGCCGGTAGGAGTCGGCATGCCCGTCGTCCAGCGGTTCGCCTGGGCGCAGGTGGCGCGAACGATGGCGGCGACCCTCGCCGATGGCCTGCTGCGGATGCGCGTGGCATTCGTCACCGATGAGGTGTCCGCGCGCAGCCCGGAGGCTGCCCGTCGCGGCGTTCCCGGCAGCACCGTCGACACCGGGACCGGTGCTGCGTGGTCCGCTGCGGTCCGCGGCCTGCCCTCACCGCCGGGGGTGCTTCCCCGCGTCGACAGCCCGATCCTGATCGGCCAGCAGTTCCTCGCCCGCGCCTATTCGGTGGTGTGGGTGGTGATGCTGCTTCCGGCGGCCCTCGGGGTGCTGCTCGCCCTCGCTCGCAGCCGGCTTCGCAACCAGCTCGCCTGGGTGGCGATCAGTTGCTGGGCCGGCGTGGGCGCACATCTGGGCATCCTCGCCATCTTCTCCGTCCACGCCGCCAACAGTCTTGCCGACGGCTACGCCCACTACCTGCTGGCGACGGCGCCGATCGCACTCACGGCGACGGTGATCGGGGTGGCGCTGC
Source organism: Actinomycetales bacterium (assembly GCA_018969715.1). Lineage (GTDB taxonomy): Bacteria > Actinomycetota > Actinomycetes > S36-B12 > UBA5976 > REEB473. The sequence continues at coordinate 36,363 of JAGWXT010000012.1, forward strand.
TGGCGGGCGGGCTGCCTCCGCGGGGCGGTCCCGCAACAGCAGTACCCCCAATGTGAGCAGCCCCAGTCCGATGACGAGGCCGCCGATGATGAGCGCAACACCGGCTGCGTAGAGCAGCAGCGCGTCGATCGCCCCGAGCAGGCAGGCCAGTACGCCGCCGGCGAGCAGGGGCCAGGCGCGGACCCGGCTGTGCCACACCAGCAGACCGATGCCGATCAGCAGCAGCAGAGCGGGGATGAGCCAGTCTGGCCACTGCTGGAAGCGCATCACCTGCACCCCGATGATGAGGAGGGCGACACCGATGGCGCGTGCGAGCTGGGGCGTCCGGAGCGCGGGTGCGCGCACCAGCCAGCCAAGGCCGAGGACGCACAGCAGTGGTCCGGCCGCGCCCAGGGGCTGCGCGGTCGGAAGCAGGCTGCCGACGAGCCCATCGAGGGTGACCGCGAGCAGTGCTCCCGCCCCGGCGATCAGCAGGACGCCCACCGCCGACGGGCTGCGCCGGTAGCCCAGCCACGCCAGTGCGGTGATCGCAGCGACTGCGCAACAAGCAGTGATCCATTCCGCACGGCCGGATGGGATCTGCGCCTCGATGGTGAGCTCCCGCACCGTGATGCCCACAGCGCCGCCGATGCACACGGCTGCGGCGGCCAGCAGGGTTGAGGCGAGACGACGGGTGTATGCGGTTTTGCGGGCGCCGATCTGCCAGCCCACGAGCAGCAGGGCGGCTCCGGCGACTCCGACAACCGTCGGCCGGCCGACGATGCCCAACCCCTCCCAGGCGCGGCTGACCAGCAGGATGACGGTCGCAACGACGATGACGCCGCCGACGTAGGCCAGCGCCTCCGCCGCCGGGCGCGGGGCTCTCATCCCGCGAGGGGTTCGGCGCTGACCACGGTGACGTTCAACTGCCGGCCATTGGGGAGGGTGAAGGCCACGCGTGCCCCTACCGCAGCTCCAAGGACGGCGGCACCGAGGGGGGAGCTCGGGGAGTAGACATCGATTTCAGCGTGGGGTGCCTGCTCCCGAGAGGCGAGCAGGAAGCGCTCCTCGTCACCGTCGGGAAATCGGACCGTGACCACCTGGCCCACACCGACAGTGCCGTCGCCGGCGGCGGGAACCCCCACCACCGCGGCGGCAAGCATCGCGGTCAGCACTCGGATGCGCGCCTCATTCTTCCCCTGCTCCTCACGCGCGGCGTGGTAGCCACCGTTCTCTCGCAGGTCGCCCTCCTCCCGGGCGGCGGCGATCCGCAGTCGGATCTCCTCCCGCTGGGGGCCGCTGCGCTGGGTGAGCTCCTGTTGGAGGCGATCGAAGGCCTCCTGGGTGAGGAAGGTTGGAGCGCTCTCGCTCATGATCGTGCCCCCTCGTCTCCTGCGTGTCAGAACTGCCGCGGATCCGGGCTTCGGCGAAGCCGGCAGTTGGCGAACCTGAGCGTCGGCAATCATGGGCATCAGGCCCGCGGGAATGACGAGGCTGGCTGGATACGCCGATCGGCGAAGGGTACCGCCTCGTCATGACAGCGGCCCGGGCACGGTAGCCGGCGGCGGCTGTGATGGCGGCACGACGCCGGGTGCGAACTGGGGCCCGATGACGGCATCCTCGGCGAGCCGTTGGCCGATCCGGCAGCCGAGGACCTCCACGACAAACGCGGGCTCCGTCGTCGCCAGCTGGAAGGTCTCCTGCGTGACCGGTGTCGAAACTGGGGGCAGTGGCAGGACGGCGTAGCCGACGTCGATGAAGTTCTCATCCTTTGCGCGCAGGACGCAGACCGCTGGCTGGCCGGGTGGCCGGCGAATGCGGAACACGACCGTCGCGGTGTTCCCGGTCACCTCCCAGGTCAGCAGGGTGGCGTCGGCGCGCGGGCCCAGTGCCCGCCGCGCGCCCGCGGTCAGCAGGATCGCGACACCCGCGGCGATCAGCACGCCGATGACGATCAGCGGCCACAACGGTCGACCGGCCGCTGGGGTGGGGGTCATCTGCGAGTTGTGCCAAGCGGATGGGGTGGGGTCCACATGGCCTCAGTGTGCCCGGAGAATGTGGGCGTGCCGACCCCCCGCCGCCTGCTCGCCGTCCATGCCCATCCCGATGATGAGGCGAGCAAGGGTGCGGCCACCACCGCCCGCTATGCCGCCGCCGGTGTCGAGGTCCTCGTCGTCACCTGCACCGGTGGTGAGCGCGGGGACGTGCTCAATCCCGCGCTCGACCGGCCGGAGATCACCGCATCCCTGCCCAGCGTGCGCCGGGCGGAGATGGCTGAGGCCGCGTCGATCCTCGGGGTCCGCCACGCCTGGCTGGGCTTCATCGATTCCGGATGGAGTGATGCGACACCTGCGGCACCGCCCCCCGCCGGGTCATTTGCGGATGTGCCGATGGAGGAGCCGGCGCTGTCTCTGCTGCGTATCGTGCGCGCCTTCCGACCCCATGTCCTCACGACCTACGACGAGAACGGCGGTTACCCGCACCCCGACCACCTGCGCACCCATGAGATCTCGCGCTACGTCTGGGAGCACGCGGGCGACCGGTCACGTCACCCGGCAGCCGGCCCCGCGTGGACCCCGCTGAAGCTGTACTACCACCACTCCTTCCACCGCGAGCGCCTGATGGCGCTCCACGAGGCGGTGATCGCCACCGGCCAGCCCAGTCCCTATGCGGAGTGGTTGGCTGACCGCGCGGATGACAGCCACCGGGTAACCACGCGGGTGCGTTGTGCGGAGTACTTCCCGGTCCGGGAGCGGGCCCTGCTGGCACATGCCACCCAGGTTCCCCCAACGAGTGCGTGGTTCACCGTGCCCGCCCATGTGCAGGCGGAGATCTGGCCGACGGAGGACTACGAACTCGCGGCCACCCGGGTGCCGGTGTCACTGCCGGAGGACGATCTCTTCGCCGGAGTGCCCGACGACATCGCCTGACGCCCAGCGGTGGGGCTGCCACGGGCCGGTGAGTGTTCCTCCTCCGTAAGCGAGGTGAATGTTCCTCCCCGTGCGCGAGGAGGGCGTACGGTGCGGGTGTGAGCACAGGTGACCCCGCCGGTATTGGCCCGGGCCAGATCGGACTGATCCTGCTGCTGGTGCTCGCGGCGGCGGTTGCCGTCATCGGGTTCGCCCTGACGCGCAGCCTCCGCGCAGCCCAGCAGCGTGTTGAACACCTGCCCACGGGGGAGTCGGCCCCACCGGGTCGGGGCGGGGTGTCGGGTCGCGATGGCGCTCCGGCGGGGGAGGCTCCCTCATCGCCGGCACCCCCGACCTGAGCGCTGGGGTGGGCGACGAGTTCCCCCCACTGTCGTGGCGCGCCCGCCTCGAACGCGAGGTGAGCCGGCGGCAGTGGCCGGCGGCCGCGGGCGCCGGTGTGCTCATGGCCGCGGCATATCGCCGCGGCCGTCCCCGTTCACCCCTGCCGGAGACGGCGCGACGGGCACTGGAGGCCGTCCTGCCGGTTGATCCGCTGTGCGAAGGGGACCCCTCCCCGCTGGATGTGCTCATCCTCATCGGTCCGCGTGACCGCGACCTGGCGGGGATCGTCGCGGCCGCGGCAGTTGCCGCCGTTGGACCGGCGCTGTCCCGGCTGCGCATTCTCACACCGCAGCGGTACCTCGATGAGGTGGCCGAGCGGGTGGCATCGGTGGTGTCGGCAGCTGGGTGTTCGACAGTTGGGTATGCCGGGGGTGGCTATGCCGCGCGTGGGCATGCCGCGGGTGGGCACGAGGTGATCAGCGATGAGGCGAGTCCAGCCGAGCCGCTGCTGGGCCTCGTCGACGCCGCGGGGAGCGTCGATGACCACGGACCCCACCGGGCGGTCACGCCGCTGCCACCGCAACGGCGCGGCTGGGTCCGTCAGCAAGTGCTCAAGATCGGTGCCGTCGCCCTCGCCCCCGATCCCACGCCAACCCTCGTGGTCGACGCGGACACCATCCTGCTGCGGCCCCGCACCTGGCTGGTCGGGACCCGCCAACTGCTGAGCATCAGCCATGAGTTCACCTGCGAGTACGCGCGGCACGCCGAGCGCGTCCTCGGCCGACGGGCGGAGCACCCGTACTCGTTCGTGACCCATCACCAACTGTGGCAGCCGGATCTGCTGCTGGGGATGCTGGCGGCAGGAGTGTCACCGTTGCCGGCACTGAACGACCTGCGCGGGCGAAGGCAGGTGGTCATGGCGGGGGTGCGGGCATGGCTGACGGCGGCCGACTGGGGATCCGGTGGCTCAGCGGTATCGGAGTACCACTCCTACGGGGCCTGGGCCGCAGCCGATCCCTCGCGGATTGCCCTCGCCGGGTGGCGCAATCTGGCCGTGCCACGCTCGTCGGTGGCGGACATCCTCGGGGATCACCGGAACGCTGCGGCCCGCCGGCCCGCCGACGGCACGCTGTCCGCAGCCTTGAGCCGGTTGCGTGAGCGCTTTCCCGATGCGGCCTCAATCAGCTGCCACCACTACCTGGGCTGACGGCAGTCGACTACCCGGGCTGGTCGTCTCCCGCCGGCGGTTCCAGCCGGGTGGTTCCCATCACCGCATCGAGTTCGGCCTGTCGCTCGGCCTCCGCCGCCGCAGCCAGGTGCTCCTCGCGGGCGCGGATCGCGGCGAGGATCGGCGACTGGGGTGGTTCATTCGACGTCGCGTGCGTCGGCATGGCGGGAGTCTCGCATGCCGCTGCCGTGCTCGCACTGCGGGGACCGGTGGGATGCGGTGGCAGACTGCCCGCAATGTGGAGTGTGACGACGGTCAACGTCAACGGCATCCGCGCCGCCCATCGACGTGGCGGCCTCACCTGGCTTGCCGAGCACCCCACGACGGTGCTGTGCCTGCAGGAGGTGCGGGCAACGCACGAGCAGGTCCATGCCACGCTTGCGGACTCGCCACTGGCGCACTGGCAGGTTGCGCACGTCCCGGCTCCCGAGCTCGGACGGGCGGGGGTGGCGATCCTGACCGAGCAGCCTCCCTTGGCGGCCCGCACATCCGTCCGGCAGCCGCTCATCGACGGTCAGGGGCGGTGGGTGGAGGTTGATGTCGACAGCCCCTTCGGGGTGGTGACGGTGGTCTCGGTGTACGTCCACAGTGGGGAGGCCGAGACTCCACGACAGGAGGAGAAGTACCGGTTCCTCGCCGGCATGGATGCCCGTCTGCGCACCCTTCACCGACGGGCCCAGCGCACAGGGGGGCATGTCGTGGTGTGCGGGGACCTCAACATCGCCCATCGGGAGGTTGACCTGAAGAACTGGCGGGCCAATCGCGCCAGTGCCGGGTTCCTCCCACAGGAGCGGGCCTGGCTTGACACGTGGTTCGAGCGCTCATGGGTGGATCTCGGGCGACGCCTGGGTGGGCCGGGCCCGGGGCCCTACACCTGGTGGTCGTGGCGGGGTCGCGGCTTCGACACCGACGGCGGCTGGCGGATCGACTACGTGCTCGCCACACCCGGCCTCGCAGCCCACGCCCAGCGCATCGAGATCGGACGCGCCGCCAGCTACGCCGAACGGTGGAGCGACCACGCGGCGGTCACCGCGTACTTCGCCTGATCGCCCCGATCCGGACCCGGTAGCGTCGCGGCCATGGTGAGCCTCGACGCTGGTAGGCCGGGCGCATGAGGAATCCCTTCGACCCGGCAGCGCGCGCCGGCACCCTGCTCGGCGCCTTCTATACGGGGCTGTCCTATCAGCCGAACCTGCTCACCCGCGCCACCCGCGATCAGGCCGTCATCGGTGGGGTCGCCGCAGCGGTTGGCTATGCGTGGGGGGTGACGGGTCACTCACTGCTGCGCACCACGGTGGACCGCCTCCTGCGCACCGCCCCCCCGGCAGCGGGACGAACGGCCGGCGTGATCGTCGATGTCCTCGCGGCAGGTGGGGGGATTGCCGCTGTGCGCGCACTGCCCGTTGCCGAGCACGAATCCCCCCGGCGTTCCCTGCTCCGCCTCGGGGCGTTGGGACTGGGTGCGGTCGGCGTGGCCGGGCTGGGCAGCGACGTGCTCGGCGCCCTGCCCAAGCGTGGGCAGACCGCCGGCACGCTCGCCGCGGCGCTGGCCGCGGCGGCCATCGGGTACCAGTTGACGAGGGGTGATCGGCCCGGCTCGGTGATGCTTGCCGGCGAGGACGATGCTGACCCCGGACTGCGTTCCCCGCAGCCGGCGGTGGTCACCTTCACCGCACCGTCAGCTGTGGCCAGCGGCACCACCCGCGAGGTTGTCCTGCACAAGGCCGCACTGTCCAGCCTCGCGGTCACCGGAGTCCTCGTCGGCGTCGCGCGCGCGGAGTCCGCCGCCACCGGGTTTGCTTCGAAGGTCATCACCGGGATTGTCGGCGGTGAGCCGGAGAGCCACCGGACCGCCGGCCGCCTCACCGCGGCTGCGCTCACCGCGGCCGCGGGCTGGGGTGCCATCACGCTGGTCGATGCCCGCCTCACGCCCGCCGGGGAGGCGATGGAACCCGCCCACGCCACGGCCCCGGACCTGCCTGAGGTCACCGGCGGGCCGGGTTCGCTCAGTCGGTGGGCCGACCAGACTCGGGAGTCCCGCCGGTGGCTGTCGATGGTGCTGCGGCCGGCGGAGATCACCGCGGTCATGGGCGAGCCCGCGGGTCAGCCGATCCGGGTCTACGCCTCGCTCAACGCCGCGGCGACCCCACTGGCGCGGGCAGAACTGCTGCTGGCCGAGATCGACCGGACGGATGCCCTCCGGCGGCGGGTGTTCGCGCTGTTCTCGCCCACCGGCTCCGGTTACGTCAACTATGTCGGCACGGAGACCCTTGAGTTCCTCACCCGGGGCAACTGCGCATCCGCGGCGATCCAGTACTCCGTCCTGCCCTCGGCGCTGTCGCTGACGAGGGTGGCGGAGGGAATCGATCAGACTCGCATCGTCGTCAATGGGCTGCTGGCGCGGCTGCGGGCGATGCCGGCGTCCAAGCGACCGCAGTTCGTGCTGTTCGGCGAGAGCCTCGGCTCCCAGGTCAGTCAGGAGATGTTCCGCGGGCAGGGGATCTCCGGGCCGCTGGGGATCGGTCTGGATGCCGCGATCTGGCTGGGCACCCCGGAGGCGACGCAGTGGCGGGACGAGTTGTGGGGCACGCGCAGCGTCGCCGACCCGCCGCAGGTCGGCCCGGGCGCGGCATTCCTGCCGCGGGCTGTGCGCGACTGGCATGACCTTGACCCCGCGGATCGTCAACGGGTGCGCTACCTGCTGCTGCAGAACGGTGATGACCCGATTCCCAAGTTCGGTGCCCGTCTGCTGTGGCGGCAGCCTGACTGGCTGGGCCCCCAGCAGACTCGTCCGCCGGGTTCACCGCGGGGCACCTCGTGGCTGCCGGCGGTCACCTTCATCAGCACCTTCCTTGACATGCAGAACGCACTGTCCCCCACCCCGGGGATCTTCCAGGAGGGCGGGCACGACTACCGCCGCGAGATCCCCGAGGCAGTGCGCACCGTCTTCCGGCTCAAGGCAAGCGACGCCCAGATGGCGCGGGTTGAGGCGGCCCTGCGCGCACGCGAGCTGCGCTGGCAGGTCACCCGGGACTGGCTGGCTGCGCAGGCACTGCCGGCCGTACGCCGCGACCAAGCCGAGCGGGCAGTCCTCGATCGGGTGGCGCGGTGGACCGGTGCACCCGCTGACGCCGACACGATCGCCCACATCATCGCCGGCGAGGACAGCCCATGACCCTGCCGCGAACGCTGGACTGGCGTCCCGAGGGACCCTCCGTGCGCCTGCTCGATCAGACGCGGTTACCCGTGGCGATCGCATTCGTCGACTGCCTGACAGTGGCCGAACTCATCGATGCAATCCGTCGCCTCGTCGTCCGCGGTGCGCCTGCCCTCGGTGCCGTTGGCGCCCTCGGTGTGGCCCTGGCGATCGCCGAGTCCGAGCGCGAGGGGTGGTCGCCGGCCCACCTGGCCGACACCATCGCAGCGCTGCGGTCGGCGCGACCGACCGCCGTCAACCTCGCCTGGGGGGTGGACGAGGTGCTGCCGCTGCTGCCGGCGGGGTTGCCGGCGGTCCTCGCGGGTGCCCGCCGGCTCATCGCGGCGGATGAGGCAGCCAATCGACTGCTGGCGGAGCGCGGAACCGAGTGGATCCTCGATCGGGTGCGGGGCGAGCGGGTGAACGTCCTCACCCACTGCAATACCGGCAGCCTCGCGACGACCGCCTGGGGGACGGCCTTGGGGATCGTGCGCACGCTCAGCACCCGCGGCCGGCTCGGACTGGTGTACGCCGATGAGACCCGGCCCCTGCTCCAGGGTTCGCGGTTGACGGCCTGGGAGCTGGCCGGGGAGGGCATCGACTACCGCATCCAGGTCGACGGCGCGGCGGCGAGCACGATCGCCCGCGGACTGGTCGATGTCGCGATCATTGGTGCCGACCGGATCGCCCGCAATGGCGACACGGCGAACAAGATCGGCTCCCTCGCTGTGGCACTGGCCTGTGCGGACGCGGGCGTGCCGTTCATCGTCGCGGCTCCCGCATCGACCCTCGATCTGACGACCGCAACCGGTGATGGGATCACCATCGAGCAACGGCCGGAGGCCGAGGTGCTGCACTGGGGGGACGCCGTTGTCGCACCGCCGGGTGCTCGTGCCTTCAATCCGGCCTTTGATGTGACACCGGCTCGGCTGATCGATGCCATCGTCACCGAGGTGGGCGTGGTCGAACCGCGCCTGATCGCCGACGTCAGTGCGATCGCCGCCGCGACCCCTGCCCGTGTCTGACCCCCGGCCGGGTCCGCCGACGCCCGAACCGGGTGCCGGGCTCGCAACCGAACCGGGTGCCGGGCACCCGGAGCTCGCCGCGCTGATTGCGCGCTCGGCCAAGATCGGCGCCGACCCGACCCTCGTGCTGCACGGGGGTGGGAACACCTCCGCCAAGGGGACGGTCCGGGATCATCTGGGACGTCCGACCGAGGTGCTGTGGGTGAAGGGGTCGGGGGCCGACCTGCGGCAGTCCACCGCCGTGGACTACCCGGCACTGCGCCTGGCGGAGCTGCTGCCGCTGCGGGAGCGCCCCGGCATGGCCGATGAGGCGATGGTCGATGCGGTCACGCGAGCCCTGCTTGACCCCGGGGCGCGTCGACCGAGTGTCGAGACGCTGCTGCATGCATTCCTCCCGCACCGCCATGTTGATCACGTCCATGCCGATGCCATCTGCGCGCTGACGATGTCCCCCCACGGACCGCAGGTGACCGCGGAGGCCCTTGGTGAGGGCTTCGCCTACGTCGACTGGCTCCGACCGGGGTTCGCGCTCAGTGCAGTCGTCGCCGAGCTGGCCGACCGGGAGGGCATCGTGCTGGCCCACCACGGACTGGTGGTGTGGGCTGATACTTCAGAGGAGTGCTACCAGCGCACGGTGGCCACGGTTGCCCGCGCTGCCGACTACCTCGCCGCACAGGGAGGGCACCATCACCACGCGGCACGGCCGGGGGCAGAAGTGCCCGGGGAGGCGGAGTTGCGCACCCTGCTGCTGCGGCTGCGGGGGCGGCTGTCCCGCAACGGCCGGCGAATCCTGCGGACCGACACCCGCCTCGCGGCGCTGACCGCCCGGTCCGATCTGCCGGCGGTGGTCGCCGCCGGAGTATCAAGCGCCGACCACATGCTCCGCATCGGTACGCGCTCGCTGGTGATACCCGCCGATCCGCAGGCAGCCAGTGCGGCGATCGACCAGCACGAGGAGCAGATGCGCGCCGTCCAGGAGCGGCACCGAGACCTGCTGCCGCCGGCGGGTGGCCATGAGCCACTCCCGCGGGTGCTGCTGCTGCCCGCCGTCGGGGCGATCACCACCGGGCTGAACCCCGCGGAGGCGCGCATTCGCGCCGACATCGCCACCCGCACCCACATGACGGCGGCCATGGCCCGTGATGCATTCGGGTCGGCGCTGCCCCTCGCTGAGCGCGACACCGTCGACTTCGACTACTGGCCCCTGGAGCTCTACAAGCTCACCCTGCGACCGCCGCCGCGACCACTTGCCGGCAGCGTCGTCATCGTCACCGGTGCCGGCTCCGGGATCGGACGCGCCGTTGCGCAGCAGCTCGCGGCTGCCGGAGCCGCCCTGGTGCTGGCCGATCTCAATGGCACGTCGGTCACCGCCGCCGCGGACAGCCTTGGCGACGCCCCCGGTGGCCGGCCGGAGGTCGTGGTCGGCGATCAGTCCGATCCGGAGGTCGTGGCGCACACCGTCCATGCGGCGATCGACGCCTTCGGCGGGGTCGATGGCGTGGTGCTCAATGCCGGTATCGGTGTCACCGGCAGGCTCACCGACCTCACCGATGAGCAGTGGGAGCGCGCCCTGCGGGTGAACCTCACCAGTGCCTTCCTGCTGACCCGGGCGGCCCTGCGCGCACTCACCGCCCAGGGCATCGGCGGATCGCTGGTCTACATCGCCAGCAAGAACGCCTTCGCCCCGGGAGCGGGCTTTGGCGCCTACTCGGCCTCGAAGGCGGCGATGATCCAGCTCATGCGGATCGCCGCCCTCGAGGGTGGGCCGGCGGGGATTCGGGCCAATGCGGTCAACCCGGATGCGGTGTTTGACAACTCCGGCCTCTGGGATGCACAGCTGCGCGCTGAGCGGGCGGCCGCCCACGGCATCGAGCCGGACCGGCTGGCCGACTTCTACACCGGGCGCACCCTGCTGCGACGGCCGGTGACGACAGTGGACGTCGCCCACACGGTTGGCTTCCTGCTCAGTGAGGAGTCCTCCCGCACCACCGGTGCGGTCCTCCCGGTCGACAGCGGGGTGGCAGCCGCCTTCCCGCGCTGACCGCGGTGGCAGGATTCCGCCCCATGAGCGGATACGCGCACCTGTCTATCGATACCGTTGCTGACTACCTCGCATCGACCCCGGAGGTTCGCGACCTGGTCGACACCTCCGCCCTCGTCGACATCCGCGAGGTGGGTGATGGCAACCTCAATCTCGTCTTCATCATCACCGATGCCGCAGGCCGCGGTGTCGTGCTCAAGCAGTCCCTGCCCTATGTGCGCCTGGTCGGACCGGTCTGGCCGATGACCCCCGAGCGAGCCCGACGGGAGGCGCACGCCAATCGCGCCCATGCCCGGTTCGCGCCGTCCGCCGTGCCCCACGTCCACCATTTCGACACTGAGCGGTACATCATCACCATGGAGGATCTCTCTGACCACACGGTATGGCGGACCGCCCTCAACAGTGGGCTGCGCCATGACGGTGCGGCGGAGGCGCTCGGGGACTACATCGCGCGGATCGCCTTCGGTACCTCCGTCCTGGGGGCTGCCGATCCCGAGGCCCACAAGCTGCGCGTTGCCGCGGCCATCAACCCCGAACTGTGCACGATCACCGAGGATCTCGTCTTCACCGAGCCGTGGGTCGATGCGGGGCGCAACAGCGTGCTGCCCGACAATGCCGTGGATGCGCGAGCGGTGGCGGACGATGCGTTCATGGTTGCCCGCATCGGGATGGCCAAGTGGACGTTCATGACGCGCGCGGAGGCGCTGATCCACGGTGACCTCCATACCGGCTCGGTGATGGTCCGCGCGGGCGGTGACGGGCGGGTCGACTCGGTGCGCGCCATCGACAGCGAGTTCGCCTTCTACGGGCCGATCGCCTTCGATCTCGGTGCCCTCTGGGCCAACTACGTCATCGCGGCGGCCCGCGCCGGGGCACTGGGCGAGGGTGCCCGCATGCGGTGGTGCCTGAACCTCATCAGCGGGACGTGGCACGCATTCGAGTCCACATTCCGCCAGCAGTGGCCACAGCGCTGCGATCCGCGCGTCTTCACCGATGACGTCGGGGAGCGGCTCCTTGCCCAGTGGCAGGAGGAGGCGTGGGTATTCGCCGCGGCCAAGATGACCCGGCGCATCATCGGCTTGGCCAAGGCCTCCGATATCGAGACCCTCGATCCGCAGGTGCGCGTCGGTGCCGCACGCGCCGTCCTGCGCACGGCGGCACTGGCCGTGCGCGAGTGCTGTGCGGATGCCGACCCCGACCGACTGATCGGGCTGGCCGGGGAGCAGATCGCCGCCCATACCTAGGAGCATTCCGCGGTCGAGCAGTGCTCGGCTCAGCAGCGGGCGTGGGCGCGCACCCGGTCGGCGAGGGCGGCGGCGTTCACCGCGAGGTCGCCGCGGTGGAGGGCACCCCCGATGAGCAGCACCACATCGCGGCCGTACCCGTTGAGCAGGTCGTCGAGGCGATCCAGTGTCATGCCGCCGCCCGGGGCCGGCCAGATCGCCGGCAGGCCGGCCCACTCGGTGAGACAGCAGTCCCGGATGTCCAGGCACTGCGACTCGGTGAAGGTGAACCGGCCACCGTGGTTGGGGAAGATCGAGATGTCCGCACCCGCCATGCGCATGAACAGCCCGAAGAGCAGGCCATGCCGGATCCCCTGCCCGGGGCTGACAGTGTGCGAGCCGAGGAAGGACGGGTGCGCCAGCAGCGGCAGGTTGAGGGTGTCATCGGCGGCGAGCACCCGCATGGCGTCGAAGCCGGTCACACCCGGCATCACCAACAGGGCCCCCGCACCAAGGGATCGCGCGAGATGGGCATCCTCGACCATCCGATCGGCGGGGGAGTTCAGGCAGGGTGCGTAGATCGCGCGGGTACCCAGCCGGCTGTTGACCTCGGCGACTGCTGCGGCACATGCGGCAACCCGATCCCGCCAGGGGGCCCATGGCTGATCGGCGAGGCTGTGGTCGTCCTTGATCAGGTCGATGCCTGCGGCGGCCAGCATCGCCGCGGTCCGGGCAAGCTCTGCCGGGGTCATCCCCATCGGCTTCAGGGCGGTGGCCAGCAACGCGCGATCGGCAGCGGCGAACAGGGTGCGCAGGCCAGGGATGCCGAACCGGGCCGGAGTGCCCAACCCGGGTGGCAGGTGGACCTCGACCAGACGCACGCCCTCGAACAGCGACACATTTCCCCAGATCACATTGAGCAACTGGGTGAGGCCGCCGGCGGCAACGGCCGGGTCGTAGGTGATGGTGATCAGCCCGTTGTCCACCCGCTCGACCCGGCCGACGACGTCGGCAGCGATCCACGCCGGTGCCAGATCGATCGGGAACTCGATCGTCTGCTCCACCCGGATCGCCTCGGCGAGGTCATCGGCCCGCGCGGGGGCTACCCGGTAGGTCGCACTGATACGGGACGGTGCGGGGGCGCCAGGACCGGCGACGGGGTCAGTCGGTGAGGGCGCCGGCATCGTCGGGAACGTCAACGGCGTGCTCGGTCAGAGCTGCCAGGGGGATGATCCGCAGGGCCGCCTCATGGGTGGCGGCCAGGACCACCGGGGCGGCGATTCCGGCCTGACATGACTGCCACCAGCGGGCGGCGCACACGCACCACCGATCTCCCGGGCGCAGGCCTGGGAACCGGTACTCCGGTCGCGGGGTAACGAGGTCATTGCCGAGTTCGCGCTGATGGGCGAGGAACTCCGCGGTGACCACCGCGCACACCGTGTGGGATCCGCGGTCCGCTGGGCCGGTGGCACAGCAGCCGTCACGGTAGAAGCCGGTGACCGGGTCGGTACCACAGGGCAGGAGTGCGCCGCCGTGGACGTTTCGGTCGGGGTCTCGATCGGCCGGTGCGGAGGCGTTCACCGCGTCAGCCTAGACATCCCCGGCTTGTAGGTTGTCGAGCGGTCGCAGCTGGTGGGGTGACCATCGAGAACGGCCCAGCGAGGAGGTCAGGGTGAAGGCGCGGGTACCGGTGCCGGTGGTGCTCCTTCTTGTGAGCCTGTGCGTCGTGCTGCCATTCGCGGTGTGGCGGGCAGCCCACGACGACTGGACCAACGTCGCATACTTCATCGAGTCCATGCGGGCGGAACTGCTCGCCGGCAGGTACGACCTTTATTTCCTCAACACCAATGAGGTCGCGTTCTACCCCCTGTTCGTCTTCTACGGGGGGGCGGCGTTCACCGTGCTGGGGGCGGTGGCGACGCTGCTGGGGGCATGGCCGACCCTCCTGCTCGCCCTGTGGTCCGGCTGCTGGCTGGGGATGGTGGGCGCGTTCCTCCTCGTGCGGCGGCTCGGGGTGAGCCGTGGGCTGGCTGGGGCCCTCGCCGTCATTGTGGGGATCTCCCCCTATGCGGTGACCAATGTCTACGAGCGCTTTGCCTGGGCTGAGCTCACCGGCTTCGGGTTTGGGGTGTGCGCCCTCGCCCTTGCCGCGCGACTGGTGTCACGTTCCCGGGCCCAGCTGTCCGCCGAGGTGCCGCTGCTCGCACTGGCCGTTGCGGGGCTTGCCGGTACCCACAACATCTCGCTGCTGCTGACGGTGACCGTCGGCGGCTGCGTGCTCCTGATCCTCTTGCCGAGCCTAGTTGCCCGGCACCCCCGTCCGGTGGTGCTGGCCAACCTGGGGTGGGTGGTGGGGGCCGGCGCCTGCGGGGTGGCGATGGTGGGCTATTGGCTGATTCCGAATCTCTGGTTGGGCATGCGCACCCGCCTCGGTGACACTGGGATCAACACCCTCGCCGGTTTCAGCGACCTCGCCACGGTGTTTGCCCCTTGGCTGCGGTTCACCCCGGCGCAGGCATCCGTGACGACCGGGGCGCTATTCGGTCTCGACCTTCCGGTGCAGGTGCAGATCCAGACGGTTCCCCTGCTGATGCTGCCCATCCTCGTGGGGATTGTGCTGGCGGTGCGACGGGGGGCTGCCCCGCGGTGGTGGGCGAGTACCGCAGGCCTGATCGCCATGGCACTGCTCCTCACGGTTCTGATCGATCGGGAGTCGCTGTTCTGGTCCCTACCGGAGGTCTTCGGCCGGATCCAGTTCACCTACCGACTGGTTTCCTACCTCACGCTCGTGCTGGTCCTGCTCACCGCACTGGCTGCCCTGCGGGGAAGTCGCGTGGTTGGCGTGCTCATCGTCGGCTGCCTGATCTGGTACGCCGGTCTCGCTGTGGTACAGACGGCGCGGCACATTCCTACCGCCAACACGCCGACGCGGGTCGAGACGTGGGCCATCGACGCCGGGCAGCCGCCGGTGGCATTCACAACTGCTGCTGACAACTACCTCCTGCAGGTGGTGAAGCCGGTCACGACGTGGGCGTCATCACCGGCGCCGCTGGTGGTGGATGCGACCGGACGGGTGGCTGAGCTGCCGCCGCCGGGGGAGTACCTCACGACGGTGGCGTGCA
>JAGWXT010000013.1 GCA_018969715.1 Actinomycetales bacterium
CTAGGTAAGGTTCTTCGCGTTGCATCGAATTAAGCCGCATGCTCCGCCGCTTGTGCGGGCCCCCGTCAATTCCTTTGAGTTTTAGCCTTGCGGCCGTACTCCCCAGGCGGGGCGCTTAATGCGTTAGCTGCGGCGCAGACCACGTGGAATGTGACCCACACCTAGCGCCCACCGTTTACGGCGTGGACTACCAGGGTATCTAATCCTGTTCGCTACCCACGCTTTCGCTCCTCAGCGTCAGGGACGGCCCAGAGACCCGCCTTCGCCACCGGTGTTCTTCCTGATATCTGCGCATTTCACCGCTACACCAGGAGTTCCAGTCTCCCCTACCGCCCTCAAGTCTGCCCGTATCGACTGCAGGCCCGGAGTTGAGCCCCGAGTTTTCACAATCGACGTGACAAACCGCCTACGAGCTCTTTACGCCCAATGAATCCGGACAACGCTTGCACCCTACGTATTACCGCGGCTGCTGGCACGTAGTTAGCCGGTGCTTCTTTTGCAGGTACCGTCACTTTCGCTTCGTCCCTGCCGAAAGAGGTTTACAACCCGAAGGCCTTCATCCCTCACGCGGCGTCGCTGCGTCAGGCTTTCGCCCATTGCGCAATATTCCCCACTGCTGCCTCCCGTAGGAGTCTGGGCCGTGTCTCAGTCCCAATGTGGCCGTTCACCCTCTCAGGCCGGCTACCCGTCGTCGCCTTGGTGGGCCGTTACCCCACCAACAAGCTGATAGGCCGCGAGCCCATCCTCAGCCGAAATTCTTTCCACCGGCACACCATGCGGTGACCGGTCGTATCCGGTATTAGCCCCGGTTTCCCGGAGTTATCCCAGAGCTGAGGGCAGGTTGCTCACGTGTTACTCACCCGTTCGCCACTGATCGGCGGGGCAAGCCCCGCTTCACCGTTCGACTTGCATGTGTTAAGCACGCCGCCAGCGTTCGTCCTGAGCCAGGATCAAACTCTCCGTTGAGATCTTTGATTCTGGCTGTACAGACTCACACTTGCATGTGTCTGTCCAACCAAAGGAATTCCCTCTCCGAGGTAGACCTCGGAGACGGGGTTCTTGGCATCGACTTTTTGGCACACTGTTGAGTTCTCAAGGTACGGACGTTTCCCCACTGCGGGTTGACCGCTTTCAGGGCGACTTTCCTACGTTACTCCTCCCCCGCCCCCAGAGTCAAATCGCGTGTCGGCTGGTGGCCGGCACGCGAACCCCGGAGTCAAGTCGCGTGTCGGCTGGTGGCCGGCACGCGAACTCTTGCGGAAGTTCCTATCCGAACCCTACTCCAACGACTGCCCCGTCTGAGTGGGGGGCTGTTGCTGGGTTGAGGTGCAGATCGCGGGGGACCTACACATGCGGTTCTGAATCCTCTAACACGCGCGACCGAGCTGCTATTCCGTTCCCGGCCCGCCAATCTTCCGGCACCCGCCGACTCCTCCGTCGCCCGGCTCCGCCGAGGGCCGGGAGTCCGCCCTGCGTGCCCGGAACTTGCTTGACCATTGGCGGCGATACCCTGCGGCTGTCATGGAGGACTCGGTTGCACTCGCATTCCTGGTCACGCTCATTGCGGGGTTGTGCACCGGGCTGGGCAGCCTGGTGGCGTTCTTCTACCGTCGCCCCGATCACCGGCTGCTGTCGGTCTCGCTGGGTTTCAGCGCCGGGGTCATGGTCTACATCTCGTTTGTCAGCATCCTGCCCACTGCTGCGGACCTGCTGTCCGGTGAGAACGGTCGTTCCGGTCCCGCACTGGCAGCCCTCGGATTCTTCGGCGGCATCGGGATCATGGCTCTCGTTGAGCGGCTCCTCCCCACCGTCCTGCATCATCCGGAGCAGGAGGTGGCAGGCCTCACCCACGGCGCTGTTGGTGTCGGGCGCGCGGATCCTCAGTCCGCGCCGTCAGGTGCATCCGGAGTGCAGTTGCCGGGGCGGCCGCAGGCGATCGGCCTCACCGACCCGCTCGTCCGCGCCCGCATCATGAGGACGGGCCTGCTGATGGCCGTGGCGATTGGGCTGCACAACCTGCCAGAGGGCTTTGCGACGTTCCTCGCCACGCTCTCGGAGCCCACCCTCGGCATCGCCCTCGCGGTGGCCGTCGCCATCCACAATGTGCCGGAGGGCATCGCCGTCTCGGTTCCCATCTACTACGCAACGGGGAGCCGTCTGCGCGCGCTTGCCTACTCCTTCGCCAGTGGCGTCGCAGAACCAGTAGGTGCCCTGATCGGATTCCTGCTGCTGCGCCCCTACGTCACGGACACCTCACTGGGTATCGTGTTCGCCGCTCTCGCCGGGATCATGGTGTACATCAGCTTCGACGAGGTGCTGCCCGCCGCGCGCGACTACGGCAAGCACACCCTGTCCATGGTCGGCCTGTTCGCCGGCATGGCAGTCATGGCTGGTTCACTGCTGCTGCTGGCCTGAGGCGGGGTCCACAGCACCGGTGACCAGCGCTGGTGGCCGCCGGACGGAGATCCCCGCGATCGCGCGGCGTCCACGGCGGATGACCAGCAGGCCTCCGGGCAGGACGCGGTCGGCCTGGATCGGCTCATCGGCCTGCGTGATCCGCTCGTTGTTGACCGACGCTCCACCTTCGGCGATGGTGCGGCGGGCAGCGCTGAGGCTTGCCGCGAGCCCCGTCACATGCAGGGCCTGCGCCGGGGTGGGCAGCACCGGCTCACCCCATTCCGTCAGGCCGGCCTGCTGCAGCGCGGATTGCAGGGTGCCGGTATCGACCTCGGCAAGGGATGCCTGACCGAATAGGGCCGCTGCGGCGGTTGTCACCTGGCGGGTGGTGTCAGCACCGTGCACCAGGTCGGTGAGCGAGTCGGCAAGGTGCTGTTGCCCGATGCGCCGCGATGGATGCGCCTGCGAGTCAGCGAGTACCGCGGCAACCTCCGCCGATTCGCCCAGGGAGAAGGTGGCCAGCAGTCCCGGCAGATCCCGGTCATCGGCATTGCGCCAGAACTGGTGGAAGTCCCAGGCACTCGTATGGGCGGGATCCAGCCAGACGGTTCCGGCCTCGGTCTTGCCGAACTTCGTGCCATCCGCCTTTGTCAGCAGCGGCGTGGTGAGGGCGTGGACGGCGGCTTGGCTCATCCTGCGTACGAGGTCAACCCCGGCGGTGATATTGCCCCACTGATCCGATCCCCCCGTCTGCAGGCACACCCCGTACCGCCGGTGCAGTTCGACGTAGTCGTAGGCCTGCAGGATCGCGTAGGAGAACTCGGTGTACGAGATCCCCGGTCCGGCAAGGCGCGCCGCGACCGCATCCCGGTCGAGCATGCGATTGACGCTGATGTGCTTGCCGATGTCGCGCAGCAGCGATATGGCCGTCAGGGGTGCGGTCCATTCAAGGTTGTTGACCATGATCGCCGCATTGGGCCCGGATCGGTCGTAGTACCGACTCACCTGGGCGGTGAGTGCGGCCGACCACTGGGCAACCACCTCCGGGGAATTCAGGCTGCGTTCACCGGTCGCCTTCGGATCCCCGATCAGGCCGGTCGCCCCGCCGATCAGGACGACCGGACGGTGCCCCGCCCGCTGCAGTCGCAGGCCGAGAAGGATCTGCACGAGGTTGCCGACATGAAGGCTCGGGGCAGTTGGGTCGAAGCCGGTGTAGAACGACACCGGCGGCCGGTCGAGCAGGTCGGCGAGGGCACCCGGATCGGTCGTCTGGGCAATGACGCCGCGATCCACCAACCTGCTGAGCAGGCCGGCCGGCTCGGTCACGGACGCTGACCCGGGGACTGCCCACCCCACTGGGGCGACCATTGCCCACGCCACTGCACCCGGCGATCGGCAACCCGGCTTCGTGCGGCGATGACCTGCTCGCGCACCCGCGCGGGGGCGGTGCCGCCAGGAACCGTGCGGCGCGCCAGGGCGGTGGCGAGGTCCACCCCGGCCATCACCGTGGGCGTGAGGTGCGGGGAGATCGCACGACACTGCTCATCGGTCAACTCCCCCAGTGCCACTCCACGTTCATCGGCGGCAGCGACCAGCCGTCCCGTGATCTCATGTGCGATGGCGAAGGGGATGCCGGCCCGTGCCAGTTCATCGGCGACCTCGGTTGCCAGGGCATGGCCGGCGGGGGCCATCGTGCGCAGCCGCTCGGCGTTGAAGGTGAGGGTCCGCACGCACCCGGTGAGGGCCGGCAGGGTGAGGGCGAGCGTGTCGAGTGCGTCGAACAACGGCGGCTTGTCCTCCTGCAGGTCGCGGTTGTAGCCGAAGGGCAGCGCCTTGAGCAGGACCAGCACGGTGGTGAGGTCACCGATCAGCCGGGCGCTGCGGCCTCGTGCGAGCTCGGCGATGTCGGGGTTCTTCTTCTGCGGCATGATCGAGGACCCGGTGGACCATTCATCCGCCAACTGTGCAACCGCGAACTCGCTGGCGCACCACAGCGTGATCTCCTCGCCGAGCCGGGACAGGTGCACGCCGAGCAGTGCGCACACGAAGAGCAGCTCAGCAACGAAGTCACGATCGCCGACGGCATCGATGGAGTTGGCGAAGGCAGTGCTGAAGCCCAACTGCTCGGCGGTGCCCTGCGGGTCGAGGGCGAAGGGGGAACCGGCGATCGCCCCGGCACCCAATGGACTCACCGCGCACCGGGTCCGCCAGTCGACGAGGCGGTCGAGGTCGCGCAGCAGGGCGTGGACGTGCTTTGCGAGCTCGTGACCGAGGGTTACCGGCTGGGCACGCTGCAGGTGGGTGTACCCGGGCGCTGGCCAGTCCGCCGTGCGCTCCGCCTGCTCAAGCAGGGCATCTGCGAGGTCGCAGACCTGCTGGGCCAACACGGGAGTGGCGGCCAGGCAGTACAGGCGCAGGTCGGTGGCGACCTGGTCATTTCGGCTGCGTCCGGCGCGAATGCGGGCGCCAAGATCCCCGACTCGCTCGATGAGGGTGCGCTCGATGACGGTGTGGACATCCTCGTCATCGGCGGCCGGGATCAGGGTTCCGGCCGCAACCTCACGGGACATCTCGGCGAGGACCTCGGTGATCCGCTCGGCATCGGCAGCGGAGAGCAGACCCGCCATCTGGAGCACCCCGACATGGGCCGAGGTCTGCATGATGTCCTGCGGCGCCAGCCGCCAGTCCACCTCGGTGCTGCGGGACAGGGCGGTCAACTCCGGAGACGGGCCGGAGCGGAACCGCCCTCCCCAGAGGCGGGCGGTCATTGCCGACGATCGCGCTGGGCCGCCAGTTTCGTCGTCATGCCGAAGACCTCGATGAAACCACGCGCCTGTGACTGGTCATAGGTGTCCCCGCTGTCATATGTGGCAAGGTCGAACCGGTAGAGCGACTGCTCACTGCGCCGGCCGGTGACCGTCGCCTGACCTGCGTGCAGCCGCATTCGCACCTCACCGGTGACCGACTCCTGCGCCGAGTCGATGAATGCCTGCAGACTTGAGCGAAGTGGACTGAACCACAGGCCGTCGTACACCAGCTCGGCCCAGCGCTGTTCGACCCCGCGCTTGAAGCGCGCCAGTTCCCGCTCGACGGTGACGTTCTCCAGTTCCATGTGCGCGTTGATCAGCGCGATGGCGCCGGGGGCCTCGTAGACCTCGCGGCTCTTGATGCCGACCAGACGGTCCTCGACCATGTCGATCCGGCCGACGCCCTGGGCGCCGGCCCGACGGTTGAGCGCTTCAATGGCCTGCAGGACGGTGACGGCAGCCCCGTCGATGGCCACCGGAACCCCACGTTCAAAGCCGATCACGACCTCGTCCGGCGGCCGCGGCGCCCCCGGGTCGCTGGTATAGGCGTAGACCTCCTCGGTGGGGGCATTCCAGATGTCCTCAAGGAACCCGGTCTCAACCGCCCGACCCCACAGGTTCTGGTCGACCGAGAAGGGGGACGAGTGTGTGACATCGATCGGCAGCCCCTTCTCTTCCGCGAAGGCGATCGCCTTGTCCCGCGTCATCCCGGAGTCACGGACCGGGGCATAGACGTGCAGGTCGGGTGCGAGTGCCGCGATGCTCACCTCGAAGCGCACCTGGTCATTGCCCTTCCCCGTGCAGCCATGGGCGACCGTGTCAGCCCCATGGCGTCGGGCGGCATCAACGAGATGGGCGCTGATGAGCGGCCGGGACAGCGCCGAGACCAACGGGTAGCGGTCCAGGTAGAGGGCATTGGCCCGAAGTGCCGGCAGGCAGTACTGCTCTGCGAACTCCGTGCGCAGGTCGACGACCTCGCTGGCGACCGCACCGCAGTCGAGGGCGCGCTGCCGCACCGCCTCGAGATCCTCGCCGCCCTGTCCGACATCCGCCGCCATCGCGATGACCTCGGCACCGGTTGCCTCGGTGATCCAGCCAATGGCCACTGAGGTGTCCAGGCCACCGCTGTAGGCAAGGACCACTCTGCTGCTCATCGCCGCCTCCCTTGTTCATCTCGTGTGGTCATCTCATGTGGTCATCTCGTGCGCAGGTGTCGAGTGTGCCGGTCACGCATGTGCGGGTGTCGCGATCGCAGCTGCGGCGGCTGGCTCTCCGGACCCGCTCAGGCTAGTCGCGGGCGGTGCCCGCCGAACCGCGGCACACGGTGCCCGCAGCACCGAGTGCGTCGGTGACGATGACTTCGGCGACTCCGGCATCGAGGGCGTCGAGAACGGCGAGGATCTTGGGACGGATTCCCCGCTCGGCGCCGGGCAACAGGCCGCGCAGGGTCTCCGCATCGGCCTCGGCAAGCAGCGATTCCGCTGCCGGCCAGCGCTCGTAGATCCCCGGGACGTCCGTGAGGATCACCAGCCGGGTTGCGTTCAGTGCCCCCGCGATGACGCCGGCGGCGGAGTCAGCGTTGATGTTGAACCAGTGGCCATCGGCCCCGGGTGCCACGCTGGCTAGTACCGGAACCCAGCCCAGTTCCATCACCCGGCGGAGGACCTCGACATTGACCTCGGCCAGCTCGCCCACCCACCCCAGATCGACCGACTCGCCGTTGAGGGCTACCTGCGCTGGCCGCGCGGTGAGGACACCCGCATCCGCCCCGCTCATCCCCAGTGCCGTGACCCCCAACCGCTGGAGGGCCATGACGATGTCGGGAGCCACCTCGCCCAGCAGTGCCGCCCGGGCAGCGCTGACGACCTCCGGCGTACTCACCCGCAAACCGGCACGGAACTGGCTGTCGAGGCCGAGCCTGCCCAGGAGGGCAGTGATCTGCGGGCCGCCGCCGTGGACCACGACAACCCGGGCCTGCTGCCGCAGTTCGGCGCAGCCACGGGCGAACCGCGCCAGGGCGTCCGGTCCGCCGGCGACCGCTGCCCCGCCGAACTTCACCACGGTGACCGGCAGCGCCCCACCCGCTGTCATGTGGGGTAGGCCGAGTTCTCATGGACGTAGCCGGCGCTGAGGTCGTTCGTCCAGATCTCGGCCGCCTCGGGTCCGGCTCCCAGGCGCACCGAGAGGCGGACCTGCCGGCCGCTCATGTCAACAACCGGGATGGGACTGATCGCCGCCCCCGCCCGAGCGCAGTCGACACCGTTGATCGCGACGGCGAGCCGATCGGACTCGAATGCGGCTGCGGTGGTACCCACGGCAGCCAGAATCCGACCCCAGTTCGGGTCCTCCCCGTGGACCGCGCACTTGACGAGATTCGACCTGGCCACCGCTCGGGCGACCAGCAGTGCATCCGCAACGGTGGCCGCCTCGGTCACCTCGACGGTGACCTGCTTGGTCGCCCCCTCCGCGTCATCGAGCATCTGGTGGACGAGGTCGGTGCAGACCTCGGTCAGGGCCTGCCGGATCTCGGCCACGCCCGGAGCGACACCCGCCGCGCCGTTGGCGCAGAGCAGGACGGTGTCATTGGTCGATTGGCAGCCATCGGAGTCAAGCCGGTCGAAGGTGCGGCTCACGACATCGGTGAGGACCTCGTGCAATACGGATGCGGGCAGCTTGGCATCGGTTGTGAGGACGACGAGCATCGTCGCCAGTCCGGGCGCCAGCATGCCCGCCCCCTTCGCCATTCCGCCGATCGCCCACCCCTGCGGGTCCACGCGACTGACTGTCTTGGCGACGGTGTCGGTGGTCATGATCGCCTCCGCGGCGGACCTGCCCGCGGATTCGTCGCTGCCCAAGGCCGCACATGCGGCGTCAATGCCGCGCAGCAGGCGCGGCAGGTCCAGCGGGCGACCGATGATGCCCGTCGAGCACACCCCGACATCGATGGCGCCGACGCCCAGGGCATCGGCAACATGCTCGGCGGTGCGATGGGTGTCAGCGAACCCGGCCGGGCCAGTGCAGGCATTCGCGCCGCCACTGTTGAGCACGATCGCGCGCAGGCGTCCGTCGGCACAGGCCGCTCGGGTCCAGAGCACCGGGGCTGCGGTGACCCGATTGCGGGTGAACACCCCGGCGGCCTCCCACTGCGGTCCGTCATTGACCACGAGGGCGCAGTCGAGGCCGCCGGCGGACTTCAGGCCCGCCGCTACCCCGGCGGCACGGAAGCCCCGGGGCGTGACCACGGTCATGGGCTCACCGCGGCCCTGGGCAGTCCGGCGGTCTCGGGCAGCCCGAGGGCGATGTTCGCATTCTGGACGGCCTGCCCGGCCGCACCCTTGCCGAGGTTGTCGATGGCGGCAATACAGGTGAGGGTTGCCGTGCGCGGCTCAACGGCAACGGCAAGGTGGACGCAGTTGGTCCCCAGCACCGCGGACGTGGTCGGCCACTGGCCGCGCGGCAACAGGTGGATGAACGGTTCATCGGCGTAGGCGGTGGCATAGATGCGCTCCACCTCGTCCTGGTCGATCGGCTGGGCGCCGCCCGCCGCGGAACGCCCGGACGCCAGCGGGGCGGTGGCCACAGCGAGGATGCCCCGCGGCATGGGGGCGAGCATGGGGGTGAAGAGCACTGTGAGGCCCGGTAGGGACTGCTCCATCTCGGGGGTGTGCTGGTGCCCACCCGCCGCGCGATACGCCCGCATGGCACCCATGACCTCGGTTGCCAGCAAGTCCTCCGATGCCGTTCGACCTGCACCCGAGGTCCCGGAGGCGGCGACGACTGTCACGGCACCGCCGGTGATGAGCCCGGCATCGCACGCCGGACGCAGGGCGCAGGCAACTGCTGTCGGGTAGCACCCGGGATTGGCGATCCGGCGTGCCGTGCGCAGCACGGCGCGTGCACCGGGCAGTTCGGGCAGGCCGTACGGCCACGCGGGCTGCCATTCCGGTGCAGACGGGTAGTACTCCTGCCAGGCGGACGCACTACGCAGACGGTGGTCCGCACTGAGGTCGACAACCACGGCCGGCGGCAGGGTGAGGGTGCCGGAGGCACCATGGGGCAGGGCGAGGAACACGACGTCGCACTCGGTCGCCAGTGCGGTAGCACAGTCGACGAATTGCATCCCGGCCAGCTCGATCAGCCCTGGATGCACCGACGTGACCCGTTCCCCCACTCGTCGCTGGGCCCCGCAGGCGACGACCGTCGCCTGCGGGTGGCCGAGCAGCAGCCGCAGTAGCTCGCCGCCGGTGTAGCCGGAGGCGCCCACGACTGCGGCCCGCACCTCAGGCCTCCTCGCGCAGTTGCGCACCGACCCGGGCGGCCGCGTCGAGGGCCGCCTGCCGCGCGGCACGGATCTCCGCCGGTGACAGGGTTCGATCAGGGGCGCGCAGCCGCAGGGTGAAGGCGAGGGAGACGAGACCCGCTGGGATCTGAGGGCCCCGATATGCGTCGAAGAGCGTCACCGACTCAATCAGCGGACCGACACCGTCACGGATCGCCCGCGCCACCACCTCACTTGCGATGTCATCGGCAACGACAAAGGCGAGATCCTCCTTCGCCACCGGATGGCTGCTCAGTGGGGCGGCGATGACCTCGGTTGCCGCATCGAGCAGCCGGTCCAGGTCGATCTCGGCCGCGCCGCTGGCGGGCGGCAGGCCGTAGGCGGCGCAGACTTCCGGGTGGAGCTGACCGGCATGGCCGAGCACCTGGCCGCCAGCCAATCGCACCAGCGCAGCTCGGCCGGGGTGGAAGGGGGCATCGGCCGTGGGTTCCACCGCAATCGTGCAGCCGAGATCAGCGGCGAGGTCGGCAATCCACCGGATCGGCTCCGCCCACTCGCCACTGCTCCAGTCGAGCAGCCCAAGATGCAGCGGCTGCTCAGGCAGCAGGGCGTCCAGGGCCGCGCATTCCGCCGCAGTCGGCCGCCGATCAACGGCGGGATGAACCACCGGACCGTCCATCCCCGGACGCGGACGCATCACCGGACCGCACTCCACGATGACCGCCGGCCCATTGCCGCGGGCGTTGTTGCGGTGAGCGACCTCCAGCAGCCCACTGATCATCTCGGTGCGCAGGAAGGGCCGTTCCTCCGACAGCGGATTGGCAAGCCTCACCGCCTGGCGCCGTTCATCGTCCGGGGGAAGTCCCAGCGCCTGCCACGAGATCGGCCCGGTGAAGGGGTAGGTCAGCACCTCCACCGCCCCCATGCCCGCAAGCAAGCGACCCACCTGCTGCCGACGACGCTGTCGCAGGGTGAACCCCCGGCCACCGCGACCTACGGGGAGGGTTGCCGGCAACTCGTCGTAGCCGCGCAGGCGCAGCACCTCCTCGACCAGGTCGGCCGGCTCGCTGAGGTCGGGCCGCCAGGAGGGAGCAGTGACGGTGAGGCGTTCGCCGTCGCCGGCCACATCGGCCACAGCACAGCCAACCGAGATCAAGCGTGAGCGCACCTCGTCTGCACCGATCGGCATCCCCGCAACTGCCCCGGGGTGGCCGGCGGCAATCACAATGGGGGCGCTCACCGCCGGCACGCCCGCCTCGGCAACGCCGACCGTCGCCGCACCGCACACATCCGCCAGCAGCCCGGCGGCTCGCACCGATGCGGCCTGGGCAACCTGCGGATCCACTCCCCGCTCGAAGCGACGGGAGGCTTCAGTGGTGAGCCGATGACGCCTGCTGCTGCGGGCAATGGCAACGGGCAGGAAGTGCGCTGCCTCGAGGATCACCGCTTCGGTGTCGGCAGTCACCTCGCTGCTGGCGCCTCCCATGACCCCGGCGAGGGCAAGCGGTCCCCGGTCATCGGCGATCACCAGGTCTGCCGGCGACAGCTCGCGGACAATCCCATCGAGTGTCTGCAGTCGCTCCCCTGCCACCGCCCAGCGGGCGGTGAGCCCACCGCTGACGCGACTGCGGTCGAACGCATGCAGGGGCTGACCCAACTCGAGCATGACGTAATTGGTGATGTCAACCGCCGCCGAGATGGACCGCATCCCGCACGCCCGCAGGCGACGCGAGAGCCACGCTGGGCTGGCGGCGTCGGTCAGCCCGGTGAGGGTGCGCAGCACCAACCGGTCGGCACCCTCGGCCGCGGCAATCGTGGCCGAGGCAACGATTGCCGCCTCCGCCATTGGGACGGTCGGTGCATCGGCCGGGCCAGTCCACCCGGTGCCAGTCGACCCCGTGCCAGTCGACCCCGTGCCAGTCGACCCCGTGCCAGTCGACCCCGTGCCAGTCGACCCGGTGCCCGGGTGAAGCATCGACACCGGGTCGTGGAACGGCACGTCGAGGGCCAGGCCGACCTCCCGCGCGATGCCGCGCATACTCAGGGCATAGCCGCGGTCGGGCGTGACCCCGACCACGAGGATGGGATCATCGAAGCCCAGCACCCGCGCCGCCGGCTCACCCACCGTCATCGGCGTGTCGGACGGATCGAGGATGAGGATGCCCGCCTGCTCGTCGCTGACGCCGAGCTCCCGACCGGAACAGATCATCCCCTGCGAGGTGCGACGGTAGGCGGTTCGCTCCGCAATCGCCACTCCCCCGGGCAGCACACTGCCGGGCAGCGCGACCACCACATGTGCTGCCTCCGCGACATTGGGTGCACCGCAGATGATCGACCGGGTCCCCCCATGCTCAGCGCCCACGTCAACCGCGCAATAGCGAATCGGCTTGCGCAGGCCCGTGAGCTCCTCGACCGCCAGCACCCGACCGATGACCACCGGACCGGTGAACGGTGCCGCGGACCGGTCGATCGATTCCACGGCCAGGCCCACCCGGGTGAGGGCGTCCGCGACCGACCGCGCGGAGGCGGATTCGGGCAGGTCGACCAGTTCGCCCAGCCACTCCCACGGCACCCGCATCACAGTGCTGATCCGAACTGTCGGGTGAAGCGGATATCGCCCTCGACGAGTGCCCGCATGTCGACGATCCGATGGCGGTTCATGAGGGTGCGCTCAAGTCCCATCCCGAATGCGAAGCCGGAGTAGGTATCGGTGTCGATGCCCACCCCGCGCAGGACGCGCGGATTGACCATCCCGCAGCCTCCCCACTCAATCCACCCCTCATTGCCGCAGGTCCGGCAGGCGACCGAGGCGTCGGTCAGGCACGCGCCGCGGCATGCGAAGCACTGCAGGTCCACCTCGGCACTGGGCTCGGTGAAGGGGAAGTAACTCGGCCGCAGGCGCGTCACCAGACCGGAGCCGAACATGGCCTGGGCGAGATGATCGAGAGTTCCCTTCAGGTCGGCCATCGTGATCCCCCGGTCGACAGCCAGCCCCTCCACCTGGTGGAAGACGGGGGTGTGGGTCGCGTCCAGCTCATCGGTTCGGTAGACCCGTCCGGGGGCGATGACGTAGACCGGCAGCGGCCGAGCCAGCAGGGCCCGGATCTGGATTGGCGAGGTCTGGGTGCGCAGGACCACCCCCGATTCGCCACTGGTCACGAAGAAGGTGTCCTGCATCGACCGCGCCGGATGATCGGCCGGAATGTTCAG
This sequence comes from Actinomycetales bacterium, assembly GCA_018969715.1. Taxonomy (GTDB): domain Bacteria; phylum Actinomycetota; class Actinomycetes; order S36-B12; family UBA5976; genus REEB473. The sequence goes on from JAGWXT010000013.1 coordinate 12,694, forward strand.
GGCATCGAAGGTGAACCACTCAGCCTCCACCTCCGGACCCTCCGCCACCTCGTAGCCCAGTGCGGTGAACACCTCCGCCACGCGCTCGGCGATCGTGCTCAACGGGTGGCGGCCGCCACGACCTACCCGTGGGCGCTGCTGCTCACTGCGCGTCAGGGCCTCGGTGACATCCACGCGCTCCGCGCGCAGTGTCGCGGCCTGCCACTGCTGGTGCAGGAGTCCCTCGCGTGCCAGCAGCGCCTCCCGGATGCTCGTCCGGGCAGCGCCGATGCGCGCCCCAGCCGCCGCCCGCTCGCTCGGGGGAAGGCTGCCGAGCGCCCGGTTGGCCAGCGCCAGGGGTGAACGATCCCCGTCATGGAGCTGCCGAGTCGCGGCGAGATCCGGCGGCGTCGCCGCAGCGGCGATTGCCGCCAGTGCCTCGCTCAGCGCCGCAGCCACCCGATCCGGCTCGACGAGCAGCGCTGCCTGCTGCGGATCCATGATGGGGCACTCCTTGCTCGCATTCGGTTGCCGGGGTCGCATTCGGTTGCCGGGGTCGCCGGCTGAATCCTGTCCACAGCACGGCGACTGCTGCTCAGTCTCGCAGTGTCCAGTCCCCCGGCTCGCGATGTCCACGCCGTTCCCGGGCGAAGCGGCTCTGGTACAGCAGGACGGTCGCCGCCATCGCAGCATTGAGGCTCTCGGTGCCTCCCGGCATTGGCAGGGAAATCAGCGCATCCGCATGCTCCTCGATCGGCGAGGGCAGGCCATGGGTCTCCTCACCCACCAGCCACAGGTGCCGGTGGCTGCCGAGCACCGGCGTGACCGTGCGCACATCCGCCCCCGTTGCCGCGGCGGCCAGGATGCGCCAGCCGGCACGCCGGGCGGCCGCGATCGCCGACAGCGGCTGCGGAACCAACGCCAGCGGAATGTGGCAGACACTGCCCGCCGCGGCTCGGACGCACTTCTCGTTGAACGGGTCGACTGTCTCCCCCAGCAGGAGGACAGCGCCGGCACCCACTGCATGGGCCGCCCGGATGATGGTGCCGGCATTGCCGGGGTCGCTGATCCCGACCAGTCCGATGTCCACTCGCCAGCCGGTGCGCTGACGGACGCCCGGGGGCGGGGGACCGGGCGAGTCAGGTACGGGATACAGGTCAGCCAGCGCGGCGGTGTGCATCTCACACACCGCCACCAGCCCCGGCGCACTGCGGGTACCCGCGAGGCCGGCGACCGCATCGGCGGCGGCATATGAACAATGGACGTCCGCCCGCCACGTCTCGGGGCCGAACTCCGCGCCCAGCCCGGCGGACAGGTCCTCGGCGAGGAAGACCTCGCGCACCCAGCCAGCCGCACGTGCCTCCCGCACGGCGGCCGGGCCAGCGCTCAGGAAGCGGCCCTGCCGATACCGGTCGGCGCGCCGCTGCAGGCGCCGGGCATCGGCCAACTGGGCCCTCGTGGCACGCACCCGATCGGATGCCGACGGGCGATCAGGCAGCAGCCTGGCCTAGGGCCTGCCGGGACTGGATCACCAGTTCGGAGAACGCCTGCCCGTCATTCACGGCAAGTTCGGCGAGGATGCGCCGGTCAACCTCGATACCGGCCACCCGCAGTCCCTGCATGAACCGGTTGTAGGTCATGCCGTGCTCGCGTGCCGCAGCGTTGATGCGGATGATCCACAGCCGACGGAACGTCCCCTTGCGATCCTTCCGATCGCGGAATGCGTAGACCAGGGAGTGGGTGTTCTGCTCCTTGGCCTTGCGGTAGAGGCGGGAACGCTGGCCGCGATAGCCCGCCGCCTGCTCCAGCGTGGCGCGACGCTTCTTGCGCGCACCCACTGACCTCTTCACCCGTGCCATGTCATGTCCTCGCTCTCATCGATGCCCTGGCAACAGCCTGCTGTCCTGCCACGATCACCCGTCCCACGCGTCGGATAGCTCAGCGCTGGCCGAGCATCCGCAGCAGCCGCTTGCGGTCGCTGGGTGCAACCTGCTCATCATCGGACAGCCGACGCGTGCGCCGGGAGGACTTGCCCTCGAGCAGGTGCCGCTTATTCGCCTGCTCGTGCATGAGCCGACCCTTGCCCGTCAGTCGGAAGCGCTTCTTCGCCCCACTGTGAGTCTTCATCTTCGGCACAGCATCACACTCCTCATCAATCATTGGATCTGGGTTGCCTGGTCCGGGGTCGACAGGTCACGGGTGAACCGGTCCGGGGTGAACCGGTCCGGGCTCCTCCCGCCCCACCGCCGCTGCTGGTGGCGCGTCGGTGAGGCCACGCCCCGATGCTGCTAGGCGCTCTCCTGAGCAAGTCGAGCATTGCGGATATCGACCTTGCGCCGGACAGGTGCGAGGACCATGATCATGTTCCGACCGTCCTGCTTCGGTGCCGACTCCACGACCCCCAGCTCAGCAACGTCGCCGGCGAGTCTCGTCAGGAGGCGCAGCCCCAGCTCCGGACGCGACTGCTCGCGCCCGCGGAACATGATCGTCACCTTGACCTTGTCACCCGCGCTGAGAAACCTCTCGATATGGCCCTTCTTGGTGTCGTAGTCGTGTGGGTCGATCTTCGGTCTTAGCTTCATCTCCTTGATGACCGAATTAACCTGGTTCCGCCTAGCCTCACGCTCCTTGACGGCGGACTCGTACTTGAACTTGCCGTAGTCCATGAGCTTGCAGACCGGCGGCCGACCGCCCGGGGCGACCTCGACGAGGTCGAGCTCGGTCTCGCGAGCCAGTCGCAGTGCATCGTCGATTCTCACGATCCCCACCTGCTCACCGGCGGGCCCGATCAGGCGGACCTCAGGGACGGTGATGCGGTCATTGATCCGTGGCTCGTCGCTGATGTGCCCTCCAGGTCGTGGTGTCGGGGTCAGAACTGGACCGCGGCTGCCGAATGATCCACGGTCGCCAGCCTGCCGCAGACACGGCGCGACGAACCCCGCTCCCGGACGCTGCCGGGGAGGACCTGACGGCCTTGCCGGCAGGTGGGAGCAGTCTCCGCTTGTGAATGCGAGGTCAGGCTACCACCGCCGGCTCAGAGCCGACAAGCGTGGATGTCGGTCACCAGCACGCCGCGGGCGCCAAGCTCGTAGAGGGCGTCCATTGTCTCGTGCATGCCGCGGCGGGCGATCAGCGCCCGCACCGCAACCCATTCCGGATCGTGCAGGGGTGACACCGTCGGCGACTCGATCCCCGGGGTCACCGACACCGCGCGCTCGACCAGGTCAGCCCGGATGTCGTAGTCGACCATCACATAGGCCCGCGCCACCAGCACACTCGAAAGCCGGCGCAGGAACCGGGTGACCTCGGGGCTGGCGGACGCACCCGCCCGACCGATGAGGACTGCCTCGCTGATGAGCAGCGGCTCCCCCACCGGGACCAGCCCAGCCTGCCGCATCGTGGTTCCGGTGTCGACGACATCGGCGACCGCGTCCGCCACACCTAGGCCAACCGCGTTCTCCACCGCGCCATCGAGTCGGACGACATCCGCGGTCACCCCGCTGCTGGCAAGCCATTCGCCGAGCAGGCCCGGGTACGAGGTGGCGATCCGGCGGCCGTTGAGCCAGCCCAACGCATCCCCGATCGCCACCGCTGCGGGCACGGCCAGCCGGAAGGTTGAGGCACCGAAGCCAAGGGACATCATCTCCTCGGCCGGCGCCTGCACATCCCGCAGCAGGTCCCGGCCGGTGATGCCCAAGGCGATGGTGCCGGCTCCGACATAGGTGGCTATGTCACGGGGCCGCAGGAAGTAGAACTCAATGTCGTGCACCGGATCGACTGCGATCAGGTCGCGCGGGTGATGGGACTGCAGGTAGCCCGCCTCTCGGAGCATCTGCTGTGCCGGCAGCGCCAGCTGACCCTTATTGGGCAGCGCAATGCGCAGGACGGATGCGCTCACCGACTGCCGTGCCCAGGCAGTCGGTTCCGACGCCCGCTCATAGGTGGGCGTGCACCTCGTCGAGACTGGCACCGCTGGCCATCAGCAGGACGAGGGCGTGGTAGATCAGCTGCGCAACCTCCTGTGCCGTCCGTTCGGGGCCCTCGTACTCAGCAGCCAGCCACGACTCCGCCGCCTCCTCGACGACCTTCTTGCCAACCGCGTGCACACCCGCATCAAGCAGTGCAACGGTGCGGGAGCCAGGGTCACCGCTGGCCGCGCGGACGGCCAGCGTGTCCCACAACTGCTCCACCGTCGGCATGCCGGCAACCCTAGCCCGCGAACACCGCCGACCGGTCCAACACCACCGATGCCAGGTCCGACACCACCGATGCCCGGTCCACTGAGCCGCCCTCGGCAGGCCGCCCGAGAACGGGGCCCGGATGATGGACGAGCGGCGGGATACTGGTGTCATGGCCGAACTGATCGATGCCGTCAGCGCCCTTGCCCGCTGTGAGCAGTTGGTGGTCGCATGCGATATGGACGGCACCATCGCGGAGTTCATCCATGATCCCGCTGATGTCGTCGTCAATGCGGAGTCCGTGACCGCGCTGTGCCGGCTTGCCGCAATGCCCGCCACTCTCGCAGCCGTCGTCTCCGGTCGGCCCTATCTCGACCTCGCAGCGATTCTGCGTCGCAGTGGGATCGAGGGAACCGACCGGCTGATCCTGGTCGGCGGTCATGGCGTGGAGATCGAGGGCCCACCGCAGCTCACCCCCGCGCAGCGCAGTCTCGTCGCAACGATCACCGAGCAGGTACCGGCCGCCCTCGCACCCTGGCCCGCAATCATCGCCGAGCACAAGGTGACCGGGATCTCCGTCCACTCCCGCGCACTCACTGAGGAGCAGGCACAGGCGGCGGAGGACCGGCTGCGGGGACTGCTGGCGGACGCGGCATGGTCCCAGGGAGTCTTCGTTCAGCGGGGGGTCCGCATGTTCGAGGTCCTGGTGCTCGAGCCCAATAAGGGGGCGGCGGTGGAGCACCTGCGCGGACGCTTCGCCTCCCCGGTCGCGGGTGTGTTCTACGCCGGTGATGACCTCACGGATGAGACGGTCTTTTCACGGTTGGTGGCCGGGGACGTCGGGGTGCACATCGGCCCGAAGCCCACCGCAGCCCCCTTCCGGATCGCCGACACCACCGCACTTGCTGGGGTGCTCACCACCCTTGCCCAGCAGCGTCAGCCCGGCTGACCGGATCGGCCGGATTCAGGCCGGCCGGCAGTTGCCAGCACCGCCACAGGGGCTCACGTGGAGTGGCTCTCAGCCGCAGCCAGGGACGCCAGCGCGGTGAACGACTCGAAGGCAGCACAGGTGGCGTCATATCCCTTGTCCTCGACCGCACCCGGACCCCCGCATCGGTCATCGGCCTGGGCGAGGGTGTCAACGGTGAGCACTCCGAAACCGATGGGCACGCCCGTACTCAGCCCGACGGCCATCAGGCCTGACGTGACCCCCTGGCAGACATAGTCGAAGTGGGGTGTCTGCCCGCGCACGACGATGCCCAAGGCGATCACGACATCGCTCACCGCCGCCGCACGCTGACAGACGACGGGCAGTTCGAAGGCTCCGGTAACCCGCACGATGCGACACCGCGCCCCTACCTCGACGGCAGCCCGCTGCGCGCCGGCGATCAGTCGCGCCATCCGGGTGGGATGCCAGCGAGCGGCCACAACCGTGCACTGCAGGCCCATGGGAACGGCGGTCGGCACGGCGCCCGGGACGCCCTCACCGCTCACGGGTCGACTCCTGCCGGAGGGGACGGGTCGACGCCTGCCGGAGGGGGTGTGGGCGGGACGGCCACCGCGAGCCCCAGCCCCTGGCGGGCGAGGAGGGACTGGACGTACTTCGCGATCAGGTCAACCTCGATGTTCACCCGGTCACCCACCTCGAGCGAGCCCAGTGTCGTGCCCGCCAGCGTTGTGGGGATCAGGCTCACCTCGCACCAGCAATCCGGGTCCGGTGAGCGCGCGCTGATCGTGAGCGAAACGCCCGACAGGGCCACCGAGCCCTTCTCGACCAGCAGCGGCATGAGCCCCGGTGGCACCGATACGCGAAGAACCCGCCAGTCGCGGTGATCGGTGCGCCCACACACCTCGCCGACGCCATCAATGTGGCCCTGGACCAGATGCCCACCCAATGGGGAGGCCAGGGTCAGGGAACGCTCCAGGTTGACCCGATCGCCCACCGCAAGCCCGCCCAGCGTTGTTCGATTGAGCGTCTCACCCATGACATCGCACCAGAGGGCCGGTGAGTTCCGATCGCTCACCGCCACGGCTGCAACGGTCAGGCAGACCCCGCTGACACTGAGGGAGTCTCCCGGTGACAGTTCTGCGAGCAGGTCAGCCCCGGACACCAGCAGCCGACAGCCGGGTGCCGCCGCCACCTCCCCGATCACGCCGACCTGCTCCACCAGCCCTGTGAACACTCCCCCATTGTGCCGCCCAACTCCCAGCCGCCGGGGCGCCACCGGCCAGATCGGCCCCGCCTCACCGCTGGACGCGGGCGCGCACGCACAGGTCGACACCGATCGGGGTCACACGCCAGTGCGCGAGGGACAGGTCACCCTCACCATTCGGCCACGACAGTGCCGGTATCGGTCCGGCGAGGATGACGGGTGCGATGAACCAGATGAGTTCATCGATGAGTCCGGCTGCCGCGAATGCCCCGGCAAGCCGGGACCCACATTCGAGGAGGGCGTGGTGGACACCCCGCTCATGGAGTACCGCGAGGACCTCAGCCGGCGGACAGCGTGGCAGGCCCAGTGCCTCCCCGGTAGCAATTGCCGCACCGAGCCGGGTGCCCGCGAGGGAGCGCTCACCAACGACCACCCGCAGCGGATCCGGTGCTCGGCCGGGCAGCGGCGGCTGCGGCCGCGCCGTCAGCAGCGGATCGTCATCAAGGACCGTTGCGGTGCTCGTGACGATGGCTCCTACCTGAGCGCGCAGACGGTGCACCTCCTGCCGGGATTCCGGTGAGGTGATCCACCGCTGCTGCGGGTCGCGGGTGTCGGCACCGTTGCGGACAATCGAACCATCGAGGCTGGCCGCCACCTTCCACGTCACCCAGGGGCGCTTGGTGCGCAGGTGAAACAGCCACGGCTCAAGCAGGACGGCCGCTGCCTGGTGTGGATCGTCCCGTACCACGCTGATGCCAGCGCGCTGGAGGTCCGCTGCCCCGCCCCCGGCCGCGGTCGGGTCGGCGACCGCGTAGACGACCCGGCTGATTCCGCTGGCGAGGATCCGCTCGGTACAGGGCCCGGTCCGCCCGCGGTGCCGGCAGGGCTCGAGGGTGACCACCATGGTCGCGCCGCGGGCCCGGTTCCCGGCCGCAGCCAGCGCAGCGACCTCCGCATGCGGGCCACCCGCGCGTTCATGCCAGCCTCGGCCGATTTCGCGACCGGCGGGATCGAGGATGACCGCGCCAACCGGCGGATTGGGCCATGGCCGCACCACCGCACCGGCGAGGGCAGCCGCCTGCAGCATCGCCCGCTGCTCCTCCTCGGTGGCCGACGTCGAGTGGCTCACGTCGGTGGTGGTGCGGACTCCTGCGCGGCCTGCCGCAGCCGCCGCAGCATGTCGACGGGATCCGTGCTGCCGAACACCGCACTGCCGGCAACGAAGACTTGCGCACCAGCCGCCGCCGCAACGCCGATCGTCGACTCGCCGATCCCCCCGTCCACCTCGATGCGCCACCGCTCACCACGCAGTCCCCGCAGACGCCGGGCCGCGGCCAGCTTTGCCACCTGATCAGCGCGGAAGGCCTGCCCACCGAATCCGGGCTCAACGGTCATGATCAGCAACAGGTCGATCACCCCCAGCAGCGGTTCGACCGCGGCCAGCGGCGTTGCCGGGCGCAGGGCAACCCCCACCTGCGCACCACTGGCGGCAATGGCCCGCGCGCATCCGAGGGGATCGTCCGCCGCCTCGACGTGGAAGGTGACCGACATCGCCCCCGCCTCGGCGTAGTCCCGGACCCACCGCGCCGGGTCCTCGATCATGAGGTGGACATCGGCGGGCAGCCGCGTGCCGGCGATGAGGTCACGCACCGTCCCCGCCCCGAAGGACAGGTTGGGCACGAAGTGCCCGTCCATGACGTCGAGGTGGATCCAGTCGGCCGCCTGCTCGATGCGGGCAACCTCATCGGCGAGGCGGGCGAGGTTGGCGCTGAGGATGCTGGGTGCGAGCAGGACGGACACATCGGCAGGCTACGCCCGGCGGAGTCGTGCCTCACGCGGGAGTCACCTTATGCAGGAGTCACGCGGGAGTCAGGAGCGCGGCGAACATCCCGTCGGTGTGATGCCGGTGCGGGAGCAGCCACAGGTCCGTCCCGGCGAGGCAGTCGGGTCCGAGCAGGTCGGCGACGGCAGCGCTCGCCGACAGCCGTCGGGCCTCGCCGTGCGCGCACACCTCGTCGACAACCGCCACCGTCTCCGCGGGCAGCAGTGAGCAGGCGGAGTAGAGCACCAGCCCACCTGGCCGAGTTGCCGCAAGGGCCGCCCGCAGGAGATCGCGCTGCTGGGCAACCAGCCCCGGCAGCTCATCGGGCTGGCGTCGCCAGCGCGCATCCGGGCGTCGGCAGATGGCACCGGAGCCGCTGCACGGAACATCACAGAGGACCCGATCGAAACTTCCGGGCCGCCAGATGCCGCCCCGGGCGTCGGCGCAGACAACACTCCACCGCGCACCATTCGGTGCCCGGGCCATGCGTGCAAGTGCCGTGCGGGTCAGGCGAGCGCGGTGCCAGTGCCGATCGGCGGCCAGCAGCCGGCCGGCTGGTCCGGCTCGTTCACTGAGCAGGGAAAGCATCAGCGCAGCCTTGCCTCCCGGGCCCGCCATCGCATCGCACCAGCGTTCATCCCGGCCGGCCATCGGGGCACGCACAAGCGCCAGGGCAGCCAGCTGACTGCCCTCGTCCTGAACACCGACCGCCGATCCCCGCGCGGGGGCCGGTCCCCGGCCAGCGGTGACGGCATACGGGCTGTACCGCCCGGGCTCACCACCAGCCACCTCCTGGTCGGGATGACCGGGCGGCCAGACGATCAGGCTGACGCGGGGGCTGCGGTTGTTCGCCATCAACAGCGGCTCGAGCTCGGCTGGATCCGCACCAGCCGCGGCCAGTCCCTCGCGGAGGCCGTCCACCAGCCACTCCGGATGGGAGTGGCGGCGCGCCAGCGTCTGGGTGGCCGTGGCCTGTGGGAGTGCCAGCCACTCCCACCAGGCAGCCGGCGGTCGCTCGGTGAGCCGGCGCAGGACGGCATTGACGAACCCCCGTGCCCGCGGCACGGTGTGACCGGCCACATCCACCCAGGTGGCGGCAACCGCATACCCCGGGGTGCCCCGGACGAGGTAGTCGTATCCGGCGATGCACAGCAGGTCCCGGCAGTCCGCGTCGATCTCCGACGCGGGGCGCCGGGCGCATTCCACAATCACCGACAGAATCGCGCTGCGTTGGCGGGTGGACCCCTGGACAAGATCGGTGACGAGGGCGGCGGCGGCACTGGGCAAGTCCCGGGAACCCAGATGCTGACGAAGGGCGAGGGTCAGGTATGCATTCACCTGGCGCGCATGGATGACGACGGCCAGGGCGTGCTCACGCGGTGCTGCCGGTTCGCCCCTCATCGATGGCACGCATCGCCCTTCATCGAAGCCGCGCATCGGCAGCGATCCGAGCCCCCCGCCACCAGTCGATTGCCGGCATCTGTCGACCGCCGGCTGGCTGCACCCAGCCCAGCCTCACAGCGGACTGGCCACAGGCCACCTCGACGGCCTGAGAGATCCGGGTCACTGTGCCGGGCGCCCCGACCGCGGCCGCTCCGAGCGTCACCGGACCGATGCGAAGCCGCTGGTCGCCGATGAGTGCCCATGCGCCCGGACGCGGGGTCATGGCACGCACCTGCCGGTCGACCTGGCCGGCGTCCGCAGTGAAGTCGATATGGGCATCGGCGACGGTGAGCCGGGGTGCGTGGCTGACCGGCCCGGTGGGCTGTGGCTCCGCCTGGCAGGTTCCCTGAGCGATCCCGTCGATCACGTCCGGCAGCCGTTCATTGCCGACCTGCGCAAGGACCGTCAGCAACTCCCCCGCGGTCGCCCGCGGGGGGATCGGCACCACTGTGCGGTCAAGGATGTCACCGGTGTCGAGACCGGCGTCGATGCGGAAGATCGTGACGCCGGTGAGCGCGTCACCCTGCCAGATGGCGTAGGTGACCGGAGCGGCACCGCGCCATGCCGGCAGCAATGAGAAATGGACGTTGATCCAACCGAGGGGGACGGCCGCGCGCGCAGCCGATCCGATCATCGCCCCATAGGCGATGACGACAACGAGGTCAATGGCCTGAGCCCGCAATCGGGCCAGCAGGTCGGGATCGTCAGTGCGCTCCGGTGCCAGGACGGGGATGCCGAGCGCCACCCCGGCGCGCGCCAAGGGGGTCGGCTGCGCTGACCGGCCACGGCCACTGGGCGCTGCTGGCCGCGTCAGCAGCAGGTCCACCGTGTGGCGGGTTCGCAGCAGCGCATGCAGGGCGTCAACAGCAAGGTGCGGAGTGCCAGCGACGGCCAGCCGGAGGGACCTCGCAGCGGGCACCCGGGTCAAGCCCAGTGCCGCGATGGCGCCGCCGTGACCGGCGAGGCGAACCAGGGGGCTTCGCGGATCTCGCGCATGGCGCGCCGACGCTCCTCGCGCGTGGTGCGATCGATGGTGAGGATGCCGTCCAGATGATCCGTCTCATGCTGCAGGCAGCGGGCAAGGAGACCGGTTGCGGTCAGCGTCTGAGGGGCACCGGTGCAGTCGACGCCCCGGGCCGTGAGCTGGACTGCGCGGGGAACCATGACGGTGAGCCCGGGCAGGGACAGGCACCCCTCCTCCGCCTCCTCCTGCTCATCGGCCAGCTCCAGCACCGGATTGCACAGGTGGCCCTGTTCGTCATCAGCCGTCTGGTAGACCAGCACGCGCAAGGAGACGCCAACCTGGGGGGCTGCAAGTCCGATCCCGGGGGCGTCGAGCATCGTCTCCCGCATGTCCTCGATGAGGGTGTGCAGGGACCGGTCGAACGCCGTCACCTCGCGTGCCGGGGTGGTCAGCACCGGATCACCGAGAAGTCGCAGCTGCAGGACCGACACCGGGCCGAGTTTACCTCGGCGTGACACCGACGCGGGCTGACGAGGCCTGCCGCCGCACCTGCGCAGGTCAGAGCCAGGGCGGGTCCACGCGCACGTTCAACGGCTGCTGCCCGCGGGCGGAGCGGGCGATGAGCAGGGCACGGAGCATCGGCAGAACCAATCCCCGCGACCGGTGGTCAACCACGAGATACCCCAAGGCCTGCGCCCCGCTCGGCATCGGCCCATGGGTGCGCACTGGCGCGGCGGAGCCGACCTCCGACAGCACGTCGGCGACATCCGCGGCCGCCCCCCGCACCCCGATGGTCAGCGATGCCGGTGGCAGATGTGCGGCAATGCGCTCACTCAGGGCATTGCGCGCCCAGGTCACCGGATCCCACCGGATCAGAGCCGTGATCTCCGGGGAGGGGTGCCGGCCCGCGATCACCACTGTGCCGGAGGTGACCATGGCCGCGACGGCAAGCCAACGCCGAAGGGCGCTCTCGGGCGCTTCGAGCAACGGCAGCGACAGGGCGATGTCTGCATCGAGGATGAGGGCACCGGCGTAACCGCCGGCGAGGACCGGCTCAGCCCCGGGAGTTGCGACGATGAGACAGCCGGTGGACTGCTCCGCAGTCAGCTCCGGGATGGGGGATCCACGTTCAGCGAGCAGCACCCGCTGACCGGGAAACGCTCGGGCGAGTTCCTCCGCCGTGCGCCCCGCACCAATCACCAGTCCCCGCAGCCGCGGATGCCCGCAGCGGGCGCACCGCCAGTGCGTCGCCGCGCGTTGACACACCCGGCAGGTGGGCGGCGAGGTTGCATCGGCAGCGCTCAGGCTGCCGCCGCACAGGCACCGGGCGGGTGCGCGGCACCGCTCACAGGCAAGATGCGGACGGTAGCCCCGGCGTGGCACCGAGACCAGGACCGGCCCCCCGGAGAGGCCTTCCCGAGCGGCCTGGATCGCCAGCGGCGGGATTCGCGCCCGGCCGGCCGAGCCCGCGCGCGCCACCGCTTCGGGGTCCCCGGCGAACACGATCCGCGGTGCCCGCTGGCGCACTATCGACCGGGGTGCCGCAACACTGCCGAAGCCCTCGTACTCCACGCACCACTGGGCGGTGACACTGCGGGCGCGGGAGGCGAGCACGAGCGCGCAGCCACTGGCACGGGCGCGGGCCCGGGCCACGGCGAGGGTGGTCCAGTAGGGCGCGCGGGGACTTGTGTGCAGGTCATCGCTGTCATCGACGACGACGATCAGGCGCAGGTTGCCGACCGGGGCGAAGACCGCGGAGCGCGTGCCGATCACGAGGGACACCTCGCGATCACGACAGCGCAGGAACGCCCGATATCGCGCCGCAGGCCCCAGTGCCTGTGTCAGGCAGACCCGATCAAGGTCGGCCAGCGCATCGGAGCACTGGTCGACATCATCGGCGCTCGGGGCCACGATCACCGCACCGCCCGGTGACGCGACGCGGACCAGCCCTGCGAGGACATCCGCCCAGGGCCAGCCCGGCGGCAGGGTGAGTGCGGCAGACACCGCCTCCCCCGCGGCGATCCGACGCAGGAGGGCGGGACCGGCGGTGAGGTGGGGCCATGGCTCGGGGGCCCGCCCGTCGGTTGCCGGCGCCGGGAGCACCAGGCCGGGGAGGCCCGGGGCCGGGAGCACCGGGTCGGGGAGGCCCGGGGCCGGGAGCACCGGGGTCTTCGGACCGGGCCGCCGGCGGTCCTGCTCAACCCGGGCCTGCCGCGGCGGCGCTGCCGATCGCGCAACATCGCCGAAGGTGCCCAGGAACCCGGCTGCCGTCTCGTGGATCGCACCGATGACGGCTGGCGTGAATGTCGGAATGGACGAGGGCACCGCATGCACCTGGGTGAGGGGGCCGTCATGGGTGCGAATCGCGCTGCGCTCGAGGATGACCCCATCCATCAGCCGGCCGGCGAAGCGCACGCGCACCCGGGATCCGGGCTGGGCGGCGCGGTCATCGGCCTGTGCTACCTCGTAGTCGAAATCGCGGTCGAGGTGCCGGACGGGGGTGTCGAGGCGCACCCGGGCGATCGGCAGCACTGCCGCTGGGTCACGCGGCCTGCTACCCGGCGCCCGGCGGCGTCGGGCACCGGCTGGTTCAGCCAGCGACCGCCGCCTGCAGGGAAGCCGCTCGATCCGTCCGCTCCCAGGTGAAGTCAGGCAACTCGCGGCCGAAGTGACCGTAGGCGGCGGTCTGTCGATAGATCGGGCGCTTCAGGTCCAAGGCCGCGATGATCGCGGCCGGCCGCAGGTCGAACACCTGCTGGATCGCCGCACCGATCTGCTCATCGGGCACACTCCCGGTGCCGAATGTCTCGACGAACACCCCGACCGGATGGGCCTTGCCGATCGCGTAGGCCACCTGAACCTCGCAGCGCTGGGCAAGGCCGGCGGCCACGACGTTCTTTGCCACCCAGCGCATCGCATACGCCGCTGATCGGTCGACCTTCGAGGGGTCCTTGCCGGAGAAGGCGCCACCCCCGTGACGGGCCATGCCACCGTAGCTGTCCACGATGATCTTCCGTCCGGTGAGCCCGGCATCCCCCATGGGCCCACCGATCTCGAACCGGCCGGTGGGGTTCACGAGCAGTCGGTAGCCCTCGGTGTCGAGGGTGCCCGCCCACGCCGTGAGCACCTCGTCGACGACCTGGGCCCGGATATCGGGCGTGAGGAGATGCTCCAGATCGATCCCAGCGGCATGCTGCGTGGAGATGACGACCGTGTCCAGTCGGCGCGGTCGGGCCTGCGCGTCGTATTCGATGGTCACCTGAGTCTTGCCGTCGGGACGGAGGTAGGGCAGGGCGCCGCTGGTACGGACCGCCGCAAGCTGTTCCGCCAGCCGGTGCGCCAGATGGATGGGCAAGGGCATCAGTGTCGCGGTGTCTTGGCAGGCATAGCCGAACATCAACCCCTGGTCGCCGGCACCCTGACGGTCCAGGGGATCCCCGGAGCCCGCCCGCTCCTCAAGGGCGTCATTCACCCCTTGCGCGATGTCCGGTGACTGGGCGCCGATCGAGACCGACACCCCGCAGGAGGCGCCGTCGAAACCCTTGGCTGAGGAGTCGTAGCCGATTCCGAGAATCGTCGCGCGCACCAGTGACGCGACATCGGCATAGGCCTTCGTCGTCACCTCGCCGGCGACGTGCACCTGTCCGGTGGTGATGAGGGTCTCCACCGCAACCCGGCTGTGGGGATCGGATCCGATCAGGTCATCGAGGATCGCGTCGCTGATCTGGTCGGCGATCTTGTCCGGGTGGCCTTCGGTCACGGACTCGGAGGTGAACAGTCGAGCGGTCACGTGTCACCGCTTCCTTTCTCGTGTACTGGGCCCCGGTCACGCGCACCGGGCCCCGGTCTCGTGCACCGGGCCCCGGTCTCGTGTACATGGCCACCACCACACCGCCGTGCCCATGGAGATCGGGAGACGGCAGTGGCGTCATCGGCTGCGGTTGCTGCGGCACCGTGGCCACGCAACGTGTGAGACGGCTGGACGGCTTCAGACGACTGGGGGCGTCAGACGGCTTCAGACGGCTGGGGGCTCCCGCCGTTCATACTCTGGGCGACCTTATCCCAGATCGCCTCTGCCACGAGGCTCTTGCTGCGGAGTGTCACCTCGACGGCTCCCGAGGCATCCACCAGCCAGACGTGGTTGCGCTCGGCGCCAAACACCACCCCGCCGCTGATGTCGTTGGCGACGATGAGATCGACGCCCTTGCTGAGCAACTTCGCACGCGCCCGGGCGATCAGCGCCGCCGGCTCCGGCTGGCTCTCGGCCGCGAAGCCCACGAGGTAGGTGGCGCGCGCGACCTGACCCGAGCCGGCTGGCGGAACCGCATCGGCCCGTCGGCGCTGCTCCGTCCGCGACCGCCCGAGGGCGGCCAGCACGTCCTCGGTGGGAACCAGTTCCACCGGCGGGGATCCGGAGGACTTGCTCAGCTTTCCTGATGCGATGGTCCGCGGACGGAAGTCCGCCACCGCTGCGGCCATGATGACGGCATCGCAGTCCTGTGCGTGATCGGCGACGGCGCGGGCAAGGTCGGCGGCCGTGCGCACGTCGACCACGGCAATCCCCGGCGGTGGCGGGTCGGCGAGGTTGGCCGCGATGAGCACGACCTCAGCACCCCGCCGCCGCGCGACTTCCGCGCAGGCGGCGCCCTGACGACCGGAGGAGTGGTTGCCGATGAAGCGCACATCGTCAATGGGCTCCCGGGTCCCGCCGGCGGTCACGAGCACTCGTCGTCCGATCAGGTCACGCGGGCGGACCGCCGCCAGCACCGCCGCCACGATCTGCTCGGGTTCAGCCAGTCGCCCGACGCCGCTGTCGGCCCCGGTGAGCCGTCCGGTCTGCGGACCGATGAACTGCACCCCGCGGCGGGCGAGCCGTGCGACATTGTCCCTGGTTGCCGGGTGCTCCCACATCTGGGTGTGCATTGCTGGGGCCACGATCACCGGACAGGTGGCCGCGAGCAGTGTCCCGGTGAGACCATCATCGGCGAGCCCCGACGCCATGCGAGCGATGGTGTGCGCGGTCGCTGGGGCAACGACGGCCACCGACAGGTCCGCCGCCACCTGGACATGGCTGACATCGTGCGGGTCCTGCCACAGACTGGCCAGCACCGGCTCACCCGAGAGGGCCGCCCACGTGGGCTCGCCGACGAACTGCAGTGCCGCGGCGGTGGGGGCGACCGTGACCCGCAGCCCCGCCTCCCGCAGGCGGCGGACCACCTCACAGGCCTTGTACGCCGCGATCCCGCCGGTCACGCCGACGAGGATGTGCGGTCGATCAGACGTTCCGGTAGGCCCCACCGGTCGACCCGTCATCGCGGAAGTCGGCCAGGTCCACGACGTTCCCCTCGGCTTCCGGCAGGCGGAAGGGGTCAGCAACGGCGGACGGCTCGGAGCCAAGCCCGCTGTGAGCGAACTGCACCAGCCCGTCAATGGCCGCATTGGCCGCAACTGTCTCCGGATCCACCGGCTCCATGCTCAGCAGCCCCTGCCTGATCTCCCGCAACGACACCGACAGCGCCTTCTCCTGTGGATGGGTCTCCACCAGTGGACCGACATACTCGAGCAGGCCCTCGCCCAGCTGGGCGTAGTAGGCGTTGATCTGCCGGGCCCGCTTCGCCGCCCAGATCACCAGCTGGTACTTGGAGCCGGCGAGCGCCACTAGTTCATCGACCGGCGGGTGGGTGATGCCACCGCCCACTGCACTGTCACTGGCCATGCCCACCTTCACTCCTTCTGCTCGCTGTTGCTGGGCTGCTCGCTGCCGGGCTGCTCGTCGCTGGGCTGCTCGCTGCTTGGCTGGTCGCTGCTGGGCTGGTCGCTGCTGGGCTGCGCGGGTGAGTCCGCGCGGACGACGGACGGTGAACCAAGTAAGGCTAACAGCCGGTCGACGGTGTCCTCGACATCATCGTTGACCAGCACATGGCTGAAGCGGTGGGCCGCTGCGAGCTCCGTTGCCGCGGCGGCGAGGCGACGCTGCAGCGCGGCCTCGTCCTCGGTCCCCCGGCCGATGAGCCGGCGCCTGAGTTCATCGGTACTCGGCGGAATGAGCAGGACTCGCACCGCGCCGGGCATCTGCTGCGCCACCTGCTCGGCTCCCTGCACATCGATCTCCAGCACAGTCGCCAGCCCGGCGGCCATCCGTCGATGCACCGGCTGCGCCGGTGTGCCGTAGCGGTGGCCTGCGAAGGTTGCGTACTCCAGCAGCCGCCCCTGCGCGATGAGGGCATCGAACTGCGCGTCACTGAGGAACAGGTACTCCCGACCGTCCTGCTCACCGGGCCGCTGCCGCCTCGTGGTGGCCGAGATCGACAGCCACAGGTCGGGGCGACGATCCAGCAGTGCGCGGATCACCGTTCCCTTCCCGACACCCGAGGGCCCCGCGATCACCAGCACGCCGCCGGGTGGCTGCCCGTCGGCTGCCATCGTCCCCGCCGTGTCGATCACCGTCCGCATCAACCGCGGGCCGCGACCCGAGCGATAAGTGCCGCACGCTGCTGGTGACCGAGGCCGCGGAGCCGTCGGGTGGGAGAGATCCCGATATCCGCCATGATCGCCTCGGCCCGCGCCGGACCAATGCCAGGGACTGACTCGAGCAGGACGTTCACCCGCATCCGTTGGATCGAGTCGCTGACCTCGCCGGTGAGGACATCGGCCAGGTGCAGGCGGCGCTCCCGCAGGGCGGTCCGGATCCCGGCGCGCTCCTGCCTGGCGAACGCGGCCGTGGCGAGGGCTGCCCGGCGCGCCTCGGCAGTCAGCGGCGGGGGCGGTTGTCGAGGCATCGGCTGGCAGGCTAGCGCGCGGGGATCGGTGCGTGGGCGCAGCCCATGATGTCCCGCGCACTCGGCAGGCGACGCTCCGCCAGCGACGCCGCGAGGGCATTGTGGACCGTGATCGGCGCAAGCGGGTCGCGCAGCGCACCAGTGCCGACGCAGACGGCGTTCGCTCCGGCGGCGAGGTATTGCAGGGCATCCGGGCCGGTCATCACCCCGCCCGCGGCCAGGATCGGCAAGGCGGGCAGGGCGGCACGCACCCGATAGACCGCGCGCAGACCCACCGGCCGGATCGCGGGACCGCTCAGCCAGCCGCTGTGAACGGGCACTGGCCGAAGTGTCTGCGCATCGAGCAGCATCCCCGGAATCGACCCGCTGAGGCTCAGCGCATCCGCCCCGGCGGTCATGCACGCCCGCGCCACCTCGACCAGATCGGCGATGTGCGCGGACAGGCGCGCCAGCACCGGCACATGGGAGGGCGTGACACGGCGAACCCGGGCGGTGACCGCACTGGCCCGCAGGGGGCTCTCCTCGAATGGCGTCCCTTGCGCATCCAGGTCGGGGCCGGCAAGGTTGAGCTCCAGGCCGCTGACACCGGCAACTCCCCGCAACTGCTGGGCGAGGAGCTCGAATTCGTCCACGCTCTGCCCACCAAGGGAGACGATCACCGTTGCCCGCTGACGGGCCAGCCAGGGGAGGTCGTCGCCGAGGAGCCCGGCCAGCGTCGGACCCGGCACGCGCGCCGTGAGCAGCCCACTGGGGGTCTCCGCCAGCTGGGGCGATACCGACCCGGCGTCCGCGTGCAGCACCGCACTGGGCGTCACGAGGCCGCCAAGGTGGGCCAGCGGGATCAGCTGGGCGAGCTCTCGCCCAGTGCCCGCACAGCCCGCGGCGACGAGCACCGGGCTCGACAGCACGAGGGAGCCCAGGCTCGTACGCATATCCCGTCCTGCATCATCGCGACTCGACTCAGCCATCACGGCGCAGCTGACCCGTCACGGGAAAGGCTGGTGAGCACCGCCGCCGGGTGGGGACGGTCCCAGCGGAGGACATCGCCACGGAAGGTCGGCCCCTCCACACATGCGCGCACCCATCGTGGGTTCCCGTCCTGGCCGGTGACCCACACGGCACAGCCGAGGCAGCCGCCGCTGCCGCAGGCAAGGGAGACGTCGACGATGAGCTGGCTGACCGCGCCCCGCTCCCGCGCCCGTTCGGCCACCGTTCGCAGCAGCCCGGCCGGGCCACTGGCGTAGACGACCGAGGTGTCACCGCGGGCCATCACCTCGTCGAGGGCATCCGTGGCCTGGCCGCGCGCGCCCATGCTGCCGTCCTCGGTGAGGACGGTCAGGGTTGCGCTCTCCCGGCGGGCCTCGAGCACGCCGAACAGTCGCTCCGCAGTGGCGGCGCCGAGGATGATGTCGACGCGGCAACCCCGGGCGTGGAGGGCCTCCGCGAGTCCGAACAAGCCCGCACTGCGCCAGCCGGCCCCGATCAGCAGGCAGGACACAGGATCCCGCGGCAGGGCAAAGCCTCGGCCGACCGGGCCGATCACGTCCAGCAGGTCATTGCGTCGGCGTTCGGCCAGCCACCGCGTACCCGGCTCGCCAGCGTCGACGACGATCTCCAGCGTCCCGCCGTAGACGCCGCGCTCCTGCGCTCGGAAGATGGCGCAGCCGCGCCGCGCCAGCAGGCTCGACTGCGCGCCGCCGACGGCGAAGGTCACCGCCTGACCTGGTCGAGCCAGCGGCGCGATCCCCGGTGCGGTCATCGTCAGGACGGTGTACTCACCGACGCGGCGGGTGGCGGCGACCTGCGCGGACTCGCGGATCACACGGCCCGCCGATCAGGGGGTCGCCGCGCTGGCGTGGCGGCTCCGGCCATGCTCCTGCAGGCTGCGCACCGTCAGCGGCTCACGCTGCAGGCTGGCGATCCCGGCAACGGCCGCACGCAGGCCAGCGATGGTCGTGATACTGGGAATGCCCGCCTGAACCGCTGCGGTGCGGATCTCGTAGCCCTCGGCCAGGCCGCCGGCCGCCCCCCGGGTGTTGATCACGAGGTCCACCCTGCCGGCGAGGATCTCCATGACGATGCTCGGCGCGCCGGCACTCGCGGATTGCCCACCCCCGGTGGCGGGCCCCCGGTCGACATCGGTGACCGGGATGCCGAGGGCGCGCAGGCGGTCAGCCGTGCCGGGGGTGGCGAGAACGGTGAAGCCGAGGGCCCCCAGCTGGCCGATCAGGCTACCGGCCAGCTCGACATCGCCGTCGGCCATGGCGACGATGGCGCGGCCACCGGTGGGCAGGCCGGCCGCGCTGACCCCCTGCTGGGCCTTCGCGAATGCCCGTCCGAAGGAGTCGGCGAGCCCCATGACCTCGCCGGTGGCCCGCATCTCAGGCCCGAGCAGGGTGTCCACCCCATGGAACCGCCCGAACGGCAGCACCGCCTCCTTGACTGCCACCGCCCCGCCCAGCGACACCGTGTCACCATCGCCGGTGGCGGGCAGCAGGTCGCCGCGCATGTCGGCAATGGTGTGGCCGAGCATGATCCGCACCGCAGCGCGGGCGAGGGGAATGCCAGTGACCTTCGCAACGAAGGGCACGGTCCGGGAGGCGCGGGGATTGGCCTCCAGCACGTAGAGGGTGCCCTCATGCAGGGCGAACTGGACGTTGATCAGCCCGCGCACCCCGACGCGCTCGGCGATCACCGTCATCACCTCGCGGATGCGATCCCGTTCGATGCGGGTGAGGCTCACCGGTGGCAGGACGCAGGCACTGTCCCCGGAGTGCACCCCTGCCTCCTCAATGTGCTCCATGATCCCGCCGAGCACGAGGCTGCTGCCGTCGTAGAGCGCGTCCACGTCGATCTCGCGGGCCCCGTCGAGGAACCGATCGATGAGGACAGGGTGCTCCGGGCTGACCTGGGTGGCGCGTTCGACGAAGGCAACGAGGCTGGTGGGGTCCGCAACGATCTCCATCCCCCGGCCGCCGAGCACGAAGGATGGCCGCACGAGAACGGGGTACCCGATCCGTTCGGCCACCACCGCGGCCGCCGCCGCCGTCCGTGCCACGCCATGGGCGGGCGCCGGGATGCCCGCATCGGCCAGCAGACCGCCGAATGCCCCTCGCTCCTCAGCGAGGTGGATCGCCGCCGGCGAGGTACCCAGGATGGTCACACCCGCCTGCGCCAGTGGCGCGGCCAGGCGCAGCGGCGTCTGGCCGCCGAGTTGTGTGATGACACCCAGCAATCGGCCGGCGCGTGACTCAACCCGGAGCACCTCAAGCACCGACTCCACCGTCAACGGCTCGAAGTAGAGCCGATCCGAGGTGTCGTAGTCAGTGGAGACCGTCTCGGGGTTGCAGTTGATCATGATGCTCTCGATACCGAGCCGCCGCAGCTCGGATGCGGCGTGGACGCAGGAGTAGTCGAACTCGATCCCCTGGCCGATCCGATTGGGCCCGGAGCCCAGGATGACGACCTTCGCCGAATCGGTCGGATCGGCCTCGTCCTCCTCGTCATAGCAGGAGTAGTGGTACGGAGTGAGCGCCGGGAACTCCGCCGCACAGGTGTCCACCGTCTTGTAGACCGGGTGCACGTCGAACGCCCACCGCACGGCCCGGACCTCGGGCTCGGACACTCCCCGCAGGTCGGCGATGATCCGATCCGACAGACCGTGGCGCTTGGCGAGGAGGAGCAGTTCCCGGTCCAGCTGCGGTGCGGCCTGCACCAGGTCGGCAACCTCGGTGACCAGCAGGAGTTGATCGCAGAACCAGGGATCGATCCCACTGAGCCGGTGCGCCTGCTCGACGCTCATGCCGCTGTGCAGGGCGATGACGAGGTCGCGCAGCCGGAACTCGGTGGGGGTGGCGACCGATGAGGCGTACTGCTGAGGGTCGGCCACCCGGGTGCGCAGGTCGAGGGCGACCTCCGGCTTCTCCAGGCTCTCCATCGCCTTCAGCAGCGCCTCGGTGAAGCAGCGACCGATTGCCATCGCCTCGCCCACGCTCTTCATGTGCGTGGTCAGCACCGGATCAGCATCAGTGAACTTCTCGAACGCGAAGCGCGGCACCTTGACCACGATGTAGTCGAGGGCCGGCTCGAAGGAGGCCGGCGTGGTGCCGGTGATGTCATTGGTGATCTCGTCGAGGGTGTACCCGATCGCAAGCCGGGCGGCGATCTTGGCAATCGGAAAGCCCGTGGCCTTGGATGCCAGCGCCGATGAGCGGGAGACGCGCGGATTCATCTCGATGACGACCATCCGGCCGTCCTGCGGGTTGATCGCGAACTGGATGTTGCAGCCGCCGGTGTCCACGCCGACCTCGCGCACCACGGCGATGCCGACATCGCGCATGTGCTGGTACTCCCGGTCGGTCAGCGTCAATGCGGGCGCGACCGTGATCGAGTCGCCGGTGTGCACGCCCATCGGATCGACGTTCTCGATACTGCACACGACGATGGCGTTGTCGCGGCAGTCGCGCATCACCTCGAGCTCGAACTCCTTCCAGCCCAGGACGGACTCCTCGAGCAGCACCTCACTGGTGGGGCTCGCCGCAAGCCCCGCAGCGACGATCCGTGCCAGCGAGTGCTGATCGCGCGCAATGCCCGAGCCGGCCCCACCCATGGTGAACGAGGGACGCACGACCAGCGGGTAGCCGAGCCGCCCGGCCGCCGCCTCACATTCGGCGAGGGTGTGGCAGACCTCACTGCGGGCACTGTTCGCCCCGATCCGGCGCACCACCTCCCGGAAGCGCTCCCGGTTCTCCCCCGCTTCAATGACATCGATGTCGGCCCCGATCAGCTCCACCCCGTACTGGTCCAGCACACCCGCCCGTGCCAGTGCCACCGCGGCATTCAGCGCCGTCTGCCCGCCGAGTGTGGGCAGCAGTGCATCCGGGCGCTCCCGGGCGATGATGGCGGTGAGCACCTCAGTGGTGAGCGGCTCGACGTAGGTGGCATCGGCAAACTCCGGATCGGTCATGATCGTCGCCGGATTGGAGTTCACCAGCACCACCCGCAAGCCCTCCGCGCGCAGGATGCGACAGGCCTGGGTGCCCGAGTAGTCGAACTCACAGGCCTGGCCGATGATGATCGGACCACTGCCGATCACCATGACACTGGCGATGTCCGCGCGACGCGGCATCAGCAGGCCGACATCATCGGCGCATCATCGCGATGAACTCCGCGAAGATCCCCATCTCGTCATGGGGCCCGGCGGCGGCCTCCGGGTGGTACTGGACGCTGCGGACGGGGGCTGTCCGGCAGCGCAGGCCCTCAACGACACCGTCATTGAGGCTGACATGGCTGACCGTCACCGGTCCGATGGGCGAGGGGTAGTCGACTCCCGACTCGGCGGCCACCGCGAACCCGTGGTTCTGGCTCGTGATCCGCACCCGCCCGGCCACGCGGTCGAAGACGGGTTGGTTGATCCCCCGATGGCCGAAGGGCAGCTTGTAGGTGGGCAGCCCGAGTGCGCGCGCGATCAGCTGATGTCCGAAGCAGATGCCGAGCACCGGGATCCCGGCGGTGAGCAGCTCGGCAACGGTGGCCACCGTTGCCGTCGCGGCCCCCGGGTCCCCCGGCCCGTTCGTGAGCAGGATTCCGTCGGGGGCATCAGCCAATATCCGCGCCGCGGGGGTGTCGGCTGGCCAGACAGTCACCGCGCAGCCGCGCTCGACCAGCTGGCTGAGGATGCTGCGCTTCAGTCCGAGGTCGAGCACGGCAACGCTCGGCACGCCGGGGTCAGCCACCGCTGCCCGGGCAGGACCGAGGGTGTAGGGCCGCGCCGTCGTGACCTCGTTCACGAGGTCGGCACCGAGCATCGTCGGCTGCGCCTGAACCCGCGCCACCTGCTCTGCCGGATCGATCGCGGCCTCCGTGCCGACGAAGATCGTCGCGCGCATGGCACCGGCCTGCCGGATATGGCGGGTGATGGCTCGGGTGTCGACACCGCAGACGCCGGGCACACCGGACTGCTGCAGGGCCTCATCGAGACTGTGGGTACTGCGCCAGTTGGCGGGACGAGGGCTCAGCTCGCGGATCACGTAGCCGGCCGCCCAGATGCGCGCCGACTCCGCATCCTCGCCGTTCATGCCGGTATTGCCGATGTGCACGGCCGTCTGGACGATGATCTGGCGATGGTAGGACGGATCGGTCAGCGTCTCCTGGTAACCGGTCATGCCGGTTGCGAAGACGATCTCCCCGGTGCCGCTGTGCGCGGCACCGAAGCCCGTGCCCACCCATCGGCGACCGTCCTCGCAGACCAGCACCGCAGGCGGCCCCGCGGGCCGCAGGCTCACCGAGCTCATGCCCGGTGCCGTTCCTCGGCTCCGAAGCCCACGGTGTGGACGCGCATGCCATTGGTGGTCCCCGGGATACCCGGTGGGACCCCGGCAACCACGACCACCAGCGCGCCATAGGCGGCAATCCGCTTCTCGAGCAGGGCGGCATCGAGGTGGGCGACCATCTCGTCAGTGTGCGTCACCGGCTCGGTCGGGAGGGGGGTGACACCCCAGACGACCGCGAGGGCGCGGCAGACCTCGGGTGAGGTGGCGAAGGCGACGATCGGGGTGGCGCTGCGGTGGCGGGCGAGCAGCCGGGCGGAGCGTCCGGTCTCAGTGAAGGGGACGAGGCACTCGGCGTTCAGTTCCGCGGCAACCGCGACCGCTGCCCTCGTGAGGGCCCGGGCGGTGGAACCGGATGCCTCCGAGGGCAGCACCGGCTGCTCGGCCAGCGCCTCCTGCTCAACGTGCTCGATGATGCGTGCCATCGTGCGCACCACCAGCAGCGGATGCACCCCGACGCTGGTCTCACCGGAGAGCATCAGTGCATCGGCACCGTCGAGCACCGCATTGGCGACGTCACTCACCTCGGCACGAGTGGGGCGACTCGCACTCATCATGGAGTCGAGCATCTGGGTTGCAACGATCACCGGCTTCGCGGCCGTGCGCGCCAGGGCGATGGCGCGCTTCTGGACCAGCGGCACCCGCTCCAGCGGGACCTCCACCCCGAGGTCACCGCGGGCGATCATGATGCCATCGAAGGCGTCGACGATATCGCCGAGGCCGTCCACGGCCTGCGGTTTCTCGATCTTGGCAATCACCGGCACCCGACGGCCGACCTCGTCCATCACCGCATGCACCGGCAGGACGTCGGCGGCACTGCGCACGAAGGACAGGGCGATCAGGTCAGCGCCCGCGGCGAGTGCGAAGCGGCAGTCGTCGGCATCCTTCTCGCTGAGGGCGGGCACCGACAGGCGGGCACCGGGGATGTTGATCCCCTTGTTGTCCGACAGCACCCCACCCTCGATGACCCGCGTGCGGATCTCGGTGGCCCCCACCCCCGTCACCAGCAGGCTGAGCCGGCCATCATCCAGCAGGAGTCGATCCCCCGGGCCGACCTCGCGGGGCAGGCTGCGCAGGGAGGTGGACACCCGGTGCACGTCACCGGCAACGTCCTCGGTGGTGAGGGTGAACTCGGCTCCCACGGCGAGGGTGATCGGGCCACCCGCGAATCGACCGATGCGGATCTTGGGCCCCTGCAGGTCGACCAGGATCGCCACCGCCCGGCCATGGGCATCGGCGCACCGGCGCACCGCCGCGACCCGCCGGGCATGGTCGACCCGGTCACCGTGGGACATGTTGAGGCGCGCAACATCCAGACCGGCCTCGATCAGTCCACCGAGGATGACCTCGTCATCGGTGGCGGGACCGAGGGTGGCAACGATCTTGGCGCGGCGCACAGCCGGCTCACGCCATCAAGGGACGCGTGCGCGGGCCGATCGGATTGGGCAGCGCGCTGGGCGCACCGATCAGGTGCGCGTCAACCCAGTGGGCGGCCGAACGGCCCTCGGCGATCGCCCACACGATCAGGGACTGGCCCCGCCCGGCATCCCCCGCGCAGAACACACCGGGGACCGTGGTCTGGTATCGGTCGTCCCGCAGGATCTCCCCCCGGTCGGTGAGGGTGAGCCCGAACTGCTCAACGAGCGGACCATGCTCCGGTCCGGTGAAGCCCATGGCGAGCAGCACCAGATCGCAGGGCAGCACCCGGGTACTCCCCGGCACCGGGGTGAACCGGCCGTCGACCAGTTCAACGTCGACCAGTTCGATGCCTGTCACGCGCTGCCGGTCGGCACTGCCAGGCGCCGGCTCCGTGCGGAACTGGGTTGTGCTCACCGCGTAGAGGCGCTCCCCACCCTCCTCATGGGCCGAGGTCACCCGGTAGGTGAGGGGGTAGGTGGGCCAGGGCTGGTGCCCGGGGCGATGCTCCGGCGGGAGGGGCATGATCTCCAATTGGGTGACGCTGGCCGCACCCTGGCGATGGGCGGTCCCCAGGCAGTCAGCCCCGGTGTCACCGCCGCCGATGATGACCACGTGCCGTCCGCGGGCATCGATGGGGCTGACGGGGAGGTCCCCGTTGACGACCTGGTTGGCCGCGGGAAGGTACTCCATCGCCTGGTGGATCCCGGCCGCCGCCCGGCCGGGGACCGGCAGGTCGCGCCAGCGGGTCGCACCGATGGCCAGCACGACCGCGTCATAGCGCCGGCGCAGGTCGGTGGCATCGATGTCGACACCCACCTCGACCTGGGTGCGCATGCGGACCCCCTCGGCCGCCAACTGGGCGAGCCGCCGGTCGAGGACGGACTTCTCCATCTTGAACTCCGGGATGCCGTAGCGCAGCAGCCCGCCGATGCGGTCCGCCCGCTCGTAGATCGCCACGGTGTGGCCGGCGCGCGCCAGCTGCTGGGCGGCGGCAAGACCGGCCGGCCCACTGCCGATGATCGCCACAGTCTGGCCGGTCAGGCGTGCCGGCGGCTGCGGCTGCACCCATCCGCTCTGCCAGGCGCGGTCCGCGATGCCCACCTCCACCTGCTTGATCGCCACGGCATCCCCGGTGATGGCCACCACGCACGCGGTCTCGCAGGGGGCCGGGCACAGCCGCCCGGTGAACTCGGGGAAGTTGTTCGTCGCATGCAGCCGCTCGGCGGCGGCCTGCCAGTCCGATCGCCAGACCAGGTCGTTCCACTCCGGGATCAGGTTGCCCAGCGGGCACCCGTTGTGGCAGAAGGGAATGCCGCAGTCCATGCAGCGACCGGCCTGGCTCGCCAGCCGTTCGTCCCCGAACTCCTCGTAGACCTCGCGCCAGTCGCGCAGCCGGATCGCCACCGGCCGACGACGGGGGTCCTGCCGCGGTGTCGTGAGGAAGCCGCGCGGGTCACCCATGTGCGGCCGCCATGATGGCAGTCACGATATCTGTTCCGTCGCGCCTGGCCTGCTGCTCGGCGAGCAGCACCCGCTCATAGTCCCGGGGCATGACGACCGTGAATCGAGACGCAGCAGCCGGCCACTGTGCGAGCAGCTCGGCGGCACGCCGTGAGCCGGTCGCCTCCCGGTGATCGCGCAGCCGCTCAGCGAGGAACCCGATCTCCTCACCATCGGGCTGCCGCAGCCGGACCATCTCCGAGTTGACCCGCACCGGGTCGAGGTCGAGGACGTAGGCAATGCCGCCACTCATCCCGGCCGCGAGGTTGCGCCCGGTGGCTCCGAGGATGACCACCCGGCCACCGGTCATGTACTCACATGCGTGATCCCCGACGCCTTCGACAACGGCGATGGCACCCGAGTTGCGTACGGCGAACCGCTCCCCCACCACGCCGCTGATGAACGCCTCCCCCCCGGTGGCTCCGTACAGCGCAACATTGCCGGCGATCACCTGCTCCGCGGCGACGAACTGCGCCAGCCGCGGGGGTCGCACCACGATCCGGCCGCCCGAGAGTCCCTTGCCCAGGTAGTCATTGGCATCGCCGGCAAGTCGCAGGGTGATCCCGCGGGGTATGAAGGCGCCGAAGGACTGCCCGGCGGTTCCCTCGAAGGACAGGTCGATGGTGCCGTCCGGCAGGCCATCGCCACCCCATCGCCTGGTCACCTCAGCCCCGAGCAGCGTGCCCACCGTCCGGTTGATGTTGCGGACGGTGAGCTGGGCGCGCACCGGTTCGCCGTCCGTGAGGGCGGGGGCGCACAGCCTGATCAGGTCCTGATCGAGGGCATCGGCGAGACCATGGTCCTGGCCGACGACATGTCGCCGGGCCGCCCCCGCTGGCAGCGGGGGGCAGTAGAGGATCCGGCTGAGGTCCAGTCCATCCGCCTTCCAGTGCGCCACCGCATCGGTGGTGTCGATCAGGTCGACGCGGCCGATCGCCTCATCGAGGCTGCGCAGCCCCAGTGCCGCAAGGTGCTCGCGGACCTGCTCGGCGATGAAGGTGAAGAACGTCTCCACCAGCTCCGGCGTGCCGCGGAAGCGCGCACGCAGTTCCGGGTTCTGCGTTGCCACCCCCACGGGACAGGTGTCGAGGT
Source organism: Actinomycetales bacterium (assembly GCA_018969715.1). Lineage (GTDB taxonomy): Bacteria > Actinomycetota > Actinomycetes > S36-B12 > UBA5976 > REEB473. The sequence goes on from JAGWXT010000013.1 coordinate 40,352, forward strand.
GGCATACCCGCATCATGACGCAGCCCATGACCACCAGTGGGGCGGTGGCGAAGCCGTACTCCTCGGCTCCCAGCAGGGCCGCGATCATGACATCCCGGCCGGTCTTGAGCTGGCCATCGGTCTGCAGGACGACGCGGTCGCGCAGCCCGTTGAGCAGCAGCGTCTGCTGGGTCTCGGCCAGCCCGAGCTCCCATGGGGCGCCGGCGTGCTTCAGGGAGGTCAGTGGGCTCGCCCCGGTGCCACCGTCATGACCGGAGATCAGGATGACATCGGCCTTCGCCTTCGCCACACCGGCCGCCACCGTGCCGACCCCCACCTCGCTGACGAGCTTGACGTGGACGCGCGCCCGGTCATTGGCGTTCTTCAGGTCATGGATGAGCTGCTTGAGGTCCTCGATGGAGTAGATGTCATGGTGCGGTGGGGGGGAGATCAACCCCACGCCGGGGGTGCTGTGGCGGGTCCGCGCGATCCACGGGTACACCTTGTAGCCGGGCAGTTGACCGCCCTCCCCGGGCTTGGCTCCCTGCGCCATCTTGATCTGCAGGTCATCGGCATTGACGAGGTACTCACTGGTCACGCCGAACCGCCCGCTGGCCACCTGCTTGACCGCCGAGCGACGGGAGTCGCCATTGGGCAGCGGCAGGTAGCGCTCCGGATCCTCGCCACCCTCACCGGTATTGGACCGTCCCCCCAGGCGGTTCATCGCGATGGCGAGGGTCTCGTGAGCCTCAGCGGAGATCGACCCGTACGACATCGCCCCCGTCGAGAATCGGCGGACGATCGAGCTGACCGGCTCGACCTCGGACAGCGGCACCGGCTGCTGGGTCCCGGTCAGCCGGAACAGCCCACGCAGGGTCAGCAGGCGCTGCGCCTGCTGGTCGACGCGGTCGGTGTACGAGGTGAAGATGTCATAGCGGCCGGACTGGGTTGAGTGCTGGAGCCGGAAGACGGTCTCCGGGTCGAAGAGGTGGGGCTCACCCTCCCGCCGCCACTGGTACTCCCCGCCGACGGCAAGGGAACGATGGGCCGGGCTGATTCCGCTGGGCGGGTAGGCGACTGCGTGACGCCGGCGCACCTCCTCGGCAATGACATCCAGGTCCACTCCCCCCAGGCTGGTGGTCGTTCCCGTGAAGTACTCAGCGACGAGGTCCTCGGACAGGCCGATCGCCTCGAAGATCTGCGCCCCGCGATAGGACGCGACAGTGGAGACCCCCATCTTGCTCATCACCTTCAGCAGGCCCTTGCCGAGCGCCTTGATCAGGTTGCGCACCGCGCGTTCCGGGCTGATGTCGCCAAGCAGTCCCGAGCGTGCCATGTCCTCGACGGTCTCCATGGCCAAGTACGGCACGACGGCGGCCGCCCCATAGCCGATCAGCAGGGCAATGTGGTGGACCTCGCGAACGTCACCAGCCTCGACGAACAGGCCCACCTGGGTCCTGGTGCGCCGGCGCACCAGGTGGTGGTGCACCGCGGAGGTGAGCAGCAGGGAGGGAATCGGGGCCAGTGACGCGTCGCTGTCCCGATCGGACAGCACGATGAACCGGCAGCCGGCTGCGATCTCCTCGTCGATCTGGGCGGTGATCTGCGACAGCCGCGCCCGCAGGGCCGCACCACCCCCGGCAACGTCGTAGCGGCCGCGCACCCGCGCGGTGCGCAGGTGCGGATAGCGACCATCGGCATCGATATGCACGAGCGCAGCCAGCGCGTCGTTGTCGATGACCGGGAAGGGAAGGACGACCTGCTGCGCGTGCTGTTCACTGGCCGCGAGCAGATTCCCCTCTGGCCCGACGGTGCTCACCAGCGAGGTGACGATCTCCTCGCGGATGGCGTCGAGCGGCGGGTTGGTCACCTGCGCGAACAACTGGCTGAAGTAGTCGAAGAGCAGCCGAGGCCGTTCCGACAGGGCAGCAATGGGGGTGTCGGTTCCCATCGACCCGATCGGCTCGATGCCGCCGCGCGCCATCGGGGCGAGGATCAGCCGACACTCCTCCTCGGTGAAGCCGAAGGTCTGCTGGCGGCGCAGGACCGATGCCCGGGTATGGACGACGTGCTCCCGAGCGGGCAGGGATTCCACGGTGATCCGACTGCGGGTAACCCAGTCGCCGTAGGGGGCCGCCGCGGCAAGCTGGGACTTGACCTGCTCGTCCTCCAGGATCACGCCGGCCGCAGTGTCGACCAGGAACATGCGCCCCGGCTGCAGCCGGCCCTTGCGGACGATGCGCTCCGCCGGCAGGTCCAGGACCCCCGCCTCACTGCCCAGGACGACCAGCCCATCGTCGGTCACCCAGAACCGTCCGGGTCGAAGGCCATTGCGATCGAGGACCGCCCCGATCACCGTGCCATCGGTGAACGTCACGCACGCTGGCCCATCCCACGGCTCCATGATGCTGGCGTGGAACTGGTAGAAGGCGCGGCGAGCCGGATCCATGTCGGGGTTGTTCTCCCAGGCCTCCGGGATCATCATCAACATCGCATGGGGCAGTGATCGGCCACCCAGATGCAACAGTTCGAGGACCTCATCGAAGGAGGCCGAGTCACTGGCGCCCGGCGTGCAGATGGGCAGCAACCGCTGCAGGTCCCCGGGGATGGCGGCACTGGCCAGCGTGGACTCGCGCGCCCGCATCCAGTTGCGGTTCCCGGCGACGGTGTTGATCTCACCGTTGTGGGCGATCAGCCGGTAGGGGTGAGCCAGCGGCCACGATGGGAAGGTGTTGGTGCTGAAACGGGAGTGAACCAGCACCAGTGCGGAGACCAGCCGGGAATCCCGCAGATCCGGGTAGAACGCCGCGAGCTGCGGGGCGGTGAGCATTCCCTTGTAGATGAGGGTGCGTGCCGACAGTGAGCAGATGTAGGCGGTGTCCACGCCGGACTGGCGCGCCCACTCATGCTCGAACCGCTTGCGCACGGGGTACAGCAGTCGGTCGAGGTCGAGTCCCGCTCGACCCGCCGGGTCGGCGCAGAAGACCTGACGGATCGCAGGCATGGTCGCCCGCGCTGTCGGACCGATGGTGGCGGGGTCAACCGGCACCTCGCGCCAGCCGAGAACGTTGACACTCTCCTCGGTGGCGATGCGCTCGAACATTCGCCGTGCCGCGACCTCCTGCTCCGGGAGTGGAGGCAGGAACAGGCTCCCCACGGCATAGGCACCGGGCGGCGGCAGCAGCACGCCGGTCTCCCGGAGGAAGGCATCCGGGATCTGCATCAGCAGCCCGGCGCCATCCCCGGTGTCCACCTCCGCACCGGTCGCACCGCGGTGCTCGAGGTTGCGCAGCGCCTCGAGGCCCTGCGCGACGATTGTGTGGCTGGGCCGACCGGTCAGGGTGGCCACCATCGCGACACCGCAGGCATCGTGCTCATGCTGCGGCCGGTACAGGCCCCGGCGGGCGGCCTCATGGCGCACCTCGCGCCCCGCAGTCGGCTGGGACATGTCTCCTCCGGTTCGTCGTCGACGGGGACACTCATGCCACGGGGACCATGAGCACGGGCTCACGGACAGCGGCAGGGAGTGTGCCAGGACGACGGTGGCCTGACCTGATGAAGGATACGCGATCCCGTCGATTGCCCCAACGGCCAGGGGCGGCCCGCAGGCCCCGCACTGAGTCAGGCAGCAGGCGGCGGTGAGGGCGGGGCGGTGGCCGAGTGCGTGTCCGCCGTATGCGGCGGCTGTCCCGTCTGGTAGCGCTTGAGTAGCCACCACGCGGCCAAGCCCGCCACGGCAACGAGGATGGCAAAGGCAACCATGGCGAACGCGAAGGAGCCACTGAAGGCGAAGGCTGCCTCCTTCAGCACCTCGGGGCTGCTCGGCTTTCCGCCGGTGGCCGACCATTGCAGCAACTCCGCCTCTGCCGACGACCCGAGCTTGCGACCGACCGCATTGCGCGTCAGTGTGTCGATCAGCACAGTCGAACCGGCGAGTCCCAGTGCGTACCAGAACTGCCCGATGGTCGTGCGGGAGGAGGAAACCGCGCCATAGTGCCGCGGATCGGCCTCCTGCAGGATGAGCCCGCCGTAGGGAATGGCGGGGATCATGACGCCGGCTCCGGCGATGAGCAGCGCCGGGAGGTAGGCCAGCACGCTCGCCGGCCGGGCAGCAGCGGTTACCGCGAACAGCAGCAGCCCGATGACGAGGATTCCCGACCCGAACAGAACGGCACCGCGCTGCGAAAGTCGGCCGGATGCCCGCAGCCGCCCGGCGACGAGGGCCGCAATGATGCCGCCCAGGATGTACGGCACCTGACTCAGGGACAGAGCCAATCCCTTGATGTCATTGGCGTACTGGAACAGATTGCTGAACGACAGCAGCAGGACGCCGGAACTGAAGTTGTATACGAGGCCGATCAGCACGGCCGCGATGAAGATCGGTTCACGGAAGAGGCGAATGGGGAAGAAGCCGTCCTCGCCCTTGCGTCGCTCCCAGATGGCGAAGGCACCCAGAATGACGACGCCTGCGAGGACCGGCCCGACGGTGAGCGGTGTTGCGATCCCGTTGGTGGCGTGGGACACGCCATAGAGGAACGCGATGATGCCCGTTGCAAGCAGTATCTGACCCACGACATCCCAGGGGCCGGGCGATTTCGGTCGAGGACCGTCCTTCGGGAGCAGCGCAAGGCAGATGGCGATGCTGACCAGGCTCAGCAGGGGGACGACTGCGAAAGCCAACCGCCAGTTCAGTCCAACGAGTGATGCACCAGTGAAGGTGATCAGCAGCGTGAACAGCCCCGACGATGCGGTGAACAGGCCCAGGGCGCCCGGCAGCCCGCCCTTGCCCCGAGCGAAGAGTGTGATGTAGGCGAAGGCGGCACCGAACACCGCTCCCAGTCCGATACCCGCAAGCGATCGTCCGAGCAGGTAGATGGTCGTATCGGGGGCCAGCGCCACCAGCGCATCGCCGAGTGCGCTCAACAGCAGCGCCGACACCAGCACCTTGCGCCGCCCAAGACGGTCGGCGACCATACCGGTGGTAATGACGGTCGCCGCCAGGATGAACGTGCTGATACTCGCTGCGAGGGCGGAGAGAGTGCCCATGTTCAGTGCCTTGCCCGCGGTCAGCAGGGCCGTGGACGAGATGTTGGGGTCCGCCGACTGGATTGCTGCGAGCAGCCCGAGAAACAGCAGGGCAACCTGTGGATTGCGTGAAGAGGGCGCCATCGTCGTCACGACTCCCACGCCGCCTGACCATCGACGTAGGTTGCGTGGAAGTCGATCTCCGCCCAGCCCGCCGGATCGGTCTGCCAGGGGTTGCCGCTGGCGAACCCGAAGTCCGCTGCCTTCCCGACACCGAGCACACCCCGGTCATCGGCGTGGATCTGCCACGCTGCGTTGGTGGTGATCGCCGCCAGGGCCTGTGCCGGGGTGGCGCATTCGGCGGCATTCAGCACCTGGCCGTCGGCCTTTGTCTGCCTGAGTACGGCGGTACGCGCGCTGAGGAGTGGATGCACGGCGGTGACGTTGTAGTCGGAGTGCAGGGATGGCCGCAGCCCGGCCCGGTAGGCCGATGCAACCCGATCGAGGCGGCCCGCCCGCTGCGGTCCGAGGATCGTGTCCCGGAAGGCGGCACCCCAGTAGTAGAGGTGATTCATGAGGAAGGAGGGGGAAACCGACAGGTCGGCCATTCGGACCAACTGGTCGTCCATCGTGAACGAGCAGTGCTCAAGTCGGTGGCGGAGGTCATGGTCGCCGTAGCCGGGCAGCAGTTCGGCAAAGGCCTCGAGGACGAACTCGACGGCGGCATCGCCATTCGTGTGCACCATGACCTGCCAGCCATCGTCCAGCCCTGCCCGCAGCGCGTCCCGCAAACCCTCCGGCGTGTAATCGGCCTTGCCCCCATTGTCCTCACCGAGATAGGGCTGGAGGAAGTAGCCGGAGCGACCCTGATTGGAGCCATCTGACACCACCTTCCACGCATCAGCCCGCAGCATCTCGTCGCCGCTGAAGGGAGTGACACCTGCGGCCTTCCACATGGCGGCAACCTGCTGCGGGGTCTGCCCCGGAACCATCGCGAACTGTGCGGTCGAGACCCGCACCGGGAACCGCTGCTGCGCATTCAGTTGGTGCAGCAGGGCGAGTTCCTTCGGCCCCGCGAGTGCACCCGTGGCCGCCTCGCGAACCGAGGTCACTCCCCTTGCCGCGCAGGCGGTGAGGATCTCCCTGATGTACCGGGCGACATCGGTCATCGACGGTTGGGGAAGGCCCTTGAGGAGAAGTTGGATGGCAGGTGGTTCACCGACGACGCCTGTCATCCGACCATCAGCGCGTTCGAAGGTGCCCCCCGGGGGGTTGGGCGTCTGGTCGGTGACACCCGCGGCCGCCAGCATCAGGGAGTTGACGTAGACGAAGTGACCGGAGGCATTCCATGCGAGGACAGGATTGTGTGGGGCCAGATCGTCCAACGCGGTTCGGGTGAGCACCGGTTCACCTGGGTAGAGGCTTGGATCGAAGTTCTTGAAGCACACAACCTGACTGGGTTGCGCACCGGCAACCGCGGCCCTGATGGTGGCCATCACGGCATCGAGCGTCGGGCAGATTTCATGCGAGAGGTCGACGTTGGGGTAGGTCAGCAGGGACGTCCAGATGTGCATGTGCGGGTCGACGAGGCCGGGGAGGACGAAACCGTCCGGTCGGAGCGTCGTGGTGGCGGGGCCCACGTGATGGGACACGTCGGCGAGGGAGCCGATCCCGATGATCCGTCCGCCGGCGACCGTCATCGCCTCCGCCATCGGCGAGGCAGGATCATTGGTCACGATCCTGCCCACCACCATCAGGTCAGCGGCGGCGGAAATGGGTCGTGCTGCACCATGATGGGCTGGCCGGGGTTCATCGGGGGCACCGCGCAGCGCCGGCCCGACATGGTCGCTGGCGAGGCCCTTGGGGTTGCAGCAGGAGGTTGCAGAGAACATGAGCCAAGCCTATGGGTCGGCCCGAGATCACGCGGCCCGAGGCCGAGAAGGCAGCGGGCGGCGCAGGTCAGAGCGCGACGGTGCCCAGCAGGGATCCGAGAGCGAAGGTGAGCCCCGCGGCGGCGGCGCCGAGGAGCAGTTGCCGGATCCCGGAGTACCACCACGACCTGACCGTCACCCGCGAGACCAGCGCCCCCGCCCCGAACAGGCCGATCAGGCTGATGATGATCGTCGGCCAGGGGGTGGCCGCGCCGAGTAGGTACGGCAGCAGCGGAACGAGGGCGCCGACGGCAAAAGCGAGGAAGGAGGAGACCGCTGCCAACCGTGGATCGGGCAGGTCATTCGGTGAGAAGCCGAGCTCCTCTCGCGCATGGACCTCCAGGGCCATCTCCGGGTCGCGCATGAGTTGCGCGGCGACCTCCTGCGCCAGCGCAGGCTCGACCCCCCGCGCGGCCCACATCGCAGCAAGCTCAGCGGTCTCATGCTCAGGATTGCGGGCGATCTCCCGGCGCTCCAGCTCCAGCTCGGCACGCCCCAGTTCCGACTGGGAGGCAACGGAAACATATTCCCCGGCTGCCATCGAGAAGGCGCCTGCGGCGAGGCCGGCGAACCCTGCCGTGAGGATTGCCCCGCGTTCGTCGGCGGCGATTGAGCTGGCGGTGACCCCGCCGATCACGCCCAGCATCAGGGCGAAGTTGCTCACCAGCCCGTCCATCGCACCGAAGACGGCAGGTCGGAGCCACCCCCCGGTGACGTCGCGATGGTGCTCGGGTGGGATCACTGCTCGCGCGCCGCCGCCGCTGCTGCGACGAGGCGCTCAAGCGTTGCCTGATCACCCAAGGCGGTGGAGTCCAGCTGCTGGCCGTCGAGGTAGCCGGTCGGCGTTCCCGGCACACCCCGTTGCTGGGCTGCGATGTCGCTGTTGCGAACCCACCGCTGGTAGCGCTCAGACTCGTAGCAGTCGGTGAACTCCGCGAGGGCATCCCCGGTGATCCCCGCCTCCTCGGCGAGCCCGATGAGCACCTCATCGCTGAAGCCCAATCCCTCCTCCGCGGGCTGGTTGGCGAAGACGAGGGTGTGGAACTCAACCGCCTTGCCCTGGTCGACGGCGCAACCGAAGGCGAGCGAGGCGCGATAGGAGGAATCGTCCGAGGCGGGCAGGCTGTTGTCGAGGAAGGTCATCACGTGCCAGCGCAGCCGCACCTTGCCATCGTTGGCCAGCGCGAGCAGGCCCTCACCGTTGCGCGCCTCGAGCGCCCCGCACCCAGGGCACTGGAAGTCCTCGTAGAGGTCCAGCAGCGGCGCATCGTCACCGGCGGTGCCCACCGGAACACCGCTGGGGATGCCCGTTGCGTCGGCGGTCACACCAGCGGGCAGGGCGGCATTCGGGTCGAGGGCGGTCTGCGGTGCATTCGCCTGCCGTCCCCATACCCCGATGCCGATGATGCCGATGAACACCGCCCCCACCACCGCGGCACCGATCAGCTGGATCAGCCGGGTGCGACGCCGATCACTTGCCTCTGCTGCCGCCCGCGCGGCCGCTGCCTTCGCGGCGAGGTCCCCCGCCGGCTTGCGATTCTTCTGCGCCATGGCACGCCTCCCGCACCCTCGTGGACGACCGGACCGATCCCCGACCGTGGGACGCGCTGGTCACGCGCACCCGCGGTCGGCTGTCTCAGGCTGAGAGTGTCCCACGCCGGCACGGCCCGCGCGGACCCCGGCTGCCAGCTCGCGCGCGCACTCGGCAACCGCTTCCGGCACGCGTTCGGGGGCGCCGGCCGCGAGGGCTCGGGCGATGAACGCCGAACCGACGATCACGCCGTCGGCGTATTCGGCGATGGCGGCAGCCTGCTCCCCGGTCGACACCCCCAGCCCGACGCATACCGGCAGGTCGGTGACGGAGCGCACTCGCGCCACCAGCGGCGCCGCGCGATCGGAGACCGCCGCCCGGGTGCCGGTGACCCCCATCAGCGAGGCTGCGTAGACGAACCCGGTGCAGTGGCCGGCAACGAGCCGCAGTCGCTCATCGGAGGACGTTGGCGCCACCAGGTAGACCCGGGCAAGGCCGGCCCCCTCACATGCGGCCTGCCATGGTCCGGACTCCTCCGGCGTCAGGTCCGGCGTGATCACCCCGGCCAGGCCCGCAGCGCGGGCACGGGCGGCGAAGGCCGTGGGGCCGTACTGCTCGATCGGATTCCAGTAGGTCATGATCAGGATCGGCTGCGCACCGCTGGCGAGCTGACCGGCCATCCCGAGGATGTCGTCAGTGGTACAGCGGTGCGTGAGCGCCTGCTCCACTGCCCGGGCGATCATCGGCCCGTCCATCAGCGGGTCGCTGTAGGGCAGTCCGACCTCGAGGACATCGACACCGGCGTCGAGCATCGCCGTCATCGCGGCCACGGAGGTCTGCGGATCAGGGAAGCCTGCGGGGTAGTAGCCAATCAGCGCGGCCCGGCCCGCCACCCGGGCGCGCGCGAAGGCCGCAGCAACGGCCGCGCGACCGTGCAGGTCGTCAACCGGCTGGGCATCAACCGGCTGGGCATCAACGGAGGCGCTCACAGGCCGAACCACTGGGCGGCCGTGGCGACGTCCTTGTCACCGCGACCTGAGCAGTTCACCAGGATCACGCCATCGCAGCCATGGTGCTGTCCCAGCCGGATCGCACCGGCGAGGGCGTGTGCGGTCTCAATGGCCGGGATGATCCCCTCGGTGCGGCACAGCAGACGGAAGGCAGACATCGCCTCCTCATCATCAACCGCTTCGTACACCGCCCGCCCGGAGTCGTGCAGCCACGCATGCTCCGGCCCGACACTGGGGTAGTCCAGGCCGGCCGAGATGGAGTGGCTGGGAACGGTCTGGCCGTCGGCATCCTGCAGCAGATAGGTGCGGGCACCGTGAAGCACCCCAACGGAGCCACCGGAGATGCTCGCCGCGTGCCGGCCGCTTGCCACCCCGGAGCCGCCGGCCTCGTACCCGTGCAAGTCGACCGGATCATCGAGGAATGCCGCGAAGATCCCGATCGCATTCGACCCGCCCCCGACGCAGGCGGCGACGGCAGTCGGCAGCCGGCCGGTGACGGCGAGCACCTGGGCGCGTGCCTCGACGCCGATGACCCGATGGAACTCCCGCACCATCACCGGGAAGGGATGCGGACCCGCGACAGTTCCCAGCAGGTAGTGGGTGGACTCGACATTCGTCACCCAGTCCCGCATCGCCTCATTGATGGCATCCTTCAAGGTCGCGCTGCCGGCGGTCACGGGCACCACCTCGGCCCCGAGCAACTGCATGCGCGCGACATTGAGGGCCTGACGCTGCACATCGTGCGCCCCCATGTAGATGACGCACTCGAGTCCGAGCAGTGCCGCCGCGGTCGCGGTCGCCACTCCGTGCTGACCTGCCCCCGTCTCAGCGATCACCCGGGACTTGCCCATCCGCGCTGTCAGCAGTGCCTGGCCGAGGACGTTGTTGATCTTGTGCGAACCCGTGTGGCCGAGGTCCTCCCGCTTGAGCAGGATGCGCGCCCCACCGGCGTGCTCAGCGAAGTTCCCCGCCTCGGTCAGCGGCGTCGGACGGCCGTTGTAGTCCCGCTGCAGACCGTCGAGCCGCGCGCGGAAACCCGCATCGGCCATCGCCGCGATGAACGCGCTGTCGAGCTCGTCCAAGGCGCCAACCAGCGCCTCCGGCACGAACCTTCCGCCGAATCGACCGAAGCGACCAGGGATCATCACCTCGGCAGACCGGCCGGCGTCGGCGACTGGCTCGGCGACTGGC
>JAGWXT010000014.1 GCA_018969715.1 Actinomycetales bacterium
ACCCCGCCCCACCACCCACTCGACAGCAATGAGGGCGGGGACTGGTACATCCGCGAGGGGCCAATGAGAGGGGTGAGCAGATGAGGCATCCGGCACGCAGCCCGGTGGCCTACCTCTTCGTCCTTCCTGCCGCCATCTTCTTCGCGGCCTTCTACCTCTACCCCGCGGTGATGACCCTGCGCTACTCCGTCACCGACTGGGATGGCTACTCCCCGGACATTCGTTTCGTCGGACTGTCGAACTTCACACGACTGTTCACCACCGATATCATCTTCCAGCAGGCACTGGGCAACACCCTGCGTTTCATGCTCGTCGTGGTGATCCTGCAGACCTTCTTCAGCCTCATGCTGGCGCTGCTGCTCGTCCGAAACACGCGCGGCACCATTGCCCTGCGCACCCTGTACTTCTTCCCCACGATCCTGTCCTCGGTCTCGGTCGGCCTGATCTGGCTGTTCATCTACGACCCCTACTTCGGGCTGATTAACGAGACATTGCGCCGGGTCGGCGCTGACGGGGTGCAGCCGAACTGGCTGGGCAACCCCGCGATCGCCCTCTACGCCCTCGCCCTCACCCAAGTGTGGTTCCACGTGGGGCAGATGATGGTGATCTATGTGGCCGGTCTGCAGCAGATCCCGGCAGAGGTCTTCGAGGCGGCCAGTGTCGACGGTGCGGGCACGTGGGACAAGTTCCGACGCATCACCTGGCCCCTGCTGCTGCCGACAACAGTGCTGGTGATGGCCTACACGACGATGCAGTCATTTCGCGCCTTCGAGTTGGTCTGGTCGATGACCCAGGGCGGTCCGGAGGGGGCAACGGAGATCCTGGCCACGCTCATCTACAAGACCGGGCTACTCAATTTCCAGATCGGGATGGCCACCGCCCAATCGGTGATCTTCATGCTGCTCATCCTCTCCGTCTTCTGGATCCAGCGCCGGGCAGCGGCGCTGGCCGTGCGCTAGGAGGCTTGCCGTGATTGCGCGGGTGGGACGCTGGCTGTTCCTCGGGGGATTCGTCGCCATCATCGCCGCCCCCGTGTACATCGTGATCGTCTCAACGGTCAAGGACAATGCGCAGTTGTTTACCAATCCGATTGGCCTGCCCAGTCCGATTGTGCTCAGCAACTACGTCCGAATGCTCACCGAGAGCAGCATCGACACCAGCTTCCGCAACAGCGTCGTCGTCACCGCCGCGGCCGTGGTGCTGACGCTGCTGCTGGCCAGTCTCGCGTCATTCGGCATCACTCGCCTCACCCGCGTCTCCGGCGGGCTACTGTTCGGTCTGTTCATCCTCGGACTGGCTGTTCCCGCACAGGTGAACATCATCCCGATCTTCCTTCAGTTCAAGTCCCTCGGTCTGACGAACTCGCTCGTGGGCCTGATCATCATCAACATTGCGAGCACGCTGCCGATCTCGGTGTTCATTCTCACGACGTTCTTCCGGCAACTGCCACCGGACATGTTCGAAAGCGCGGTTCTCGATGGTGCCGGCTACCTTCGCCAGTACCTCTCGATTGCCCTGCCACTGTCCCGTCCGGCCCTGGGTGCAACCTCGATCTTCCTGCTGGTCATCGTCTGGAACGATCTGCTGTATCCGCTGCTGCTCATCACCGAGCAGTCGAAGTGGACGCTTCCCCGGACCCTGCTCGGTTTCCAGGGCGAGTACCTCACCGACTACACCATGATCTTCACCGGCGTCATCATCGCCTCGATGCCGATGGTCATCATGTACGTGCTCTTGCAACGTTTCTTCATCGCCGGCCTCACCGCCGGTGCGGTGAAGGGCTGATGCAGGGGTGCTGCGCTATGGCGTCATCGGCACCGGCAGCATGGGCCGGGAGCATCTGTCATGCCTGGCAACCCTGCCCGGGGCGCACATCGTCGCCCTTGCCGATCCGCATCCGGCCAGCCTGACGGCGGCGCGAGCCCTGCTCGATGAGTTCGGCAGACTGGGAGCCGCTGAGCACAGTCATGTGCGCTGCTACCGCGACTACCGTGAGCTGGTCGCCGATGACCGCATCGACGCCGTCATCATTGCAACCCCCAATCACACCCACCATTCGATCCTCGTCGATGCCCTTCGCGGACCGGCAGCGATCCTGGTCGAGAAGCCGCTGTGTACGACGGAGGCCGAGTGCCGGGATATCGTCCGGCGCTGCCAGGAGCGTTCAGCCCTTGTCTGGGTGGGTCAGGAGTACCGATACATGCCGCCGGTTGCTGAGGCGCTGCGACTGGTCCGGGACGGAGGTGTCGGCCGGGTGCACCAGATCGCCATCCGGGAGCACCGGGAGCCCTTCTACCCCAAAGTGGACAACTGGAACCGCTTCACCCGCAACACCGGTGGCACGCTGGTGGAGAAGTGCTGCCACTACTTCGACCTGATGTGCCTGATCGCCGACAGCCCGCCGGTGCGGGTATTCGCCTCGGGCGGCCAGCGGGTCAACCATCTCGAGGAGCGGTACGACAACGAGACACCGGACATCCTCGACAGCGCCTATGTCGTCGTCGAGTTCGAGGATGGCACCCGGGGAATGCTGGATCTCTGCATGTTCGCGGAGAGCACCGCCGAGCGCGAGACGCTGACGATCATCGGGGATGCCGGCAAGGTTGAGTCGGCGCTGCCATCCCTGACCGTGCGCCATGGCCTGCGCAGTGACTGGGCACCCCGGACGGCTTGGGGGGATCCACCCGTGCCACCGCTGGGGGTTCGCACCCGAACCGTATGGGACTTCGGGATTCGGTATGTCGGCCATCACTATGGGGCGACCTACCTCGAGCATGTCCACTTTGCCGCGGCCGTCACCCAGGGCCTGCCGCCGGCGGTGAGTGTGCGCGATGGCGCACGCGCGGTGGCGATAGGTGCGGCGGCACATCGCAGCATCGAGACGGGGGCACCGCAGTTGTGCGCTGAGGTGGACGACGCCGAGGCTGGGGCGATATTCATGGCGCGGTCATGATTCATGGCGCGGTCATGACCACTGCCGTTCGGGTGCTTGCCGTCGCCCGTCCGACCTTCGACACCGAAGCCGCGGAACGGCTGCGGGCTGCCGCCATCGCAACCCTCGCCGATTGCACGGTCGTCACCGAAGTCCGCGGCGGCAGCGCCCTGGTCATGACACCGGCCGACGTTGCTGCCGCCATGGCAGAGCAGCCAGTGAGCATGCCGGAAGTGCGCGATGTCCTGCTGTGCGCCTCCTTCTGCGATGCGACGCCGGCCGTTGCGCTATTCACGGGGGCGGAATCTGGATTCACCGGGGCGGAATCTGGATTCACGGGGGCGGAATCACCACCGGGATCCGCGCTGCCGCCGGTGATCCTGTGGTCCTTCCCTGAGCCAGGGGCGCCGGGGGAGCGCCTTCTGCTGAACTCGCTGTGCGGGGCGAACCTCGCGGCACATGCCCTGCGGCAGCGGGGACGACAGGTGCGACATGTCCACGGTGACCCGGCCGACAGGCGCGTCCAAGCCGAGCTGGCGGCGGCCCTGAGTGACACGTCGTCGACAGCTCCGCCGGTCCGAGGTACCTCGGGCCCGGTCGACCTCATTGCCGGTGCCGACGCGCTTGGGCACCTCTCCGGGCAGCGCATCGGCCTTGTCGGCGATGCGCCCCCGGGTTTCACCCCCTGTGAGGAGCCGCCGGCATCGGTGACGGCCATGTTCGGGTTGAGCATTGACCACCTTGACCTACCCACCCTCTTTGAGAGAATTGCCTCGGTCCCCTCGGATCGGCGCGATCGCGAGCATGCACGCGCATTGGCCGAGCAACCCTCCCTTGCCGCGGTACCGCAGGGTGAGGCGCTGACCGTGGCCGGAACGACGGTGGCGCTGGCGGACTATCTCACCGAGCGTGGCTGCGACGCCCTGGCCCTGCGCTGCTGGCCGGACTTTGCAGTTGACCTTGGCGCCTGTCCCTGCTCGGCCCTGAGCAGGCTCGCCGATCGAGGCACCCCAACCGCCTGTGAACGTGATGTTCTCGGGTCGCTAACGCTCCTCACCCTCGCCGCACTGGGTGCCGGTGATGCGCACATCGTCGATACCGTCGAGTTCGAGGTGGACCCGTCCGGGTCAGGCGGGCTGATCCGGGTATGGCACTGCGGCTCGGCAGCGACCGCGCTCGCTGCCGAGCCGCAGTCGGCCACACAGTGGCTGCACTGCAATCGCCGGCTTGGTGTGGCCGGCAACTTCGCCTTGCGGACCGGTCCGGTGATCCTCGTCCGCTTCGATTGTGATCCGGAGCCAGTCGACGGTGCCCCGAACCACCCTGAGCATGGCGGTGCTGGGCATGGCGGTGCTGGGCATGGCGGTGCTGGGCACGGTGGTGCTGGGTCGATCGAGGTGGCACCGCGCCTGCGCCTCCTCCTTGCCGCCGGCGAGTCGGTGCCAGCGGACAACCGGTTCCAGGGCACGACCGCCACCATCCGCGTCCCCGACCCCAAGGGTCTGGTCGACCTGCTCATCACGGGCGGCTTCCCACATCACACGGTGCTTGCCTGGCGCGATGTCCGTCCCGGGCTGCGCGGCCTGGCGCAACTGCTCGGGATCCCAGTGATCGACCTCGATACCTCACCGCACCCGGGGATTGACCCGGCGTGACCTCCGGACAGCGGCCGGCGTGCCGATGACTGCCACCTCATCCGCCCTGAGTGGGCGCAATGGACGGCTCACCGATCCCTCCCCGCGGGTGCTGTGCATAGGAGTGGCAACTCACGACACGATCGTTGACACCGGCCGCTATCCCGCACCTGATGACCGGGTGATCGTCGAAGAGATCTCTGAGGCCGGTGGCGGGCCCGCAGCCACCGCGGCTGTCACCCTTGCCCGGCTCGGAGTGACAGCCGGACTTCTCGCGATCGTCGGAGACGACATCGAGGGCGATGCGGTGCGGCGGGGGCTCGCCGATGAGGGGGTGGACGTGCACGGTGTCGCAACCGTCGACGGAATGCGCACCGCACGCAGTGTCGTCATCGTCAGCCGCGAGGGCGATACCCGTGCGATCCTCACCCGCCCACCCGAGGCCGACCCGCAGGGGTCTGCGACGGTCCCGCCGGCACACTGGGCCGAGCGTGTTCGATCGACCACCGCATGGGTGCATCTTGACCACGCCGGTTGGGCGCATCGCGCAGCCTTGGGGATCGTGCGCGGCATCGGGCCACTGATCAGTCTCGATGCGGGCTATCCGATGGCGGGACTGGATCCGGCGGCGGTGGACCTCTTCGCCCCCACGGCAGCGGTTGTTGCGCACCTGCGTCCGGATCTGCCATTGGCTGCCGCAGTTGGGGCGATCGCCGCGGAAGCGGGCACCATCGTCGTTGCCACCGATGGCGCCCGCGGGGTGATCGCCAGCGACGGTCAGCGGATCATCACCGTCCCGGCGTTCCATGTTCGCGTGCGCAGCACACTGGGTGCCGGGGATGTCTTCCACGGAGCACTCGTAGCCGGCCTCGCCGACGGTTATGGGCTGCTGGACGCGGTGACGCGGGCGGCGGCGGCGGCGGCGCTGTCGTGTACGGGACTGGATGGCCGCAGTGCGATCCCCACGACCGAGGTGCTGGCGGCCTACCTGGCCACCGGGTCCACTGCCGGCGCCGGCTCGATGACCGGATCGACCGGTGCCCCTACTGAGCGTCACGACGACCGACAACGGAGAGGATGATCGGATGAGCCAGCCCGACGTACCGCAGTTCCTGCTGCATCAGGATGGCGATGATGTCGCTGTGGCCGTACTCGACCTCGTGCCGGGCGCGGTGCGGGGGGCGAGCGTCAAGGAGCGCACCTGGTACGACGTCGTCATCAGTGATCCGGTGCCGCTCGGGCACAAGTTCGCCATGGTCGACATGCCGGAGGGGCATGTCGTCCGTAAGTACGGGTTGCCCATCGGCGCCACCACCCGGGCGGTGACGCGCGGGGAGTATGTCCACACCCACAATGTGAGGAGCGTGCGATGGCTGACCAGCCGCGCCTGACCGGCTTTCGCCGACCCGATGGCTCAGTCGGTATTCGCAACCATGTCGTGATCCTGCCGGTTGACGACATCTCGAATGCGGCAGCGGAGGCTGTTGCGAAGGTGATTCCGGGCACGCTCGCCCTGCCGCATGGCTTCGGTCGCCTGCAGTTCGGTGAGGATCTCGAGCTCACCTTCCGTACCTTGATCGGAACCGGCCGCAATGCGAATGTGGCGGCGGTGGTTGTGATCGGCATCGAGCCGAACTGGACCAACCGGGTGGTCGAGGGCATCGCGAGCACCGGCAAGCCCGTTGCCGGGCTGTGGATCGAGGGCACCGGCGATCTGCAGACCATCGCCGATGCAGCCCGGATCGCCCAGCGTTTCGTCCAGGACGCAACCGAGGCGGTCCGCGAGCCGGTGGACCGCGGGGAGATCATCCTCAGCATCAAGTGCGGGGAATCAGACACGACCACGGGACTGGGGTCGTGTCCCACCGTCTCGCAGGCTGTTGATCGGTGGGTGGCCGCGGGGGGCAGTGTCATCTTCGGGGAGACCAGTGAGCTCACCGGCGGCGAGCACCTGATCGCCGATCGCTGCATCGACGATGCCTGCCGAGCAGCCTTTCAGGCAACCTATGACGAATGCATCCGGGTGATCGAGGCGACCGGGGCGAACCTGCTGGGCTCCCAGCCGACGCAGGGAAACATCGCAGGTGGGTTGACCACGATCGAGGAGAAGGCACTGGGCAATATCGCCAAGACCGGGTCGGTCGGAGTGGTGGGCGTGCTGGCCCCCGCTCAACTGCTGCCTGCGGAACCGCGTGGCCTGTGGTTCATGGACACCTCCTCGGCTGCCGCCGAGTGCGTGACCTTGATGGCGGCTGCCGGTGCGGTGGTTCACCTTTTCCCCACCGGTCAGGGAAACGTGATCGGAAACCCGATTGAGCCGGTCATCAAGGTGACCGCCAACCCGAAGACGGTTGCGACGATGAGTGAGCATGTCGACGTTGACGTATCCGGGCTGCTGCGGTTCGAGTACGACCTGCCGTCGGCTGGGGATCGTCTCATGGCGATCATCGATCGCACCATCAACGGCCGGTGGACAGCCGCCGAGGCGCTGGGTCATCGCGAGTACACCTTCACCAAGCTCTATATCAGCGCGTGAGTGTCAGCCCCGGCGATGGCAGCACCGCACCGATCGTCATCGTCGAGGACGTGTGGGCTGAACCATTCGCGCGCCTTGCCGCCGACATCCCGATCATCCGGGTGCCCGGCCTTAGTCCCGCGCCAGATCAGCTGGCCGCAGCGCTGCTCGGGGCCGGCACCCTGGTCGTGCGCAACCGGACGGTGGTGACGGCCTCACTGCTTGATTCCGCCCCCAGCGTGCGCCTTATCGCGCGCGCGGGTGTGGGCCTGGAGACCATAGACGTGGCGGCCGCCGATGCCCGCGGGGTTGCGGTGATCGCTGGTATCGGCGCGAATGCGGTGAGCGTTGCCGAGCTGGCCGTGGGGCTGGCCCTCGCCCTGCTGCGCAGCATTCCCCAGCACGATGCCCGAGTGCGGGACGGCGGCTGGCAGCGCAGCCCCGGACGGGAACTGAGTGGTGCCCGGTGGGGGCTCATCGGGTGCGGTGCCACCGGACGCGCCACCGCCCAATTGCTCACCGGGTTCGGATGCGAGGTGCTCGGCTACGACCCGCTGGTGGCCGCGGACGCGTCGCCGCCGGGGATCACCCGGACGACATTGGCAGACCTGCTCACTCGCAGCCAGGTGATCTCACTGCACGTGCCGGTGACCGATAGCACCGTTGGGTTGATCAACGCAGAAACCCTTGCGTCAATGCGTCCCGATGCCATCCTCATCAACGTCGCACGCGGCGAGATCGTGGACGAGACTGCGCTCGCGGCAGCCCTCACCAGTGGGGTCATCGCCGGTGCGGCGCTGGACGTCCGATCCACCGAGCCGCCTGCCCCCGGTCCTCTCGACACGGCACCGAACCTGATCCTTACCCCGCATATTGCCGGCATCACAGGGGAGAGTCAGGAGCGCATTGCGGAAATGCTCGCCGCCGACATCCGTCGGGCCTACGCCGGGCAATCGCTGGCCCATGCCGTCGGGACCTCGTCCCGGGTGAACTGGTGAGCGGGTCCACCGTCGGGGAGTTTGCGGACTTCTGTACCGCTGCCTTCACCGCCGTCGGGGTGCCCACGCCGGATGCGCACGTCACTGCGCGGGCGTTGGTGGCCAGTGAGGCGTGGGGGTTGGCAAGCCACGGACTGCTGCGGGTGCCGCAGTACCTGCGTCGACTCCAAGCCGGAGGCATCAACCCCGGCGGCGCCGGACGCGAGGGCGCCGACCTCGGTGCGCTGGTCGTGATCGACGGTGAGGCGGGCCTTGGCCAGGTGCACCTTGATCGAGCGGCTCGACTCGGAGTTGCCCGCGCTCAACGGCACGGCATCAGTGCGGTGGCGGTGTCGAACTCTCATCACGCCGGTGCCCTGACAGTGAGTGCGTGGCCGGCGTTGCGGGCCGGCTGCGCGGTGATCTGCGTGAGCAATGGGCCGGCCGTGATGCCGACCCCCCGGGGCGATCGTCCCCTGCTGTCCACCAGTCCCATCTGCATTGCGATGGCGGCCGAACCGGGAGGTGCGCCGGTCATCGTGGACATGTCAACCAGTGCGGTCGCGCGCGGAACCATCGCCGGTCACGCAGCGCGGGGTGAGCGGCTTCCCGACGGCTGGGCGTACGACGCCGCCGGTCATCCGACAACCGATCCGCAGGCGGCACTGCGCGGCATGCTCGCATCCCTTGGTGGCACCAAGGGAGCAGCCCTGGCGGTGGGAGTCGAGGCACTGACCGGGGTCATGATCGGCCCCCTGCTGAGTGCCGAGGTTCCCGACCTGTTCGACCCGGCAGCGGATGCCCGACCGCAGGGCATCGGCCATCTCATCATCACGCTCAACGTTGCGGCTCTCGACGGCAGTGATGAGGTGACGCACGCAGACCGCACCCCGCAGCAGCGGCTCGCGCAACTGCGCTCGCTGGCACAGTCGGCAGGCAGCCGTCTGCCTGGTGCGGGGAAGACGGATCCAGATGCACTGGACCCGTCAGCGACGCTCACGGTACCGCCCGGGGTTCGCGCCGCACTCACCGAGTGGGCGGAGCGGCTCGGGCTGGACGGGGTGCCATGAGCACTCTGAGCATGCTCGGACGAGGCCGCACCCGGCTTGTCGAGCTCACCCCCGGCCTGATCCTGCTGGCCGGGATCGTCGCCGCGGCCTACGCCGTCCACAGTGCTCTGCCCTACGCCAGTCCCATTGCGGTCGCGGTGCTCCTCGGGTTAGTCATCGCCAACACGCTGCGCTGGCCGGTACGCGCATCGGCGGGGACGGCATTCGCCGCCCGCCGCCTGCTGCGCGCCGGTGTGGTCCTGCTCGGTCTGCAGATCTCCCTTGGGGCCGTGCGCGAGATCGGCCTCCCCGGTGTGGCCGTCGTCATCATCGTCGTGCTCGGAACCTTCACGGGGGTGCAGATCCTCGGTCGCATCTTCGGCCTCACCCCCCCGCTGAGACTGATCATGGGAGCAGGGTTCGCCGTATGCGGGGTGACGGCGGTGGCGGCCGTCTCACCGATTGCGCGTGCCAGCCGGCAGGAGGTCTCCTACGCCGTCGGCCTGGTCGCCCTGTGCGGAACGCTGTCGATCGCCGTCTTCCCAGCACTGGCTGCGCTGCTGTCCATGGATCAGGTGACAGCAGGCTCGTGGGTTGGCGCTGGCGTCCACGATGTGGCCCAGGTGGTTGCCACGGCCTCCGTGATCGGACCGGCCGCCCTGGATGCGGCGATCATCATCAAGCTGACCCGGGTCCTGATGCTCGTCATCGTCGTCCTGCTCGTGGCATGGCTCGCACGCTCCCCGGACGCAGCCGCGGTCACCGACGCTGAAACCCGCGGTGGCGTTCGGCCCCGGCTTGCTCCGCTGGGGATGGTGCCGCCATTCATCCTCGCCTTCCTCGGCACGGTCGTGGTGACCAGCACCGGTGCGCTGCCACCGGCGGTCGTGGACATCGGGGGAGACCTCGCCCGGGTGCTGCTGACCTTCGGCTGTGCCGCACTGGGCGTTGGCGTCGCCTGGCAGGAGATTCGCAGCCTCGGGATCCGCCCACTCCTGGCTGGGCTGACCGCCTGGGTGCTGGTTGCCGGGTTGGCCCTGGCGGCGGTACGGGCAGCCGGCCTCTGAGCGAGGTGAGCGGGTGCGCGATGATAAGCCGCGCTCACAACCGCGAGCGCCCTTCGAAAGGAGTTCCATGTCAAGCCCTGCGGCCGCCGGCCGGCCCTTTGTCGTCACCCTCCTCGGCGTCTTCATCTACATCGTCGCCCTGTTCAATATCGTCACGGGCATCTGGTGGATGGTTGCGGCCCCGGCCATCACCGATCACCTCGGTACCACAATTGAGGTCTCGCCGTTCCTGATCTTCCTCAACGGGTTGCTGTCACTTGTGCTGGGGATCATGTTCATCTGGCTTGCGAGCCTCACCTTCGCGGGCTCAGTGGTTGCCTACGAACTGATCAACCTGCTCGCGATCATCAACCTCATCTTCGGGCTCTTCCGCCTTCCCTATGGGTGGGGCGCCATCGCGCTCAGCATCCTCGTCCTGCTCCTGGTGAACCTGCGCTCCTCGCAGCAGTTCCTCTCCAAGCAGCCGACCGCCTGATCCCAGAACGCCACGTGGTGGCGAGCCGTGTTGGTGTTCAGCGCGGCGCCGCAACCCAACGGGCTTTGTCACCGGGTTCCACAACCGGTGACAAAGCCCGTTCAGGTAGGGCTGCGGGTGGCGGGGAGTAGTCGTACGGTGATCGCCATCCCGATGATGAGCACCGCACCGGCGAGCACTCCCCACGACCCGATGGCGGGCACCTGGTCAGCCAGTGCGGCTGACACCAGCGCCACGACGGCGATCAACGCCACGGCACCGCCGTAGAAGACCCAAACAGCGCGCTGCGCGGGACGAGTGATCAGGGCCAGCCAGGCCAGTGCGAGCACGGTCAGCAGAACCGGCAGCGGCGACCAGACGCTTCCCCCCGGCAGGTCACCGGGGTCGGTGGCTGCGAGGTCGGATATCGCCACTGCCAGCAGCACCAGTGCGATGATGAGAACTGCGTGGCCGATGAACCACTGGCGTAGTCCCACGGCACCTACCGGGAGCCCGGAAGAGGTGACCATGGCCTCATACAGCGTCCAGATGGCGTATGCCACCGCGAAGGCGAGGATGAAGAAGACGGGGTTGGGGATCCGGCCGAGTCCAGTGAGCGCACTGATCTGCGCCAGTAGCGACTCGCCGAGAACAATGACAACGAGGACCTCGACTCGCTCGCTCACATGATGAGCATTGATCGTCCCGCCAGTGGCCAGCATCCGCGTGATGACGGTGCTGAAGGGAATGAGGACGATGCCCGCGCCGATGAGAATCAGAACCGGGGCGATGATGGTGGCCTGCGCTGAGGTCAGCCACACTGAGGCGACCGCACTGGCCAGGAAGGCGAGCCCGGCGAGCACGGTGATCCGCGTGATGAGCTGCGTAAGCCGGGTGAATGCCGTCAGTCGAGCAGTGCGCCAGTAGATCGCCGCGACTGTCAGCAGCGCCCCGCCGCCGGCGAGAAACCCCACCCAGTTGGGTAACCCTGCGGAACCCAAGGACAGTGCCGACAGCGCCAGCAGCACCATCTGCATGAGGCTCAGCATCTGTCGAACGCGATCCTTGTTCGGCTGCAGGCTGTAGGTCAGCGTGGTCAGCAGCCAGATGATGAACAGCACGAGCAGCGCGGTGACGATGAGGGCCGTGGTTGGCCAGTCGGGGGACTCGCTCAGCACCTTGCCCGTGGCGGCAACGGTGGCAACGATGACGAGGTCGTAGAACAACTCGAACCACGCCGCACTGCGCGGCACCCCACCGGGCCGGTCCACCGTTGCCGACGCAGCTGGCCCACTGGGGGCGTCATTCTCTGCCGTGTGGTCACTCACCGGGATATCGTCCTATGACGGTGTGCGTCAGCCGCCCGGGAGTGGGACAGCGACAGACAGGAGGGTGTCGTGTCGGAGGCCGCGTACACGAGCGTGATGCTGACGATCGCCCAGCTGTTCGAGGTCATCGCTGCACTCGTCCTGCTGGCGGGGCTCGCGTGGGCGGTCACCCTCTCCTTGGGACTGTATCGGCGGACGCGAAATGGTCAGGCCGCCTACGGTGTCATGCGGCAGTCATTCGGCGGAGCGATCCTGCTCGGCCTCGAGATCCTCGTGGCCGGTGACCTCATCCGGACCGTCGCGGTAGCGCCGACGCTTGAGAACGTCGCGGTGCTCGGAATCATCGTTGTCATCCGCACCTTCCTCAGTTTCAGCCTGGAGGTCGAAATCGAGGGCACGTTGCCATGGCGACGGGCAGTGACCAGCGGTGCCGCCGTCATGCGGCGTGCGCACGAGCGGGCCCGACTGGCCGACGATGGGTCAGCGGTCAGGGACTCAGGTGCGGATGCCGGATGAGGGTCTCGCGCAGCCACTCCCGGTACCCGGGCCCGGTCGCGGACAGCCGCACCATCGTGATGGCTGGCTGCTCGTAGGAATGTTCAGCCATGATCACCCGACAGGCGGCACCAAAGAGTGATTCCGTCGATTTGACGGTCAGCAGTTCCTCCGCCGCATCACGGATCTCACCCTGCCACCGGTAGCACGTGCGCACCGGCCACTGCATGGCGCAGGCAGCCAGTCGCCTGGTCACGAGGGCTCGGCCGATCCGGGCCGCCTCATCCGCGTCAGCGCAGGTCACCATGATCTCAACATCGGACATGGCCACGAACGCTAGTGCCTAGATGGCTGGGTGAGTGCCACTCACGCGCGTTCGATCGAACGATCACGGGCGGCCGCACTGATATCGGGGTGCTGGGGCGCTCATCGCCCCGCTCCGGCCGCCTTCTGGGTCCCTCCCGACGCCCGCTGGGAGTCAACCCAATCCCGCGCCAAACTCCCCTGGATCGGCACCGACATCGATCACGCCATGGACCTGAGTCAGAAGGAGAACCCGATCCTGCGCGGGGTCTTGCCGCGCACCTAGCAGTCCTGTCAGCGCTGCTCGACGCCGGGGTGGTCGAGATCGTCGCGGCACCCGGATCGCGCAATGGACCGCTGCTCATCGCCGCCGCTGAGGCCGGGCGTGCCACCGGCGGTGGAGACCCATCGCCACACACGCTCGTTGTCGGCCCGAAACCCCGCGCCGATCAACGCGACCTCAAGCCGTTGCGCGTTGACGGATCCGGCTGCCACTTCGAGGTCCACCTGAACATCGACATCGGTCGTACCGGCATGCTGCCACGGGCTGTTCGAGCAGAGCAGTTCGGGCACGAGGCCGCCGAGCACGACGAATTCGGGTCGGTGACCGTAGTGATGGATGACGGCCACAAGAGCAGCCTCGGCCGCAGCGCAGCGCGTGAACGCTCCATCTCAGCCACGCATCATCACCTCCCGCAGGTGCTCGGCTGCCTCTTCCCCGCGAACGCCGGTGGTGCGCAGATCGGCGAAGATCCGCGGCCACGGTGCGACTCGCGTGTCTCCGATCACCGTAGACAGGCGCCGTGACACCGCGGTCGGGAACGGCCGAAGGGTCACGCGTCCGCCGTCGAGCACCTGCAGGCCGGATCGTCGCGCGAGCGCCTGGAGTTCGGCTGGCGTGGACGCGTCGACGAGGACATCCGCACTGGTGACCTGAGCCAGGTATGGCGCCAGCAACGCTGCTCCGGCGACGCCGGTTAGCGACCACGTGACATTCAGCGCGTCCCACTGCTTGCCGAGCGCCTCCAGTTCGGCCATGAGATCACCGACGACACCCACGCGAATGGACGGTCGAACTGGCTGCTGCGTTGCCGCGGTCGCGTAGGCCTGCAGCAACGCTCGCGCATCGACGATCTCGCGGGCGGAGTTTCGACCTCGTGAGCTCGAGGCGCGCAGGTGGCCGAGTTCGGTCAATGTCGCGAGCGCATTCGTCGAGGCTCCCGTCGAGAGGCCCGTTCGCTCATGGACCGCCGCCACGGTGGGCCTCCCGCCGGTCAGCAGCGCCTCGGCCGTGCCGAGGACGGCCGCTGTCCATCGCGGCGTGCCCTTGACCGGCTTCGGAGCCTGGCCCGTGCGCGACAGAATCAGCCCGGGCAGGGACAGCTCTGCGCCGCCAGTCTCGTCCACCCAGCCGAGCCCAGCCTGAGCAGTGCCAGCCGTCGCGCCGGGCGACATGTGTCGAGCGACCACGAGGTCGAGTCCGGAGGGGTTGCGGTCGAGCAAGTCGGTGACGTCGCCCAGCCAGCCCTCGCCCACCCAGGCCGCGCCAACGCGGGTCTGGCCGATGCGAAGAGTCACGACAGGACCCTCCCCCGGCTCGGCGGTGACGGACACATCTGGGGGTAGCACCGCCGCCACGGCCCTCAGGATGCGCTCATGTCGAGAATCCACCCGCGTAGAATACCTCAATTTTGCAAATATATCACTTATAAAGTGAGGTATTGCCCAGGACGATGTACGCCTCAGTACCGGCGTGATCGCCGCTGGCCCGGATCAAGACGCGCAATGGCCAGCCGTCGAAGGTGGCCTCCTCGACATGACCGTTCATCAGCGACATGCGTGCGAGGCGCCGAACGAGAAGGGGAACACTCCGGACGAAATGGAGAGCCCACTCTGCGGAGTCGCTTGCCGTCAAGTTCGGTAGGCAGATACGCCCGAGAATCAGTCCGGACGTGTGAGGGGGCTTCTGCGGATGACGTCCGCGCCGGGGTACACGACGACTTGAAGCGCTCATAGAAGTCCGCCTGCGGACTGTCGGCCTGGCGTCGGCCGCCTGCGGGTGCTCGAGCGGCATACAAGTACCTAAGTACCGAAAGTCAACTTGGATAAGCTTGTCGTCCAGATCGTCACATGAAGCCCACGCCGGCGTTTCGTGGAACTCGCGTGGAACTACGGAGGGCGATTTGGGGTATCTCGGGGTCACGAGGGGTCACTCCATAGAGTCACAGGAACCGCAACACCCCTTGCCTTGCAATGGAGTTTCGGTGGAGCGGGTGACGGGAATCGAACCCGCGCCGTCAGCTTGGGAAGCTGAAGTTCTGCCATTGAACTACACCCGCGAGATGCGCAACCCTCGCCCAGCGTCAGGCTACCCGGTCGCGCCCCGATCTTGCAGCCCGGTGCCGAGCGACCCCCTTGAGGCAGGCCCTGCGGGGGCGGTGGAAGCGTCCTGCCGGGGGCCGATCCCCGCGTAGTCTCTGCCACGTGCTGCTCAGTGACGGGGACATCCTCGACCAGGTGCAGCGGGGCCGGGTCCGGCTCACGCCGTTCGATGCCGACCTGATCCAGCCCAGCAGCGTCGACGTCCGGTTGGATCGCTTCTTCCGCACATTCGAGAACCACCGCTATGCGCACATCGATCCAGCCATTGCGCAGCCGGACCTCACCCGTCTGGTTGAGGTCGCGCATGACGAGCCGTTCATCCTGCACCCGGGCCAGTTCGCACTTGCCAGCACCTTCGAGATCGTCACCCTCCCCGATGACATCGCGGCACGACTTGAGGGCAAGAGCAGCCTGGGTCGACTCGGCCTCCTCACCCACTCCACTGCCGGGTTCATCGACCCAGGCTTCAGTGGGCATGTCACCCTGGAGTTGAGCAACATGGCGACCCTTCCCATCACGCTCTGGCCTGGTATGACGATCGGGCAGTTGTGCCTGTTCGGCCTGACCTCGCCAGCGCTCCGGCCATATGGGTCGGGCGCATCCGGATCCCGGTACCAGGGGCAGCGGGGACCCACGCCCTCACGCTCCCACCTGAACTTCCAGATCGCGGACGTCCGGCAGCGCCCGGACGTCGACAGTGCGGACGCGTCGGCGGATGACCAGGGGCCGGCGGCCGGCGTGTGATCACCGTCGTCCTGTTCGCCATCGCCGGCGCCGCCGCCCAGCTCGTCGATGGCACGCTCGGCATGGGGTTCGGCATCACCTCGGCCACCCTGCTGCTCCTGTTCGGAGTCGCGCCGGCTGCGGCCTCCGCGGGCACCCACGCCGCGAAGATCGGCACCACCTTCGTCTCCGGCTACAGCCACTGGCGGGTGGGAAATGTCGATCGCCGGGTGGTGGTGCTGATCGGGATCCCGGGGACGGTGACGGCGTTCATCGGGGCGGTGGTGCTCAGTGGGCTATCCCTGAATGCCGCCCGCGGCTGGATGTCGGGGCTGCTGTTCTTCTTCGGCATCGTGATCGTGCTGCGCTATGCCCTTGGTGTCGCCCTCATTCCCCGTCCCCGCACCGGCAACAGCGGTCGTTGGCTCGCCCCAATCGGTGCGGTAGCCGGCTTCGTCGACGCAACCGGGGGTGGCGGCTGGGGTCCGGTCGCCACCCCGTCCCTGCTGACGGTCACGCGTCATGAGCCGCGGCGGGTGGTGGGAACGGTCAATGCCGCCGAGTTCTTCGTCGCCCTCGGCGCCTCTGCTGGGTTCCTCACCGGCGCGGCGCGCGCTGAGATCCCCTGGCCGGCTGTCATCGGGCTGCTGATCGGCGGGATGATCATGGCCCCGTTCGCGGCCCGCCTGGCCGGCCGCCTGCCGCATGCGCCGATGGGAACGCTGGTGGGCACGCTCGTCCTGCTAAGCAACTGGCTGATCCTGTCCATCACCTTCGGGGTCGCCGAGCCGCTGGCCTGGGTGGTCGGGGTCTCGCTGACCGGCTCGGGGATCGCCCTGGCATGGCGTGCCTGGCGACACCCCCCGCCGACCCACCGCCGGCGTCCCACCAGCGAGTCAGCCTGAGCGCACCGCCGCCAGCAGCAGTGTTGCGAGGTCGTCGACCCGCGCCTCGGCTGGGGCATCCCCGGAATGGACGCGAGCGGCTACGCCATCCGAGAGCATGACATTGCAGAACGGACAGGCAACCGCGATGGTCGTGGCACCCGTTGCGAGCGCCTGATCGGTTCGCGTGAGGTTCACCCGGGTGCCGATGGTCTCCTCCATCCACATGCGGGCACCACCGGCGCCACAGCAGAACGACTGCGCCCGACTCTGCGGCATCTCGCGCACCTTTACACCGGGTAGCGCGGCAAGGAGATCGCGTGGCGGGTTGTACACCTTGTTATGGCGTCCCAGGTAGCAAGGATCGTGGTAGGTCACCGTGCCGCCGGCAACCGTGCCGCCGTCGAGGGGCACCACCGGGGTCAGTCGGCCCTCCCGGACGAGCCGGTCGAGCAGGACGGTGTGGTGGACCACCTCGTACTCACCCCCCACCTGCGGGTACTCCCGACCGAGGGTGTTCAGGCAGTGTGGACAGGTGACGACGATCGCCTTCCCGCTGCCCTGCTGGAGGCCTGCCGCATCGAGGGTGGCGACGTTCGCCTGCGCCTGCTGCTGGAAGAGGAACTCATTGCCGGCGCGCCGCGCGGGGTCGCCGGTGCACGTCTCGCCATCGCCCAGCACGGCGAAGCCGACGCCGGCAAGGTGCAGCAACTCGGCCACGGCCTTCGTCGTGCGCCGGGCCCGATCGTCGAATGCTCCCGCACACCCCACCCAGAACAGGTACTCCACGTCCCCCGGCAAGTCGACCAGCCCGTCCCGACCGAGGACGCGCACCGGGAAGTCGACCTCATCGATCCAGGACGTGCGCGCACTGGCCCCCATCCCCCATGGGTTGCCGGCGTTCTCGGTGTTGCGGAACACGGAGGTGAGCTCGGCCGGGAACTGCGACTCAACCAGCACCTGATGGCGTCGCATGTCGACGATGTGGTCGATGTGCTCGATGTCAACCGGGCACTGGTGGACGCAGGCACCGCAGGTGGTGCACGACCACAGGACGGCGGGGTCGATCACCCCGTCAACTGAGGCGTCCCCGACCAGCGGCCGCTGGGCCTCCGCGCGGGCGCGCTGCACCCGCCCGGCACCTGTCGTGGCGGCGTCCGCGGCGCCGCTTTCGGCGGCCGGCCCGCCGGCGAGGACCAGTGGCGCCTTGGCCGCGACATGGTCCCGCAGCGCCATGATGAGCAGCTTCGGGTTCAGCGGCTTCTCGGTCGCCCAAGCGGGGCACTGCGACTGGCAGCGCCCACATTCGGTGCAGGTGAGGAAGTCCAGCTGCGCCTTCCAGGTGAAGTCCTCCGAACGTCCCCGGCCGAAGATGTCGTCCTCACCGGGGTCATCGAAGTCGACCGGGGCGCCATTGGAGTAGATCGGCAGCAGGGGTCCGAGGGAGTCGGGACGGCGGGAGAAGTACACGTTGAACGGCGAGACCGCGATGTGCATGTGCTTGCTG
The DNA here is from genome assembly GCA_018969715.1 of Actinomycetales bacterium. GTDB lineage: Bacteria > Actinomycetota > Actinomycetes > S36-B12 > UBA5976 > REEB473. The sequence continues at coordinate 18,251 of JAGWXT010000014.1, forward strand.
TAGAGGACGATCAGGAGGAACCCCAGGATCACCGCGATATTCGCGAGGATCCCGATCGTCTCCAGCCACTCATTGGCGGTGGTCCCCAGTGGCGCGATCAGGGTTGCCGCCCACTCCGACAGGAAGGCCCCACTGGGGAAGGGGAAGGTGCCGGTGTTGACCTGCGCTGCGCGGTACAGCACGAGGGTGACGATGACCCCCGTGATCATTGCGAGCACCAGCCAGGCAGTCCCGGTGTGGGAGCCGTAGAAGCGCGATGCCCGGCCACGGCGATGTGGGCGCTGGACCAGCCGGATGCCGGCGAAGATCGCCACGGCGACCAGGACGAGGACGGCGAACAGGTCCTCCGCGAAGCCCACCGCTGGCCAGCGCCCGATCACCGGGATGGCGAAGTCGGGGTCCACCACCGCACCCCAGGCCTCGATGATCGTCAGCCCGAGCACGATGAAGCCATAGAAGGCCATCACATGTGCGACGCCCGGCAGCCACCATTGCAGGAGCGTGCGCTGGCCGAGGACCTCACTGCCCTCGGCCGCCACCCGCCGCCGCCAGCCCCGGGTGCGGCCCACCGCCGGCTGACCAGCGCGGATCATCCGGACGAGATAGGCCACGCGCACCGCTGCAAGCCCACCCACGATGAGAGTGAGGCCCACGCCCACGATCAGCCGCAGCCACAGGTGTTCCGCCACGCCCCCACCCTAGGCCCCCCGCCCGCCGGGTGCTACTGCTCAGTAGGCCCGGTGGCTCGGCGGAATACCCGGGCGCCAGCGGCCGTTGTGACACTGGAACCTGAGTCAAGGTGGCTCAGGTTGGCGGGCTCCCCCGATGGTCGAGCAGCGGTACTGCCGCGGTCCGAGGACCGGGCCGACACCCGCCACTGCGATGAAGGAGAGAACATGTCCCGTCCGGTCGGAATTGACCTGGGAACGACGAACTCGGTCGTCACCATCCTTGAGGGTGGCGAGCCGACGGTGATCGCCAATGCGGAGGGCTCCCGGACGACCCCCTCGGTCGTCGCATTCGCCAAGGGTGGCGAGGTGCTCGTGGGGGAGGTGGCCAAGCGTCAGGCGGTGACCAACCCCGAGCGGACGATCCGCTCGGTCAAGCGCCATATGGGCTCGGGGTGGTCCATTGAGATCGACGACAAGCCCTACACCGCACAGGAGATCAGTGCCCGCGTGCTGATGAAGCTCAAGCGGGATGCCGAGGCCTACCTCGGTGAGAAGGTGACCGATGCGGTCATCACGGTGCCCGCCTACTTCAATGACTCCCAGCGGCAGGCCACCAAGGAGGCTGGCGAGATCGCCGGCCTGAACGTCCTGCGCATCATCAATGAGCCGACCGCGGCTGCCCTCGCCTACGGCCTGGACAAGGCTGATAGCGAGCACACGATCCTCGTGTACGACCTCGGTGGCGGCACCTTCGACGTGTCGGTCCTTGAGATCGGCGATGGCGTGGTCGAGGTCAAGGCGACCGCCGGCGACAACCGGCTCGGTGGCGATGACTGGGATGCCGCTGTCATCTCGTGGCTGGTGAGCGAGTTCAAGAACAAGCACGGCATCGACCTGTCCCAGGACAAGATGGCCATGCAGCGGCTGCAGGAGGCCGCCGAGAAGGCGAAGGTGGAGCTGTCGTCGGCAGCGACGACGACGATCAACCTTCCGTACATCACCGCCTCCGCCGCCGGGCCGCTCCACCTTGAGGAGACCCTCACCCGGGCGACCTTCGAGCGCCTCACCGCTGACCTGCTTGAGCGAACCCGACGGCCAGTTGAGCAGGCCATCAAGGACGCGGGGATCAAGGCCTCCGCGATCGGCCAGGTGCTCCTGGTCGGCGGCTCCACCCGGATGCCGCAGGTGGCGGAGTTGGTCAAGAGCCTGACCGGCCGGGAGCCGAGTAAGAACGTCAATCCCGATGAGGTGGTCTCGGTCGGGGCGGCCCTGCAGGCGGGTGTGCTCAAGGGTGAGGTGAAGGACGTCCTCCTGCTCGATGTCACACCGCTGTCGCTGGGCATCGAGACCAAGGGCGGAGTCATGACGCGGCTGATCGAGCGGAACACGACGATCCCCACGAAGCGCTCCGAGATCTTCACCACGGCCGACGACAACCAGCCCTCGGTGACCATTCAGGTCTACCAGGGTGAGCGGGAGATGGCGGTCTACAACAAGAAGCTCGGCACCTTCGACCTCACCGGACTGCCACCGGCCCCGCGCGGGGTCCCGCAGATCGAGGTTGCCTTCGACATCGACGCCAATGGCATCGTCCATGTCTCAGCCAAGGACACCGCCACCGGCAAGGAGCAGTCGATGACCATCACCGGCGGCTCGGGCCTGAGCAAGGATGAGATCGACCGGATGATGGCGGATGCCGAGGCGCATGCCGCCGAGGATCGCCAGCGTCGGGAGCAGGCGGAACTGCGCAACAACGCGGACTCCCTCGTCCACCAGACGGAGAAGTTCCTCAGTGACAACGCCGAGCAGATCAACGAGGACGCGCGGTCCAACGTTGAGCAGCCGCTGGCCGAACTGCGCACAGCACTCGAGCGCGATGATGCGGCGGCGATCACCACCGCAATGGAGAAGGTTGCCGCCGCCAGCCAGGCGCTCGGGGCGGCGATGTACGCCCAGCGGCAGCCAGCGGCGGACGAGCCCTCCGCCGGGCCGACGGCCTCCGATGAGGACATCGTCGAGGCGGAGATCGTCGACGAGGGTGATCGGCGGTGAGCACCCCGCACGACCCGGCGCCGTCGGCCGATCACGCCCCGGAGGAGGGCGTGCGGATCACCGATCGACGCCGGATCGACCCGATCACCGGACAGCCCCGGCCGGCACCGGCCGGGGCCGCCGGTGCGGCCGCCCCGGGTGATCCGGCCGGCCCGGCCGACCCAGCCGGGGCGGCAACGGGGGGCGACGCGGCCTCATCGCAGGTGGCCGACCTGACCGCCGATCTGCAGCGCATCACCGCCGAGTATGCGAACTACCGGCGGCGGGTGGAGCGCGACCGACTGGCCCAGCGCGATGCGGCGACGGCAGCCACCGTGCAGGAGCTGCTGCCCGTCCTCGATGACATCGGCCGGGCTCGGGCACACGGCGACCTCAGTGGCACATTCGCCACGGTGGCCGACCGGCTGCAGGAGGTCGTCACCCGCCTGGGCCTGCAGCCGGTGGGCCAGGTGGGTGAACCCTTCGACCCGGCACACCATGAGGCAATCAGCGCGCATCCCGATGACACCGTCACCGAGACGCTGATCGATGCGGTCGTCACCCCCGGCTACCGGGTGGGTGAGCGGCTGCTGCGGCCGGCGCTGGTGAGCGTGCGGATGCCGGCAGGCTCCGGTCCGGGGGAATCAGGGTGAGTGCCCGGGACTGGCTGGACAAGGACTTCTACGCCGTGCTCGGTGTCGCCAAGGACGCCACCCCGGCGCAGTTGAAGAAGGCCTACCGCGCGCTGGCCCGGGAACTGCATCCCGACACGAACGCCAGCCCCGGGGCCGAGGAGCGCTTCAAGGAGGTCTCCGAGGCCTATGACGTGCTATCCGATGCCACCACCCGCGCCGAGTACGACGAGGTGCGCACCTATGCCGGTGCCGGGCGCTACGCCCAGGGTGGCGGTTCGGGCGGGTTCTCCGGGGTCAACCTCGACGACCTCTTCGGTGGCGGTGGACGGGCTGGGGCCGGATCGGCGGGCTTCGACCTCGGCGATCTGCTCGGGGGCTACTTCGGCGGCGGTCGACCCGGGGGAGCGAAGGCCGCGCGACGCGGGGGCGATATCGACACCGAGACGACGATCTCCTTCGACGATGCCCTGCAGGGCACGACCGTGGGGGTGACCTTCGCCTCCGATGTCACGTGCGAGGCCTGCCACGGCACCGGCGCCCGACCCGGAACCGGTCGTCACCGATGCCCAGGCTGCGGCGGCCAGGGTCAGGTCCTCCACAATGCCGGCGGCTTCGCGGTCGCCGAGACCTGCCCCACCTGCCGGGGCACCGGCGAGGTGATCGAGGATCCCTGTGGGGTGTGTCGCGGGGCGGGACGTGTGCGCCGCTCCCGGACTGTGCGGGCTCGCCTGCCCGCGGGGGTCCGCAATAACGCCCGGATCCGGCTGCGCGGGAAGGGTCAGCCCGGTGAGCGCGGGGCGCCGGCCGGCGACCTGTTCGTCCGGGTGCACGTCCGTCCCGATCCGGTGTTCCGCCGCGAGGGGGATGACCTGTGCGTGACGGTGCCGGTGCGGTACGACGAGGCCGCCCTCGGGGCGAGTGTCGAGGTGCCCCTGCCAGCCGGCGGCACCGTGACCCTCCGCGTGCCGGAGGGGACCCAGAGTGGGCGGACGTTCCGTGTCCGCGGACGCGGGGTGCACACCGCCAGCGGTGCCGGCGACCTGCTCGCAACGGTGGAGGTCGTGGTGCCCCAGCGGCTGACGGGGGCGGCCCGACGGGCACTGGACGACCTGCGCGCGGCCTCGGCGATGGACGATCCGCGGGCCGATCTGCTTGCCCGCAATGCCCGGACCCGCACATGACGGGCGGTCCCACCCCGGCCCCGCCGCTGCGGCTGGTCAGCGTTGACCGCCGCGGGCGGGCCACGGTCATCGTCGAGACACCCGAGACCCCGGCCTACCGGGTCTCGGATGCGGCGCGGCTGACCGGCCTGCATCCGCAGACCCTGCGTCACTACGACCGGCTGGGTCTGGCCAGTCCCCATCGGAGCAATGGCCGCCGCCGGTACTCCCGGGTCGACCTGGCCCGGCTGCGACGCATCGCCGAGCTGACCGGTGAGGGAGTGAACCTTGCCGGGATCCGGCACATCCTCCGGCTGGAGGCCGAGCTGGCGCGCCGGCCGTTGCCATCAGCCCTGGTCCGCCGCGGCCCCGGCGTCCTCGCCCGTATCCCCGGCTGATCCCGACCGTCCACCCACCACCCGCAGAAGGATGTCGACCATGGACTACACGAACTCCGCGCAGGATGCGCTCGCCACCGCCTTCCGCCGCGCCGCAAGCGCCGGCAACCCGCAGGTGACTCCCGCGCACCTGCTTGCAGCACTGCTGGAGCAGGGTGAGATGACGATCCCGTGGGCCCTGCTCGGGGCGGTGCAGGCTGACCGCGAGGGCCTGCAACGGGCCAATGACCGGGCGCTCGCCGCCCTGCCGACTGCCGAGGGCGGCAGTGTCGGCAATCCGGAGGCCGCCCGCTCCCTGCACGCCGTCCTGCAGGCCGGGCAGGACATCGCACGGCAGCGCGGCGACACCTATCTCTCCGGTGAGGCACTACTGCTCGCCCTGGCCCAACGGGGCGGCGACACGGCATCGCTGCTGGCCGAGTTCAACGCAACCCCGCAGTCCCTCGCCGAGGCGATCGCCCGGGTCACCGGCGACGCGCCCGTGACCACGGCTGATCCCGAGGGCACCTTCCAGGCGCTGGCGAAGTTCGGAATCGACCTGACCGAGATCGCCCGCGAGGGCACCCTCGATCCGGTCATCGGGCGTGATCAGGAGATCCGCCGGGTGATTCAGGTCCTGTCGCGGCGGACGAAGAACAACCCCGTGCTGATCGGGGAGCCCGGCGTCGGCAAGACCGCGGTCGTTGAGGGCCTCGCCCAGCGCATCGTTGCCGGTGATGTTCCCGACAGCCTCAAGGACAAGCGCCTGATCTCATTGGATCTCGGGGCGATGGTTGCCGGGGCCAAGTACCGGGGCGAGTTCGAGGAGCGCCTGAAGGCGGTCCTGGCGGAGATTCGTGCCAGTGAGGGCCGGGTGATCACCTTCATCGACGAGATGCACACGGTCGTCGGCGCCGGCGCTGGGGGTGAGGGTGCGATGGATGCGGGCAACCTGCTCAAGCCGATGCTCGCACGCGGGGAGCTGCACATGATCGGCGCGACCACCCTCGACGAGTACCGCATGCACGTTGAGAAGGACCCCGCCCTCGAGCGACGGTTCCAGCAGGTCCTCGTCGGCGAGCCCTCGGTGGAGGACACCATCAGCATCCTCCGGGGCCTGAAGGACCGGTACCAGGCGCATCACCAGGTGACCATCGGTGACAGCGCCCTGGTGGCCGCGGCCACCCTGTCCGACCGCTACATCACCAGCCGATTCCTGCCCGATAAGGCCATTGACCTCGTCGACGAGGCCGCGTCCAGGCTGCGCATGGAGATCGACTCCTCCCCGGAGGAGATCGACTCGGCCCAGCGTCAGGTTGACCGGCTGCTGATGGAGGAGTTCGCCCTGGCAGCGGAGAAGGATGCGGCGAGCAAGGAGCGGCTGGTCGAGTTGCGGGAGGACCTGAAGGTCCGGCAGGAGGAACTGGCCGCGGCACGGGCCCGCTGGCAGCTGGAGCGCAATGCCCTCGACCGGGTGGGCGCCCTGGCCAAGGAGATCGACGATGTGCGCACCGAGATCGACCGGGCCCAGCGGGAGGGTGACCTTGAACGCGCCTCGCGTCTCATGTACGGACGCCTCAAGGAGCTCGACGGTGAGCTCACGGACGCTCGTGAGGCCGCGAACGCCAGTGGCGGGATGGTCTCCGAGGAGGTCACCAGCGATGACATTGCGGAGGTTGTCGCGGCGTGGACGGGTATCCCGGTCGGCCGACTGCTCGCCGGGGAGACCGAGCGCCTGCTCAGCCTTGAAACCGTCCTCGGGCAGCGAGTCGTGGGCCAGCAGCGGGCGGTCCAGGCCGTGTCCGATGCCATCCGCCGCGCTCGCGCCGGCCTATCGGACCCCAACCGGCCGACCGGCTCCTTCCTCTTCCTCGGGCCGACCGGGGTGGGCAAGACCGAGCTGGCCAAGACCTTGGCTGACTTCCTCTTCGATGATGAGCGGGCCCTCATCCGCATCGACATGAGCGAGTACGGGGAGAAGCACAGCGTCTCCCGGCTGGTTGGCGCACCCCCCGGGTACGTGGGCTACGAGGAGGGCGGCCAACTGACGGAGGCGGTGCGGCGGCGTCCCTACAGCGTGGTCCTCCTGGATGAGGTCGAGAAGGCGCATCCGGACCTGTTCAACATCCTGCTGCAGGTCCTCGACGATGGCCGGCTCACCGACGGCCAGGGCCGGACGGTGGACTTCCGCAACACCATCCTCATCCTCACCTCCAACCTCGGTTCGGAGTTCCTCATCGATCCCGAGCTCACCTGGGAGCAGAAGGCGGACGCGGTGATGGCCGTTGTCGACGCCCGGTTCCGGCCGGAGTTCCTCAACCGGCTCGATGACCGGGTGCTCTTCCAGCCGCTGGGGCCCGCACAGCTCGCCGGCATCGTCGATATTCAGTTGCAGACCCTCCGGCAGCGACTGGCTGACCGACGTATCGACCTCACCGTCACGCCCGAAGCCGCCGCCTGGCTGGTTTCCCACGGTTACCAGCCGGAGTACGGGGCTCGTCCGTTGCGCCGCCTGATCCAGAACGCCATCGGCGATCCGCTCGCCCGGGACATCCTCGCCGGCCGGGTGGTCGACGGGGACACCGTCACCGTCGCGGTCGACCCCGCCGACCCGGAGCGGCTGCGGCTGCTGGGCGGTCGCTGAGGGGTGTGCCGTACGGTTGCGGTGGGCTGCAGGTGTGGCATGGATGCTGGATCGGCTGGATGCTGGACCGGATGGATGCTGGACCGGATGGATGCTGGATCGGGAGGTGAGCAATGCCGTCGCCACGGGACACCCGCAATGGCCTGATGGCCGGGGCGGTGGTGCTCGGTGGAGCATTGCTGTTTGGTGCGGTTGCCCTGCCCGGAATCTCCGGCGCCGGGCCGGCTGCCTCCGCTGGTGACTCCGCCCTGCTCGCCGATGGCCCGCGGCTCGTCCGCGGGGTGGACGCACCGTTCGCCGATGCCCTTGCGGCCTCCGAGGGCGTGTCCGTTCTCGGTGAGCTCGGGACCCCAGCCGCGGCGCAGGACGCCGCTGGGACCGCGGGTATCGTCACGGCGGCTGGGACCGGCAGCGGGGGGACCCTCACCGTCGGCACTCTCGAACTGTTCCCCGAGCTCAGCAGCGACCTCGCCGGCACCCCCGCACCGGCGATCGCACCGCGCTCAACCATTGAGGGGCCGGCGGTGCTGCGAGCGCAGACCTATGCACCCGATCGCCTGCCCTACCTGCTCACATACGCCTCCGGTGAGGGCCGGGCCTCCGATGGCCAACTCATCACCATCAAGGGCAGTCGCGCCGAGTGGCTCACCGACGTCGGTGCGATCGACAACACGCCCATCGGGGCTAATGACGGGTCGATCACGGTCCTTGCCACCGCCGGGAACAAGGGCGGGGCCTATGCACTGTGGCTGGCAAAGCGCGGAAAGGCACGCGTGCTCTCCATGGCCTTCGTTGGGTGGCCGGGGCTGGCACCGGACAACATGGAGATTCTGTGGCCGGAGGACCCCGATCTCCTTGACGGGGTGCCCTCGGCGATGCTCGTGCGCCAGGAGCGCAGCGATGGCCGCCGCTCCTTCGTCCCCAACACCCGCGTCGACAACGTGTCCTGGGTGCGGGCGTTCGGGATGAGCCCGGATGGAACGCGTGCGCTGATGATCGTCAACCGCCCCGGGGACGTCACGCGGGTGGAGGCGGTGCTCATGGACATCACCAATGAGACCAATCGCGTCGTCCAGTCCGTCACCGCCCCGGAGGCATTGATCGGCCCGGTGAGCTTCTCCCCGGATGGCGCAACCGTCTCCTATGGGCGTTATCGGGACGGATTCGAGCAGCAGACAGTGCAGACGGTCACCGTCGCCGATGGCACGGTCAGTGAGGGCTGGGGCCGGATCTTCTCCGCCCAGTGGTGGAACAACCGCTTCTGGGCGCTGCGCGCCGACGGGAAGAACTCCACGATCCTGCTCGCCGCCGACTCCCCGCAGTCCGAGCCGACGAAGGCCGCGACGATCGGCCTGAAACTCGGGGGGGTGCGCCTGCTCGGGGAGAAGCCGAAGGCGGTCGGCACGTTCGTGAAGGCGACTCCGGCGATCGCCCTGGTGGTGGACCGCACCGCCGTTCCCGCCAACGGCAAGGTCCGCTTCCGCGCCACCGCCGCGGCTGCCAACGGCGGGGTCAATGCCATCAACGCCGCAACCGGTGGTGTCCTGCAGCGCCAGGGAAGCAATGGGCAGTGGAAGAAGGTGCAGGAGAAGAACTCGGGCAAGTTCACCGTGCCCGTGCCGCAGACGACGACCTACCGCTGGTGCCTCGGCAACGACTTGGTGCTCGCGCCCACGTGCTCCGATCCGGTCACCATCAGCGTGACCGGCTGACGGCGCCGGTCGACCACCCCGCGCGACGCTGATCATGCCGGCGGCACTCATCACCGGCGCAACCGCCGGCATCGGCCGGGCCTTTGCGGAGGTGCTGGCTGAGGCCGGGCACGACCTGACGCTGGTCGCCCGTGATGCGGACCGCCTGCGGACGGTGGCCGCCGACCTCACCGGCCGCCACAGCTGTGCGGTGACGGTGATCGCCGCGGACCTGTCGGGTCGGGCGGGCATGGCTGTTGTGGAGCGCCACTGCGCCGACCACCCGCTCTCGGTCCTGGTCAACAACGCCGGCAGCGGCATGCGCGAGTCCTTCGTTCACAACGACCGGCAGCGGGAGCAGGAGAGCCTCGACCTGCTCGTCACCGCACCCCTTCGCCTGACCCATGCGGCGCTGCCGCACATGATCGAACGGCGTCAAGGGTCGATCATCAACGTCGGCAGCGTCGCGGCGTGGCTCGCTTCGGGCACTTACAGTGCAGCGAAGGCGTGGCTGACGGTGTTCACCGAGTCATTGGCAACCGACTTGGCCGGCACCGGCGTCCATGCCACGGTCGTGGCCCCCGGGTACACCCGCACGGAGTTCCACGCCCGGGCCGGAATGCGCCTGGGCGGTGTTCCCGGGTGGATGTGGCTGGATCCGATGACAGTTGCTCGGACCGGCTGGGCCGATGTGCAAGCCGGACGGGTCGTGAGCATCCCCGGACTGCAGTACCGGCTGCTGGCCACCCTCGTGCGCACCCTCCCCCGGCCCATCGTCCGTTCGATGTCCGCAGCCCGCCCGGGGGTTCAGCGTCGCCGCGCCCCAACCCCCGTCAGCCCTCCCCCCGTCAGCCCTCCCCCCGTCAGCCCTCCCCCCGCGCCCAACTGAGCAACGCCGCGAGGTCGTCGGGGGCACCCGCCGGGATCACCGTCCACCCGCGCAGGCGGGCCGTCCGCTCCTGGGCGGCATCAACCCCGATGACCGCGATCGGGGCGCCCGGCCAGTCACGCTGAACGGCGACAGGCTCCCCGCCGCCGTCGAAGGCATAGCCCTGCACCTGCCAGCCGCGGGCGATTGCGGCCACTCCGAGGGCAGGCGCGGCGGGGGTGGCGGCCGCACCGGTGAGGATCACCACGCCCGCGCTCAGGGGGGGCGTGGCCGCGGCGCGCTCCCACGCCCCGGCAACCCGGGCCGGCCACCCCGCCGGCCCAACCTCCTCCGTGGCGAGCAGCACCCGCGCACCGGCATCGCGCAGCCGCCCACCGAGGGCGCTTCCGATGACTGCCCACGCTGGCTCCGTCGTGACACCGTAGGGATCCATCCCTGCATCGTGGCAGGATCAGGGCATCGTCTTCGACCCGGACACCCTGACCTCGCTGACGGCCGTCGGTGTCTACGCGGTGGTATGGACGTTCATCTTCCTCGAGACCGGCCTGCTGCTCGGCCTGCTGCTGCCCGGCAGCACCCTGCTCATCGCAGCGGGGTTCCTGGCGGCGGTGCCCAGCAGTCGGGTCGACATCTGGGTGCTTGCGGCCGGGGCGGTGGTGGCGGCCTTCCTCGGCGATCAATCGGGGTACCGCATCGGGCGGCGCACCGGGGTGGCCCTGCTCCACCGTCGCGGCGGCGCCCGGTTCCATCGCGCCTACGCGGTTGCCCGCCACCACGTTCAGGCCTGGCAGACGCTGACGATCCTCACGTCCCCATTCACGCCCTGGGGTCGCACCTTCGTGCCGTTCATCGCCGGGACGCTGCACCTGCCATTGCGCCGGTTCTCGGTGCTGACCTTCATCAGCGTCGTGTTGTGGGTGGCGGTGTGGACGACGGTCGGCTGGGCCGGTCATCAGGTTCCAGCACTGCGCGCCAATGCTGGGTGGGTGCTCCTTGCCGCCGCCACCTTCATGCTCGCCACCGGGGTGGTGGCCTGGCTGTGGGAGCGACGGGAGCGGTTGCAGGGGATCGACCCCAGGGGTGGGGAGCCCGCCGGTGGATCGGGTGACTGAGGTAGGCCCGGGGGTGGCCGCGGGCCCGCCGGTGGGCGTCGGCCCCCATCCGCGTCCATGGCCGATAGATCCGCGACTGGACCCAGCTCTGCTCACCTACGGCGATACTCGCAATGTTGCCGATCGGTACCGCTACTGGCGGATGCCGGCAATCATCGACGATCTCGACACCCGTCGCCACCCCTTCTCGGTTGCCATCGAGAATTGGCAGCACGATGCCAACATCGGCTCGATCGTGCGGTCGGCGAATGCCTTCCTCGCCCAGGACGTGCACATCATCGGCCGCTGGCGATGGAATCGACGCGGCGCCATGGTCACCGATCGGTACCAGCACATCGAGCACCATCTCGAGCTGTCCGATCTCACCTCATGGGCGGCCACCCGGCACCTGCCCGTCATCGGCGTGGACAACATCGCAGGCGCCCAACCGCTGCCCGGAGCGACCCTGCCGGAGCGCTGTGTCCTGCTTTTCGGCCAGGAGGGCCCGGGACTGAGTGCACCGGCACTCGCCGCCTGTGCGCAGGTCGTGGGGATCACCCAGTTCGGCTCGACCCGCTCGATCAATGTCGCTGCGGCAGCGGGGATCGTCATGTACGAGTGGACCCGGCAGCATGCCCGGCAGGCCCCGCCGGCCTAGTCCACTGCGATGGCGCGCACGACCGCATCGCCCGGTGGCCGCACGCAGCAGTGGACCGGGCAGACTGGCCCGGTGAGCACCAACCTGCTAGGTGAGCCGCCCGCGACGCTGCTGCCCGCTGACCCCGGCCAGGGCGAGCTCGACGCCGGGGCGGACCCAATCGATGTCGCCCGCCGCCATCCGGCAAGCCCGGCAGGGTGGGCTGCTGCCAGCCACGCAGCCTGGCGGGACGGCCGGGTGGTCGAGTCGTATGCCTTTGCCCGGGTCGGCTACCACCGCGGACTGGATGCCCTGCGCCGCCATGGCTGGAAGGGGTACGGCCCGATCCCCTGGCAGCATGAGCCGAACCGGGGCTTCCTCAGCTGCCTGGCTGCTCTCGGACGCGCCAGCGCGGCCATCGGGGAGAACGACGAGGCCGCGCGCATTGCGGACTTCCTGCGGCAGGCGTCACCCGCAGCGGCAACTGAATTGGGGATGGGCTGGGCGCCCCCACGCACATGACCGCGCCCGCAACGAGTCGGCGCGACACCCGGCCATGGCCGGTCAGTCGCTCGCGATGAGCCGGCTGGTCGTTGTTGGGGCGGGGGTGTCCGGGGTCAGTGCCGCAGCAGCGGCAGTCGCCGCCGGTGCCACCGTGACCCTGCTGGACCAGGGACGGCAGCCGGGTGGACGGCTCGGCCTGCGACGGCTGCCGGATGGTCGTCCGGTCGATACCGGTGCCGCCTACCTCACCGCACGCAGTGACCATTTCCGTGCCCACGTGGACGACTGGCGGCGAGTGGGAGTCATTGCGGAGTGGACCGACACCATCGACGTCGTCGATGGCGATGGCTGGCATCGCGGGGTACCGGGTCCCATGCGCTGGGCCGCGCCGGCCGGGCTGCGCGGACTGGTTGAGCACGATGTCGCCACCCTCGTCGAGCGATCCGGTGTGGTGGCCGAGCAGACGCGGGTCGTCGCGGTGCTCCCCGATGCGACGGGGGTGAACGTGGTGGCCGCGCCGTGGCCGACGGCCCCCGCACCGGACTCGGCCCCCGCGACCTCGCCGATTCCCGCTGGCGAACCACCGCAGGTGACCTACCGCGCCGATGGCGTGATCCTCGCCATGCCGGGACCGCAGGCGCGACGCCTCGGACCGGCCCCCGGACCCGACTACGAACCCGTCATCAGCGTCTGGGCCGGATACGCCCACCGCGAGTGGCGGGCATTCGCTGCGGCTTTCATCAACGACCATCCGATCCTCGGATTCCTCGCCGATGACGGCAGCCGACGCGGTGACGGCGCCGCCGTGCTCGTTGCCCATACGACCGCGGACTTCGCCGCAGCGCATCTCGATGACCCCGATGGGGCCCATGGTCCCGTCCTTGCCGCAGTTGCCGAAGTGACCGGATGGGGGGGTGAGCCGAGCGTCAGCGGTGTCATGCGGTGGGGGATGGCGCGGCCGATCGCCACCGAGACGGCACCGTTCGGCTGGTGCGGTGACCGCGTTGCCGTCTGCGGTGATTCGTGGCACGTCGCTGCCGGTGAGCGTTCGCGCGTGGAGTCGGCTTGGCTGTCCGGTCGCGCCGCCGGGTCCGCTTTGGCGGGACTGGACACGCGATGACAGCGGTGATCCTCGTCGGTGCGCAGTGGGGTGATGAGGGCAAGGGGAAGGCGACCGACCTGCTCGCCGGCCGGGTCGACTACGTCGTCCGCTATCAAGGCGGCAACAACGCCGGCCACACTGTGATCATCCCCGGGCCGGAGGGCCTGCAGCGCTATGCCCTGCACCTGCTCCCATCCGGAATCCTCACCCCGGGGGTGACGGCCGTCATCGGCAATGGGGTTGTGATCGACCCCGCCGTGCTGTTCGACGAGATCACCGCACTCGGTGAGCGCGGAATCGACACCTCCCGGCTGCTCATCAGTGCCGCCGCCCACCTCATCGCGCCGTACCACGTCGTACTTGACCGGACCGTTGAGCGTTTCCTCGGCAAGGCGAGGATCGGCACCACCGGACGGGGGATCGGGCCGGCGTACTCCGACAAGGTTGCGCGCATCGGCGTGCGTGTCCAGGACCTCTATGACGAGCCCATCCTGCGCGAGAAGGTGGCTGCGGCCCTAGCGGGCAAGAACCAGCTGCTGGTCAAGGTATTCAACCGGCGTGCGATCGACGCCGACGAGGTCGTCGACCACCTGCTCGCCTACGCCGACCGCCTGCGAGGCCATGTGGCCGATACCGCCCGGGTCCTCAACGATGCCCTCGATTCCGGTCGGGTCGTCCTGCTTGAGGGGGGGCAGGGCACCCTGCTGGACGTCGACCACGGCACTTACCCATTCGTCACCTCGTCCAATCCGACGGCCGGCGGGGCCTGCACCGGATCCGGGATCGGTCCGACGCGCATCGACCGAGTGGTCGGCATCGTCAAGGCGTATGCCACCCGGGTCGGTTCCGGGCCCTTCCCCACCGAGTTGTTCGACTCATTCGGTGAGCGGCTGCGAACCGTGGGGGGGGAGGTCGGAACGACTACCGGCCGGCCCCGCCGAACCGGCTGGTACGACACCGTCGTCACCCGGCATGCTGCCCGGATCAACGGGCTGACCGACCTGTTCGTGACCAAACTGGACGTGCTCACCGGTATCGATCCGATCCCGGTTGCCGTGGGTTATGAGGTGGCCGGGGAACGCACCGATGAACTCCCCATGACCCAGACCGACATCCACCATGCGCGGCCGGTGTACGAACTGCTGCCCGGCTGGCAGGAGTCGATCAGCGGGGCACGGCGACTCGCCGACCTGCCGCACAATGCCCGCGCATACCTCGACGCCATCGAGCAGGCAGCCGGCGTGCCCGTGAGCGCGATCGGCGTCGGTCCCGAGCGGGACGCCACGATCGTCGTGCGCGACCTGCTGCAACCCCTCACCTGAGGCGCCGCAATCGGCCGGGGCCCTCGTCGCCAGCCCAAGCACCCCGCCACGCGTGCCTCGTGCCTGCGCTCCTAGGGTGAGAACCATGGATTTCACGGCCGACCCGGCGGAGGGTCGCCGCGTCTTTCAATTGGATCGGGATCACGTCTTCCACTCATGGAGTGCCCAGGGAGCGATCTCGCCGCTGCCGATCGCGGCCGCCGCCGGCTCCTACTTCTGGGACTACGACGGCAACCGGTACCTCGACTTCTCGAGCCAGCTGGTCAACATCAACATCGGCCACCAGCACCCGAAGGTCATCGCCGCCATCCAGCGTCAGGCGGCGCGCCTGACCACGATCGCCCCCCAGCACGCCAACGACGTCCGCGGCGAGGCGGCCCAGCGGATCGCCGCACTCAGTCCCCCCGGGCTCAACCATGTCTTCTTCACCAACGGTGGGGCCGATGCCATCGAGAATGCCGTCCGCATGGCGCGAATCCACACCGGCCGCCACAAGGTGCTGACCTTCTACCGCTCGTACCACGGCAATACCGGAACTGCGATCCAGATGACCGGGGATCCCCGTCGCTGGCCCAATGAGTTCGCCTATGGCACCGTCCACATCTTCGGGCCGTACCCCTACCGGACGCCGTTCTGGTCGGATAGTCCGGAGCAGGAGTCGCAGCGTGCCCTTGAGCATCTGCGGGCGGTCATCGAGTTGGAGGGTCCGCGCACGATCGGCGCCATCTGCATCGAGAGCGTCGTCGGGACGGCCGGGATCCTCGTCCCGCCACCCGGATACCTCGCCGGCATCCGGGAGATCTGTGATGAGTACGGAATCCTGTGGATTGCCGATGAGGTGATGGCGGGTTTCGGCCGCACCGGGGCATGGTGGGCGTTCGACCACTGGCAGGCGGCCCCGGACCTGATCGCCTTCGCCAAGGGGTCGAACTCCGGCTACATCCCCCTCGGTGGCGTGGTCATCTCCGATGCGGTGTACGAGACGTTCATCGAGCGGGTCTTCCCCGGTGGACTCACCTACTCCGGCCACCCGCTTGCCTGTGCGGCTGCGATTGCGTCCATCGACGCGATGGCCGAGGAGGGCATCATCGAGAATGCCGCGCGCATCGGACGGGATGTTCTCGGTCCGGGGCTGCGCGCACTGGCCGAACGTCATCCGGTGATCGGCGAGGTCCGGGGCCTGGGGGTGTTCTGGGCGCTGGAACTCGTCCGCGACCGAGCCACCCGCGAGCCACTGGTGCCCTACAACGCCAGCGGCCCGGCGAACGCCCCCATGGTGGAGTTCACCAAGGAGTGCCGGGCGCGCGGGCTGATGCCGTTGGTCAACTTCAACCGCACCCATGCGGTGCCACCGTGCACCGTCTCCGATGACGAGGTCCGCGAGGGACTGGCGATCCTCGATGAGGTCCTCACGCACACCGACCGGCATTACACGGGGGTCAGGGACGGGTGACCATTCCCGACGTGCTGGCGCAGCGGTATGCCAGTGCGGCGATGCGCGAGATCTGGGACCCGGTCGGCAAGGTGATCGCCGAGCGCCAGCTCTGGCTCGCAGTGCTGCGCGCTCAGGCCGACCTCGGTTATCCCGTAGCACCCGAGGTGCTGGAGGACTACGCCGCGGCCATCGGCCGGGTGGATCTGGCAGCGATCGATGAGCGGGAGCGCGTCACCCGGCACGATGTGAAGGCGCGCATCGAGGAGTTCAATGCGCTGGCGGGACATGAGCGCATCCACCTGGCCATGACCAGCCGTGACCTGACCGAGAACGTTGAGCAGATGCAGGTGCGACGGTCGCTGCTGCTGATCCGGCTCAAGGCGGTGGCCGCACTGGCCCGCCTGGCCGAACTCGCCCTCGCCCACGCCGAGACGCCGCTGGTAGCGCGAACCCACAATGTGCCGGCCGCGCCCACCACCCTCGGCCGGCGGTTTGCGGGCACCGCGGAGGAGTTGCTGCGGGGGGTGCGTCGCCTCGACGCGCTGCTGGCCGACTACCCCCTACGTGGGCTACTGGGCCCGGTCGGCACCGGTCAGGACATGCTCACCCTGCTCGGTGGGGACCCCGCGGCGTTCACCAGCCTCCAGCAGCGCGTGCGTGAATACCTCGGGTTCCCCACGGCATGGCTGGCGACCGGGCAGGTGTACCCGCGCTCCTTGGATGCCGATGCCGTCGCGACGCTCCTGCTCATCGCGGCCCCGGCATCGTCATTCGCGATGACCATGCGCCTGATGAGCGGCGCTGACCTGGTGTCGGAGGGGGTGGCATCAGGTCAGGTCGGTTCCTCCGCGATGCCCCATAAGGCCAATGCCCGTTCCTGTGAGCGGATCAACGGCCTCACCGTCGTCCTGCGGGGGTACGCCGGGATGACCGCGGAGCTCGCCGGTGGCCAGTGGAATGAGGGGGATGTCGCCTGTTCCGTTGTTCGACGGGTCGCCCTGCCGGGAGCCTTCCTCGCCTTGGACGGCCTGCTGGAGACTTTCCTCACCGTCCTTGATGAGCTCGTCGTCTTCGAGCCGGTGATCGCCGCGGAGGTGGCTCGGGAGCTGCCGTTCCTTGCCACGAGTGCGATTCTGACGGCGGCCGTGGCCGCCGGTGCCGGACGGGAGCAGGCGCACCGGGTGATCGGTGAGCACGCCCGGCGCGCCGCCGCGAGTCGTCGATCAGGGGAGCCCTTCAACCTGATCGCCGCCCTCGCCGCAGACCCCGTCCTCGGCTGTGACCGCGCCACGGTCGAGACGCTCATCAGCGACCCCCTCCGACTCACCGGCGTGGCCGGGACCCAGCTCGCCGGGGTCTGTGCCGCGATTGCCGAACTGGCCGCCGCCGATCCGCGGGCCGCCGCCTATCGCCCGGGGGCGATCCGATGAGTTCGCCCGGGGGCGCGCCTGCGGGCACCTGGTGCGTCATCGGGGGCGCCGGCTACATCGGTGCCCATGTGGTCGCGGCCCTGTGCGCGCATGGCACCCCGGTAACCGTCATCGATGACCTCAGCACTGGCGTAGCGCGGCGGCTGCCCCCGGAGGTGACCTGTCACCGGATGTCGGTTCTCGACACGGCGGCGGTCGCCGAGGTGCTTGCACGGGAGGCGGTGACGGGGGTGATCCACCTGGCGGCGAAGAAGGCCGTCGGGGAGTCGGTGGCCCAGCCCGTGCGCTACTACGCCGAGAATGTCGGCGGCGTCATCAGCCTGCTCACCGCGATGGCGACCGCCGGGGTGCCGCATATCGTCTACTCCTCCAGTGCCGCTGTCTATGGGACGTCCTGCGCATCCCATATCGAGGAGTCCGCCGAGCCGCGACCGGAGTCACCCTATGGTCAGACCAAGCTCATCGGAGAGTGGCTGCTCGCCGCCGCGGCGCAGCCAGCAGACCTGCGATGGGTGGCGCTGCGGTACTTCAATGTCGCCGGTGCGGCATCGGCTGAACTCGGGGATACCAGCGTCAACAACCTCATCCCGCTGACCTTCCGAAACCTCACATCCGGTCGCCGACCGGAGCTGTTCGGCGACGACTACCCGACACCGGACGGCAGCTGTGTGCGCGACTACATCCACGTTGCCGACCTCGCGACGGCTCACGTCCTCGCCGCGGCTGCGCTGGAGTCAGGCGGCGTCACCGCGGAGATCCTCAACGTCGGAACTGGGCGGGGCTCATCGGTCATCGAGGTCTTCGATGTCGTCGCGCGCGTGCTCGGGCGCACCGACGGCTATGCCACCCTTCCCCGCCGGCCGGGCGACCCGCCCTCCCTGGTTGCCAGCGTGGAGCGCATCGGCGAGCGGCTCGGGTGGCGCGCGCAGTTGGACCTCGCCGACATGGTGGCCTCGGCCTGGACGGCCTGGTGCCACCGGGCCGACCCCGGTGGCGGGCTGTGACCGGGGTGCGCAACCCCCCTGATGCGGTCCGCGGGGCCGGGGCACTTGCCCAGGTCACGCTCGCCTTGGGTGCCGGCGGAACACCGACGGCGGAGGACCTGCGGGACGCCGTCAAGTACACCCTCTACCTGCTCACCGGTCACCATCCCGGTCACGCGGTCGAGGTGCGCATCCCGCCGATCGCTGCGGTCGGAATCCTGCCCGGCCCGCGCCATCGCCGCGGCACCCCACCCGCAGTCGTGGAGACCGATCCGATGACCTGGTGCGCCCTCGCGGTCGGGCTGCGCACCTGGTCAGCGGCGGTTGCCGACGGCTCCGTCCGAGCCAGTGGCGCGCGCAGTGACCTCTCCGGACTGCTGCCGCTGGCGGTGATGCCATGACCCCCCCTGCGCTCACCGGGATGCTCACCGGGGTGATCGCTGTTGTCCTCACCGGCTGCGCGGTCCTGTCCGACGGCGACCCCTTCGGTGAGGTTGAGCCGGCGGTGCTCGATGCCGCTGCCTTCCCCGGCCCGGTCCGCGGCGGGGGAATCCTCCGCATCCTCGCGTGGCCCGGCGCGGTGGAGGACGGTCAGACGCGCCCCGATGTCGACTGGGTGACCCCCTTCGAGCAGGACACCGGCTGCGAGGTGCAGGCCGATACCTTCCGCAGCTCCGATGAGGGGGTGCAGCGGTTCGTTGCCGAGGACTATGACGTCATCCTGATGTCGGGGGACTCAACGCTGCGGCTGATCTACGGCAATGTCGCAGCACCGCTCAACCTCGAACTGCTGCCCGCGGTGGCCGGGCTCACCCCGGATCTGCTGGGGGCACCGTGGAACTCACTGGCGGGGCGACAGTACGGGGTTCCCAGTGGCCGATCGGCAATGCTGCTGCAGTCCCGAGATGCGGCGGACGTCCCCACTGGCGGTGCCGCAACCCTGTGGCGGCCGCCAGCGTCCCTAGCGGGCCGACTCGCCGTCTACGACTCCCCGATGACGATCGCCGATGCGGCGGTGTACTTGATGAGTGCGCGGCCGGAACTGGGAATCAGCAACCCTTATGCCCTCAGTTCCGAGCAGTTCAGTGAAGCGCTGGCGCTCATCGCCGACCAGGCGCCGTCGGTGGGGTACTACTGGAGTGACTACGTTGCCCTTGCCCAGCGGATCGTCGCCGGTGAGATTGACCTGGCCATGGCCGTTCGCGGCACCGATCGCATCACGGGTGCCGACCGGGTGCCCACGACGTTCCGGCTGCCGGCAACGGGGTCAACCGGGTGGTCGGACAGCTGGCTGATCCGGAATGCCACCCCGAATCCGGGCTGCGCCTATCTGTGGCTTGACTGGGTGAGCACGCCCGCGGTGAACGGAGCCATCGCGCAGTGGCTGGGTGATGCGCCGGCGGCGCTGGCCGCCTGCGATGAGCCAGCCCTGCGCGAGCACTGCCGCTCATACCGGGCCCGCGATACGCGCTTCTGGTCGCGGGTGTGGTACTACACAACCCCGCTCACCGAGTGCCTGGACGGCCGGACCGACGTCACCTGCGTGCCCTACGCCGAGTGGGCGGTTCAGTGGGCGCGCATCCGCGCCGCGAACTGAGGACGATCAGCGCCCGTCCTCCTCCTCGCTGTCCGCGAGGTGGGCGTAGCGGTCGACATAGGGGTCGTCCTCCTCGCCCTCGGAGTGCGCCGCTCGCTCCGGATCAGCGTGGCCGCTCAACTCATCCTGCAGGGCTCTCAGATCGGTCTGCGGGCTGCTGTACTTGAGCTCCCGCGCCACCCGCGTCTGCTTCGCTTTCGCACGGCCGCGCCCCATGGCTCGACCTCCCCATCCGTGTAAATAGGACGCACCTACCCTAACCGCTGCCCCGACGCAGGTCGTCGCCGGGGGAGCAGCCGGTGGACCACAATCGCCGGCACGCTGGCATATTCGGCCCCGCGCTGGCAGCATGGCCGGATGATTCCCCGCGCCGAGGCCCCCGGCACCCGGCCATGCCCCGGTTGGCGTCGATGACCGCGCCCCCGGCGGCCCTGTCGGGCGTCCCAGGGTCTGGCCCGCTCACCCGTCCCTTCACCAGCCCCCGCCCCGCCTCATACGCCACCATCCCGCGGGCACCCCGACTGCGTGACTGCCGGGACCACCCGCTGCCACCGGGCCCTCGGCCCCGGCTGCCCGGACTACTCACCCTCCGCTTCCAGCGTGACACGCCGCGCTTCCTGCGCGGCCTGCGCGATGAGTACGGCGATGCGGTCTCATTCGTCCTCGCGGGCCAGGTGTTCATCGGCCTCTTCGCCCCGGCGATGGTTCATGAGGTGCTCGTCGCCCAGCAGTCGGCCTTCGTCAAGGGGGTTGGATTCGCCCGCATGCGCAAGGTGCTCGGGGAGGGGCTGCTCACCAATGAGGAGCCCATCCACATGCGCCATCGCCGGATGATGCAGCCGCCGTTCCAGCGCTCCCGGCTCGACGGTTATGCCACGCTCATGTCCGACCTCGCGCGCGAACACATCGCGACCTGGCGGGATGGGTCGGTCATTGCCCTGGCCCCGGCGATGATGCGGCTGACCCTGCTGATCGTCGCCCAGACCCTGTTCGGGACCGACGCCCGCCACCACACCGATCGGATCACCGAGTCGATGGACATCGCCATCGACCGCATTGAGCGGACGATGCTGCCGGGCCTGGATCGCCTCGATTCCCTGCCGTTGCCGTACTGGCGGGCCTTTCATCGGGCCGCGGACGACCTGTCGATGATCGCCGAGGAGCTCATCGCCCACCGCCGAGGGAGCATGGCGGGCACCCCCCAGGGTGAACCCGCCGACGACCTGCTCGGCCTGCTGCTCGCCCTGCGTGATGAGGACGGATCGGGCTTCACCGATGAGGAGGTCCGCGATGAGGCTCTCACCCTGATCCTCAGCGGTCACGAGACGACCGCCAACGCGCTGACCTGGGCATTCAGCTGGCTGGCCGGGCGCCCGGACCTTGCCGCGGCCCTGCGGGAGGAGGCGGCGTCGCTCCCGGAACGCATCGGGGTGGCGGAGGCGATGTCGGCGTCGGTGGCCGGCCAAGTGGTGAATGAGTCGCTGCGGCTGGCCCCGCCGGTCTGGGTTGCACCCAGGCGAGCCCTACGCGATGTGACCGTTGCCGGCGTGCCGATCCCTGCGGGCGCGCATGTCCTCGTCAGCCAGTACGTCACGCACCGCGATCCGCTGCTCTACCCGCAGCCCGACCAGTGGCTTCCGCAGCGCTGGTCGGACGGGTTGATCACCCGGCTGCCGAAGGGGGCGTACTTTCCCTTCGGTGCTGGCTCGCGCAAATGCCTCGGCGATCGCTTTGCGCTGGTGGAGGCGCGGATCATCCTGTTGATGGCCGCCCGACACTGCAGTCTCAGCCCGGCTGATCCACGCCGCCCCCTGCCGCGCGCCCAGCCGCGGGCAACCTACCGGGCTCTGGGGGCGGTGCCCATGCGGGTGTCCTGCCAGTAGGGCCGTTGCCCCGGCGCTCATGGGGGATGGGCTGGCGAACGGGCAATGCCCCGGCGCTCATGTGCACACCATGTGTGCAGGGGCTGCGCACACGGTGTGCACAGCCCCTGCGAAGAACTGCCCAGCGGTGTCGCCCGCGACACCGCACCCATGGGCAGGGTCAGTCGTCGTCCTCGGCGTCATCCTCGTCAACCTCGACCTCGTCAACCTCGACGACCTCGACAGTCTCCTCCGGCTCCATGGCGTCCTCCCTCATGAGGTGAGTGCCGCAGGTACTGCAGCCACGGCGGCATTCCCCGATGGCGGCAATTCCCTGCGGATGTTCGGTACTGCCCGATCGGACAGTGCGGCACAGCGTGCGCCGACGAGGGGACGCCCGGTAGGCGGCAATATGGCCCCCGCATGAACTCTCCATGAGCATGTGCCACCGCCGGCGCCGGGCGCCTGCCGGCCCTACCATGGCGCCCGGCGCGGCCGCCCGGCCGGGGTGAGGAGCAACGGCAGTGACCGGCCTTCGCCTCACCCATCCGGGCCAACTCGTGGCCCTGGCATTCGCTGTTGTCATTGCCGGCGGGACGGTGCTGCTCAGCCTTCCGGCGGCAACTGCCAGCGGCACCCCGGCCCCGGTTGTTGATGCCCTCTTCACTGCCACCTCGGCGGTGTGCGTGACCGGGCTGGTAGTGGTCGAGACGAGCACCTACTGGTCCGGCTTCGGGCAGGCGGTGATCCTGCTGCTGGTCCAGCTCGGCGGGCTGGGAATCATGACCTTCGCCAGCCTCGTCGCGATCGTGCTGTTCGACCGGATGGGCCTGCAGACGCGCAGTGCGGTGCAGGCGGAGATGCACACCGTCAGCGCGCGCGACCTGCGCGGGCTGGTCCGCCGCATCGTGGTGTTCAGCCTGATCAGCGAGGCGCTGATTGCGGGGGTGCTGCTGCTGCGCTTCACCATCAGCCATGGCATCACCCTGCGTGAGGCTGCCTACAGTGCGGGATTCCACGCGGTGACTGCCTTCAACAATGCCGGCATCTCCCTCTACCCCGACAGCATGGCGCGATTTGCGGAGGACCCGGTGGTGCTGCTCACCGTGTCCGGTGCGGTGATCCTCGGTGGGCTGGGCTTCCCCGTCGTCTTCGAGCTGGCGAGAAACTGGCGCAATCCCGGGGTGTGGACGGTTCTCACCCGGATCACGGTGACGGCAACCATCGCCCTGCTCACCCTCGGCACCGCGATCTTCGTCCTCGTTGAGGGGAGCAACCCCCTCACGCTCGGCCGGTTGAGTGAGCCGCAGGCCCTGGTGGGCGCCTTCTTCACGGCCGTCATGCCGCGCAGCGGGGGCTTCACCATGGTCGAGATGACCGATCTGCGCGAAGAGTCCGTCTTCACCACCATCGTGCTCATGTTCATCGGGGGTGGCAGTGCGGGTACCGCCGGCGGGATCAAGGTAACGACCTTCGGACTGCTCGCCTACGTCATCTGGGCGGAGATGCGCGGCCGGGCCGATGTCGAGGTTGGCCGCCGCCGCGTGCCGACCAGCAACCAGCGCCAGGCCCTTGCGGTGGCCCTGATCGGCGTGCTGATAGCCGCCGTCGCCTCATTCCTCGTGCTGCTGCTGACGCGGGAGGCCTTCGAGTTCGCCGTCTTCGATGCGGTGTCGGCCACCGGGAACGTCGGCCTCTCCACGGGGGTCAGCGGGGCGCTGCCCGATGCGGGAAAGCTGCTGTTCGTCCTGCTCATGTTCATCGGCCGTATCGGCCCACTCACCGTGGCGTCCGCACTGGCCACCCGCAATCGGGCTACGCTGCGGCGGCTGCCCGAGGAGAGGACGACCATTGGCTAAGTACCGGGAACCGGTGGCGGTGCTGGGGCTGGGCCGCTTCGGCTCCGCCCTCGCCAGCGAGCTCGTCCGGCTGGGAACGGATGTGCTCGCGGTGGACCGCGATGAGGAGATCGTGCAGCGCTTGTCCCATCACCTCGGCCGCGTTGTGGCGGCGGACACCACAAGTGCCGATGCCCTGTCCGAAATCGGGCTGGCGGACTTCACCCGTGCGGTCATCGCCATCGGCTCCGATCAGGAGTCGAGCATTCTCACCACATCGCTGGTAGCCGACCTGGGGGTCGGGCAGATCTGGGCGAAGGCGCTGAGTGCCCAGCACGCGAAGATCCTCCAGCGGGTCGGCGCCCACCATGTCGTCCTGCCGGAGCACGACATGGGGGAGCGGGTGGCGCACCTCGTCTCCGGCACGATGATCGACTACCTCGAAATCGAGCCCGGCTGGGTACTCGCTCGCGCCAAGCCCCCCCAGCACATCGTCGGACGGTCACTGTCGCAGTCCCGGCTGCGCTCGGAGCACCGAGTGACGGTGGTGTCCATCAAGCCGCAGGGGGAGCCGTCCTTCCGACATGCCGACGCCGACACCGTGCTCTCCTACGGCGACGAGGTTCTCGTCATGGGGGCGGCGGCCGATGTCGAGGGGTTCGTCGACTCCCAGTAGGGCGGGCGCGGCGCCGCCGCGTACCTCCGCCCTGGGCGCCGGCAGCCCTCGGCGCCGGCAGACACTGGCAGGTGCGCAGACACTGGGCGCCGGCAGCCCTCGGCGCCGGCAGACACTGGCAGGTGCGCAGACACTGGCAGACTTGTGGTGTGGACTCCCCGCTCACGACGCTGATCGCCATCGCCTGCCTGGCGGTGGCCGGCTGGGCGATCAGCTACCTCATCGCGGGCCGCCCCAATGATGGGGCACTGCGGGGCGCTGTGCTCGGCCTGGCTGCCTTGTTCACCGTGCTCGCGGTGGTCGGACTGATCGAGGTGGTCGGATCGGATCGACCCCTGCCCCGGCTGCAGCTGGCGGCCTACCTCGTGCTCAGCCCGCTGATCCCGGTGGCCGCCTGGTGGTGGGCTCGTGGCGACCGTGCCCGCTCCGGCTCCGCGGTGCTCACCATCGCAGCGCTGGCCATGGGGGTACTGCTGGCGCGGATCACCACCCTGGCTGGACTTGGTGCCTGAATCCGGCCCCGCGCCAGCGTCCGGCCCCGCGCCAGCGTCCGGCCCCGCGCCAGCGTCCGGCCCCGCGCCAGCGTCCGGCCGGTCCGCCACCCACGGCAGAGCCACCGGCATCGGGCGGATCCTCGTTGCCCTCTACGCCCTGTTCGCGGTGGCTGCGGTGTCCCGGTCGGCCTACCAGATCGCGACGAAGTTCGACACCGCGCCCGTGGCCTACACCCTTTCCGCGGTCGCGGCGGCAATCTATGTGGTCGCCACCATCGCCTTGGCCAAAGGTGCTGGGGCGGATCGATCGACGCCTCGCCGGTCATCCCCCTCCGGATCGCCGCTCGTCGACCGGATCGCCGTCCTCACCCTCGCCTTCGAGCTGGCCGGCGTGCTCATCGTGGGCACCCTCAGCCTGGCCATGCCGGAGGCCTTTCCCGCCGCCTCGGTCTGGTCTGGCTTCGGTGCCGGCTATCTCTACCTGCCGCTGCTGCTGCCCGTGCTGGGCCTGTGGTGGGTGATCGGTCCCCGGCGTCGCGGGTCCTGACCGACGTCACCAGCCCTCGGTGCCCGCCGGTCCCTTGAACGGCCCCACCACCCGCGAGGTCACCCAGTCGCCGTAGAACCCGCCGCCGACTCCTCGCACCGGCTCACCATCCACCCAGGCTGACACCCGCTCCGGGTAGAAGCAGACGGCCCCGGCGATGGCGGCGAACCGTGGCGTGGGGCTGGCGTACCACCAGCAGGCGGCCGGGGCGGTGCGATCACCCACGACGACATCCGCGTAGGAGGCGGCGCCCTTGAACTCGCACCACGTCCGCTGGGGGATGGCGATGAGGTACTGCCAGTGGACGTCCGCCCTTGGGATGTAGTACGTCGGGGCGTGACTGGTTTCCAGGACCCGCCACGCCCCTCGTGTTCGTGCGATCTGAACATCGTTGAAGGAGACGA
The DNA here is from genome assembly GCA_018969715.1 of Actinomycetales bacterium. GTDB lineage: Bacteria > Actinomycetota > Actinomycetes > S36-B12 > UBA5976 > REEB473. The sequence continues at coordinate 44,271 of JAGWXT010000014.1, forward strand.
CGACCTCCTCTGTGGTGCTCGCCACCCGCGGTGGCCGGGGGTAGTCCCACACGGACTCCTGACCGGGCCCGGCGGGCGTTGGGGTGGGGCGCCCCCCGGTCACGCGGGCTCGGTGCCGGTGGTCAGGGACGCCAGCACTGCCAGGCTTGCCCGGACATCCGCCGCCAGCGTCGGACTCTCCGCGACACTGCGCGCGAAGGGCTCCAGCGACACCGCTGGGGCATTGCCGGCGAAGCCGCCGCCCGCCCCGATGGCTGCGATCTGCGCACAACTGGCGAGGGTGTCCACCTCGGTGACGAGCACCCGGTCCTCATCCCCGAGCGCGGCCACTGGCACATCCGACCTGGTGACCCCCGAGACGTGGATCAACCCGATGAAGGGCGAGTAGCCAGCCGCACCCGCCAGCGCATGGTGGAAGGTGTCATGAACGACCCCCAGACACAGCGGTGACCCCCGCTCCCGTAGACAGACGTCGACGTCATGGGCCCTGCGCACCGACGCCTGGGGAAAGCCGAGCGGCTCCACCAGCCCGCGGATGCCGGCATCGGTGAGCAGCGGGATGAGGGCGTCGAGGGCGCTGGGCAGGTTGCTGTGCGGTACGGCCTCACCGGGGGCTGCCACCGTGGGACATAGGACGATGGCGTCGATCCCGGCCGCGGCTGCGGTGGCGATGAGGGCGCGCGCCTGCTCAGCACGCTCGGCATTCCACCGGTTGAAGTCGAGCAGGGCGTTGATGGTGAGGACGCTGATGCCGGCATCCGCGGCCAGCCGGGCAATCCGTGCGGGGGCATAGGTGGTGACGTCCGCGGCCGGCGGCAGGTGCCAGCCCGGCGGCATGCCATTGCGCAGTTCCACGGCATCGACGCCCGCAGCAGCGGCGAAGTCGAGGAACTCCGGGATCGACAGGTGCGGGGCGAGGCTGTGGTTGAGGGCAAGCCGCACGTGGCTACTCCTTCGTATAGGGCTGACCGTCGGCGGCCGGCGGGCGAGACCGCCCGACGAGGCCGGCGACGACGATGATGGTCACCAGATACGGAGCCATCGACAGGAACTCACTGGGGATTGGCGTGGCGAGGATCGCGAACTTCTGCTGCAGGGAATCGAAGAAGCCGAAGACCAGCGCGGCACCGAAGGCTCCGATCGGATTCCACGCACCGAAGATCATCGCGGCCAGTCCGATGAAGCCTCGTCCCCCCGTCATGCCCTCATCGAAGCGGCCCACGGTGCCGATGGTGAACCACGCCCCGGCGAATCCGCCGACCATCCCGCCGTAGACCACGGCCAGGTAGCGCACGCGCGCAACGCTGATACCCAGTGTGTCCGCGGCCTTCGGGTTCTCGCCCACCGAGCGGGTACGCAGTCCCCAGCGGGTGCGGAACAGCAGGAAGGTGACCGAGGCGATGAGCAGGAACATCCCGTAGACGATGACCGTCTGCTCGAAGAAGATCGGGCCGACGATGGGGATGTCCCCGAGCACGGGGATCTTGACCGGCCGGAAGATCGGGGCGTCGTTGAGCTCGGGGCGCTTCACCAGAACCTGTGCGGTGAGGAATGAGGTCAGACCGAGGACGAGGATGTTGATGACGACGCCGATGATGATCTGGTCAACCCGGAACCGCACCGCAAGCACTGCCAGCAGCAGTGCGAGCACGCCGCCGGTGAGCGTTGCGGCGAGCAGGCCGATCCAGCCGCCGAATAGGGAGCCAAGGACGACCCCGCTGAAGGCACCCCCCAGCAGCATCCCCTCGATTCCGATGTTCACCACACCGGAGCGCTCGCAGAGGATCCCCGACAGCGCGCCCAGGGCGATCGGGGTGGCACTGGCAACCGTCGCCTCAAGCATGCTGATGAGCGAGAACTCCTTGCCGGCGGCCGCCCAGATCATGATCACGGCCACGAACACCGCGAAGGCGATGCCGAGGATGAGGGTGCTCCGGCGCTGGAACCCGCGGAATAACTGGGTCGCCCCAAGGAAGGCGAGGACGGCCGCCAGCACCCACAGTGAGCCCGTCGTCGGCACACTCAGCGGTGCCAACTGGATGCGCTCATCGGCCGCACTGAGGCCGAAGGTGGCTGTCCCGGTGCCGGCGACCCCCGGCACGAAGACGAGCATCGTGACAACTGCCAGTGCCAGCATGACGATCCCGGAGATGCGCGAGCGCAGCACCTGACTGCGGGTCAGCAGCCTCGTGCGGCGCTCCCCGACCACGTACGCCTCTCGTGCTGCGGCCGAGCCACTCATCCTGCGAAAGCCTTGCTCACGATGCCCACCCCTTGCTGATCTGGGTTGATGCGGACGGCGCCCGCAGGCGGTAGATGGCCGAGATCAGCGGTGGCGCGGCAACGAAGATGATGATGAGCGCTTGAATCACCGCGATCAGGTCAATGCCCACGCCAACGCTGGCCTGCATCTGCTGGCCACCGGCGCGCAGGCCTCCGAAGAGCACTGCGGCAGCGACCACCCCCCAAGGATTGGAGCGGCCGAGCAGTGCCACGGCGATGCCATCGAAGCCGAGGCTGGCCGAGAAGCCCGGCGAGGCGCGGTCGAGCACGCCCAGCACCTGGCCGCTGCCGGCCAGTCCGGCGAGGCCGCCCGCAATGACCATCACGAGGATGTACACGCGCGTCACCGACATCCCGGCATATCGAGCGGCGCTGGGGTTCGCCCCCACGGCGCGAAACTCGAATCCGGTGGTGGTCCGGAACAGCAGCCAGTTGATGAAGCCTGCTGCGATCAGGGCGAGGATGAGGCCAAGGTGCACGCGGTAGGCGGGGTCGAGCCAGCCCAGCAGCAGCGGCAACTGGGCGGAGGGTTCGACGAACTTCGAGATCGGGTCATTGCGTCCCTCCCGCTGGAACACATCAGTCTTGAGCAGGAAATCGACCAGGCGCAGGGCGATGAAGTTGAGCATGATCGTCACGATCACCTCATGGGCACCTGTGCGTGCCTTGAGGAACCCCGGGATGAAGCCCCAGACGGCACCGCCGACGACACCGGCGAGCACCGCCAGCGGCAGGTGGATGACCAATGGCAGGCCGGTGAAGGTGAAGCCCGCGAGTACCGCCGTCATGCCCCCCACCAGCAACTGACCCTCCGCGCCGATGTTGAACAGCCCGGCCCGGAAGGCAATCGCCACCGCCAGCCCGGTGAGGATCAGCGGGGTGGTCGCCGTGAGCGTCTCGGACACCGCCTTCACCGAACCCACCGACCCGACGAGCAAGGCGCGGTAGGCCGCAAGGGTGTCCACAAGGCTCACCCCGGCCAGCATCACGATCACACCCCCGACGATGAGGGCGGTCAGCACCGAGAGCAGCGGAATGAGCAGGCCGGATCGCCAGTCGACACTCGTGGTGATGCGAGCGAGTAGGCCCCGCTCCCGGCGCAGGGCGGCCTCGCGAACGGCACGATCAGAATTCCTGAGGTCTCGCGCCTGGGTGACGTCGGGTGTCGGGCGCAGCGTGTCGTGATCGCCGTCCGGCGGTGGCGGGGTCTGCGGCGGCTGGCTCATGATGCGGCCGCCCGCTGCCCCGCCATGAACAGGCCGATCTCCGGGGGTGTGGTGTCGGTGGTCCGACGTTCGGCGACGATCTCCCCGCTGAACATGACCAGAATCCGGTCGGCGAGGGCGAAGATCTCATCGAGCTCCGTCGAGACGATCAGCACGGCCACACCCTCGTCACGCTTGCGCACGATCTGCTCGTGGATGTACTCGATTGAGCCGACGTCAATCCCCCGCGTCGGCTGCGCACACACCAGCAGCGGAACCTCGCGGCTGAACTCGCGCGCGACGATCATCTTCTGGGCATTGCCACCGGAGAGTGAACTGCCGGCATTGTCGATCGTCGGCGGGCGCACGTCGTAGCGGTCGACCAGATCGGTTGCCGTTGTGTCGATGGCATTGCGGACCAGCCGGATGCCCTCGGCATACGGGGCGGCGTAGTAGGAGTCCAGGATCAGGTTCTCCTTCACGCTGAAGGAGGCGATGAAGCCCATCCGTGACCGGTCCTCTGGCACATGCGCCATCCCGGCGGCATGCCGGGCCCGGGGGGACATGCGGGTGATGTCCTGACCGGTGAACTCGATCTGCCCAGTCGCCACCGGCAACAGACCCGTGATGGCCTGGACCAGCTCGGTCTGGCCATTGCCCTGGATGCCGGCGATGCCGACGATCTCCCCGGCGTGCACATCAAAGGAGATCGAGTGCAGCACGGGGCGACCGCGATCATCGACAACCGTGACATTGCGCAGGCTCAGCACCGATGACCCCGGCCGGGCTGGCGACTTGTCCACCTCAAGGTCAATTGCGCGTCCCACCATCATGGCAGCGAGGTCCTCGGGGGTGGCGGTGCGTGGGTCGGCGTGACCGACGACGCGGCCATCGCGCAGGACCGTGATGTCATCAGCGACCGCCAGCGCCTCCTTCAGCTTGTGCGTGATGAAGATGATGGTCGCCCCCCTCGACTTGAGCTCGGCGACGATGCCGAAGAACTCCTGCACCTCCTGCGGGGTGAGCACGGCAGTCGGCTCATCGAAGATCAGGATTCGTGCTCCCCGCAGGAGGACCTTGATGATCTCCACCCGCTGCTGGATGCCCACCGGCAGGTCCTCGACCAGGCTGTCCGGGTCGACCGCCAGGCCGTAGCGCTGGGAAACCTCGGCTACCTGAGCGCGGGCCTGAGTGCGGTTGAGCACGCCGAACCGCCCGGTGGGCTCCGCACCGAGAATGACGTTCTCGTAGACGGAGAACACCGGTACGAGCATGAAGTGCTGGTGAACCATGCCGATCCCAGCGGCGATCGAGTCGGCTGGCCCCCGAAAGCGCTGCTCCTGCCCATCAATGAGGATCTCCCCCGCGTCAGCCTGATACAGGCCGGTGAGGACGTTCATCAGTGTGCTCTTCCCGGCACCGTTCTCCCCGATCAGTGCCAGCACGGTGCCGGAGCGCGCAGTGAGGCTGATGTCGTCATTGGCGAGCACACCGGGGAAGCGCTTGGTGATGCCCCGCAACTGGAGTTCCACGTCCGCCCCTCCGGCACCGGATCGTCAATCGGCGACACCACCGTAGTCGGGCCCGCTCAGCCGGCATCTGGGGGGCGAGGTCGGTACGAAATGACGTGGGGGGTGGGGCCAGTTGGCCCCACCCCCCACGCAATCGGCGATGCTCAGCCCTTGACGCTGACCGATCCGTCGATGATCCCGGCCCGCAGGGTCTCCAGCTGGTCCTTCAGTGCCTGCGGAACGGCACTGTCGAAGGCGTGGAACGGCGCGAGGCCGACCCCGCCATTGGCCAGCGTGCCGACGGTGACGCCACCTTCGAAGGTGCCCTCGACCGCAGCCTTGACCGCGTTGTAGGTCGTGACGTCCATGTTCTTCAGGATCGTCGTGAGGTACACGTTCTGGTTGGCGGTGTCGAGGTTGAATTGGTCGGCGTCGACCCCGATGATGGTGAGTGTGTCGGTGCCGAGTTCGGATGCGAGTGCGGCCGAGCCAAGTCCGACCGGTCCGGCCACTGGCAGGACGATGTCGGCGCCCTCATCGACGAGGTTCTGGGCGAAGGTGCGACCGTCGTCCAGGCTCTCGAAGTTCTCGGTGAACAGGCCCTGCTGGGTGGCGGGATCCCACCCGAGCACCTTCACCTTGGTGCCGTTGTCGGCGTTGTACTTCTGCACGCCGTAGTAGAAGCCGTCCATGAAGATGGTCACCGGCGGGATGTTGATCCCACCGAAGGTGCCGACCGTCCCGGACTTCGTCATCCCGGCCGCGAGGTAGCCGGCGAGGAAGGCGGCCTCATCCGTGTTGAAGACCTGCCCGAGCACATTGTTGTTGGCGATCTGCGGGGTGCCGTCCTCGTTGTCGCCGTAGGCGTAGTCGACGATGGAGAACTTGACGTCCGGGTTGGCGTTTGCCGCGTCCTTGGTCGCGTCGCCAAGCAGGAAGCCCACCGTGACGATGATCGAACAGCCCTGGTCGATGAAGGACTGGATGTTCGGGGCGTAGTCCGTCTCCGCCTGCGACTCAAGGACGGCGGCCTCGAGGCCGAATTCGGCCGCGGCGTCGGTGACGCCCTTGTAGGCCGTCTGGTTGAAGCCCTTGTCGTCAACGCCACCGACGTCGGTGACCTGGCATGCGAGTGCGGCTGCGGCAGGCGCCTCGGCCGGTGCCTCGGCCGGTGCCTCGGCCGGGGTCTCGGC
>JAGWXT010000015.1 GCA_018969715.1 Actinomycetales bacterium
TCATTGAGCTCGAGCAGGTTGCCGTCGGGATCGTAGAAGAACAGGACGTGCCACTCACCCTCACCGCTGAAGCGCACCGGCGGGCTGACCACCTCAACCCCGGCCGCGACGAGCACCTCGTACATCTCCGGCACGCTCGTCACACCGAAGCACAGGTGGGCACTTGGCACATGATGGATCGGGTAGCGCTGCTCGGGGCTGCGCGGTGTAACCCACTCGATGAGGTCAACCGTGAGCCCGGGTCCACTGAGCCGCGCATGACCATGGACACCACCGACCGGCCGCAGCCGATACTCCCGAACATGCACATCCGGGATGGCAACCATCTCCGATACCGCTCCACCAACCTCATGCTCCTCGGACACGACGAACTCCAGCCCAAGGAGGTCGTGGTAGAAGGCGAGGGATCGCTCGAGGTCCGATACCAGCACCGCGACGTGATCAAGGGTGATGACTTTCGGCCCTGCCATGGTTTTCTCCTTGATGCGGAGTTCTCCTTCATCTGGCGGTCTCCTTCATCTGGTGACCGATGCCCGTCAGACGTGCCTGCCCGCCCTCATCGCGCCCGATTCGCGCACTGCCTGAAGCAGGCGGAGTCAGATGTGAGTGGGCCCGTCGGCCTGCCGTTGACTTTGCAGAGGAAACGCTATAGCCTTCACCACGAGAATGTCAACAATCTCAGAATCAACGGCGGTGGGCACCCGCCGTCCGCCTGAACATCGGCGAGATGCGGCGCGACCGCCACTGTCGAAAGGGGATCGTCCGTGACAACCCACGCCAGTGGCGTTGTGGATGCGGCACCGCCGCACGGGACCGAGCCGATGCCCCGCGTCACTGTGGCGGAGCTCGATCGGCTCATCGCCACCGCGCGCACCTGTCGTGCGAACGTCATCCGCCTGGTCCACCATGCGGGGGCGGGCCACGTCGGCGGCCCACTGTCAGCGATCGACGTGCTGACCGCGCTGTACTTCGACGTCATGCGCCTGGATCCGCAGCGACCGCTGTGGCCCGATCGGGATCGGTTCATCCTGTCCAAGGGCCACTCCAGCCCTGCGCTCTATGCGGTACTCGCCGCGCGGGGCCTGCTCGAGGACGCAACGCTGCTGACCTTCGATGAACTGGGCAGCCCACTGCAGGCCCACCCGGATATGCGCAAGTCGCCAGCGATCGACATGTCGACCGGATCACTGGGGCAGGGCTTCAGTGCCGGGCTCGGCATTGCGCTGGGGGCCCAGCGACGCGGCAGCCCGGCCCGCGTGTACGTCCTGCTCGGCGACGGTGAGTGCCAGGAGGGCCAGGTCTGGGAGACGGCAATGCTCGCCGAGCGGCTGCGGGTGGCCAATCTCACCGCCATCATCGACTGGAACGGCCAGCAGCAGGTCGGGTGGGATGCCGAGAGCGATGAACCCGGCCGCCAGGAGACGATGCTGGAGCCGGTCGCCAAGTGGCGGGCCTTCGGCTGGCAGGTGCACACCATCGATGGCCATGACATGGCCGCACTCGTGTCCGCACTGCGCGCCTGCCGCACCGCCACCGCGCCAACGGTCATCCTTGCGCGCACGATGAAGGGCAAGGGAGTGTCCTTCATGGAGGGCGACAATGCGTGGCATTCGCGGGTCATGTCCGATGCTGAGTGCGCGCTCGCACTTGCGGAGCTGGGCGCATGACCGGGCAGGGTGCGCTGGCCGACGCCACCGGGGTCGGCGACCCAGCGCCGCTGACTGCGGTGGTGCGGCCCGCGAGGCTGGCCAACGGGGAGGGCCGGAGCATCTCACTGCGCGATGCCTTCGGTGAGGCCCTGCTTCAACTGGCGCAGGCGGACCCGGACATCGTCGTGGTCGATGCGGATCTGAGCAATGCGGTTGGTCTCACGAGCTTTCCCGCCGCCCTGCCCGACCAATACCTGCAGGTGGGCATCGCGGAGCAGAACGCGGTCGGTGTTGCGGCCGGGCTGGCGACGTGGGGCTACCGGCCCGTGGTGACGAGCTTCGCCGCCTTCCTCACCAGCCGCAGCCTCGATCAGGTGCGGGTGGTGGTCGCCCAGACCGGACTGCCCGTGGTCCTCGTCGGTGGTCATGCCGGGCTGCTCGCGGGCCGCCTTGGGAAGACGCATGTGAGCATGGAGGATCTCGCGATCATGCGCGCCCTGCCGGGAATGACGATTCTGGCGCCAGCGGACGGCGTCGAGATGCGCGGAGCCATCGCGGCGGCCCTCGCCGCCAACCGGCCCGTCTACCTTCGTTCAGGACGGGATCCGGTGCCGGCATTCTTCGCGGCCGACCATGAGGTTGTCCTCGGCGCAGCCGACCTGCTGCGCGAGGGCGATGTGGCCTGCCTGCTCTCCACCGGTTCGATCACCCCATTGGCACATGCCGCGGTCCAACTGCTCGCCGAGGCCGGCCACGAGGTGGCGCACCTGCACTTTGGCACGGTGAAGCCGCTTTCCGGTGCGGTGGTGCGCGACGTGGCACGTGGCCGGCGACTGGTGATCACCTGCGAGGATCACTCCCGAGTCGGCGGATTCGGATCCGCCGTGGCGGAGATCCTCAGCGAGGAGGCGCTCGTGCCCGTGTTGCGCATCGGCACCGACGACGTGTGGGTGGACTCGGCGCGCAATGATGCCCTGCTGGCGCTGCACCGGCTCACCCCCGCCGACATCGCCGAGCGGATTGCCGAGCGACTCACTCGATGACCAATCTGCCCCCGTCACAGTCGGTATCGGCCCTAGCGGATCTGTACGACCCGCTGTCCGCACAATCGCATGAGGATCCCTATCCAAGCTATGCCGTACTGCGGGCGCAGGCGCCGGTGTACTACTGCGCACGGCACGATGTGTGGGCGCTGTCGCGGTATGCAGACGTGCGGGCCGCGCTCCGGGACTGGCAGCGGTTCACCAGCACTCAGGGAGTTGAGATGGCCGACTACGTCGGCTTCTTCGGCGAGGGGAACTTCCTGGAACTGGATCCGCCCGCTCATGACACCATCCGCCGGATTCTCGCCCCACGCTTCCTCACCCGGGCAATGCGCAGCTACGAGCCGATCGTCAGGCAGTCCGCGGACGAGATTCTCGATGAACTGCCCAATGCGGGCGAGGTGGACCTCGGCACTGGCTTCACCCAGCGCCTGCCCGTGCTCACGATCTGCCGCCTGCTTGGGATTCCCGCCGCTCAGGTGCCGTGGGCGGTGACCGCCACGACCGAGATGATGACCCGGCCAGCCGGCGAGAGCGGACCCAGTGACCGGGCAGCACAGTTGCGCACCGAGCTGGTTGAGCTGTTTCGCAGTGAGGTGGCCCGACGCGGCAATGGCGCCGAGCACGATGACATCCTGGGCGACATCGCCCGGGCCATCCATGAGGGAGTCCTCACCGTCGAGGACATCCCCGGCATCTGCCTGCTGCTCATCGCCGCCGGCATGGAGACCACGACCAGCCTGCTGGGGTCGATCGTCGATGCGCTGGCCTCCGGCGCCGTGACCGCCGAGGAGATCCTGCAGGACGGGATGGTGTCCGGTGAAGCAATCGACGAGTTCCTCCGCTACGACGCACCAGTGCAGTGGCTATGCCGGGTAACGACGGAGCCGGTGACCCTGCACGGGGTGACGATCCCGGCGGGAGCGCGGGTGCTGATGCTTTACGGATCGGCGAATCGCGATCCCGAGGTATTCGACGCTCCCGATGAGCTGCGGATCGGCCGGGACACCTCGCGGCACCTCTCCTTCGGCGAAGGCATCCACTTCTGCCTTGGCATGCCGCTGGCGAAGCTCGAAACGCGGGTGGGCATTGCGGGCTTACTTGGGCGGTACCGGCGGTTGCAATCCGCAGGTAGTCCGCAGCGCTACCCCTCGCACATCATCCGGGGCTTCGAGCGGATCCCGGTCATCGTCGGGGATTGAGCCTGACGGCAGCCACTCGAGGCAACTGGCGGTGCCAGTCAGCGGGCACCCTTCGTCAGAAACCGCCGCAGCCCGGACTCGACCTCGTGCAGGTCCCGAACCGCAACATGCTCCGCAGCAGTGTGGGCAACCTGCGGGTCGCCGGGGCCGTAGTTGAGTGCGGGGATTCCCAACTGCGCGAAGCGGGCCACATCGGTCCACCCCAGCTTCGGCCGCGGGCTCACCCGCACCGCATCGAGGAAGTCCCCCACCAGTGGCGCCGACAGCCCCGGGAGAGCGCCCTCGCGACCATCAATGAGCCGCACCGCCGCGCCGGGTACAGCCGCCTCGAGGACCCCGGTGATGTGGGCAACCGCCTCGGCCAGGGTTCGATCCGGGGCGAAGCGATGATTGACGGTGACCACCGCCTCATCCGGGACCACGTTGGTCGCCACCCCCCCGCTGATCCCGACCACCTGCAGCGCCTCCCGGTAGCTCAAGCCGTCGATCACCGGCTGGCGTGGCACGTAACCGCGCACCGCGTCGAGGACGTCCGCACTGCGGTGGATCGCATTGTCGCCCCGCCACCACCGCGCAACATGCGCCCGCACTCCCCCCAGCCGTACCTCGATCACCGCCGTGCCCTGGCAGCCGGCCTCCACACCAGCCGCCGACGGCTCCATCAGGATCGCCAGGTCGCCGGTGAGCCACTCGGGATGCGACCGGCTCAGCGCACCCAGGCCGTTGTGATGCTCCGCAACCTCCTCACCGTCATAGAAGATGAAGGTCAGGTCACATGCCGGCTCGGTCAGCGCAGCGGCGAGCCGCAGCGCAATCGCCACACCTGCCTTCATGTCCGCGGCACCCAGTCCGTACACCGCAGCTTCAGTGCGCTCCGTGCGCTGGTCCGGAGCGCCCGGGACGGTGTCGAGGTGACCGGCGAGGATGATGCGCAATGGCGCGCCCAGATCGGTCCGGGCGATCACGGTGTTGCCATGCCGATCGATGCGCAGATGCCCCAGTGACTGCAGGGCATCGGCAACCGCGTCCGCCAGTGGCCCCTCCGCAGGGTGAACGCTGGGTACGGCGACCAGCGCGGCGGTAAGGTCAGCGGCCTCCGCGGTCAGGTCCAGGGGTGGGTTCACCCCGTGAGCGTAGGCGCCAGTGGAAGCAGCGGACGCCACCGGCGGTAGGTTGCCGTCCATGGTCGAGCAGCCAACGGTCGACGATGGGGCCAGTGGCCTGGGACTGGCGAGTATCTGGGAGTCGCCGACAGGTCCGGTCACGCTTGACGTGTGGTACCCCCAGCCGGCGCTCGGCACGGTGGCCCCGGATGTGCCCGGGCTGGATTCCGCGGTCGGCCACGATCACCTGCGCGAAGTGCGTACCGAGATCGTTCGCACGACGGTGGCCGACCTGGGGCTGCCGCCCGTGGACGCCGCCGACGCGTACCTGCGCCTACACCTGCTGTCGACCCGACTGCGGGCCCCGCGCAGCATCGACCTGACCGGGGTCTTCGGGCTGCTGGCCAATGTCGCCTGGACCTCAGAGGGGCCGGTTGCCGTGCCGATGCTCGCAAGTGTGCGACTGCGGGCCCGGCAGCGCGGGTCACGCCTCACCGTCCACGGAGTTGACAAGTTCCCGCGCATGATCGATTACGTCTGCCCGGACGGGGTGCGAATCGCCGACGCCGACCGGGTTCGACTCGGCGCCCATCTGGCGGCCGGCACGACCGTGATGCATGAGGGATTCGTCAACTTCAATGCCGGCACCCTCGGTGCCTGCATGGTCGAGGGCCGCATCAGCGCCGGCGTCATCGTCGGGGCCGGTACGGACGTCGGCGGCGGGGCCTCCATCATGGGCACACTCTCCGGTGGCGGCGCCGAGGTGATCACCATCGGCAGCGACTGCCTGATCGGGGCCAACGCCGGAGTCGGCATCTCGCTGGGGGACCGCTGCATCGTCGAGGCTGGGCTCTACCTCACCGCCGGCGCCCGGGTGACGCTCCCGGACGGCCGGGTCATGCCGGCCCGCACCCTCAATGGTGCACCCGACCTGCTCTATCGGCGCAATTCCGTCACCGGGACGGTGGAGGCCCTCGCACGGGGCGGTACCTGGGGCGGGCTCAACAGCGACCTGCACGCGACCTGATCCGGCCCGGCCGGCGGACCGACCCGCTCAGCCGACGGTCACCTCGCACCGCTGGAACTCCTTGAGGTCCCGGTATCCGGTTAGGGCCATGGCTCGACGCAGGGCACCGGTGAAGTTCATCGTCCCATCGGATCGGTTGGATGGTCCGGTCAGCACCTCGGCAAGGGTGCCGACAGTTGGGAAGTCGACCACGGACCCGCGCGGCAGCTCAGGGTGCGCTGCCTCTCGACCCCAGAGCCGACCGCCCCCGGGCGCCCCGGCGGCTCGCGCCAATGGACTGCCGAGCATGACCGCGTCGGCACCGACGGCAAGCGCCTTCGCCACGTCACCGGTTCGTCCAATGCCCCCGTCGGCAATCACGTGGACGTACCGCCCCTGCGACTCATCGAGGTAGTCACGGCGGGCGGCGGCGACGTCACTGATGGCGGTGGCCATCGGCACGCGGATGCCGAGCACATCGGCGGTCGTGTGCGAGGCACCGCCGCCGAACCCGACGAGCACCCCCGCCGCGCCCGTGCGCATAAGGTGCAGTGCGGCCTGATAGCTCGCACACCCGCCGACGATCACTGGGACCTCAGCGTCGTAGACGAAGCGCTTGAGGTTGAGTACGGGTCCCAGCTGAGGGCCGTGCGCAACGGGCTCGGGACCGTGATCGGCGACATGCTCGGCGCTCACGGTCGTGCCACGAATGATGAGCAGATCAGGCGGGGTCGCGCGGATGGCATCCCAGTGCTCCACCACGCCGGCCGGGCTGAGCGCCCCGGCGACCGTCACCCCCGCGGCACGGATCCCGGCGATTCGCTCCCGAATGAGGCTCGGGATCACCGGTGCGGCGTAGCTGCGCTGGAGCACCCGGTTGCCCGCCGCGGCGTCCATCCCCCGCAGCTCGGCCAGCACCGCCGATGGATCCTCGTACCGGCTCCACAATCCCTCCAGGTCGAGGACCGCCACCCCGCCCAGCCGGCCGACGGCGACCGCCACCGTGGGATCGACGACGGCGTCCATGGGAGCGACGAGGAAGGGGAACTCGAAGGTGAACGCATCGATTCGCCATTGCAGGTTCACCGCATCGGGGTCGCGGGTGCGCCGGGACGGCACCAGGGCAATGTCATCCAGCAGGAGCGCCTCCCGCCCCTGCTTGCCACGGCCGATCTCGCGCTGTGCGGACACCGTTCACCCGCGCCAGTAGTTGGGGGCCTCGGCAACGACCGTCACATCGTGCGGATGGGACTCGCGCAGACCAGCCGCGGTGATGCGAGTGAGGCGTCCCCGCCGCTGCATTGCGGGAATGTCCCCGGCACCGACGTACCCCATCGCCGCACGCAGCCCGCCAACGAGTTGGTGGGTGACGCTCGCCAGCGGACCGCGGTAGGGCACCTGCGCCTCCACCCCTTCGGGGATCAGCTTGTCCGGCTGCCGCACATCCGCCTGGGCGTATCGGTCACGGGAGAAGCCAGGTTCATCCCCGCGGCCAGACATGGCCCCAAGTGAGCCCATCCCGCGATAGGACTTGAACTGCTTGCCACTGACGTAGACGACCTCGCCCGGAGCCTCGTCGCAGCCGGCCAGCAGCGCCCCGAGCATGACCGCATCGGCGCCCGCGACAATCGCCTTGGCGAGGTCACCGGAGGACTGCAGGCCACCGTCGGCGATGACCGGGATCCCGGCCGGACGGGCCACCGCGGCGACCGCAAGGATGGCGCTGACCTGTGGTACCCCGACGCCGGCGACCACGCGGGTGGTGCAGATCGAGCCGGGCCCGACCCCGACCTTCAGCCCAGCCGCCCCGGCGTCGATGAGGGCCGCGGCCGCCGCCCCGGTCGCGATATTGCCCCCGATGATGTCCACCTCGGCACCGAAGGCGGCGACCAACTCGCTGACCATCTCAAGCACCGCCCGCGCATGGCCGTGGGCGGTGTCGACGACGATCGCGTCCACGCCGGCCTCAATGAGCAGGTGGGAGCGGCGCCGCGCCTCCGGGCCGGTGCCGACTGCGGCGGCCACTCGCAGTCGACCCGCCGGGTCCTTCGTGGCGTGGGGGTACTGCTCGTTCTTGATGAAGTCCTTCACCGTGATCAGGCCGGTCAACCGGCCACGGTCATCGACCAGCGGCAGCTTCTCCACCTTGTGGGCACGCAGCAGGGCCAGCGCCTGCGGGCCGGTTATCTGTGGATGTCCGATGACCAACGGCTGCGGGGTCATGATCTCGGCTACCGGACGTGATCGGTCGGACTCGAAGCGCATATCGCGGTTGGTGACGATCCCGAGCAGGCGGTGCTCCGGGTCGACGACCGGCAGGCCCGAGATCCGGAAACGCTGGCAGAGGGCGTCGACATGGGCGAGGGTGTCCTCAGGTGAGCAGGTGACCGGATTGCTCACCATGCCGGCCTCACTGCGCTTGACGACGTCCACCGCACTGGCCTGCTCGGGTGCCGGCAGATTCCGGTGGAGCACTCCGATTCCGCCATGACGGGCCATGGCAATGGCCATCCGCGCCTCGGTGACGGTATCCATGGCGCTGGAGACCAGTGGCGTTGCCAGCCGGATGCGACGGCTGAAGTTCGTGGCGGTGTCCACCGCACTGGGCAGCAGGTCACTGGCAGCCGGCAGGATGAGGACATCGTCGAAGGTCAGCGACACCGGGATCTCGTCGGCCAGGCTCACCCCCGTCCGGGATCTCGAATCGGGCTGCCCGGTCGGGGCGGCCGCCGGACCGGCTGTCATGCCCCTGCCACCCTGACTCCTCGCTGTCGCGGGCCAATTGGAGAGCGCCCGCTCCACGAGCGGTCGCCCTGCCAAGGCTAGTCCGCGATGCGCGCCCGGATCAGCGCCACCGTCGAGGTGAGGGTTGCCGGACGCGGCCAGTCGGCTGCGCTGTCGGCCGGCCAGCCGGGGCCCGCAAGCAGGATGAGCGGGCGCGTGCGGCCTGACCGCAGTGAGGCCATGCCCGCCGGCAGGTCACGCGGCAGCTGTGCCCAGATCAGCACCGCTGGCGGACCCACCCGGGTGACAGTTGCGCAGAGCGCCGGCACGGTCACCCGCGCCCCGAGGATGAGGCTGGCGATGCCCTGTTCGGCCAACGCGGCAGCGATCACCTGTAGGGGCAGGCTGTGCAGGTCGTCCGGGGCGCTGGCGAGGACCACCGGGAGTTCATTCACCGGCGAGACGGCTCGATCCGTCACCCGACGAAATGCCGCGGCCGCCATGTCGGAGAGTAGGTGCTCAACCTCGATCCCCTGCCCGGTCTGCTCCCAGCGCCGGCCGATGTCGACCAGCACCGGCACGAGGACGCACTCCCAGGTCCACACCACCCCCTGCGCCGCGAGCAGCTCGTCGAGGAGAGAGCGAAGGCCCGCAGCATCCTGTGTGGCCGCAGCCCGAGCGCACCCACGAACAGCGGCCGCAGCGTCGGCGACCACCCCAACCTGCGGCGGGCCTTGGGACGGCACAGTGGCGGGGGAACCCGGCCCGGGCGGGAGGGCACGGGTGCCACCGACGCGAGCGGCGGCCTCTGCCACCGGGACCCCCGTGCTCAGCAGGCGCTGCATCCGCACGAGCAGGGCCACGTCATCGGGGGTGTAGCGGCGGTGCCCACCCTGCGAGCGCGCGGAGGGCCCCAGCCCATAGCGGCGATCCCAGGTCCGAAGGGTGGCCGGCGCCACGCCAAGACGGCGTGCCGCGCCCGCAACCGTCAGGGGCGGACTGCCCCCCGGGTGCTGCTCGACAACCGGGCCGGCGTGGTGCGTCACTGTGTGATTGTGGGGGCGATGGCAGTGCGGCGCACCCCGTCAGAGATGTGTCCCTCACACCCACGGGAGACTTGACTAATTTTTGAACAAGTTCTATCCTGCGGGTACGCCGTGACGGGGTCCCGTCGACGCGAGCGAAGGAGGTTTTCCATGGCCGATCTCTCCCGCCTGCCCGGCCCCGACGCCGATCTCTGGGACTGGCAACTGCTCGCTGCCTGCCGCGGCGAGGACCCCGATGTGTTCTTCCACCCGGAGGGTGAGCGGGGCGCCGCACGTGCGGCGCGGATCGCGCACGCCAAGGCGATCTGCACGGCCTGCCCGGTGCGTGCCGCGTGCGCGGCCCATGCCCTCGCCGTCCGCGAGCCCTACGGGATCTGGGGCGGGCTATCAGAGGAGGAACGGGAGCACTTCTACTCCCGCCGCGTACTCGCCGCCACCGGCTAAGCCTCAGGTGTCCGCCGGGAGATGGTGCTCATGGCTGAGCTCACCGTGCGCATGGCTTCGGTGAGTTCAGCCGGAAGGACCCACAGCGTGTTGGCGGGGCCCTCGGAGATGCGCGTGAGCGACTGGAGGTAGGTGTACGCCAGCGCCTCCGGGGTCGGGGAGAGATCGTGCAGGGCCGTCACCACCCGGCGAATCGCCTCGGCCTCCGCCTCCGCCCGCAGCACCATCGCTTGGGCCTGTCCCTCGGCGGTCACCACGTCGGCGGTGCGCTGGGCCTCCGCCGTGAGGATTGCCGACTGCTTGGCGCCCTCAGCAGTGAGAATTGCCGATTGCTTGGCGCCCTCGGCAGTCAGGATTGCCGCACGCCGGTCACGCTCGGCGCGCATCTGCTTCTCCATCGACTCCTGCACGCTGGCCGGCGGGTCAATGGCCTTCAGCTCAACCCGGTTGACGCGGATCCCCCACTTCCCGGTGGCGTCATCGAGGATTCCGCGCAGTTGGCTGTTGATCTGATCACGGCTGGTGAGAGTGCGCTCCAGATCCATGCCGCCGACCAGATTGCGCAGGGTGGTGACGGTCAGCTGCTCAACACCGCGGATGTAGTCGGTGATCTCGTACGTCGCGTCCTTGGCGTTGGTGACCTGGAAGTAGATCACCGAGTCGATCTCCACGACGAGGTTGTCCTCGGTGATCACCGGCTGCGGCGGAAAGGACACCACCTGCTCACGCAGATCCACGAGCGGCCGCAGCCGGTCGACGAAGGGAATGATGACGTTGAGGCCGGGGATCAGGGTGCGGTGGTAGCGGCCGAATCGCTCGACGACCCCGGCATTCGCCTGCGGAATGATCCGGACGCTGCGCCAGAGGACGAGAATGACGATGACGGTAACGATCAGGGCAACGATCATGCTCGAGTGAAGCACACAACGAAAGCCGAGGCCCGCAGCAGGTTCACCCCGGCGCACCGGCGCTCGGGTCAGTGACGATGGCGGTGGCGCCCATGATCGCGAGTACGCGCACCGCGCGGTCAGCCGGGATCGGGTGGGGGTCGTCGGTGCGGGCCGACCAGGTCTCCCCGCTGAGGGTCACCTGACCGGATCGGGGGCCCACTTCGGTGGTGACCCAGGCGCTTGCACCGATGAGCGCTTCGACATTGCTGGCTGTGTCCGGGGTCGCGCGCGTGCTTCGGCGCACGAGCAGCGGGCGCAGGGTCGTGAGCAGCAGGATCGACACCGCTGCGGCGACCGCGATCTGCCAGCCCAGCCCCACACCTAGGGCGCTCGCGACCGCGGCAGCACCCGCCCCGGCGGAAAGCATGAGCAATGAGAAGTTGAGGGTCAGCAGCTCCGCGGCGATCAGGCAGCCGGCGATCACGGCCCAGACGATCCACAGGTGAACCCCGAGGTCGAGGGTGAGCACGCGGGCACTCTAGCCCGCGCGCCACCGGTCACCACCGAGCAGCGAGGCGCAGCGGCACCGCAGACGGTTGGGGGTGGGGAGCGGCTGTGCCGCTTCCCACCCCCATGACAGAGCCCTCGCTGCCGGGCCTAATGGCCCGGCAGCGAGGGCTGCACATCAGTGGTGATGGCCGTGCCCGTGCCCAGCCGGCTCCGGCTTCTCCTCCTTCTTCTCCACCACCAGGGTCTCGGTGGTGAGCAGCATTCCCGCAATGGATGCGGCATTGCGGAGGGCGGCCTTGGTGACCTTGACCGGATCGATGACGCCCGCTGCAATGAGGTCCTCGTAGACCCCGGTTGCAGCGTTGTACCCCTGACCGACCGGCAGTTCTGCCACCTTCGCGGTCACGACGTAGCCCTCCGCCCCGGCATTCGACGCGATCCAGCGCAGCGGCTGAACGAGGGCCCCGGCGACGATGTCGACTCCCGCCGCCTCATCGGCGGTGGCACCCAGGCGGTCGGCAAGGACTGCTCCGGCGTGCACGAGGGCACTGCCCCCGCCGGCGACAATCCCCTCCTCGAGGGCCGCTCGCGTCGCCGCGATCGCGTCCTCGACGCGCGCCTTCTTCTCCTTGAGGGCGACCTCGGTGTAGGCGCCTACCTTGATCACGGCGACCCCACCGGCAAGCTTGGCGACGCGCTCCTGAAGCTTCTCGCGATCCCAGTCGGAGTCCGTGCGCTCGATCTCCTTGCGCAACTGCTCCACGCGAGCGTTGACCTCATCGGCAGCGCCAGCACCGTCGACGATCGTCGTGGTGTCCTTGGTGACGACGATCCGACGAGCACGGCCGAGGACGTCCAGGCCCACCTCCTCCAGCTTGAGTCCAACCTCGGGAGAGACGACCTGGGCCCCGGTGAGCGTGGCGAGGTCCTGCAGGATCGCCTTGCGGCGATCGCCGAAGGCCGGTGCCTTCACCGCCACCGAGGAGAATGTCCCGCGGATGCGGTTCACCACCAGGGTGCTCAGCGCCTCGCCCTCGACGTCCTCGGCGATGATCAGCAGCGGCTTGCTTGCCTGGACGACCTTCTCCAGCAGCGGGAGGATCTCGTTGAGTGAGGAAACCTTGTTCTGTACCAGCAGGATGAAGGGGTCCTCGAAGACCGCCTCCATCCGGTCGGTGTCGGTGACGAAGTACGGGGAGATGTAGCCCTTGTCGAACTGCATCCCCTCGGTGTAGTCCAACTCCACGTCCATCGTGGAGGACTCCTCGACAGTGATGACGCCCTCACGCCCGACCTTCTCGAAGGCCTGCGCGATGAGTGAGCCCAGCTCGGAATCCTGCGCCGAGATGCTCGCCACCTGGGCGATCTCCGCGTCCCCGGCGACCTCGCGAGCATTCGCATCGAGGGCATCGCAGACCGCATCGGTTGCCCGATCGATCCCACGCTTCAGCGACAGCGGGGCCAGCCCGGCCGCGACCCGGCGCAGTCCCTCATGAACCAGCGCCTGGGCGAGCACGGTTGCGGTTGTGGTGCCGTCACCGGCGATGTCGTTGGTCTTGGTGGCGACCTCCTTCACCAGCTGGGCGCCGAGGTTCTCGAAGGGATCCTCCAGCTCGATCTCGCGAGCGATGGTCACCCCGTCATTGGTGATGGTGGGGCCCCCCCACTTCTTCTCCAGCACGACGTTGCGACCACGGGGGCCAAGGGTCACCTTGACGGTGTCGGCGAGCTTGTCAACACCGTGCTCAAGGGAACGTCGAGCCGTCTCACTGAATTCGAGGATCTTGGACATGGCGGGCTCCTGTCAGGACGGGTGGTTGGGGGCGGCGCGGGTGCCGCGGTTCAGGTGGGAACGTGGCATCAGAATCGGCGGCGCACATGCGACCGCGGTCGGGCCGGATGCGTGGGGCGGGCCAACGAGGGCCCGCCCCCGCTCCTGCTACTTGTGGACGATTGCGAGCACGTCACGGGCCGCGAGGATCAAGTAGTCCTCGCCGCCGTACGTGATCTCGGTGCCGCCGTACTTGGAGTACACGACGGTGTCACCGACCTTCACGTCCAACGGAATCCGCTTCTCACCGTCCTCGTCGAACCGGCCGGGGCCGACAGCGACAACTGAGCCCTCCTGGGGCTTCTCCTTGGCCGTGTCAGGAATGACAAGGCCAGAGGCAGTCGTCTGCTCGGCGTCCAGCGGCTTGACGAGAATCCGATCCTCAAGCGGTGTGATGTTGACCGACACGGTCTGCTTCTCCCTTCGCGGGAAGTCAATGCCGGATGGGACTCACCGTGCGGGTCCGCCGTCGCGGGGGCGGACCAGACCGGTGACCGGTGACCCGCAGGTGCGGGGCCGGCTGGCACTCACAGGGTGCGAATGCCAACTGAAGGGTAGTGGGTGCTTAGCACTCTGTCAAACCGAGTGCCAGCGGTGTGGCGCTGCGCTCCTGCCATCGCCGGGGACCGACATACCCGCACTGGGATCGACCCCGCACGCAAGCGGGGTGGGGGGGACCCCCCTGCTCATCAGGTGACTGCCCAAGGCGGCCACCATCGCGCCGTTGTCGGTACACAGGGCAGGACGCGGTGCGCGCACACGGACACCACGGCGCCCTGCCTGCTCGGTGAGCACGGCGCGCAGTCGCGAGTTCGCCGCCACTCCCCCGCCGAGGATGACATCGGTGATCCCGAACTCTCGGGTCGCCCGCAGGGTGCGCTCCACGAGCACGTCCACGACTGCGGCCTGGAATGAGGCGGCGATATCAGCCACCGGCAGTGGCGTAGCGGGCGTGACCTGGGCGACCTCCACCCAGCGCGCCACCGCGGTCTTCAACCCGGAGAACGAGACGTCATAGCCGTACTCCGCCCCCCGCAGGGCGCGGGGGAAGCGGATGGCCGATGGATCCCCCGTGCGGGCGCAGGCGTCGATCAGGGGCCCGCCGGGAAAGCCCAGTCCCAGCAGCCGAGCCACCTTGTCGAATGCCTCACCCGCGGCATCATCGAGGGTTGTGCCGAGGGTCTGGTAGTCGCCGGCTGCCAAGTCGCCCACGCGGAGCAGGCTGGTGTGACCACCGCTGACGAGCAAGGCCAGGCAGTCGCGGGGCAGCGGACCGTGCTCGAGGGTGTCGACGGCGATGTGGGCGGCGAGGTGGTTGACCGCGTAGAGCGGCAGTCCCAGTGCGAGCGCCATCGCCTTTGCGGCGGCCACCCCGACCACGAGGCAGCCCGCAAGCCCCGGCCCCGCGGTAACGGCGATCCCATCGAGGTCGCCGATGCTCACCTTGGCATCGCTGAGAGCACGGGCGACGGTCGGGGCCAGCGCCTCGACATGGGCTCGGCTGGCGATCTCGGGCACGACTCCCCCGTATCGGACGTGCTCCGGCACGCTGCTCGCCGTGGTGTCGGCGAGCAGGGTCCGCCCCCGCACGATCCCGACTCCCGTCTCATCGCAGGAGGTCTCGATGCCCAGCAGCAGTGGCTCGGATGCGCTCATGACGTCGCCACGTGGGCAGACAGCGGCAGCACCATGACGACAGCGTGCTCCCCGGGGGCGTAGTAGTTCCGCCGCTGGCGTACCGGGCGGAACCCATGGACCTCGTAGAGCCTGCGGGCAGGCGCCTCGGTACGGACCTCCAGGTGGATCGCCCCCACCGCGGCGTCACGGCACGCAGCGATGGCATCCTCGAGGAGCAGCGTCCCAATCCCGTGACCGCGCTGCGGTGGGTCAACCGCGAGCGTCTGGAGGTCGGCTTCCGGTGGTGAGCCACCTGTGTCATCGGTCCAGACGGCCAGCCCGGCATAGCCGACCGGTTCCCCGGCCAGCAGGGCGACGCGATACCGCCGGCTGGGTCGGGCCAACTCACTGACGAAGCCGGCCGGCGTCCATGCGGTGGCGCCGAAGCACTGCCGGTCCAGTTCGGCCGCCCACGACACATGCCACCATCGCATCGGCGTCAACTCAACGGTCATCGGTGCCTCGGCACCGACGGCGCAGCTCCCGGTTCGGCTTCCGGCGCAGCTCCCGGCGCGGGCGCGGGCGCGGGCCCGGGCGCAGACCCGGGTTCGGCGACGTGCGGCCGGCGGAGATAGAGCGGACGGGGGGGCAGCAGGCCGGCCGGAACACTCCCGCCGGCACTGTCGGGTGCCCCAAGTTGCGGGGCCCGACCGGTGGTCACATCCCTCGCCCACGTTGCCAGCAGGGCGGGCCCCCATTCCTGACCGGTCGCCGCGGCATGGTGGCGCAACCAGCTGACGGCATGGCGGACATCCATCGGCCCGGTGATCTCCGTTGCCGGGGTGAGCGGTGCGATGGACGGCCCAGCCACCCGCGTCCAGCCGGAGTACTCGGCCCAGTACACCTCGCGGCGGCGCGCATCCGTGACGATGCACAGCGGTGGCAGACCGTCAGGTCGTGGGTGGCCGCCAGCGAGCACCCCGGCGGCAAGGATGTCGTGGGAGCACAGACCGAGCACGGGAATCCCCAGGCTCTGACCCATCATCACGGCGGTGACAACGCCCACCCGCAACCCGGTGAAGGGTCCGGGGCCCACGCCGCAGACGATCGCATCGAGTCCGCCCGGAGGCACCGCGGCGTCACTGAGGACCTCCCTGATGAGCTGGGCGCAGGCCTCCACATGCCCGGTGGCGCCGAACTGCCGACGATGCCAGGTGCCCGGGCCATCGACCACCGCGGCGCCAGCCGCGCATCCCCCATCGACCACCGCGGCGCCAGCCGCGCATCCCCCATCGACCACCGCGACACTGGTCCACGGTGTTGCGGTATCGCACAGGAGCAGCCTCATGGCAGGTGCACACCCGCCCAGCGTCCACCGTGCCCGTGCACCTCGATCGACCGCCACGACGCCGCCCGGTCCAGCGACCGGCGAATTCGCACGCTGAGCCGGTCTCCGGTAAGCCGCTCCGCCAACCCGGTCCCCCATTCCATGGCGATGACCGCCTCGGCCAGGTCGGTGTCCAGATCGAGCTGGTCGATCTCGGAGATGTCCGTCACCCGAAAGCCGTCGACGTGAACCAGCCCGCAGCCACCGGCCCGGCGCGGACGATGGTGTCGGGCGATCACGAAGGTCGGGCTGGTCACTGGACCTGCGACATCGAGAGCCTGGGCGAGGCCGCGAATGAATGCGGTCTTTCCGGCTCCGAGGGGACCGTCCAAGATGACCAGATCACCGGAGGCGAGCAGACCGCCGACGCGAGAGCCCACGGCGGTTGTCTGCTCGGGGGCCAGGGTCTCGGTGCGCAGGATCAGCAGCGGGGGAGGTGCCAGCTGGGGTGTGGGGTTCGGGGGGTGTGCCGGCCGGGGTGTGACGTCCACCTGGTCGCCGGATCCACCCGTCATGGGGCGACCGGATCGTGGGGGCGCAGTCCAGCCTCGAGCATCCGACGCACCTGGGCGAGATCCTGCCGAAGCCCGATCGCGGCTACCCCGCGCGGGCCGGATCGCAGGGCGGCAGATGGGTGGTAGGTGACGATGACATGCGAGCCGCGCCACGGGTGCAGCCGTCCCCGCGCCCCGGCGAGGCTGGTGAGGCCCGCAATGAACTGGCGGGCGGCACTGCTCCCCAGCGCCACGATGACACCGGGTGTGAGCAGCGCCAGCTGGCGATCAAGGTGCTGTCGACAGGTGTGAGCTTCCTGTGGTGTCGGGGTGCGGTTGCCGGGCGGTCGGCACTTGACGACATTGAGTACCGCCATCTCGGACCGGTGCAGGCCCGCCTCGGCAAGGAGCGCATCGAGCAGGCGACCACTGCGGCCGACGAACGGCCTGCCCTGGACGTCCTCCTGCTCCCCCGGTCCCTCACCGACGAGGACCACCGGCGTGGGCAGCGGTACCGCCTGCGGATCGGCGGCAGTCGGGAGGTCGCCCGGCACGGCCTGCACTCGACCCGCAGCCAGCGCACAGGCCGTGCAATTGCGCACCGCATCGGCAAGCGCCTGCCAGCAGCGAACCTCGCCGGCGAGCCCAGTGCCAACCGCGGTCCCAGCCCCGTCCGGTCCGATGCCACCGGTGGGCCCACGACCGCCGGTCACCACCAACCCCACCGGCGACGCGCCTGACGACGGTTGCGACGGACTCGCACGATGAGCGCCCGCAGCAGCTCGTTGACCTCCTCCGGCTGCTCAACCATGAGCAGGTGACCGGCTCCCGGCAGGAGCTCGTACTCCGCCCCCGGCACGCCGGCGACGATGTCGGCACTGTGCTGCGGCGGCGTCATGAGGTCGCGGTCGCCGACAACGACGAGCGTCTCCACTGCGTGGAGTGCCGGCAGGCCAGCACGACCGTCGAATGCGTCGAAGGCGGGCAGCAGGGATGCGATGACCCCAATGGGTGTGGCAAGGATCTGCGAGGTGACGAAGTCCGAGTACGTCCTGGGCACCGGGCCCCCGAAGGCGTAGCGGTCAGCAATCAGGTAGGCGAGTTCGGCGGTTGCCCGGCGGCCACGCGTGACCACCTGCGGGTATGAGCGCATGGTCGCGGCAACGCGAGGGGCAATTCGGTGAACAAGCCGCGCCGCCGGGCCAGGCAGGCCGAGGGGGACGGCACCCAGGCCCCCAGCAGTCCCCGCGAGGAGTGCCACCCCACGCACCCGGGTGCCGAACAGCTCCGGCTGCCGGTCAGCGAGTGCGAGCACAACCATCGCCCCCATGGAATGACCGACGAGTACCACCTCGCCGGTCGGACATGCCGCCGCAATGACCCGGTGGAGATCCTCGGCGAGGACGCTCAGGTCACTGACCTCGTCCGCACCCACCTCCGAGCGACCGTGCCCACGTTGATCCCAGAAGACAAGCCGGGCACACCCCCGCAGGTCGCGCCGTTGGAAGTGCCAGGAGTCGCTGCTGAGCGCGAATCCGTGGGTGAACAGGAGTGTCAGACCGTCATCGGCAAGGCCCGGTGGTGCCGGGTCCACTTCGACATGCAGGACGGTGCCATCGGCACCCGCCACCGGCAGCACCTCGCCGCGCAGTGTGCCGAGCCCTGCAGCCTGCGCGGTGGCCGCTGGGCGACGTCCACGCACCAGCCGCTGGGCGACGATGCCGGCGGCCGCACCAACGAGGAGGGCACCGCCTGCCACCAGGACACCGGTCGTCCGATAACGGGAATCCGGGACCGGGTCGGTCACCGTGGATCGCCGGGCGCGTCACCGCCGAGATACCGGCGCGGAACCCGCGGACCGATCCGGGTGACGATCTCATAGTCGATCGTCGCTGCTGCTCGCGCCCAGTCGCTCACACCCGGTTCACCGCGCTCGGGGTCCCCGAAGAGCACCGCCACATCCCCGGCGCCGACCGCCGCAGCCGGGCCCACATCGACAACCACCTGGTCCATGCACACGCGTCCGGCGATCGTGCACCGTCGACCGTCGATGAGCACCGGTCCCGCGCCACCGGCGTGTCTGGGCAGCCCATCGGCATAGCCAAGGGGGAGCAGCGCCACCCGGGTATCCATGGTGGTCCGGTACTCGTGGCCGTAGGAGAGCCCGTGGTCGGCGGGGAGGTCCTTGGCCAGGCTCAGCCGCGCAACGAGGGCCATCGCCGGGCGCAGCCCCAGGCTGCGAGCATCGGGTACTTCGCCACCCGGGCTGATGCCGTACACCGCGATGCCCGGGCGGACGAGGTCATAGTGCGCCGCCGGCAGGGTGAGGGTGGCGGCGGAGTTCGCCAGATGGCGCAGGTGTGGATGCAGGCCCACCCGCTCGGCCAACTGCCACGCCTCGTCGAAGGCGGCGATCTGGGCGCGAATCGTCGGATGGCCGGGGGAGTCGGCGAAGGCCAGATGCGTCCACACCCCGATCACCTCGACGGTGCCGCCCGCCTGCGCCTGACCCGCGGCGGCGCACAGGGCGGGCCAGTCAGCGCGGGGAGAACCATTGCGTCCGAGTCCGGTGTCGATCTTCAGGTGGATGCGGGCGGCCGCGCCCGCCTGCGCGGCAGCGGCGGACACCGCCCACAGGCCTGCCACATCGGCAACGCTCAGGTCGACATCCGCGGCAACCGCCGCGGCGAGGTCCTCCCCGGGTGTGGTCAACCACGCCAGCAGGGGTCCCGTGTCACCGGCTGCCCGGAGGGTGAGTGCCTCACTGATGAGGGCGACTCCCAGCCAGCCGGCACCAGCGCCGCGCGCCGCTGACGCACATGGCACGAGACCGTGCCCATAGGCATCCGCCTTGACGATGGCCATCACCTCGGCACCCGCCGCGCGCTGCCGCAGGAGGGCGGTGTTGTCGGCGATCGCGGTGAGGTCGACGACCGCTGCCGCCCGATCCCCCGGCGCGAGCGCGGCGCGCGGATCGGGGCCACGATGACCGCTCACATGCCGATTCTGCCTGCCCTCGGGATGGCCGGCGATCCGTGGCCGACATCAGAGGCCATCGATGACATCGCCAGCGGTCAGCCCACTGCCCAACCTGACCGCCAGTGCCTCCGCGCTGGTGGCATGCCAGTAAGCGGCGGCGGCGGCCAGGCGTGCCAGATGCGCTGGATCAACCGGCCGGCCGGCCCCGGAGTGTGCGGCCAGCATCGAGGCGAGCAGCCCGGTCAGCACATCACCTGAGCCGGCGGTGGCAAGGGCTGCGGGGGCGCGGTCAACCACCCACGCCCAGGGCAGGCCGGGGGCTCCGATCAGCGTTCGATGTCCCTTCAGCAGCACGGTGCACTGGTAGCGGTCGACCAGAACTGCCAAGCCGGCGAGGCGCCCATCCGCGAGCGCAGCTGGGCGCAGTCGTTCCGCCTCCCCCTCATGGGGCGTGAGGATGCAGTACCGATGTGCGCTCACTCCACCACCGGCGAGGACGGTCAGGGCGTCCGCATCGAGCACCACGGGCAGCCCGGTGGCAAGCACCGCGCCGATCTGCGCCCGGGCCCGCCGCCCGGTGCCGAGCCCGGGACCGCATCCCCAGGCACGCACCCGAGAATCCGACAGCACCGGCGCCCCCCGCTCCCGCCACCCACCGGTGACGATCTCGGGGTAGCGAATGGCGAGCGGCGCCCGCAGCTCGCGGGGGATCACCCCGCGCACCATGCCGGCTCCGCCGCGGCGGGCCGCACCAAGGGCGAGCACCGCCGCGCCTGGGTAGCGGGCGCTACCGGCGAGGATGGCGACGACCCCGCGGCGGTACTTCGACGTTTCCCCCGCCAGTGGCACCTGGGCTGCGGCCTGCTCGGCGATGCTCACCCGGCGGACCGTTGGCGGACTGCGCAGGTGCGACATCAGCCCGATGTCCACCACCTCCACCCGGCCGGCGTACCGCGCTCCCGGGTCGACGAACAGGCACGGCTTACCGCAGCCGAAGGTGACGGTCAGGTCGGCGTGGATCACCCGTGCCGGATCCTCGACGATCCCGGTGTCCGGGTTGACGCCGCTGGGCAGGTCCACGGCGACGGTGAGCATCCGGCCACCCGCCGCCTGCGCCGCGGTGCGGATCGCACCATAGACATCGGCGGCAACCGGCGACAGCGGACCTCGACCGCCGATGCCGAGGATGCCATCGAGCAGGAGGTCGCAGGTGCGTCCGCGGGCATCTGCTGCGTCGGCGTCGGGGTCGGCGATGCCACCGCGGACCACGTGGACACCGGCCGCCCGCGCGGCGGCCAGCCCCTCCGGATGGGAGCGATCCGCAAGCAGCCGCGCGGTCACCTGCGCACCGCGGCGGGTCAGCTGGGCAGCGGCGTGGAGGGTGTCCCCACCGTTGTTGCCAGCACCGATCAGGGCCACCACCTGAGCGCCTGCAACCGGGCGCCCGACGCCTCGGAGCAGTGCCTCGCAGCGGTCGGCCAGCCCTTGGGCCGCTCGCGCCATGAGGGCGCCCTCCGGCAGGCCCAGCATGAGTGCCGCCTCAGCGGCGCGGATTGCGGCCACCGGCCATCCCGCTGATGCCGGGTCAACCGGCCAGTCCGCCGATGACCCAACCGGCTCGCTCACCCTGCCGCCGGGCTCCGCTCGGCGATGACGAAGGCCATGGCGACGTCCCCATCGTGGCTCAGTGACAGGTGCCAGATGTGCGCATGCACCTCGGCGGCGGCCGCGGCGACGGTTCCGGTGAAGGCCAAGTAGGGCTTCCCGCGATCGCCGAGGAGGATCTCGCAGTCGTGCCAGCGCAGGCCGGCTGGCGCCCCAAGGGTCTTCGCAACCGCCTCCTTGGCCGCGAAGCGCGCCGCCTGGGAGACGGCATCATGGCCGCGCCCACCGGTCTGCCGCAGTTCTTCCGCGGTGAACAGCCGTGCGCTCAGTCCCGGGGACCTGATGATGGCCGCCTGGAAGCGCGGCACATCGACGACATCCACTCCGATCCCGATGATCACGGTGCCGCCTCCCGCTTACCCCGCGCTCCCGACGGCCGGATCATTCGACGGTCACCGACTTGGCCAGGTTGCGGGGGCGGTCGACATCGTGGCCCTTGACGGTGGCCAGTTCACATGCCAGCACCTGCAGCGGAACGGTCGTGACCACGGGCATCAGCAGGCCGCCGACAGCCGGATCACCCATCGACGGGACGATGATGAGATCGTCAGCCTCGCGCGCCGCCGTCTCATCGCCCTCCTGCGCGACCACCACCGTCCGCGCCCCACGGGCACGCACCTCGGCGACATTCGACATGACCTTCTCATGCAGCACGGTGCCCGGCGGCGGCATGACCACCACCACCGGTGTGCCATCCTCGATCAGCGCGATCGGGCCGTGCTTCAGTTCGCCGGCGGCGAACCCCTCGGCGTGCATATAGGCAAGCTCCTTCAGCTTCAAGGCGCCCTCGAGGGCGACCGGATAGCCGACGTGGCGACCGATGAAGAGCACACTGCGGGCATTGGCAAGCCGCCGAGCGAGGGCTCGCACCGGCTCAACGGTGTCCAGGGCGAGGTCGACCTTGCCGGGGAGGTCAGTCAACCGGGCGACGATCGCGGCCGCCTGCTCGGGCGGCAGCGCCTGCCGCACCACACCGAGGTGCAGGGCGAGCAGTTCCACAGCGACCACTTGGGTGAGGAAGGCCTTCGTTGAGGCAACTGCGATCTCTGGACCCGCCCGCGTGTACAGCGTGGCGTCGCTCTCGCGGGGGATGCTCGCACCCTGGGTGTTGCACACCGCGAGTACCCGCGCACCCCGCTCCTGTGCATGACGCAGGGCCATGATGGTGTCCATCGTCTCGCCGGACTGGGAGATGGCGACAACCAGTGATGTGTGTCCGACCAGCGGCTCCCGGTAGCGGAACTCACTGGCCAGTTCCACGGTGCAGGGAATGCGCGCCCACTGCTCGATGGCGTACCGGCCGATCATCGCGGCATGGTGTGCGGTCCCACAGGCGATGAACGTCACGGACTCGATGGCGGCGGGCTCCACCCCGGACCAGTCGAGCTGGTCGCGGTCGAGGATGCCACCTCCGGTGAGCCGGCCGGCGAGTGTGTCGGCGACCGCCCGCGGCTGCTCGGCGATCTCCTTGAGCATGAACAGGTCGTAGCCACCCTTCTCGGCGGCGGCAGCATCCCAGTCAACGGTGAAGTGGCGCACGGTTACTGGCTGGCCATCGAAGTCGGTGACGGTCACCCCATCGGCGCGGACCTCGACGATCTGGTCCTGCCCGAGCTCAATGGCCTGACGGGTGTGGTCGATGAAGGCCGCGACATCGGAGGCGAGGAAGTTCTCACCCTCCCCGCAGCCCACCACCAGTGGTGAGTTGCGGCGGGCGCCGACGACCAGGTCGGGCTCATCAGCACTGACTGCGACGAGGGTGAAGGAGCCGACCAGCCGGCGCACCGTCTGGCGCATCGCTGCCGGGAGGTCCATGCCGGCGGCAAGGCTCCCGGCGAGCAGATGGGCAACGACCTCGGAGTCGGTCTCGCTGGTCATTGTCCCACCGTCGGCGATGATCTGGGCGCGCAGGGCGGCGTGGTTCTCAATGATCCCGTTGTGGATCAGCGCTACCCGTCCGGCGGGGTCGACGTGCGGATGGGCGTTCTGGTCGGTGGGAGCGCCATGGGTTGCCCAGCGCGTGTGGCCGATCGCCACCCGCGACCCGGGCAGCGGGTCACTGCCGAGCAGGTCCGCGAGGCGGTCCAGCCTGCCGGCACGCTTGCGGACCTGAAGTGCGCCGTCGGCAACGACGGCAACCCCCGCTGAGTCGTAGCCCCGGTACTCAAGGCGGCGCAACCCGGCGACGGTCGTCCCGAGGGCATTGCGCGAGCCGACGTATCCCACGATCCCGCACATGCCCGCGAGCCTATTGCGGGGGACGATTCATCGGGCGCACTGCGCTTGTGCGCGCCCGCTCAGGCTGCCGAACCGCCGCCCAGTCGGGCTCGGACCACCGTCGCCAGCGACTCGGCCACCTCATTGGCCTGGGCAGCGGTCTCCGCCTCCACCATGATGCGCACCACTGGCTCGGTGCCACTGGCGCGCAGGAGCACCCGGCCGCGCCCGGCGAGCTCAGCCCGCACCTGCTCCACCGCCGCGAGCACCCCAGCGTCGACACCAACCCGGCTGGCATCGACGCCGCCGATATTGCAGAGCACTTGGGGTAGGCGCGTGACGACCGCTGCGAGTTCCGCAAGGGTCTGGCCGCTGCGAGCCACCTCGGCGGCAAGGCAGAGACCGGTGAGCAGGCCATCGCCGGTCGTGGCGTGGGCGCTCAGGATCACGTGACCGCTCTGCTCACCCCCGATCCGGTGGCCACCGGTGCGCATCGCCTCCAGGACATGGCGGTCGCCAACGGGGGTCTCAACCACCCGGATGCCCGCCTCGCGCATCGCATGGTGGAAGCCGAGATTGGACATGACGGTCACCACCACCGTCCCATCAGGGAGCAGCCCGCGCGCGCGCAGGGCGAGGGTGAGGATCGCCATGATCTGGTCCCCGTCGACCAACTGCCCCGAGGCATCGACCGCCAGGCATCGGTCGGCGTCCCCATCGTGGGCCAGACCGAGATCGGCGCCACGGGCACGCACCTCGGCGGCCAGCCCCGACATATGAGTGGACCCGCAGTTGTCGTTGATGTTCACACCATCGGGGTCGGCGTTGATCAGCGTGACCTGGGCCCCAGCGCCCGCATAGGCGCGGGCAACCAGGGGGCTCGCCGCCCCATTGGCTGCATCCACGACGATGGCGAGCCCGTCCAGTCGGCCAGGGATCGCGGCATGCAGGTGGTCGACGTAGGCCCCTGCGGCATCGGGGTAGTCGTGAACCCGTCCGACGCGATCGGCCTGCGGGCGCACCCAGCGGGTGCCCATCAGGTCGGCGATCTGATCCTCCACCGCATCGGGGAGCTTGTGGCCGCCGCGGGCGAGGATCTTGATGCCGTTGTCGGGCATGGGGTTGTGGCTCGCGGTGAGCATCACGCCAAGATCCGCCCCGGTGAGCGCCGTGAGATAGGCCAGACCGGGCGTGGGAATGACACCGGCCCGCGCCACATCGACACCGGCACTGGTGAGGCCGGCAACCACCGCCGCCTCGAGCATTCCGCCACTGGCCCGGGGGTCCCGCCCAACGACGGCCATGCCGCGGCCCTCGCCCAGGGTCACCCGGGCTGCCGCCTGACTGACCTGCAGGGCAAGCTCAGGGGTGAGGTCGGCATTCGCCCGGCCCCGGACGCCATCGGTTCCGAACAACCGGCCCACGCAGGCGGCTCCCGTCAGCGCTTGCTGTACTGCGGGGCCTTGCGCGCCTTCTTCAGTCCCGCCTTCTTGCGTTCCTTGGCCCGGGCATCCCGGGTGAGGTACCCGGCACGCTTGAGGTGACCCCGATACGCCTCACGATCGAGCTCATTGAGTGCGCGAGCAATTCCCAATCTCAGCGCCCCCGCCTGACCGCTCACGCCGCCGCCGGAGATCGAGGCGAAGACATCAAAGGTGCCCCCGAGGTTCAGCGCACGGAAGGGTTCACGCACCACCTGCTGGTGCACGCGGTTGGGGAAGTAGGCATCGAGCACCCGGCCATTGATGAGAAAACGCCCGGTTCCCGGGATGATGCGCACCCGGGCAACCGCCTCCTTGCGTCGACCAGTGCCGCCACTTCGCCCGATGACCCCGGGCACCGGCTCCCCGGCCGGCAGGGTGCGCGAACTGGCGACAAGGACCGAGTCGCCCACCTCAGTGGGGTCCACGGTCGCCGCGTCCTCATCCCCCACAGCGGATGGGGTCTCGACTCTGCCCCCGCTCCTGCTGCCCGGCGGCCGGCTGCCACTGCTGCGGCCTGGACCACTGCCGCGCGGTGGGCCGGCACTCCGCGCCGAGCCGCTGCCGCGCACGGATCCGGTCTCGCGTGCCGCACCGCTGCCCCTGGCAGTCACTGGCGTGCTCCCCTCGGTCATCGGCCACCTCCGGCGGCGACCGGTCCGCCAACCTGCACCAACTGGGTGATGAGGGAGGGCGCAGGCTGCTGAGCCTGATGGGGGTGATCGGGTCCGGCGTAGACCTTGAGCTTGCGCGCTTGCGCACGGCCCAATCGGGTGTGCGGCAGCATCCCGCGCACCGCCTTCTCGATGACCCGACGCGGATTGGTCTGCAGCAGTTCGCCGTAGGTCCGCTCCGACAAGCCCCCGGGAAAGCCGGAGTGGCGGTAGTCGCGCTTCTGCTCGGACTTTGAGCCGGTGAGCACGACCTTGGCGGCATTGACGACGATGACGAAGTCGCCCGCGTCCACATGGGGGGCGAAGACCGGCTTGTGCTTGCCGCGCAGCAAGGTGGCGACGTGGGAGGCGAGTCGCCCGAGGACGACTCCCTCGGCGTCGACAACATGCCACCGCCGCTGCAGGTGGTGCGGGCTGGGGCTGAAGGTGCGCACGTTCCTACCTGTTCTGTCGTGTCGGGGACGGCGTCACACTCAAAAGGGCGGAACGCTCAGGTGAGGATACCGCTCCCCGGGGGCCGGGGGCCGAAGGGGGTCGGCGGGACCGAACGGGGGCCGGCTGATCGAATCTGGGACGCCCGCCGCGCCAGCAGGGAGTCCGCCGGATAGGTCACTCGCTCGAGGACCAGGCCGTGAGGCGGCGCAACGGGCACCCTCGGATCACGTTGCCGAGCCAGCAGGACCCGCATCGGCCATTCCACCGGCACCCGCCCCCGTCCCACGAGGCAGCAGGCGCCGACGAGGGAGCGGACCATGCCGTGGCAGAACGCATCTGCGGCGACTGTGGCGACGATGGCTCCGGGACGCACCATCCGCCACGTGAACTGCTGGAGGTCACGCACCATCGAGGCACCGGGCCGGGCACGACAGTAGGCCGCGAAGTCATGCTCTCCGAGCAGCCGGGCGGCTGCGGACTGCATCGCGGGAACATCGAGTGGGTATCGAACGTCCACCGTGCACCAGCGCTGCAGGGGGTCGCGCACCGCCGCCGGGGTGGTGATCGTGTAGGTGTACTCGCGGCCGAGGGCGCTGAATCGGGCGTCGAACCCGGCAGGCGCGGGTCCACATGCGTGCAGGGCGATATCGGGGGGGAGTACCGCCGCACCGCGCCGCAGGATCCCAGCGGACACTCGCTGCCATGCCCGGGCGTCCACGTCGACATGGGCCACCTGCCCCCGGGCATGGACCCCCGCGTCGGTCCGGCCCGCCGCGACCAAGCCGTCAACGTCCGGGCCGAGCAGTCGCCGCAACCCAGCGGTGAGCTCTCCCGCAACGGTCCGCTGGGCCGGCTGTGCGGCCCAGCCATGGAACTGCGTACCGTCGTAGCCGACAGTCAGGCGCAGGCGCAGGCGGGATGGATCAGCCACCTGCCCGGCAATGGTCATCCTGCACTCGTCTCCCGGCTCACCACGACGGCCTGCTCGCCAGCTGGGTGTGCGGCTACCGTTCGGCCGCGGGTGCCCCCGCCGCCTCGTCGACATCTGTCGGCGGTGGCGCCGCCGTACGTGCGGCGCGACGGGTCGCGCCCTCGGCCTGCTCAACCACGGCCTCACCACCGGCTGCCACCAGCTCGATCACCGCCATCGGCGCATTGTCGCCCTTGCGTGGGCCGACCCGCACGATCCGGGTGTAGCCACCGGGACGATGTGCATAGCGCGGGCCGATCTCGGTGAAGAGGATGTGGACGACGCCGGTATCGCGGATGGTTCGCATGACCCGGCGGCGTGCGGCCAGGTCTCCCCGCTTGGCGAATGTCACCAGCCGCTCGGCGAAGGGTCGCAGGCGCCGCGCCTTCGCCTCGGTGGTGGTGATGCGACCATGCGTGAACAGGGCCGTTGCCAGATTGGCGAGGATGAGGCGCTGGTGAGCAGGGCTGCCTCCGAGTCGAGGGCCCTTCGTCGGCGCGGGCATCAGTAGCGCTCATCTTCCGCGAAGGCACTGTCATCGTCGTAGTAGGTGGGATCGGGCTCGTAGCCGGGGGGGCTGTCCTTCAGGGCGAAGCCGAGAACCGCGAGGCGTGCCCGTACCTCGTCGATGGACTTGCTGCCGAAGTTGCGGATATCCATCAGATCAGCCTCACTGCGGGTGATGAGATCGGCCACGGTGTGGATTCCCTCGCGCTTGAGGCAGTTGTAGGAACGCACGGTGAGGTCAAGCTGCTCAATCGGCATTCCCAGCTGTTCTGCGATGAACGTGTCCCCGACGGTGGGGCCAAGATCGATGCCCTCCATCTCGGTATTGAGCTCCCGCAGCAGCCCGAACAACTCCACCAGGGTTCGACCGGCGCTGGCAATCGCATCGGACGGTCGCATCGATGGCTTGGTCTCCACGTCGAGGACCAGGCGGTCGAAGTCCGTGCGCTGCTCAACGCGTGTCGCCTCAACCTTGTACGTGACCTTCAGCACCGGCGAGTAGATCGAGTCGACCGGAATGCGCCCGATCTCCTGGCCGAGCTGCTTGTTCTGCACCGCTGATACGTAGCCACGCCCCCGCTCCACCGTGAGTTCCATCTCCAGCTGACCGTCTGCGGTGAGCGTGGCCAGGTGCAGATGCGGGTTGTGCACCGCCACGCCATCGGGTGTGGTGATGTCCGCGGCCGTGACTGCTCCCGGTCCCTGCTTGCGCAGGTACATCACCGACGGCTCGTCATGCACCGTTGAGACCACCAGTCCCTTGACGTTGAGGACGAGTTCGACGACATCCTCCCTGACCCCCGGGATGGTGGAGAACTCGTGCAGAACTCCCTCAATGCGGATACTCGTGACCGCCGCCCCTGGGATCGACGACAGCAGGGTGCGTCGCACCGAGTTGCCGAGGGTGTACCCGAAACCCGGCTCCAGCGGTTCCAGCGTGAAGCGGGAACGGGTCTCGCTGACCGGCTCCTCGGTCAGCTGTGGTCGTTGTGCGATCAGCACAGTTTCACTCCTCTCCGGGCGACCGCTATTTGACGCCCAGTTGAATGCCGGCCGTCAGGTGACGGCACGGTGGTGCTGGTACGGCTACTTCGAATAGAGCTCGACGATCAACTGCTCCTGCACGGCCGTGTCGATCTGGTCCCGGTTGGGCAGGGCGTGAACGATGATCCGCATCCGCTCGCCTACGACCTCAAGCCAAGCCGGGGTCGGGCGATCGCCCACCTCCGCGTGGGCAACGATGAAGGGTGTGAGGGTGCGTGAATTGGGGCGCACCTCAATCACGTCTCCCGCGCTGACCCGGTAGGAGGGGATGTCGACCTTGTGGCCGTTCACCAGGAAATGGCCGTGTCGAACGAGCTGTCGTGCCATGTCCCGACTCTTGGCGAAGCCGCCTCGGTAGACCACATTGTCCAGCCGACTCTCGAGGATCCGCAGCAGGTTCTCACCGGTCTTGCCCTGCCGTCGGCTGGCCTCCTCGTAATAGCCGCGAAACTGCTTCTCCAGAACACCGTAGATCCGTGCTGCCTTCTGCTTCTCTCGCTTCTGCAGCAGGTACTCCGACTCCTTCGCACGACCCCGACCGTGCTGGCCAGGTGGGTAGGGACGGGACTCGAGAGCGCACTTCGGCGTGTCACAGCGCGTTCCCTTGAGGAACAGCTTGACCTTCTCACGCCGACAGCGCTTGCACGCCGGCCCGGTGTCACGAGCCATGGCGGCCTCCTTCCGCGAGACGCTTGATTCCTGCCACGTTGATCCCCTCGGGGTGTGAGTAGCCGACAGACCGCCAGTGATGACCGCTCGGAACTTCGGTCGTGTGCGCCAGGGCACCGTCGGTATGAACAAGGTTTCCAGTGAGGGCCATCAGACGCGCCGCCGTTTCGGCGCACGCGTGCCGTTGAAGGGCACCGGGGTGACATCGGCAATGGCGCCGACCTCCAGGCCGGTTGCCTGCAGGGAGCGGATGGCGGTCTCACGACCGGATCCCGGCCCCTTGACGAAGACGTCGACCTTCCGCATGCCGTGCTCCATCGCCTGCCGGGCAGCCTGTTCGGCCGCCAATTGAGCGGCGAACGGTGTGGACTTGCGGGAGCCCTTGAACCCGACCTGCCCGGAGGAGGCCCATGCGATCACATTGCCCTGTGGGTCGGTGATCGACACGATCGTGTTGTTGAAAGTGCTCTTGATGTGGGCGTGGCCCGCCGCAACGTTCTTGCGCTCCTTCTTTCGGACCTTCTTCTGGATCGGGCCTTTGCCCTTGCCCTGCGCGGTCTTCTTGGCGGCCACTACTTCGACACCTTCTTCTTGCCTGCCACGGTCTTGCGCGGGCCCTTTCGGGTGCGAGCATTGGTGTGGGTTCGCTGGCCTCGCACTGGCAGGCCACGGCGGTGCCGCAGCCCCTGGTACGAGGCAATCTCAACCTTTCGGCGAATGTCGGCGGAAACCTCACGTCGCAGGTCCCCCTCGACCTTGTATGAGGCTTCGATCCAGTCGCGCAGCGCGACCACCTGTGCATCGCTCAGCTCACGCACCCGAGTACTCGGGTCGATCCCGGTTGCGGCAAGGGTCGCCACCGCCCGGGTTCGGCCAATGCCATAGATATAGGTCAGCGCGATCTCGACCCGCTTCTCACGGGGGAGGTCGACGCCGACAAGCCGTGCCACAGTTCGGTGTCCCTTCATCAGTGCGAGGCCTCGCACCCGGTCTGTCCCGCCGTGCGGCGGGTCCCCGGCCTCGCGCCGGGGGTGGCATCCGGTCATGCTGCAACCGGGATCGGACCGGGCGCCCATCGGGCGCCGCGGGCTTGGGTCAGCCCTGACGCTGCTTGTGCCGGGGATTCTCGCAGATGACCATGACCCGGCCGTGGCGACGAATGACCTTGCACTTGTCGCAGATCTTCTTCACACTCGGCTGGACCTTCACGGCATCTCCCGGTTCACTGTCGGAATCTTGAATGTCGAATCTCGCGTCCTGGCAACTGCTGCTGCATTCCAACCGCTGCCCGCTGCGCCATGGGGCTCAACGCCGGACTGTTGGCGAAGCGCGGGATCACGAACCTCGGTGACGCTCAGGGTTCTCTGTGGCCTCGCACTGGTACTCGTCCGGCACTGGTTCACTTATAGCGATAGACGATGCGCCCCCGAGTGAGGTCGTAGGGCGAGAGCTCGACAACCACACGGTCGTCGGGCAGGATGCGGATGTAGTGCACTCTCATCTTGCCTGAAATGTGCGCGAGGACCTTGTGCCCATTGTCGAGTTCGACCCGAAACATTGCATTCGGCAGTGACTCAACTATGGTGCCTTCCAGTTCAATGGCGCCGTCCTTCTTGGGCATCCCTCACTCTTCGCTCGCCGTCCATCGGTTGTCACTGCTCGCCCTAGCGGCTGTCTAGGACATCTGACGAAGTCTACGCGACGTGGCTGAGGGGACGGCACCCGGGGTGTCTCCCTCATCCTTCACCCATCGGCCCTTGCCGTGTGCCTACATTTGAGTATGGCAGCCTCACCGTCCCCAGCCTCCCACGGATCAGCCCCCAACCCGGCGCCCCCGAAGACCCCAGTCTGGCGCCGCCTCGCCACACTGGGCTGCGCACTGGGTGTGGCCGCCTGCGGCGGCTCCGCCCCGCCGACGCCGCCGCAGGCGGATCTGGTGGGCACCTGGGTCGGGGACTATCGCTACCCATCCGCTGGGACGCGAGTGGATCCAACCGGCGTCGCCGTCTCCGCTACTGAGCGGATCACGATCACCGCTCAGGAGGGCGAGTTGCTCTGGGGGTACCAGACCTGGGTCGATGCCGGCATTACCCAGCGAGATCTGCTTCATGGCTCCATCGGCAGCGATGATCTGGTGGTCCTCACTGAAGCGCAGGGCCACTGGCTGGGGCGCTTCGACGGTGAGGCGCTCATCTTGCGCTACATCCGAACGGGTAAGCAGCGGACGACCTACGAGGTGACCCTGCGCCGAGCAGATCTTGCCTCACCCTGAGTTGCGGCTGAGGGTCAGTCCCGTCCGGCCGCTTGCACCGGTATCGCACCGCTCAGGCCCAGTGCTGCCGCGATGCGCTCGGTGACCTCGGCGATCTCCCCGGTGCCGTCGACGTCGACGAGTTGATCACGCGCCGCGTAGCAGTCCAGCAAGGGCTGTGTCTGCTCGCGGTAGATGCGCAGTCGGGCATCTACCACCTCCGCAAGGTCATCGCTGCGTCCCGCCGTGGCCCTCGCCTGCAGCCGGGCGCGCACCTCAGCGGCCGGTACCTGCAGGTGGACAACTCGGTCGAGGCCAGCACCGGCGCCGGCGAGAATGCCGTCGAGGTCACCCACCTGCGTGAGCGTTCGAGGGTACCCGTCGAGGATCCAGCCGGCTGCGGCATCACTGTGGGCGA
This sequence comes from Actinomycetales bacterium, assembly GCA_018969715.1. Classification (GTDB taxonomy): domain Bacteria; phylum Actinomycetota; class Actinomycetes; order S36-B12; family UBA5976; genus REEB473. Next base: position 32,257 of record JAGWXT010000015.1, read on the forward strand.
GGCGCTCGGCCAGCATCCGCGTCGTCAGTTCATCGGGAACGTAGGCGCCGGCATCGAGATACCCCTGCGCCTCCCGTCCCAATGGTGTCCCGGCAGCGATCATGGAACGGAACATGTCACCGGTGCTCACATGGGGGACCGCGAGACGGGCGGCCAGCGACGCCGCCTGGGTGCCCTTGCCCGCCCCCGGCATCCCCATCAGGATCACCCTCATCAGCGCAGGAAGCCCTCATAGCTGCGCTGCTGCAGTTGTGCCTCAATCTGCTTGACGGTGTCCAAGCCGACGCCGACGATGATGAGCAGACTCGTTCCACCGAAGAGGAAGTCCTGACCGATGTCGAAGGCGCCGAACGCGAAGAACGGAATGATCGCGATCGCCGCCAAGTAGAGCGAACCTGCCGTCATCAACCGGGTCAGGACATAGTCAAGGTACTCGGCGGTCGGCCTGCCGGCCCTGATGCCGGGAATGAAGCCACCGTACTTCTTCATATTGTCCGCAACCTCGTTGGGATCAAAGGTGATGGCGGCATAGAAGAAGGCGAAGAAGATGATGAGCAGTCCGTAGGTGGCGATGTAGACGCCGGAGTCACCCGTTTGGAAGTTGCGGGCAATCCACTGCGCCCATGGGGCCTGACTGCCACTGAGTTGGACGAGCAGGGCCGGCAGATAGAGGATGGAACTGGCGAAGATCACCGGGATCACGCCTGCCATGTTCACCTTTAGTGGGATGTATGTGGAACTGCCGCCGTACATTCGCCGGCCGATCATGCGCTTGGCGTACTGCACGGGGATTCGGCGCTGCGCCTGTTCGACGAAGACGACTGCGGCGATCAGGACCAGTCCGACGGCAATGGTGACGCTGAAGGCGAAGGAACCACGCGTGGAGAGGATTGAGGCGAACTGGCTGGGGATGGTGGAGATGATGGATGCGAAGATCAGCAGTGACATGCCGTTGCCGACCCCACGGTCAGTGATGATCTCGCCCAGCCACATGACCAGGCCGGTGCCAGCGGTCATCGTGATCACCATGATGAACGCGGTGGCGAGGGAGTCGTCGGGTACGAGGTCCTCCGGGCAGCCCTGCAGCAGGGCACCGGGGGTGCGGGCCAGTGCCACCAGCGCAGTGGACTGCAGGACCGCCAACGCGATCGTCACATAGCGGGTGTACTGCGTGATCTTGGCCTGACCGGCCTGCCCCTCCTTCTTCAGGGTCTCCAATCGGGGGATCACCACCGTCAGCAGTTGCAGGATGATGCTCGCGGTGATGTAGGGCATGATCCCGAGGGCGAACACCGACAACTGCAGCAGCGCGCCGCCGCTGAACAGGTTGATGACGCTGTAGAGCGAGTTGCCCTGGACGAGATTGATACAGGTCTGGACCGCGGTGTAGTCAACGCCGGGGGTGGGCACCACTGCCCCCAGCCGGAAGAGCGCAATCATGCCCAGCGTGATGAGCAGCTTTCGACGGAGATCCGGGGTGCGAAAGGCGTCGAAGAGGCCGGCGACATTCATTGCTCGGCCCCCGCGGTTGCCCGGTCAGCATCTGGCACGGTCGTGTCCCTCCGCTTGTCGGGTCTAGGCGGTTTCGTCGACGATAACCGAACCCCCGGCGGCCTCAATCTTGCGCCGCGCGCTGGCAGAGCAGGCCGTGACCTGCACGCTGACCGAGACCTCGATCTCGCCATGACCGAGGACCTTCACCGGTCGCCCCTGCCGCACCAGACCGGCGGCGGCGAGCGCCTCGGCGGTGACGGCGGCACCTGCCGGGAAATGCCGCGCGAGCACGGCGATGTTCACCACCTGGTACTCGATCCGATTGGGACTGGTGAAGCCCTTGAGCTTGGGCAGCCGCATCTGCAGTGGCATCTGCCCGCCCTCGAATCGTGCGGGCACGGTACCCCGAGCGCCGGTCCCCTTCGTCCCGCGACCAGCGGTCTTGCCCTTACTGGCTTCGCCGCGACCCTTCCGGGTGCGCGGGGTGTGGGCGCCCGGCGCCGGCCGCAGGTGGTGGGCCTTGAGCGTCATTTACCTCGTCCTCCTCGCGTGATCCCATCCGTCCCTGCGGGGCCCGGGGATGCGTCCTCAGTCGTGACCGTCACGAGATGACTGACCGCGCGGACCATGCCTCGGAACTCGGGTGTATCCGGCCGGCTGACTGTGTCGCCGATCCGTCGCAATCCGAGGGTGCGCAAGGTGTCCCGCTGCGCCGCCAGTGCACCGATTGACGAGCGGACCTGCGTGATGTGCACGGTACTCATGCCGAGCTCATTCCAGCCGCTTGGGCGCGCAGCAGTGCCACCGGCGCCACGGCCTCGACCGGCAGGCCGCGACGGGCTGCCACCTGCTCGGGCTGCTCAAGCCGACGAAGGGCGTCAACGGTGGCGTGGACGATGTTGATCGGGTTGTCCGATCCCATGGACTTGGTCAGGACGTCGTGGACGCCCGCCGCCTCGAGGACGGCGCGCACCGGGCCGCCGGCAATGACACCGGTTCCCGGGGAGGCCGGGCGCAGCATGACCACGCCAGCGGCCGCCTTGCCGATAATCGGGTGCGGGATTGTTCCTTGAATGCGGGGGACACGGAAGAAGCCCTTTCGCGCCTCCTCAACCCCCTTGGCAATGGCAGCAGGCACCTCGCGCGCCTTGCCGTACCCAATCCCGACGTTGCCCTCGCCATCACCGACAACCACCAGCGCGGTGAAGGAGAACCGGCGCCCACCTTTGACCACCTTGGCCACTCGGTTGATCGTCACCACCCGCTCGATGAGTGGGGTGCGCGGCTCGGTCGCTCGGCCATCACGACGATCCCGTCGGGGTTCGGAACTGCCACCACCGCGACGCGGGGCTGACACCATGAAGAATCCTCTCTCTCGCGTCGGGCCTGGCCCTAGAAGGCCAGCCCGCCTTCCCGTGCCCCATCGGCGAGGGCGGCAACCCGACCGTGGTACCGACGACCGCCGCGATCGAAGACGACCGCCGTAACGCCCGCTTCAGTGGCCCGCTGCGCCACCACCTGGCCGACTCGACGGGCCTGTGCGGTCTTGTCCCCGGCAGCGCTGACACCCGTCTCCATCGATGATGCGGCGGCCAGGGTGCGGCCGGCGGTGTCGTCGACAACCTGGGCGGTGACGTGGCGCAGTGATCGTGAAACCACGAGCCGCGGCCGTTCCGGTTGCCCGCTGATCCGCTTGCGCACCCGCAGTTGGCGGCGCCGCAGCGCACGGCTCTTGACTGAACGCCGCTTCGGGATATCCGTTGGCCCGGTCATCGCTTACCCGCCTTCCCCGCCTTGCGTCGGATTCGCTCACCCTCATAGCGGACGCCCTTCGCCTTGTAGGGGTCCGGCTTGCGGAGGGCGCGTAGATTCGCCGCCACCTGACCGACCTGCTGCTTATCGGCTCCGGCGACAACAAGTCGAGTTGGGGATTCGACAATGAACTCAATCCCCGCTGGAGCGGTGACGGGCACCGGGTGGGAGAACCCGAGGGAGAATTCCAGATCCGAGCCCTTCTGGGCGACCCGGTAGCCGGTACCGCTGATCTCCAGCACCTTGCGGTACCCCTCGGTGACGCCGGTCACCATGTTTGCGATGAGCGTTCGAGTCAGCCCGTGCAGGCTGCGATTGAGGCGTTCATCGTCAGGGCGACTCACAATGACCGCACCGCTGTCATCACGCGTGATGGTCAGTGTTGGACTGAAGTTCGCCGCGAGCGTGCCGCGCGGCCCGCGGACCGTGACGTCAGTGCCGTCGATGGTCACATCAACGCCGGTGGGGATGGGCACTGGGGCCCGGCCGATTCGAGACATGGCCCGTCACCAAACGAAGGCGAGGACTTCCCCGCCAACGCCCTGTCGTGCTGCCTGACGATCGGTCAGCAGCCCTGCGGATGTGGAGATGATCGCGATCCCAAGCCCTCCGAGCACCCGCGGCAACTGGTCGCTGCGGGCATAGACCCGCAACCCCGGCTTGCTGATCCGGCGCAGCCCCGCCAGACTGCGCTCGCGATTGGGCCCGTACTTGAGGGTGATGACGAGCGTACTGCCCACCTTGGCCGCCTCGGTGCGGAATCCAGCGATGTATCCCTCGCGTTGCAGGATCTCCGCAATACCCGCCTTCATCTTCGAGTGGGGCATGCTCGTGTGCTCCAGATGAGCGGTGTTCGCATTGCGGATCCTGGTGAGCATGTCCGCGATTGGGTCAGTCATGGTCATCGTGGGCTCACCAACTGCTCTTCGTCACGCCTGGCAGCTCGCCCCGATGGGCCATGGAGCGCAGGCATACCCGGCAGAGGTTGAACTTGCGGTACACCGCTCGCGGCCGCCCACAGACGGCGCAACGGGTGTACCCGCGTACCTTGAACTTCGGGGTCGCCTGCTGCTTTTCGATCAGTGCCTTCTTTGCCATCAGGACTCCTTGAAGGGGAAGCCGAGCCGCCGCAGCAGCGCCCTTCCCTGGTCGTCGTTGGACGCAGTTGTGACAACGGTGATGTCCATGCCGCGCGGCCGGTCGATGGTGTCCTGGTTGATCTCGTAGAACACCGACTGCTCGGTCAGGCCGAAGGTGTAGTTGCCGTGACCGTCGAACTGCCGTGCCGACAGTCCCCGGAAGTCGCGAATTCTGGGCAGGTTGATTGTGAGCAGTCGATCAAGAAACTCCCACATGCGGGTACCGCGCAGGGTTACATGGCAGCCGATCGGCATGCCCTCACGCAACTTGAACTGCGCAATGGACCGTCGCGCTCTGGTGATAGCGGGTCGCTGTCCGGTGATGAGCGATAGGTCGCGCACCGCCCCCTCCATCAGCTTGCCATCGCGGGCAGCCTCACCCACCCCCATGTTCACAACCACCTTGGTGACCGTGGGCACCTGCATCACGTTGGAGATGCCGAATTCCTGCTGCAGGGCGGGGGCGATCTCTTCCCGATAGCGCACCTTCAGGCGCGGCACCGTTGACTGGGCAGTGGCCATCAGATCTCATTCCCCGTCCGCACGCTGATCCGGACGCTGCGCGTTCCCTCATAGGTCGTGCCATCGCGACGGCGCTTCTCCACCGGACGCCGCTCGTAACGCACCCGCGTGGGGCGGTTGTCCGTGGGATCAACCAGTTGGACGGACGCGACCGCAACCGGGGCCTCCGCGGTGATGATGCCCCCCTGCTGCTGGCCACGCGGCCCGCCACCGGCCTTGCGGTGCTTCTTCACCCGGTTGACTCCCTCGACGATGACGCGCTCCCGCACAAGGTCGATAGACAGGATGCGTCCAGTGACACCGCGGTCCTTGCCGGCCATGACCTGAACGACATCGCCCTTCTTCACATGCAGTCCCATGTGCTACAGCACCTCCGGCGCCAGCGAGATGATCTTCATGAACCGCTTATCGCGCAGTTCGCGCCCGACCGGACCGAAGATACGTGTCCCCCGCGGTTCATTGTCATTCTTGATAATGACCGCCGCGTTCTCGTCGAACCGGATGTAGGAGCCATCTGGGCGCCGCTTCTGGTTGGTCACTCGCACCACCACCGCCTTGACGACCTCACCCTTCTTCACGCCGGCCCCCGGGATGGCGTCCTTGACCGTGGCCACGATGATGTCGCCGATGCTGGCATAGCGGCGACCAGAGCCACCCAGCACCCGAATACACAACAACTCCTTGGCGCCCGTGTTGTCGGCAACGCGAAGTCGCGTCTCCTGTTGAATCATGACCGTTACTTCGCCTTCTCGAGGATCTCGACGACGCGCCAGCGCTTCGTCGCGGAAAGCGGCCGGGTCTCCATGAGGAGCACCCGGTCGCCGGTCCCGGCAGAGTTGAGTTCATCGTGCGCCTTGAGGCGGCTGGTGCGACGCACCACCTTGCCGTAGAGCGGGTGGGTGAAGCGGTCCTCGACCGCGACGACAACCGTCTTGTTCATTCGGTCGCTGACCACCATGCCCTCACGTGTCTTGCGGTGGGCCGCGCGCATCTCATCAGCGTCATTGCCAGCCATCAGACTGCCTCCTCGATGACGGGGGTGATCCCCAGTTCCCGCTCACGCATGATGGTGTAGATGCGGGCGATGTCGGTGCGAACAGCGCGCAGCCGCCCATGGTTCTCGAGCTGCCCGGTTGCCCCCTGGAAGCGCAGGTTGAACAGTTCCGCCTTTGCTTCACGCAGCCGCTCGACGAGCTCATCAGCCGTGAGCCCTCGCAACTCAACCGGACTGGTGCCAACGCCCATCATTCGACTCCATTCGCATCCCGCGCAACGATGCGCGTCTTGACCGGCAGCTTGTGGGAGGCGCGCAGTAGCGCCTCCTTGGCAATCCGATCATCGGGATATGCCAGTTCGAACATGATCCGACCGGGCTTGATGTTGGCGATCCACCACTCCGGGGAGCCCTTACCAGAACCCATTCGCGTTTCTGCCGGCTTCTTCGTCAACGGCCGATCGGGGTAGATCGTGATCCATACGCGTCCACCACGGCGGATATGGCGATTGATCGCAATACGCGCCGACTCGATCTGCCGGTTGGTGATGTAGCCGGGTTCCAGCGCTTGGAGGCCCCACTGCCCGAAGGTCACCTCCGTGCCGCCCTTGGCGTTACCGGTGCGTCGGGGGTGGTGCTGCTTGCGGAACTTCGTCCGCCGCGGGATCAGCATGTTCAGGACCCTCCCTCGGGCGACTCGATACCTGACTGTGCGTCCACAGCCACGACGGCCGCCGACCCCAGGTCATCAGTAGGCGCTGCCGGTTCGCCCGGCGCACTCTCGCCTTCGGCAACCGCAAGGGGACGTGACTCGGTGCCGCGAGCTTCACCGTCCACTCGGCGGGGCGTGCGCGAAGGCCGCCTGGCGGCACTGCCAAGCCTCTCGGCGGCGGCAATCGCCTCCCGCTCGGCGCGGGTGGCAGCCGCCTCCCCTCGATGGACCCAAACCTTCACACCAATGCGGCCGAACGTTGTGCGGGCCTCGAAGAATCCGTAATCGATATCCGCCCGCAGCGTCTGCAGGGGCACTCGGCCCTCCCGGTAGAACTCACTGCGACTCATCTCCGCACCGCCGAGACGACCGCTCACCTGCACGCGCACGCCCTTTGCCCCAGCCTTCATCGTGGACTGCATCCCCTTGCGCATTGCCCGTCGGAAGGACACCCGACTGGCCAACTGCTCCGCAATTCCCTGAGCCACCAACTGCGCGTTGACCTCGGGGTTCTTCACCTCGAGGATGTTCAACTGCACCTGCTTGCCGGTGAGCCGCTCAAGGTCCGCGCGGATACGATCCGCTTCCTGCCCGCGCCGACCGATGACGATCCCTGGCCGTGCAGTGTGGATATCGACGCGCACCCGCTCCCGCGTCCGCTCGATGTCGACGTGGCTGATCCCCGCTCGCTCCATCCCCTTGGTGAGCATCCGGCGAATTGCCACGTCCTCCTTGATGTAGTCGCGGTAGCGCTGCCCCGGATGAGTGCTGTCGGCAAACCAGCGGCTGGTGTAGTCGCTGGTGTAGCCGAGCCGGAACCCATGAGGGTTGACCTTCTGTCCCACAGTCGTTCCTCTCACGCCTCGTCGCTGGCAGCGGACTCGCTGGCAGCGGACGCTGTCGGGGTGGCCTTCTTCGCGGCCTTGCCAGCTGGCTTCTTCTCGCTGCCGGACGTTGCCGCCGTTGTCGCCTGCTTCGACGGTGTCGCCGCCTTCTTCGCGGGCTTCGTGGCGGCCTTCGCCGCAGCCGGGGCCTTCGCCGCAGCCGGGGCCTTCTTGGCAACCTTCTTGGCAGCAGTTGGCGCCGCACCCTGAGCCGACTCCGACCCCCCGCTCGCCGCCGTCACCGTCGTCGCAGGTTGCTGCGTCGCTGCCGCTCGTGAAGGCGACGCTGGCGCAGCCGCCGATGCGGTGCGGCGGGCCGCCCGCCCCATCGACCCTCCGGACAACTGCTCGCCCACCACGATGGTGATGTGACTGGTGCGCTTGCGGATTCGGTAGCCACGTCCCTGCGCCCGGGCCCGGAAGCGACGCATTGTGGGGCCCTCATCGACGTACGCCTCCGTTACGCGCAGCCCGCCGACTCCCATGCTGTGGTTCTGCTCGGCATTCGCCATTGCGCTGCCAAGCACCTTGCTCACTGGCTCACTGGCGGCATGCGGGGAGAACCGCAGCACTGCCTGCGCCTCCGCTGCCGGCATCCCGCGGATGAGGTCCACCACACGGCGTACCTTCGCAGCGGGCATGCGCACATAGCGTGCCTGCGCCCTCGCCTGCATGACATCCTCCCTCATCGCGCTGATCCTGCGCCGCTGTGCGCCGGTCTCATGTGAACTCGTAACCGTGGGTGCCGAAATCGACCTGTGTCGACTTTCGTGCGTATGAGCGTCCGCTAACCGCGACGCGAACGTCGATCCTCCTTGACATGGCCTCGGAAGGTACGCGTCGGTGCGAACTCGCCCAGTTTGTGCCCGACCATCTGCTCAGTGACGAATACGGGGACGTGCTTGCGGCCGTCGTGGACGGCAATGGTGTGACCGAGCATCTCCGGCACGATCATTGACCGCCGCGACCAGGTGCGGATGACGCCCTTGCCGCCACTGGCGTTCTGGGCATCCACCTTACGCATGAGGTGGTCGTCAACGAAGGGGCCCTTCTTCAGGCTGCGTGGCATGGCGTCCTCCTACCGCTTCTTCCCGGTGCGGCGGCGGCGCACGATGAGCGCGTCGCTGGCCTTCTTGCGGGAACGCGTTCGACCCTCGGGACGTCCCTTGGGATTGACTGGATGTCGACCCCCCGAGGTCTTGCCCTCACCGCCACCGTGTGGATGATCAACGGGATTCATTGCCACGCCGCGGACACTGGGGCGCCGACCCTTCCAACGAGCCCGGCCGGCCTTGCCCAGTGAGATATTCGACTGCTCGGCGTTGCCAACTGCCCCGATCGTTGCACGATTGCGAACGTCGACATTTCGGATCTCTCCGGAGGGCATGCGCAGCTGCGCAAAGCGCCCCTCCTTGGCAACCAGCTGGATACTCGTACCCGCACTTCGCGCGATCTTCGCTCCGCCGCCCGGGCGCAACTCCACGGCATGGATCACGGTGCCGACGGGGATGTTTCGCAGGGGCAGGTTGTTGCCGGGCTTGATGTCCGACTGAGGCCCGGTCTCGATCCGATCGCCCTGCTTCAGCCGCTGCGGGGCGAGGATGTACCGCTTCTCACCGTCGGCGTAGTGCAGCAGGGCGATTCGTGCGGTCCGATTGGGGTCGTATTCAATCTCCGCCACCCGAGCGGGCACGCCGTCCTTGTCATAGCGTCGAAAGTCGATGATCCGATAGGCACGCTTGTGCCCACCGCCCTGGTGGCGCGCTGTCACTCGGCCGGCGTTGTTCCGCCCGCCCTTGCGCGTCACGGGGCGCACCAGTGACTTCTCCGGCTCGGTGCGGGTGATCTCCACGAAGTCCGAGACGCTGGCCGCGCGTCGGCCGGGCGTGGTTGGCCGGTAGGTCCGGATGCTCATCGCGACTCACCTCGCTGCTGTCGGGCGTTCATCGAACCTGTCCGGCGAAGATGTCGATGCGGTCGCCGGGGGCGACGCTCACGATGGCCCGCTTGCTGCGAGCGCGGCGTCCGTAGCCGAACCTCGTTCGCACCTGCCGACCCTGCCGATTGAGGGTGTTGACGCTGAGCACCCGCACCCCGAAGACATCCTGCACCGCCTGCTTGATCTGCGTCTTGTTCGCATCGACGCGCACGATGAAGGTGTACTTGTTCTCATCGAGCAGCCCATATGACTTCTCTGACACAACCGGTGCCAGCAGGATGTCCCGTGGATCGACAACCCTCATCGCTCACCCTCCCGGTTCACGCGTGATGTCGTCTGGCGGGCAGTGAACGCGTCGTAGGCCGCACGCGTGAAGATGATGTCGTCACTGACCACGGCGTCATAGGCGTTCAACTGACCCTCGGCAATAACGGTGACGCCCACCAGGTTGCGCAGGCTCAGCCAGTCGGTGCTCTGCGATGGGAGCAGCACTGCGAGGGTGCGAGGCCGTTCGGCGACGAGCCGCTGCAGGGTGGCGAGCGCGTCCTTGGTTGCGGGCTCAGTCCCGTTGACGAAGCCGGAGACGATGTGGACACGCCCATTGCGCGCCCGATCGGAGAGAATCGCGCGCAGGGCCGCGGCCTTCATCTTCTTCGGTGTGCGCTGCTCATAATTGCGCGGCTTGGGTCCGTGCGCCACGCCGCCGGCTTCGAACTGCGGACCGCGCAGCGACCCCTGCCGAGCTCGACCTGTGCCCTTCTGCTTGTAGGGCTTGCGCCCCGTGCCGGACACCTCACCCCGCGTCTTGGTGGACGCAGTTCCCTGTCGCGCGGCCGCGAGTTGGGCAGTGACGACCTGATGGATCAGGGGGACATTGACCGGGGTGTCAAAGACCGCGTCGGGCAACTCAATGCTGTCGCCGGTGCTCCCATCCGGTGCGAGGACGGCAACGGTGGTCATGCCGCCCCCGTCCTTGCCGCCGGCCGCTTCGAGGCGCTGCGGACGATGACCAAGCCACCAGCCGCACCTGGAACAGCACCCCGGATGAGAAGCAGACCCCGGTCCACATCGATGGCGTGGATTCGCAGGTTCTGCGTGGTTTGAGTTGCGTTGCCCATTCGACCGGCCATCCGAGTCCCACGGAAGACGCGGCCCGGGGTCGTGCCGGCTCCGACGGACCCGGGCGACCGGTGCTTGCGGTCAACACCGTGGGTTGCCCGCAGGCCCCCGAAGCCGTGCCGCTTCATAGCCCCGGCGAAGCCCTTCCCCTTGGTGACACCCGTGACGTCGACGAAATCCCCGGGGGCAAACACATCGGCTCCGAGCGCCTGACCCACGGTGTACTCCCCGATGTCCGCCGTCCGAATCTCGACGATATGCCGGCGAGGGGTGATGTCGGCCTTGCGGAACTGACCGGAGACCGGACGGGTCACCCGACGAGGGTCGATGGCGCCGAAGGCAAGCTGGACGGCTGTGTAGCCGTCGGCCTGCGGCGTGCGCAGTGCGGTGACGACATTGGCGCCGACGGCGACCACAGTCAGTGGGACGATCCGGCCATCCTCACCCCATGCCTGGGTCATGCCGACCTTCTCGCCGAGCAGCCCGCGCCGGCTAACCGGCTCCACGCGTTTCACGCCTGCTCCCCTCCCCTGCTCATCTGGTTTCCTCCGGTGCTCATCGCATCCCTGTCGTCTAGAGCTTGATCTCGATGTCGACCCCTGCTGGCAGGTCAAGCCGCATCAGGCTGTCGACCGTGCGCGGCGTCGGGTCGAGGATGTCGATCAGTCGCTTATGGGTGCGCATCTCAAACTGCTCACGACTGTCCTTGTACTTGTGTGGGGAGCGAATCACCACGAAGACGTTCTTCTCGGTCGGCAGCGGGACCGGACCGGCGACCTTGGCGCCAGTGCGGACGACAGTGTCGACGATCCGACGGGCCGAGGAGTCGATGACCTCGTGGTCGTACGCCTTGAGCCTGATTCGGATCTTCTGTCCGGCCACCGCTTGCCTGCCTTCGCTCTCGTGGATTCGTGGATGGGGATGCGCTACTTGAGGATCTTCGTGACTCGACCGGCCCCGACCGTCCGACCACCCTCGCGGATGGCGAAACGCAGACCCTCCTCCATGGCGATCGGCTGGATCAACGAGACCTTCATCTCAGCGTTGTCGCCTGGCATCGCCATGTCCATCCCACCGAGCAGTTCCACCTCGCCGGTGACATCGGTGGTCCGGAAGTAGAACTGCGGACGGTAGCGATTGATGAACGGCGTGTGGCGCCCACCCTCGTCCTTGCTCAGGATGTAGACCTGTGCTTCGAACTCGGTATGCGGCGTCGTCGAGCCGGGCTTGATCACGACCATCCCTCGCTCCACGTCCTCGCGCTTGGTGCCACGCAGCAGCAGGCCGACGTTCTCACCGGCCTGACCCTCATCGAGGAGCTTTCGGAACATCTCGACACCCGTCACCGTTGACGTCATCTTCGCCGGTCGAATCCCGATGATGTCGACTTCCTCCCCGACCTTGACGATCCCCCGCTCGATGCGACCGGTGATGACAGTGCCGCGGCCGGTGATGGTGAAGACATCCTCGACCGGCATCAGGAAGGGCTTGTCAACCTCCCGGGTCGGGGTGGGGATGTACTCATCGACTTTGTCCATGAGGTCTAGCACGGTCTGGCCCCAGGTGGCATCCCCCTCAAGTGCCGGCAGCGCTGCAACGCGAACCACCGGAATGTCATCGCCGGGGAACTCGTAGGTGCTCAGCAGCTCGCGCACCTCCAACTCGACCAGCTCGAGCAGCTCCTCATCGTCAACCATGTCGCTCTTGTTGAGCGCCACCACGATTGAGGGAACGCCGACCTGCCGAGCGAGCAGAACGTGCTCCTTGGTCTGCGGCATTGGGCCATCAGTGGCCGCAACGACCAGGATCGCCCCGTCCATCTGGGCCGCACCGGTGATCATGTTCTTGATGTAGTCGGCGTGCCCAGGGCAGTCGACGTGGGCGTAGTGGCGGCTTTCCGTCTGGTACTCGACGTGTGCGATCGAGATGGTGATCCCTCGCTGCCGCTCCTCCGGCGCCTTGTCGATCTGATCGAAGGGCGTGAACGGGTTGATGTCGGGGAACTTGTCATGCAGCACCTTGCTGATCGCCGCGGTGAGAGTCGTCTTCCCGTGGTCGATGTGCCCAATGGTGCCGATGTTGACGTGCGGCTTAGTCCGCTCGAACTTCGCCTTCGCCACAGTGATCCTCCTGCCTTTCGGTGAGTCGGGGGCGTCGATATGTCGCCCGTCGGTGCTGACTGGGCTATTCGCCCCGGGCCTTCGCGATGATTTCCCTTGCCACGCTCTCCGGAACCTGAGCGTAGGAGTCGAACTGCATGCTGTAACTCGCGCGGCCCTGGGTCCGGCTGCGCAGGTCTCCCACGTAGCCGAACATCTCGGACAGCGGAACCACCGCCTTCACCACCCGGGCTCCGGCACGCTCGTCCATGGCCTGAATCTGACCGCGACGGGAGTTCAGGTCCCCAATCACATCACCCATGAAGTCCTCGGGAGTGATCACCTCAACGGCCATCATCGGCTCCAGCAGGACTGGCGTGGCCTTGCGGGCCGCCTCCTTGAATGCCATTGAGCCGGCGATCTTGAAGGCGAGTTCGGATGAGTCCACATCGTGGTAGGCACCGTCCTGCAGGGTTAGGCGCATATCGACCATTGGATAGCCGGCCAGCACCCCCTGGGACATGGCTTCCTGAGCGCCCGCATCGACGGAGGGGATGTACTCCCGGGGTATGCGGCCACCCGTGATGCCATTGACGAACTGGTAGCCCCCGCCCTCGTCAGCGGTCGGCTCAAGGTCGATCAGGACCCGCCCGAACTGCCCAGACCCTCCGGTCTGCTTCTTGTGGGTGTACTCAACGCCCTTCACCGCCCGCGTGATCGTCTCCCGGTAGGCGACCTGAGGCTTTCCGACATTGGCCTCGACGTTGAATTCCCGGCGCATCCGATCGACGAGCACCTCGAGATGAAGCTCACCCATGCCAGCGATGATCGTCTGCCCGGTCTCCTCGTCAGTGTGCACGCGGAAGGTGGGGTCCTCATCGGAAAGCCGCTGGATAGCCGTGCCGAGCTTGTCCTGATCGGACTTCGTCTTCGGCTCGATCGCCACGTTGATGACGGGATCAGGGAAGTCCATCGACTCCAGCACGATCGGAGCCCCCGCCTCGCACAGGGTGTCACCGGTGGTGGTGTCCTTCAGGCCCATGACCGCGACAATCTGCCCGGCAACGGCGGAATCACGTTCCTCGCGCTTGTTTGCGTGCATCTGGTAGACCTTGCCGATTCGCTCCTTGCGGTCCTTCGTGCTGTTGAGCACCTGCGTGCCTCCGGCAAGGGTTCCCGAGTACAGGCGCAGGTAGGTCAACTTGCCCAGATGCGGGTCGCTCATGATCTTGAAGGCAAGGGCGGCGAACGGCGCAGTCGGCGACGGTGCCCGCGTCAGGGCCTCTTCGGCATTGCGCGGATTGGCACCGGTCACGTCTCCGATGTCCAAGGGCGAGGGCAGGTAGCGCACGACAGCATCGAGCATCGGCTGGACGCCCTTGTTCTTGAACGCACTGCCCATGAGAACGGGCACCGCGGTGCCCGCGAGGGTGACCCGACGGATTGCGGCGATCAGTTCGGACCGCTCGATCTGGCGGCCCTCAAGAAAGGCCTCCATGATGAGGTCGTCGTTCTCGCCGAGCCGCTCGATCATCTCCTCGCGAGCTGCCTGTGCCTCCTCCCGCATGTTCGCGGGGATCTCTTCCACGGCATAGTCATCGCCCTTGCCCTCGGTCCGCCAGACATTGGCCTTCATGTCGATCAGGTCAATCAAGCCGATGAACTCGGATTCCTCGCCGATGGGCAGCTGCAGGACCAGCGGTACCGCGCTCAGGCGGTCCTTCATCATCTCGACGGTCCGGGAGTAGACCGCGCCCGTCCGGTCAAGCTTGTTGATGAACGCGATACGTGGTACCTCATAGCGATCCGCCTGGCGCCAGACCGTCTCACTCTGTGGCTCGACCCCGGCGACACCATCGAAGACCGCCACCGCGCCGTCGAGCACTCGCAGCGAACGCTCCACCTCGACGGTGAAGTCGACGTGCCCGGGTGTGTCGATGATGTTGATGACGTGGTCATCCCAAGCACAGGTGGTCGCAGCAGAGGTGATCGTGATGCCACGCTCCTGCTCCTGCGGCATCCAGTCCATGGTGGCTGCGCCCTCATGGACTTCACCGATCTTGTAGTTGATCCCGGTGTAGAAGAGGATCCGCTCGGTGGTCGTGGTCTTGCCCGCGTCGATATGCGCCATGATCCCGATGTTGCGGACCTTGGCGAGGTCGAGGGCAGTTGCGGTGGCCACGTCGGTCTCCTGTACTCGTTCGTGCTCGGGCTCGGCTGGGGCTGACTGGGTGATGCTGCTGGTTATTGGATCGGGCTACCAGCGGTAGTGGGCGAAGGCCTTGTTCGACTCGGCCATCTTGTGCGTGTCCTCGCGCTTCTTGACCGCCGCGCCGAGGCCATTGGAGGCATCGAGTAGTTCATTCAGCAGGCGCTCGGTCATCGTCTTCTCCCGCCGCTGGCCGGCGTATCCGACCAGCCAACGCAGCGCGAGGGTGGTGGCGCGGTGCGGCTTCACCTCGACGGGCACCTGATAGGTAGCACCGCCCACGCGCCGGCTGCGCACCTCAAGCGTGGGACGAATGTTGTCCAGAGCGCGCTTGAGCGTGATGACGGGGTCATTCCCGGTCCGCTCGCGGGTCCCCTCGAGGGCCCCGTGCACGATCCGCTCGGCGAGCGACTTCTTCCCGCCACGCAGGACCTTGTTGACGAGCTGACTGACGAGGGGTGAGCCGTAGACGGGGTCAATGACGACGGCGCGACGCTCCGCGGGTCCCTTGCGCGGCATCAGCTCTTCTCCCGCTTCGCCCCGTAGCGGCTGCGTGCCTGCTTGCGGTTCTTCACGCCCTGGGTGTCGAGGGTCCCGCGGATGATCTTGTAGCGCACGCCGGGCAGGTCCTTCACGCGACCGCCGCGAACCAACACAATGGAGTGCTCCTGCAGATTGTGGCCGACGCCCGGGATGTACGCGGTCACCTCAACTCCGGAGGACAGCCGGACACGCGCAACCTTGCGCAGGGCGGAGTTCGGCTTCTTGGGTGTTGTGGTGTAGACGCGCGTGCACACCCCGCGGCGCTGCGGGCTTCCCTTGAGCGCCGGGGCCTTCGTCTTGGAAGCCTTGGCGGCTCGGCCCTTGCGGACCAGCTGCTGAATGGTGGGCACTGCCGGGCGTCTCCTGTCGTTCTCGGGGGGTCGTTCGTCTGTGGTTGTGTGCTGTCGGGTGGGTGCTGTCGGGTGCGGAACGCACCTATTGGGGTGCGTTGCGGTACCCACGCGGTCGGGCGTGTCGTGACCGCACACGTGCGCGCCTGCGGTCGGTCAGTGGGTGGTCGTGAAGCGGGCCCGGCCCAGCGGTCGAGCGTTCGGCCCGATCTGGTCCTGATTCCTACCGGTGACTCTCAAGGCTTCCGTGAAACCTGCCGTCACCAGCACTTCAGCCCGAAGAGTGAGTGTACCGGCCGGTGGGCCTGCCGTCACAGGGGGGTCCTGAGCCGAGGCCGCACGGCAGTTCCCCGCCACGCTGCGTGGCCGCGGGGGTCGCTATCGCACGTAGCCGCCCACCTCGTACTCCTCAAGCGGCACTGCTGCCCCGGATCCACTTGCTCCGAAGGCGGCATAGTCGAGGTCGTCGTAGCCCACCAAGGATGCGTACATCGCCGCCTTCGCCTCCTCAGTCGGCTGGACGGCGACATGACGGTAGCGACCGAGGCCAGTTCCGGCCGGGATGAGCTTGCCGAGGATGACGTTCTCCTTGAGGCCGAGCAGCGGGTCGCGCTTGGCGTTGATCGCCGCGTCCGTGAGCACCCGGGTGGTCTCCTGGAAGGAGGCCGCCGAGAGCCAGGACTCGGTCGCCAGGGAGGCCTTGGTGATCCCCATGAGCTCGGGGCGGCCCGAGGCGGGGGTGCCACCCTCGGCGACGACCCGGCGGTTCTCGTTCTCGAAGAGCGTGCGCTCGATGAGCTCGCCGGTGAGGAACTCCGAGTCACCCGAGTCGATGACCGTGATGCGCTTGAGCATCTGCCGCACGATCACCTCGATGTGCTTGTCGTGGATCGACACGCCCTGCGAGCGGTAGACCTTCTGCACCTCGTCGACGAGGTGCAGTTGGACACTGCGCTGGCCGAGGATCCGCAGGACCTGCTTCGGGTCGATCGCGCCGACCACGAGCTGGTCACCGACCTGGACCTGCTGGCCGTCCTCGACGAGCAGACGGGCACGCTTGGAGACGGTGTGGCTGATCTCCTCGGAACCGTCGTCGGGGACGATGACGAGCTTGCGCGTACGCTCGGCGTCCTCGATACGGATCCGGCCGGTGACGTCGCTGATCGGGGCGACACCCTTGGGGGTGCGGGCCTCGAACAGTTCGACGACGCGGGGCAGACCGTGGGTGATGTCCTCACCCGCGACACCGCCCGTGTGGAAGGTGCGCATCGTCAACTGGGTGCCGGGCTCGCCGATGGACTGGGCCGCGATGATGCCGATGGCCTCACCGACGTCGACGAGCTTGCCGGTCGCCAGCGACTTGCCGTAGCACATCGCGCAGGTCCCGACCTTGCTCTCGCAGGTGAGGACCGAGCGCATCCGCACCTCGGTGACACCGGCCGCGACGAGACGCTCCGCATCGGCCGTGGTGAGTTCATCCCCAGCACGGGCGAGCACCTCTCCCCCGACCTCGACGTCACGGGCGAGCACGCGCGACGACACCGTCGTGTCGAGAGTGTCGAGGGCGCGCACCGCACCGCCGACGGCCTCGCCGACCGGCATGGCCAGACCGCGGTCGGTGCCGCAGTCGACCTCGCGGATGATGACGTCCTGCGACACGTCGACAAGGCGACGGGTGAGGTAGCCGGAATCCGCCGTGCGCAGTGCCGTGTCGGCCAGACCCTTGCGAGCACCGTGCGTGGAGATGAAGTACTCCAGCACCGACAGGCCCTCGCGGAAGTTGGACTTGATCGG
>JAGWXT010000028.1 GCA_018969715.1 Actinomycetales bacterium
CCGGGCACCTACCTGCTCACCGACTTCCTCATCGCCGGCTTCGACCGGCTGGTCTGGCGCGAGCTCGGTCTGGACCGCCATCCGGAGCTCCTGACCGACTACTTCGGCAACTATCAGCAGGTGGCCTGGCTGGCCGTGCGTCGCACGGCGGACCTGGCGCGGGCAGCGGCGCGCGTCGTCGCGCGACTGGGCCTGCCGCTGGCCATCATCGACTGCGGATCGGAGCACTCGCATTTAGAGGAGAGCGTGGCGGCCATGCTCACCCCCACTTCCGATTGACGCCCAGTCGTCAGGCCGTTCAGCAGAAAGACTTATCAATTCTGATATCTTTAGCAGGTGACGCGCTCTGAACGACTCACCCAGGTCCTCAGGTCAGCGGCACGACTGCAGAAACTGCTCCGCCCAGCACGGCTCCGTTCTCACCGGCCTGGTGTTGAATCTGGCCGACCCCCAGCCAAGCGATTCGGGAGTCACTGCCGAACTCCCCGCGTACCGAGGGCTCGCGCCTCGGTGGCATCGATGGTCTGACGTTGTCAGCGTCTGCCAAGACCTCGCCCTGGGCCTGACTGAACTATGACGGTGTTCTTCCGCAACGTCGAGGGGTCCATCGATGACCCGGTGCGGACCTGGCCCGTCGAGGCCTTGGCCGAGGTGATAGAGCGAGGTCTGCTGCAGGACTGGCAGCCGATCCTGACCGAGCTTCGCCACGATCCCTGGGGCCCGGTGGCCCGGAAGGTCGAACGCTGGGTGGCGCAATCGCCCGATGATCGGGCGTCGACGTACTTCGCGCTGGTGATTGCAAGGGTGCGCGAGCTGGCTGAAGCCCAGGAGCGAACCGAGGTCGCCAGGCGCGTGCGGCTGGCGATCGACCAATCCGGACTGACGGCTGCCGAGTTCGCCAGTCACATCGGGACGTCGGCCTCCCGCCTGAGTACCTATGCGAACGGTCGGGTGATCCCGTCGGCTGCGCTGCTGCTTCGGATCGAGCGGGTTCCTGATGTGATGGCCGGAATCGCCGCGGAGCCGCAGGACTGATATATCTATCCCATGTCGGTGCTCCTCGTGCAGCCGCCGCCCGCTGATCACCAGTCGATGGCCGACCGGGCGTATCGGCGCATCCGCGAGGCGATCATCACGCTGGAACTCCCGCCCGGCTCGGTGATCAGTGAGTCCGATCTGCAGTCCCGGCTCGGCTTCGGCCGCACCCCGATCCGCGAGGCCTTGCGGACCCTGGCCGGTGAGCGGCTGATCGAGGTCTACCCACGCCGCGGGATGTTCGTGGCCGGGGTCGATGCGCGGGACCTGCGCGCGGTGTCGGAGGTCCGCGAGCAACTCGAGCCGTTTGCCGCGCGACTGGCGGCGCAGCGACGCACCCCCGAGCAGGTGGGCCACCTGACTGCGCTGATCGCGGATCTAGATGCCCTCGGCGCTGATCCCAGCTCGCGGGCACTCATTGAACTGGACCAGCGCAGCCACCAGCAGGTCTACGCCTGCGCCCACAATGACTTCCTCGTCTCGGTCCTGGACGAGCACTATGTGCACGCCCTGCGGATCTGGTTGCTTGCCTTGGATCGAGTGCCGAACCTGCCGCAGGCGGTCGCCGAGCATCGCGCGATCCTCGCGGCGATCCGGGACAGCGATCCGGACCGGGCGGCGATGGTGATGGGCGCGCACGTCCGCGACTTCGAGGCCAAGATGCGGCAGTGGCTGTGATGGCAGTGGCTGTGATGGCAGTGGCGGCGAACCCGAACCAGTTGAGCACCGACGTAGACGAATCAGTCCAGTACCCATGAAAGAGGTCAGCACATGAGCAAGGTCCCCGCGAGCGCACGCTGTGTCGTCATCGGCGCCGGCATCGTCGGAAACTCCGTTGCGTACCACCTCGCACGGTTGGGCTGGCGCGACATCGTCCAGGTCGACAAGGGCCCACTGCCCAACCCGGGTGGCTCAACCGGACACGCGTCCAACTTCATCTTCCCGGTGGACCATTCCAAGGAGATGGCCCAACTGACCCTCGACTCGATGGCGCAGTACCAGGAGATGGGCGTGTTCACCGAGTGCGGGGGTATCGAGGTGGCGCGCACAGCCGAGCGGATGCAGGAACTCGCCCGGCGGATCACCTCGGCGAAGTCCTGGGGCGTCGAGGATGTCCGCCTCGTCACCCCGGCGGAGGTGAAGCAGCTCGTCCCATACATCGACGAGACGGTGATCCTCGGCGGCTTCTACACCCCCAGCGTCGGTGTGGTCGACTCGCTGCGCGCGGGCACCATCATGCGCGAGCGCGCCATGGCCCTCGGGGCGCTGACGGTGGCGGCGAGCACCGAGGTGACCGGCATCGATGTCGAGGATGGTCGGGTGGTGGGGGTGCGCACGGACGGCGGGGACATCGCCACCGGCTGCATTGTGATCGCCTGCGGTTGCTGGAGCCCGCGCCTGGCGCGGATGGCGGGGGCGTCGATTCCGCTCACCCCAGCGGTGCATCAGATGAAGGACATCGGACCGGTGCCGAGGTTCGCTGATGCCAAGGGTGATATCGAGTACCCGATCGTGCGCGATGTCGATACGAATATGTACGAGCGGCAGCACGGCACCGGCCTGGAGGTGGGCTCCTATGCCCACCGTCCGATCCTCTATGAACCGGAGGACATCCCGTCCAATGCCGAGGCCGCGCTCACCCCGACGGAGTTCCCGTTCACCCAGGAGGACTTCGACCTGCAGGATGAGCATGCACTGGAACTGATGCCGGAGATCGTCGGGGACGAGACCGTCGGCCAGAAGTACGCCATCAACGGGATCCTGTCGCTCACCCCGGACGGCATGCCCGTGCTCGGTGAGACGCCGGAGGTGAAGGGGCTGTGGTCGGCGGCGGCGGTGTGGATCAAGGAGGGTCCCGGTGTCGGCCGCGCACTGGCCGAATGGATGGTGCACGGGGAGTCCGAGATCGACCTGCACTCCTCGGACGTCGCGCGCTTCCATGAGCACCACAAGGCCACCGAGCACGTCAAGTCACGCACCGCCGAGGGATTCAACAAGACTTACGGCATCGTGCACCCGGCCGAGCAGTGGGCCAGCAACCGGGGAGTGCGGCTGTCCCCCTACTACGCCCGCGAGCAGGCCCTCGGCGCGGTCTTCTTCGAGACCGTTGGGTGGGAGCGTCCCTTCTGGTACGAGGCGAATGCGCACCTGGTCGAGAAGTTCGGGGAGGCGGTCATGCCGCGCACCGCGGAGTGGGAGGCGCGCTGGTGGTCTCCGATCATCAACGCTGAGCACCTGCAGTTGCGCCAGACCGCAGGACTGGTGGACCTGACGGCCTTCGCGATCTTCGATGTGGTCGGGCCCGATGCCCTCGCAGTTGTGCAGCGCACGGCGATGCGGCAGCTGGACGTGGCCGTCGGCAAGGTCGTCTACACCCCGGTGCTCTCCCCTTCCGGCGGCTTCAAGTCCGACCTCACCATCATGCGGCTGGGCAGCGATCACTTCCGCGTCGTCACCGGCGGGGCCCACGGCATGGCCGACCGCAAGTGGTTCACCGACCAGATCGCCCCCGGTGAGCACGCCCAGGTGGTCGATCACACCAGTGCGATGACGACCCTCGGCCTGTGGGGGCCGAAGGCTCGGGCCATCCTCGCCGCCGTCACCGGTGACGATGTCTCGCATGCGGGTTTCCCCTTCGGCACCTGCCGGATCATCGAGATCGGTCCGCTGCGGGTGCTGGCCTCGCGCATCTCGTACGTCGGCGACCTCGGCTGGGAGCTCTACCTGCCGATGGAGCAGGGTGCACGACTGTGGGACCTGCTGTGGGAGGCCGGTCGAGAGCACGGGCTGATCGCGGTCGGCATCGGGGTCTACGGCACCACCGGACGCCTCGAGAAGTCCTACCGCGCCTACGGGACGGAGTTGGAGACCGAGTACACGGTGGTTGAGGCTGGTATGCAGACGGCGAAGGTCAAGGAGCAGGACTTCGTCGGCAAGGCCGCATACCTGGCCCAGCGCGCCGCTGAGCCGGTTGCGATCCTGTGCTCACTGACGGTGGCGGATCACACCTCGGCTAGCGGTGAGAAGCGCTACATGCTCGGCCGGGAGCCGATCCTCACGCGGGACGGCCAGCCGATCACCGACGCCAAGGGCCGTCGCTCCTACGTCACCAGTGCGGGCTCCGCTCCATCGCTCGGAGTGCACGTGCTGATGAGCTACCTGCCACCGGACCTGGCGATGGTGGGGCAGGGGCTGCTCGTGGAGTACCTCGGTGAGCAGTACCCGGTCACCGTTGCCGTGGTCGGTCCCACCCCGCTGTTCGACCCGAGCAATGAGCGGGTCCTTGGCTGATGAACATCTGCGTGTGCATCAAGCGGGTGCCGCTGCTGGGCAGTGCGATCGTCCTCACCGAGGACCAGCGCAGTATCGACACCTCGCGACTGGGCTTCACCGTCAGCCCGCATGAGGAGTGCGCCGTCGAGGCCGCGGTGCAGTTGGTGGAGGAGCACGGTGGCACGATCACGCTGCTGTGCCTTGGTCCGGCGGCGGCGGTGGAGCAGCTGCGTGAGCAGTTGGCCCTCGGCCCGGACCGGGCGATCCTGCTGGAGGCGGCCGACGAGGTGGAGCCGCAGGCCACCGCGGCACTCATGGGCGCGGCCATCGAGGCCGATATGGCCGCGACGGGCGCCCCCTACGACCTGATCCTGCTGGGATCGGAGTCCGCCGACACCGCCGGCTACCAGACGGGCATCCGGCTGGCCCATCGGCTCGGCCTGCCGGCGATCACCAATGTGAAGGGCCTGGCGGTCGCGGACGGTCAGGTCACCGGTGAGCGTGCGGTGGGGTCAGCGCGCGAGGTGTACCGCGCACCCCTGCCCGCAGTGGTGACGACCAAGGACGGGCTCAACGTCCCCCGGTACCCCTCGGTGCCGGGTCGGATCAAGGCACGCAAGAAGGCCATCGACATCCAGCAGGTTCCCCTGCCGGCCGGTGTGCCGGCTGGTGCGCCGGCCGGCGGAATGGGCCCGAGGATGGAGAAGCTGCGGCTGATCGTCCCGGTGAGCGAGGCCAAGGGTGCGCAGGACCTGGGCACCGGCGACCAGGCGGCGGCTCGCCTGGTCGAGGTCATCCGGCAGATCGGGGTCCTCGCGTGATCCTCGTCCACATCGACCATGACCTCGGCACCCGTGCACCGGGCGGTGTCACGGGTGTCGACCCGTTGAGCCTGCAGGCCCTCGCCGCAGCACGGACCCTCGACGATGCGGTGACCGCAGTGGTCGCCGCCGACGGTGACCTGCCGCCGGCAGCGGCTGCAGAGCTTCGCGCGCACGGGGCGAGCGGGATCCGGGTGGCGATGCACCCGGGGCTCGCCGACTACGCCCCCCAGGCGACCGCGCGCATCCTCGCGACGCTGGTGGAGGAGGTGTGCCCGCGGGCGGTCCTCGCTGCCGGCTCAGCCCGCGGCAATGAGGTGATGGCCCACCTCGCGGCCATCCTCGACCTGCCGCTGGCAACCGACTGCACGCAGATCACCATCGGCCCGGGCCAGTCGGAGGTCACCCGGGCACGGTGGGGCGGCAACCTGCTGGAGGAGGCGCGGGTGCACGCGTCGATCCTGCTGGCGACCACCCTGCCCCACGCCTTCCCGGTGACGCCGGCTCCGGCCGCGGGAGAGGTGCACACCTGGACCCCACAGGTGCCCGATGCGGATCTGCTCGTGCGCGTGGTGGAGAGGGTCATGCCGACCGGGGCAGTCGGGGTCGGGCTGTCCGAGGCGAAGGTCATCGTTTCGGGTGGCCGGGGTGTGGGCAGTGCCGAGGGCTTCGCGCCGCTCGCGGAACTGGCCGAACTGCTCGGGGGCACCGTCGGCTGCTCGCGCGTGGTGACCAGTGCCGGTTGGCGTCCTCACTCTGAGCAGGTCGGGCAGACCGGCACCAAGGTCGCCCCCGATCTCTACATCGCCTGCGGGATCTCCGGGGCGACCCAGCACCTTGCCGGCTGCAAGAGCGCCAAGGTGGTGGTGGCCATCAACACCGATCGGGATGCCCCGATCATGCAGGTTGCGGACTACGTCATCGTGGACGACCTGCATGCGGTGCTCCCGGCGGTCATCGAGGCGCTGCGGCAGTGACCGCCGCCCGTGCGGCCGGCGTCCCCCTGCCCACCATCCGACTGCCCATCACCCGACTGCCCATCACATTCACGAACTGCGACTGAGCCTCCTGAAAGGAAGCCATGGGAACCCTGCTAGAGCTGCTGCGATCATCCGACGTGGTGGTCGGCGACGGTGCGATGGGCACGATGCTGCAGACCTCCGGTCTCGATGACGGGGGCGCCCCCGAGCTGTGGAACGTCGACCATCCGGATCGGGTCGGGGCGATCCTCGAGGCATATGCGGCGGCGGGTTCCCAGTTGCTCACCACCAACACCTTCGGCGGCACCAGGCCCCGGCTGCTCATGCACGACCTGCAGGATCGTGTGCACGAGCTCAACCGGGCCGGTGCGCAGGTGGCGCGCGCGGTCGCTGATCGGCATCCGGGTGTGTTCGTCCTCGGGGATGTCGGGCCCAGCGGCGACCTGATGGAGCCGATGGGAACCTTGACGATGGACTCCGCGGTGGAGCTGTTCGCCGAGCAGATCGCCGGCCTCGTCGAGGGCGGGGTCGATGCGATCCTCATCGAGACGATGAGCGACCTGATGGAGGTCGAGGCGGCCGTCCGCGCCGCACAGGAAGCGGCCCCCGGTCTGCCGATCATCGCCACCATGAGCTTCGACACCAACCTGCGCACGATGATGGGCGTGAAGCCGGCGGCCGCGGTGAGCACCCTCGGGGCGCTGGGCGTGCTGGCGGTGGGCGCCAACTGCGGGCGCGGTACCGATGAGATGCGCATCATCGCCGCGGAGATGGTCCAGGCCCGGGCGGACGGGGGTCAGTCCGACCTGCTGCTCATCACCCAGTCCAATGCGGGGCTGCCCCGACTGCGGGGGGACGAGTTCGTCTACGACGGGACCCCGGAGGAACTGGCCGCATTCGCCGTCGAGATGCGCGCGGCCGGAGTGGACATCATCGGCGCCTGCTGCGGCTCCACCCCCGAGCACATCCGGGCGATCCGCACCGCCCTCGCCTAGCCCGCCGGGTGCCGGGGGCACCGGCGCTCAGGTGACGGTGCCCGGCCCGAGGTCGGCGTCGGTGTACGCGCCACTGGCAACACAGTCGCGCAGGCGGGCGAAGCCGTCCCAGACCTCGCAGTAGCTCGTCGCCAGCGGGGAGATCGCCACCCGGATCGCATCCGGGCGCCGGAAGTCGGCGACCACGCCCGCGCGCTGGCGGAGGGCCGCGCTGATGAGGGCCGCATCCGGGTGGTGGAGGCTGAGGTGCCCCCCGCGCTGCTCGGCCTCGCGCGGGGTGCCGAGGGTGAACCCCAGCGGCGTCAGCCACGCATCAACGAGGTCCACCATGAGCGCGGTGCCAGTGGCGCACTTGTGCGCACACGCCGCCATGGTGGCCTCCTCGATCAGGCTGACCCCCGCCTGCACACAGCGCAACCCGATGATCGAGGGGCTGGCGACGGCGTGGCCGCGGATTCCCGCCGCCCGGTCGAAGTGCGGCCCCATCGCGAACTGGTCGGCCTGGGCGAACCAGCCCTGGATCGGTGCCTGCAGGCGGTCCTGCTCCGCGTGGGCGATGTACAGCCACGCCGGCGCCCCCGGACCGGCGTTGAGGTACTTGTAGGTGCAGCCGACAGCCAGTCGCACCCCCCAGTGGTCAAGGTGCAGTGGCACGGATCCGGCGGCGTGCGCGGCATCCCACAGCAGGTGCGCCCCATGGGCGTGGACGAGTGCGGTGAGGCCCGGGACGTCCTGCCGCGCCCCGGAGCGGTACTGGACGACCTGCAAGCTGACGAGGGCGACATCGGGGCCCAGCAGCGGCGCCAGCCTGGCCGGGGTGATCCGCTCGTGGTCGGCCCCGTCCTCGTTGTCGAGGATCACCAGTGTCCGTCCGCGCTCCGCGCACAGTCCCTCGAGGATGTAGCGATCGGTGGGGAAGTTCGCGGCATCGACGATGACGGTGCCGCGTCCGGGTCGGGCATCGAGGGCGGCCGCCGCCAGTCGGTACAGGTTGACCGAGGTGGTGTCGGTGGCGAGGACCTGACCGGGGCCGGCACCGAGCACGGTGCGACCGATGAGGTCGCCGGTGCGCATGGCCTCGACGATCCACTCCTGCCACCCCTCGACCAGCCGGCCGCCCCATTCCTCGTCGAGGAACCGCAGGACCGCCGCGCGGGTGCGCAGCGGGAGGCGGCCCAGGGAGTTGCCGTCGAGGTAGCACTGAGCGGGATCCCGGATGACGAACTCGTTGCGGAAGTGCGCGAGCGGGTCGGCGGCGTCGAGGCGCTCGGCCACCCCGCGGTCGGGTGCCTGGCTCACCTGGTCACCCCGGTGGCACCGGCGCCATGGAGGGCGACGTACCCCCACGACAGGGATGCGGCCAGCACCACCCACACCTGGTACGGCGCGATCGCCAGGAGCGCCCAGCCGCTGCGCTCCGCGGCCACCCATGTCAGCACCCCGGTGATCACGGCGGCAAGGCTGAGGCTCACCGCCGCCGCCAGCAGGGCGTGGGGACCGTAGAACAGGTACGCCCACGCCACCGCGAATGCGGCCGAGGCCGCGAGGGCAACCAGCCACAGCGCCACCCGGCCGGCGGGGGCGCGCAGGCTGATGACCACCCCCAGCACGGCGAGCATCGTGAAGTTGTACGGCCAGATGACCCCGAACACCCACGGCGGCGGCTGCCACGCGGGCTGCGCGAGGGAGAGGTACCACGTCGAGCCGGTGCTGACCCACCGTCCGGAGCCCACCGCATAGGCAACGACGAGGGCGACCGCCGCAACGGCGGCGAGGGTGCGCCAAGCCATGACGCTCATCCTGCGCCCTGCGGGCTCGGGGATTGTCAGCCGGGGGTGCCGAGCCCGCGTCGCCAGGCGGTGAAGCTCGTCAGCGGGCCGGGGCCGGGGCGGACCAGCCACGGCCATGGGTGCAGGACGGCCGCCCCCGCCGCCAGCGGGGTGAAGCCCGGAACGGGGGCGAAGGTGACGGCGACCTCGGCGTCGACCAGTGCCCGCGCGGGCCCGAGGTGGAGGCTCACCGGCCGGCGGGCGGCCAGATCCAGCAGGGTCTCCAGCCAGAAGATCAGCCGCTTGCTCGACAGCTGCCAGGCGGTGAGCAGGGCCGGGTCGAGTGCGACGACGACCGGCAGGTCGGGGTGTGCGCACAGGGCGGGGTCGTCGTCCCCCAGTGACTCCATCGTGAGCAGGACCCGCTCGGGCCGGCGACGGTGGACGGGGGTCAGCGGTCCGGCGGTCAGCCGCGGGTCGGGGTCGCGTCGCAGCCGCGGATCAGGGTCGACCGGGGGAGCCGGCAGCGGCGCGGGGTCGGAGGCGATCGGGCAGGCCCGACGCAGCGCGCACCCCTGGCACAGTCCTGGGGCTCGGCGCTCCACCTGCCACCGTCCGAATGCGTACGGGCGCCCGGTGGCCGAGCCGACCGTCCACTGCCACCCGGCGAGGTTGGCCGCATGTGAGCCGTCCAGCAGGTGGCGGTGGAAGTGCGCGGCGCCCGCGCGCCAGCCCGCGCCACCGCGGACCGTCCACTGCGAGGCCAGCCACATGCGCGTCTGGTTCACCAGCCAGCCGGTGTCGGCCAGTTCCTGCAGGGGCAGGTCGATACATGCCATCCGGCGGTCCCATGGGTCGTGCGTCCACGCTGACGCGGGGTCGACCCCGTAGCGCAGCGGCTGGCGCAGGGAGCGGCCGAGCCGGGCGTAGAGGTGGCGGGAGTACTCCTGCCACATCAGCTCATCGCGGAACTTCTCGCGGTCGGCCCGGGGGGCGGTGGCGACGTGCTCCCACACCCGGGGCAGGGTGAGCAGGCCGTGCCGGATGAACGGTGACAGGCCGGACGCCCCCCGTCGCTGCGGTGGCCACACCTCATTTCGTGTTGCCGCGTAGCCGGTGATGTCCAGGTGAGCGAGGACGGCGTCCGCGGCCTCCTGGCCGCCGCGGAAGGCCGGACTGCCGGCAACCGGATCGCCGCTGAACGATGCCAGCTCGGTCGCGACGATCTCAGCGGCGCTGCGGCCGGTGAGGGGGACGGCGGGCAGGTCCAGCGGCGGCATGCTCCAGTCTCCCCCGATCGGGTGGGGGGCCGGAGGGGCCGGAGGGGCCGGGGGGCTGGGGGGCTGGCTGGGCTGGCTGGGCCGCCCGGATGGGGCACCGGCATCCCATTGCCCGGTGTGTCCGCGCCTGCCGGCGCGCTCAGGGAGCCATCAGCGGGCCTGCCTGCCTAACGTCCCCGCCACATCACAGGGCCGATCGGGGAGGCGGACATGGGCGCACGGTGGCGAGCGGTCGGGACAGGTGTGGTCAGCGCGATCGCCGGGGCGTGCCTGCCGCTTGGCGTCGCGCCGATTGCACCCGCTGCCGCCAGCGGCATCACCGTCACGGCGATCGCTCCGTCATCCGGGCCGGCTGCGGGGGGAACGGCTGTCACCGTCACCGGCACCGGATTCCTCGCCGGGGACACCGTGCGGTTTGTGTATAACGACGGTTTAGGGAACTGGATCGGTTCGGCATGCACAGACCCCACGACCGTGGACAGCACGACGATCACCTGCACCTCCCCGGCGCAGCCCAACGCGGGCGTCTCGTCCTATCGCATTCAGGTGGCCCAAGGCTTGACCAGGCAACGATCCGCCACTGATCTGTTCACGTACACCGGCCCGGTGCCGGTGGTGTCGGGGGTGTCGCCGGGGTCGGGGTCGGCGGTGGGGGGGACGGTGGTGGTGGTGTCGGGGTCGGGTTTCCGGGCGGG
>JAGWXT010000029.1 GCA_018969715.1 Actinomycetales bacterium
TGGGCGCGGCCGGTGTGCGCGTGGCTCGCCGTGGGGCTTGCGGTCGGCTCACTGCTGGCCGGCTGCGGTGGCTCAGCGCAGCCGGGTGGATCTGCCACCGGTTTCATCGCCGGGGACGGCTCAGCCGTGCTGCTGCCCCCCGATCAGCGCCAGCCGGCTCCTGGTCTCACCGCGAATCGACTGCCTGCCGTAGGTCAGGCAAGTGCCGGTGCACCGTTGAGCCTGACCGATCTGCGCGGACAGGTCGTCGTGCTCAATGTCTGGGCCTCCTGGTGCGGACCGTGTCGGGCGGAGGCCGGACTACTGGAGGCGGCGTTCACCGAGTACGCCGATGCGGGGGTGTCCTTCCTCGGCGTTGCCACCCGCGACTCCATCCCAGCCGCGCAGGCGTTCGTCGATCGCTTCGGTATCACCTTCCCCACCGTCGTCGACCCCGACGGGGTCGCCCTGCTTGGCTTTGCCGACACCCTCCCGCCGAATGCGATCCCGTCCACCCTGCTGTTGGACCGGGAGCACCGGGTGGCCGCCCGGGTGCTCGGTCCGATTGATGCCTCACTGCTGGACGGCCTGATCAGCCTCCTGCTGGCGGAGTCGGCCGCTGATGGTGCGGACGCTTCGGGGGCTCGATGATCGGCCAGACCGTCATCGACGGTCCGTTGCTGTTCGCCATGCTGCTGGCACTGGCGGCGGGGGTGGTGTCCTTTCTCTCCCCGTGCGTGCTGCCACTGGTGCCCGGCTACCTCGCCTACGTCACCGGCCTGGGCGCGGCCGATGCGGCCGCAGCGGATGCGGCCGTGGCCGGACGCCACCCAGCGGTCGCGCGGCGGGTCCGCGCACGCACCCTGCTGGGCACGGTGCTCTTCATCGCCGGTTTCACCGCTGTCTTCACGTCCTATGGCCTCGCCTTCGGCAGCCTCGGTGCGGCACTCGTGCGGCAGGCAAGCCTGCTTGAGCGCATCCTCGGCGTGATCGTCATCGTCCTTGGGCTGGCCTATCTGGGTGCCTTCCGGTGGCTGCAGCGCGACCTGCGATTCCATGGGCGGGTGCCCGATGGCATGTGGGCGGCCCCCGTGCTGGGGGTGGTCTTCGCCCTGGGCTGGACGCCGTGTATCGGCCCGACCCTCGCCGCCGTCCAAGCACTGGCATTCAGTGAGGGCAGTGCTGTCCGGGGGGCGCTGCTGTCGGCGGTGTACGCGGTGGGGCTGGGGGTGCCGTTCCTGCTGATGGCCGCCGGCTACCAGTGGGCGCTGGCGACCCTGCCCTTCCTGCGCCGCCACCAGCGGCTGCTCATGGGCATCGGTGGGGTGGGTCTGATCCTGATCGGGATCGCCCTCGCCACCGGCTGGTGGGGCGCCTGGCTGGCGGAGATGAGGGGGTGGATCGGTGGCTTCACCCCCGCCCTCTGAACCCGCCACCCCGTTCGCGCTCCGGCAATGGCTGCGGTGGGGCTGGGGGCAGCTGACCAGCATGAGCACCGCACTACTGCTGCTGTTCGCGCTTGCCCTCGCCGCCGTCCCCGGTTCCCTCTTCCCCCAGCGAGGGGCCAGTCCGCTCGCGGTCAATGAGTGGCTGGAGCGCAACCCCCAGTTGGGGGCGGTCCTTGATCGCCTCGGCATGTTCGATGTCTTCGCCAGCGCCTGGTTCACCGCGGTCTATCTGCTGCTGCTGATCTCGATCGCCGGTTGCGTTCTGCCGCGGCTGCGGGTCCATCTGCGGGCCCTGCGCACGGGGCCGCCGCCGGTGCCGGCGCAGTTGGACCGCCTGCCGTGTTACGTGCGCCACCGCCCCGCACTGGATTCGGCAGCCGGCTCGGCGATGGCGCCCGCACCCGGCCCGGCCGTTATCGAGCGCGCCGCTGGGTACCTGCGGGGGCAGCGCTGGCGGGTCCAGCTCAGCGCCGACGGGCAGGGTCTGAGCGCCGAGAAGGGCTATGCCCGGGAGACGGGCAACCTCGTCTTCCACGCCGCCCTGCTCGTCCTCATCGTTGCCGTGGCGGCCGGCGCCCTCTTCGGCTACCGCGGGCAGATCATCGTCCGTGAGGGCCGGGGCTTCGCCAACACCCTTACCCAGTACGACCTGTTCAACCAGGGTCGGCTGGTGCGGGCCGGTGACCTGCCGCCGCTGAGTTTCACCCTCGAGGACTTCACCGCGGTCTTCGAACGGGAAGGAACGCAGCGTGGATCGCCTCGCGCATTCATCGCCGACGTCCTGCTGCGCCGGACGCCCGCCTCCGCACCGGAGCCGGTGCGCATCGAGGTCAACCGGCCGCTGCGCGTGGGGGGGACGAGCGTCTACCTCACCGGCCACGGGTACGCACCAGTGCTCGCGGTCCGGCAGGTGGATGGCCGGCTGCTCCACGCCGATGCAACGGTGTTCCTCCCCCAGGACCCGGTGTTCACCAGCACCGGTGTGGTCAAGATGCCCGATGCCCAGCCGGGACTCGGGCTGCAGGGGGTGCTCCTGCCGTCGGCGCAATTCGGTGCGGCGGGCCCGGTGTCGGTCTTCCCCGCGGCTGACAACCCGGTGCTCTTCCTCACCGCGTGGGAGGGTGATCTCGGGATGGATGAGGGGGCGCCGCAGAACGTCTACGCCCTGGACTTCACCAACCTGACGCAGATCGGCTCCACTGCCCTGCGCCCCGGGCAGGTGTGGACCCTCCCCGATGGCCGCACCGTCGCATTCGTCGGGCTTTCCCAGTTCGCCTCATTCCAGGTTGCTGATGAGCCCGCCGCCGGCTGGGCCCTCGCGGCGGCTGTTGTCGCGATGATCGGCCTGCTGGCCGGGCTCTTCGTGCGCCGACGCCGCATCTGGCTGAGACTGACACCGGACGGCTGGGAAGCGGGTGCCCTGTCGCGCACCGATGCCCCCGGCCTCGCCGATGACCTCACCGCACTCACCGCTGCGGTCCTCGGCGGGAACCGCCAGCACCGTCACCCATTGGAGGGATGATCATGACCGGCCTCACTGCAGCGCAGTCCACCCTTGCCGACCTCAGCCTCGCCCTGGTGTACGCCAGCCTCGGCTGCCTGCTCGGAGCCGGCGTGGCATTCGCCCTCACCTTCGCCAGGTCGGTTACCCCCACCCAACCCGTGGCCGTCCTCGTCGGTGCCGGGACGGTCGGTGCACCGGTGGACTCGGCGGCTGAGGCGGCCGCCGAGTCCACCGGTGGCCCCGCCGACCGCGGTCGGCTGCCCGCGCGAATCGGCATGGCCCTGACCTGGCTGGCGACGGTGCTGCTGGCCATCGCACTCGTGACCCGCGCCCTGTCCGCTGGCCGCGCTCCCTGGGGGAACATGTACGAATTCGCCCTCGCCGGTGCCGCCGCCGCACTGATCGCACTGCTGGTCGTGGGGTATCGACGCGACGTTCGCTGGCTGGGCCTATGGGTCGTCGTGCCCATTGCACTGCTGCTCGGCCTGGCGGTGAGCGTGCTCTACACCGAGAGCGGGCCCCTGGTCCCTGCCCTTCATTCGGCCTGGCTCGTCGTCCATGTGGGCGCGGCGATCGTCGCCTTCGGTGCCTTCACCGTGGGCACGGCGGCAGCACTGCTGATGCTCATCGCACAGGCGCGACCGTGGTTCGCGGCCCGGCTGCCGCAGGCCGCCCGCCTGGACGCCCTGTCCTACCGGTGTATCGCATTCGCCTTTCCCATCTGGACCTTCGCTGTGGTCGCCGGGGCGATCTGGGCTGAAAGCGCATGGGGCAGGTACTGGGGATGGGATCCCAAGGAGACGTGGTCACTGATTGTGTGGGTGCTCTACGCCGGGTACCTACATGCGCGAGTGACGGCCGGCTGGCGGGGGGGTCGGGCGGCGATCCTTGCCTTCCTCGGCTACACCGCGATGGTGTTCAACTTCTTCGGGGTCAACATCCTGATCCCGGGACTGCACAGTTACTCCGGCCTCTAGCCGGCCGCGTTGCGGCGGGGGCGGCAATGCGGGCCGCGGCCGCTGGCGGCGCTGTGGTTTGGCGGCGCTGTGGTTCGGCGATACCGTGGTCTTGCGACGCTGCCGGCGGCTCCGGTCAGCTCGTTCGCTCAGCCGACGCTATGAGGCGGCTGGCTCACCGCCATCCGAACGCCGCTTCTCCCGCTCCACCCGCGCCTGAATAACCCGCAGGAACTCGGCATCGTCATCGGGGGCTCGCACACCGCGTGCGGCCGGGGGCAAGGCCCCCGGCGTCGCCGAGGACGCGGAGGATGTCCGCGCCGAACCGTAGGGCCGGGCGAGGGTGAACCACAGCAGCGGCCCGAACAACGGCAGGCAGACGATAAGCGC
This sequence comes from Actinomycetales bacterium, assembly GCA_018969715.1. GTDB lineage: Bacteria > Actinomycetota > Actinomycetes > S36-B12 > UBA5976 > REEB473. The sequence continues at coordinate 4,278 of JAGWXT010000029.1, forward strand.
CCACGCACCGCGATGGAGCACCCGGATTGCCTCTGGTCGAGTCCGCATGACATCGACGATGGTCGCGACCGAGAGCAGGGGCATGAGGCTGAGCAGGATCAGGCCGGTCATTGCGTCCTCCTCACGGGTTGCCCTGTCGGGCCTCTTGGTTCACGGGTTGCCCTGTCGGGCCTTGGTTCACGGGTTGCCCTTCCGGTCACTCACCCTCCACGGTACGACGTTGCGTCCGCTCACGCAGCGCCCATCGGATCTACCGGCCCAGGGCGCAGCCGAGCGCCAGCAGGATCCCGAAGCCAAGGTGCAGGCGGCCCATGGCGGGCAGGGCGCGGGCGAGCCGGGCGGGCTGGTCGGCGGTGATCGCCCGGACTGCCGGCACCGCCAGGGGCAGGCTCAGCACCGCCAGCATCGCCCACGGCCGCACCAGCGCGATCGGCACGACGAGGGTGAAGGCGGACCCGAGGGTGGCGATGAAGAGAATCCGGGCGCGCCGAGGGCCAAGGCGCACCGCGAGCGTCCGCTTGCCGTTGTCGGTGTCGGTGGGGATGTCGCGGATGTTGTTGGCCATCAGGATCGCACTGGCGAGCAGTCCGATCGGCAGTGCGGCCAGCATGGCCAGCGGCTCCCAGCGACCGGTCTGCACCACCGTTGTGCCGATCACCGCCACCAGCCCGAAGTACAGCAGGACCATGACCTCCCCGAGTCCGGTGTACCCATAGGGCCGGGGACCACCCGTGTACAGCCAGGCCGCGATCACCGCACTGACGCCCACCGGGAGCAGCCACCACTGCCCCGTCAGCGCCAGCAGCACGACCCCGAGTACGCCGGCACCGCCCAGGGCGATGACGGCAGCCGCGCGGACCGCGGCCGGGGTGGCCAGCCCCTGTCCCACCAGTCGCGCCGGACCCACTCGCACGGTGTCGGTGCCACGCACGCCGTCGGAGTAGTCGTTGGCGTAGTTGACGCCCACCTGCAGGGCGAGGCTGATCAGCAGGCACAGCAGCGCCGGCAGCGGACGGAAGGAGTCGGCCGCGATCGCCACGCCGGTGCCGACCAGAACCGGTGACACGGCGGCGGGAAGCGTCCGCGGCCGGGCCCCGGCAACCCATATCGCGACCCCGGTCATGGGACCGCCACCGGTGCGGCCTTGCCCATGGCATCGCGCTCGATCGTGGCCACCCGGGAGATGCGCCGGGGCACTGCGGCCGCGCCGAGGCGGGCGTGGACGGCTGCGCGGAGTGCGGCGTCATCGAACTCGCCCACGACCTCCGCGGCGATGACCGGGCGCAGCAGATCGGAGGTGTCCAGCTGCGCCTGAGCATCGCTGACCCCCGGTTGCTGCTGCAGGAGCACCGTCACAGCGGCTGGGGAGACCAGCACCCCGTCCACCTTGACCAGATCATCGGCGCGCCCAAGGACCGACAGCAGGCCGTCCGTGATGGTGCCGATATCGGGGGTCAGCCACCAGCCATCGGGGCCGGCGCAGGGACGGGTGGCAGCGGCATCGGGGCGGCGGGGCGAGGAGCCGGTCTGCGGCGGGTACCGATAGCACGTCGCCAGGGATGGGCCGCGGATCTCGATGCGACCCACCGGGGGGGTGGCGATGCGCACCTGATACCCCGGAAGTGCCCGCCCATCCCAGACAATCCCGCCGCAGGTCTCCGTCATGCCGTAGGTGGTCCGCACGCGGATGCCCTCCGCGGTGAGCGCCTCGCGCAGTGCCGGCGGGATTGCGCCCCCGCCGAGTAGGACGGCATCGCAGCCGCGCAGTGCCGGGGCGTAGCCGGCTGCGAGCAGCCGGCGTGCCTGCTCCGCGACGAGGCTCACCCTGGCTGGCCCAGACTCTGCTGCCTGCGCCAGCGTTCGCACCAGCCCGGTCATTGCCGCCTGATCGAAGCGGCCGGTGGTGGGTGCCACCAGCGGTTCCGTTCCGTCCACGATGGCGCGCACGAGGGTCATCAACCCCGCGATGTGCACGACGGGCAGTGCGCACACCCACTGCCCGGGTCCACCGAGGGCGGTGCGGACAGCAAGCGCGGCCGCTGTCAGTGCAGGCCCGCTGAGCTCCACAGCTCGTTGCTGACCGGTGCTGCCGCCGGTGAGCAGGACCACGGCCGTCGCTGCCGCCACCGGCTGTCCAACGGCCACCAGCGTGCCGGCCGACGGGGTGGCCTGCGCCGACGACGGGAGCAGCGCGATCGGGGCGCCCCCGGCCAGTGCCGTCCGCAGTGCCGTTACCGCCGTGTGCGCACCCACGGGCCCGGGGGCGATCACGATGGGCGTCAGCCGCACGGCGCTCATCGGCGTTAGCGTAGACATATGAGCACGATCGTGACCGCCCTGCCCTGGCAGCCCGCGGGTGAGTGGCGCGATATCCGCTACGCCACTGCCGAGGGCATCGCGAAGATCACCATCAACCGCCCCGAGGTGCGCAATGCGTTCCGACCGCAGACCCTGGCCGAGTTGGAACGGGCGTTCGCAATGGCGCGTGACGACGACTCGGTGGGGGTGATCATCCTCACCGGTGAGGGGGACCTTGCCTTCTGCTCCGGGGGCGACCAGCGAATCCGCGGTGATGACGGCTACCTCGGGGATGACGCCGTCGCCCAGCGGGGGATCGGCCGACTCAACGTGCTCGACCTGCAGATCCAGATCCGTCGGCTGCCCAAGCCGGTGATCGCGATGGTCGCCGGGTACGCGATCGGCGGCGGGCATGTCCTGCACCTCGTGTGCGACCTGACGATTGCGGCTGACAATGCCCGCTTCGGCCAGACCGGCCCGCGGGTTGGGAGTTTCGACGGTGGGTACGGCTCGGGCTTGATGGCTCGGACGATCGGGCTGAAGCGGGCCAAGGAGGTGTGGTACCTGTGCCGGCAGTACGACGCTGCCACCGCACGTGATTGGGGGCTGGTGAACGCCGTCGTGCCGCTGGCCGACCTCGAGACCGAGACCGTCGCCTGGGCCCGGCGGATCTGCGAGCACTCACCACTGGCACTGCGCCTGCTGAAGGCGTCTTTCAACGCCGCTGATGAGGGAATTGCCGGGGTACAGCAGCTTGCCGGCGATGCAACCCTGCTGTTCTACATGACCGAGGAGGCACAGGAGGGACGCAATGCCTACCAGCAGCGCCGTCCACCGGACTTCACCCGCTTCCCCCGCCGACCCTGACCGCTCGCCCCCCCATGGGTGACCCCGGCTCGTCCGCGGTCCTGACGGCACTGCTCGCGGCAAGCCGGCCCTTTCGCGTGCGCCTGCGGGAGCCCGTGCGCGGGGTCACCCACCGCGAGGGACTGCTGATCGCCGGCCCACATGGGGTGGGGGAGTTCGCCCCGTTCACCGACCACCCGCCGGCACACCAGGCCCGCTGGCTGGTGGCGGCCATCAGTGCCGCCCACGTGCCGTGGCCGGCGGCACCGCAGCCGCAGGTGCGCGCCAATGCCCTCATTCCGGCGAACAACCCGGGGCTGGCCGCCGAGATCGTGCGCACCACTGGCTGCTCCGTCGTCAAGGTCAAGATCCCGCGGCACCCGGATGCTGCCTTCACCGCAACGCTCACTGCTACCACGGCCGCCCTGGCCGAGCGCCCAGTACCGGCCGCTGCGCAACCGGCGCTGCTGCGCCTGGATGCGAATGGACAGTGGACGGTGGCCGAGGCGGTGAGTGCACTTGCCGACGTTCGCCGACTGCTGGCAGCACGGTCGGGGGGATGTGCGGTGGAGTACGTCGAGCAGCCCTGCGCAACCCTCGCCGAGTGCATCGAGGTGCGCCACCGGGCGCAGATCGCGGTTGCCGTCGATGAGTCGATCCGGCTTGGGGATTCCGGCGTCCCCGATCTTGGCGCGGGTGGCCGCCTGCCGGCGCGCTCCGATGAGGTTGATGTCATCGTCTGCAAGCCGATGGTCGCCGGCGGGATCGCCGCCACCCTCGACCTCGCCCGGCAGGCTCAGGCGATCGGGGTTGCGGTGGTGGTCTCCGGGTCTCTCGACACATCGGTCGGGCTGGCGCTCGTGACCCGAGTGGCCTCCCTGCTGCCCGGACGTGCCGCAGGCATCGGCACCGGTGCGCTGCTGGCAGCGGACCTCACCGACACCCCCCTGCTTCCGGTTGCCGGTTCTGTTCCCTCCGCAATCCCACCGCTGAGCCGGGATCGGCTCGCCGCGGCCGACCCCGGGCCAGCTGCGGCCACAGCGTGGACACAGCGTCTCACCGCCGCATGGTGGGCGGGTGCCGATCGCGCAACCGCGGCCGTCCACGATCAGATCCGCAGCCAGCAGCAGGTGCCGGCACCGTGGTCGACGTGACCGCTCCGGTGGACGGCACGGGCGGCACGGGCGGAATGGGGCAGGGGTCCCTGGCCGCGGGGCGGCAGGTCCTGTCAGCGCTGCTCGACGCCGGGGTGGTCGAGATCGTCGCGGCACCCGGATCGCGCAATGGACCGCTGCTCATCGCCGCCGCTGAGGCCGAGCAGGCTCGTCGAGTGCGGCTGCATGTGCGCGTCGATGAGCGGGTGGCGGGTTTCCTCGCACTCGGGTTGGCCAGGGTGTCGCAGCGGTGCGTGGCCGTGCTGACCACCTCCGGCTCTGCGCCGGCGCACCTGCATCCGGCGCTGATCGAGGCCGCCGAAGGTGCGGTGCCGCTGCTGGCGATCTCCGCTGACCGGCCGGCCGAGCAGCTCGGGATCGGGTCCAATCAGACGACGGTGCAGCCCGGCATGTTCGGCCCGCTCGTGCCCTGCCGAAGCGTGGCCGGGGGTGCGGTTGACCTACGGCGGGAGACGGTCGCGGCGGTGCTCGCCGCACAGGGACGGCCCGGGCCCGTGCACCTCAACATCGCCTTCGCCGAGCCCCTCCTCGATCGCGGGACCGCCCTGGTGACCCACTGGTGCCGACCGTCACCGGGACCCGACCCGGTGTCACCCGGATCCGGCCGGGCGCCCGCCGAAGCCGATCCCGCAGACCCCGGACCCGACCCGGCCACAGCCGTCGCCCCCATCGCTCGCCAGCTTGATCGCAGGCGGGGGGTGATCGTGCTCGGACACACCCCGGCGATCGATCGCGGTACCGTCGACCGCCTCGCCGGCCACCTGGGGTGGCCGATCATCGCCGAACCGGTTGCCGCCCCCCATCGGCCGTCGGTGACGGTCGCCCATGGGGGACTGCTCGCCGGCATCGACCACCACACCCCCCCGCCGGGACTGAGCCCAGAGGCTGTCCTCGCGATCGGGCGGGTGGGTCTGTCCCGAGGCACGGCCCGCCTGCTCCGCGGCGATGTGCCGGTTATCAGCCTCGCCCCGCCGCCCACCGCCACCCACGCGCCGGGGATCACCGTGCCGGCCTCACCGGGGACCTGGTGCGCCGCCCTGGCCGAGGCCACGGCGGCGGCGCCGGCGGACTGGCGCACCACATGGCTGGCTGCCGGCGCCCGGGCCGAGCAGGTCATCGCGGAGCACTGCGATCAGCGCGGCGGTCCCCTCACCGGGCCGGCGGTCGCCCGGCTGGTCGTCGCTGCCCTCGCCCCCGGCGATCTGCTCCACATCGCGGCCAGCCTGCCCGCACGGGATGTTGATCATTACGCCCCACTCAACCCCGGGGCGGCCTATGCCGAGGGGCCGGTGCGGGTGGTCATGAATCGGGGGGTCAACGGCATCGACGGTCAGGCGGCCAGTGCGATCGGCGCGGCATTGGCCCACACCGCGGCGCACCCCGGTACGAGTGCCTGGGCCCTCATCGGGGATCTCGCCGCCCTGCACGACCTCACCGGACTGCTGCTGGGAGCCGGGGAGCCGTCACCGCCGCTCACCGTCGTCATCGTCGACAACGATGGCGGGGGGATCTTCTCAACCCTCGAGCAGGCAGGTCGGGCGGGATTCGAGCGCGTCTACGGCACTCCGATGGGAGTGGACCTGCCCGCAATCATGGGCGCACTGGGCCTGCCGGTGGTCCGTGTCGACGATCCGGCGGGCCTGGCCACCGCGCTGCGTGAACGCACCGGTTCCCCGGGGGTGGGCGTGATCGTTGCGCGCACCGTCTCGCGGGCGGCAGAGGCGCCGCTGCGGGCTCGGCTGCACGCCGCCGTCGCGGGTGCCATGACCGGCGACCCGGTCTGAGTCGCCCCACGCCCCGCCCCCGCAGCGCTGAGCTTCGCCTCACG
>JAGWXT010000036.1 GCA_018969715.1 Actinomycetales bacterium
CACGTAGACGGGCGTGGAGCCCGGCACCCGGGCGATCTGGGCGAATCCGCTGCCGCTCGTGGTGCTGCGCTCGATGACCGTGTCCAGCGTCTGGTCCGAGCTGAACAGCCCCAACGCAATCCCCTGTGGCAGCGTGGCGTCGTCCAGGAGCGGGATCAGCGCCAGCCCCGCCGGGCGCGTGGCGGTCGTCCCGGCCCCACTCGTCGTCACGCTGGCGGTGCGGAAGGCCCCCGGCCCTGCGGCTGTGCTATAGGCCAGCGCGAGCTGGTATGTGCCCGCTTCCAGCGTGCGAATCACCGTGCTCGTGGAGCCCGGCGGCAGCGTCGTCACGAGGTACGGGTCCCAGCTCGCGGGCGCGCTGCCGCCAAGGTAGGCGTACACAAACAGCGGGAAGGCGGTCGAGGTGTTCGTCCACGAGATCGCCACCGACGTCGCCGTGGTGGTCCCTACTGTGATGGTCCCGGGCGTCGGGATCGCTGTCAGGACCACCGATTGCCACGCGGTCCATGCCGAGGGACGACGGCCGGTCTGCGTGGTGCGTGCGCGCACCTGGACCTGAATACCGGAGCCGGTGACCGCGGTTAGGTTAACGGCGCCGGTCGGGATAGCGCCCGGCAGGTAGCGGTTGAAGATGCCGTTTGACGTCGGCGCGGCGCCAGTGCCCCACTCCACCTCCACCCCAAGCACCCCGCCGCTGTTGAGCGTGGCGGCGTTGGTGATCGTGAACTGCGCGATGGCGTAGGGGTTGAGCGCCGAGGCGGCGATGGTGATGGTGGCCGCTGGGCTGACCGGCTGGGCGTTGATCCCGGAGTCGATGAGCCGGAACTGCGGCCCGACCGGATTCTCGGTGCGCCGCACCACCTGCATGATGCGCGCCCCAACGGTGCTCTCGCCGATCCGGTAGCCCCGGTTCGGGTAGTGCGGCGCATCCACGAACACCTCGTCGCCAACCTGCGCGGCGGCGCTCGCCGCGGTCGCCAGCACCTGCACCTCGGCGACCGGAGAGCCACGGCCAAAGCGCGGCAGGATGTTCCGGCCGATCGCCTCCAGCGTTTGTGTCTGGCTTGGCGTGAAGTCCGAGGCGGTGTGGATCATGCCGGGCACGCGGAACGTCACGTCGCGACCCGCAAACGTGGTCAGCGCGGGGTCTTGATAGCGCGCCGTTTGCGTGATCTCGGTGGCGATGATGCCGTCGGCGGGCTGGTCCTGCGGCGGCGTGAAGGTGGTCGGCGCGACCCCGAACATCTGCTGCGTCAGGGTGACCGAGTTGATCGCCGTCCGCTCGTCCAGATCGAAGACGACCGGGTCCTGCGAGATGAGGTCAGCCGCCGCGATCGTCAGGGACGGGGTCGCCGTGGTGCCGATGCGCGTGGCCACCAGCTCCTGATTGCCGTCCCCGTTCGTCCGCACGGCCACCCCAAACGGGCCGCAGATGGCGTTCTCGAGGAACTCGGCGATGGTCGGGGCCTCGGCGAACCGAAGAGCCAGCCGCACGTTGGCCCCGATCGCGGCCCGCACCGCCGCGATCCATGCCCCAGCGGGGTCGTACTGGATGCGCGCCGCGGTCCAGATCGCGGTCACGATGTCCACCGGGTGCGCGTCCAGGTACAGCGGGCACTCGTTCCGGACGTCGGCGGTGGTCAGGGAG
>JAGWXT010000005.1 GCA_018969715.1 Actinomycetales bacterium
CTGCTTAATCCGTATGAGAGCTCACGTGTTCCTGCGTCCGATTCCTGCCGAAACTCGGAGCCTGATGGCAGGGTCGCGAGTGGATTCCGCGCCTCTTCCGCCGGCCTCTCAGGACGAATACCTAGCGGTCGGCCTCGCGAATGGCCTTCGCCCACGCCTCCTCGAGTGCGCTGGTCACCTGGGCTTCCCGAAGGCGATCCAGAAATCGATTCGCCAGCGCATCCGCTTGCATTTCCGAACTTCCAGGGGACTTTGGCAAGAGATCAGCAAGCGCCTGTTCGGCCGCGGAGTAGATCGTCAACTCCACTCCGTCCTTGATGGCGCGCTTCTGCAGTTGCGAAGCATCGATGTTCTGGGGGTAGAGAGCGTTGCCGAGAGCGAAGTACATGGCCCGATCTCCCCCAATGGCCTTCACTCGATCGACGAATGCTTGGATCTCAGAGGTAACGACAGCCTTCTGCTTGACCTCGGCCCACAACCAAAAGCGCCCATCCTCGCCCACCTGCACATCACCAGGGATGATGGCTGAGGGGTCATTGTTGTTACCCATTCGGACACTCTTGCTCGGAAACAGGATGTCGAACAGCGCCGCAGCAAAGGCTTGACCAACTTTGCCGGCTTCCGAGTTGTCGGACACGAATTCGGCCGTGGTGTCCATGATGGCGAGCAGCGTCTGGCGGTCGCCACTGATCACGAGATGCTCGGTTTCGGGCTTGCCGGTCCCGCGCCGCAGATGGAACACCAGCGCCAAGATGTCGGCCGCCTGTGCGCTGCCGAGCCCTTCCACGCGTTGGGCAGCAGCAAAGAATCGCGCATAGGAAGCCTTGACTCGATCGCCGGCCATGTCGGGCGTGACTCGCTTCTTGTAGGTGAAGGGTTGGCTGTTCATCACCTGGCTGCTGGTGGTGCGCAGGTCAACCCCCACCTGCGTCACGAACTTGATCAGGTGTCCCGCAATGCTCGACGCGGAGTAGCCACGAGGGCTGGAGCCCTGCTGGATATCGAGGACGTCCAACTCGGCCGCTTCGCGAATTGATCGCGCCACGAGCATTACCGTCAAGACCGGCAGGTAGGTAACGGGACACGCGTCGCTCGAGAGGAAGTCCAGCTCAACAACCCAGTCCGGATACGAGTTGACCAGGGAATCCCCCTGCTCACGGGCCCGCTCATCTGCCCGGCTCAGGACGCGCATGATGTCGTCGCGCCTGAGGTTTTCGGGACCACTCGAAGCAGCCATCCCCCAGCCCTTCCTACCGCCTTACGCGGCGTCTTCTTCGTCCATCTCGGCCTCCACCTGAGCGAACTCGGATGGGCCGCCGGCCAGTTCCGCGGCGTCCACGATCGCCTTGCCCCACTCAAGACCGTTGCTGGCGAACAAGTGGGCCGCCACGAACTGGACAGTGCCCACATTGACACCGTTTCCGGCCTGTTTGTAGGCCGTGGCGTCGTCGACACCGGCATTGATGAAGACCTCATCGGGCAGCCCCTGGAGACGTCCGGCCTCAAGGGGAGTGATGCGGCGTCGCCGAGATCCAATCACGGATGTTTGCGTGATCGCGACGAGCGCCGGTAGGTAGCTCGCCGGCTTGACACGAACGCCTGACGGCCTGAAGTGGATCGTCAACTTCCAGATGTCTCGATCAACCGCCCGCGGCTGCGCCAGTCTTGCCTGCCACTCGAACTTGCGCCGACTAGCCGGGAAGTCCGCCACCCGATAGCCCTTGCCTGGAATCCAGGACCTCCGCAGCCAGGACCGGATGAAGGTCCGGTGCTCAAGGTAGAAGGCGCTGTTCTTTCGGAGGAAGTCAGCCTTCCAGGCCGGAGTGTCATCCTCGATGAGTGGCTTATCTGTGAACGCATCGACCCAAATCGGGAACCCTGGGAGTTCATCGGCGGGGATACCCTGAATGAAGGCCTGCCAAGCGTCTAGCCAGGCGATCTCCTCTTCACGCAACCGGTAGGAGTCGAGGTTCTCGATCTCCGAGTCGTCAAGCAGCCAGTCCTCGATGTTCCACTCGTTGGGGTTCCAGCTACCCACGGGGCCGCGGCGGATCAACGGATCCTCGTCCAGTGCTTCACCAGCGTCCACACGCGTGGCCAAGATGAAGACCCGATCACGGGACTGTGGCCGGCCGCCGAGATGCTCCGGCAGGAAATGCGGACTAAAGACCACGGGTTCGCCAGAGACCCTGTAGCCCAATTCTCGGAGCGTCTGAACAATCGTGGCCCACGTGTCTGCGTGGCGGGGGCCAGCCAGGTTGCGGACGTTCTCCAACAGGAGAAATCGTGGCTGCTTTGCCTGAACGATCTTGACGATGTCGAAGAACAACGTCCCCCTGGTCGAGTCGAGCACACCCTTCTGGGCACCCGACTTGCTGAATGGCTGGCAGGGAAAGCCGGCACACAGCACGTCATGGTCGGGAATCAGTTCGCCAAGCTCCGCCAGTGAGCGATCTGAGCCGTCAGATGTGAGCGTGAATTTGCGGATATCGCCGGGGATGGCGTCCGCCGGCATGGTTGGCCAGGTCGCCGCGTAGACCTGACGGCAGGCCTCATCGATGTCACTGGCTAGGACACACTGGCCGCCAAACTCAGGGGCGGAGAGGGCGTGGTGAAAACCACCGACACCCGCAAAGAGGTCAATGAACCGGAAAGCTGGCTTGGGTGTGCGCAAGGTCAGGTCTCCTCTCGACGAATGCCGAGTCAATGGCAGGCGGCGCTGCCGAATCCTCTGGTCAGGGACGACCAATCCCTATAGCCCTCATCCTGCCTCAGGGGCCTGACAACCTACGGGCGACCCGCGGAAGACCGCTTCGCAATGGGGGCACGCCCCTCCAGGCGTCCAATCGCCGGGGTCAGCACCGGGTTGTTAGCGGGTTACTAGGGCCGCCAAACAGTGGTATCGCATGGAGCCGCCTCGGGGATTTGAACCCCGGACCTACGCATTACGAGTGCGTTGCTCTACCCCTGAGCTAAGGCGGCCGGCATCAGATCTGAACCTCCCTATGCTATCCGCGGGCCGTTGCATGGGCGATGGCTGTGTCAGGTCAGCAGGGGGTGGGGGTTACCGAAGGTCGCGGATCTCATGGGCAGTCCGCAGGGCCCGCGCCTTCACACCGAGGCGGATGGCACAGCGTTCGCCCTGAGTCGGATGGCACAGCGGAGGAAAGCGTGGCACAGCAGCGGGAGCAGGAGGGCCGGGTCGCCCTCGTCACAGGGGCAGGACGCGGACAGGGCCGATCACATGCGGTGCACCTGGCGGCAGCCGGCGCGAGGATCATCGCCCTTGACGTCTGCCGAGACCTGCCGACGGTGCCCTACCCGCTGGCGACGGCGGCTGATCTGCACCAGACCGAGCGGGAGATCCTTGACACTGGTGGCGAGGTGTTCCTCATCGAGGCTGATGTTCGCGACTTTGCTGCCGTCCAGCGGGGGGTTGCCGAGGCGGTAGCGGCCTTTGGGCGGCTGGACGTCGTCGTGGCCAATGCTGGTGTCAATGGCGCCTTTCGGCAGACAGCCGATATCGACGAGGCATCCTGGGATGAGGTCATGGACATCAACCTCAAGGGCGTCTGGCACACCTGTAAGGCCGCAGTACCGTTCATGATCGATCACGGACAGGGTGGCTCGATCATCCTTATTTCCTCGGTGGCGGGCATGAAGGGACTGGAGAATGAGGCCGCCTATGTTGCGGCCAAGCACGGTCTGATCGGCTTGATGCGGACGATGGCGCGCGAGCTGGCCCCTTACTGGATTCGAGTGAACTCCGTCCATCCGACGACCGTCCCGACCGACATGGTCTGCAACGAGGCCCTGTTCCGGCTGTTCCGACCGGATCTGCCGAACCCGGAACTCGCGGATGTACAACCGCTGATGGCCCAGTTCCACAGCCTGCCTGTGCCGTGGGTGGAGTGCGCGGATGTCAGCGAGGCGGTCCTGTTCCTCGCTGGCGAGCGCTCCCGGCTCATCACGGGCATCACCCTGCCCGTTGATGCCGGCGCACTGTTGAAGTGATCGGAAATGATCGGAAGGTGAGTGCCGTGGATCGGAAGGTGAGTGACGGGGCGAAGCTAGCCAGCCAGCCTGAGCCGGGGTCCTCGCTCTATGACCCGCTCTCCTTCGAGGTGCGCCAGGATCCCTACCCGGCTTACCGCCGCTTGCGGGAATCGGCTCCGGTGTATTTCTGCGCCGAACGCGGTGTCTGGGTCCTCTCCCGGTACGACGATGTCAGAGCGGCGCTGCGGGATTGGCAGACGTTCACCAGCGCCCAGGGTCTTGAGATCGGGGAGTTCGTCGGGTTCTTTGGTAAGGGCGACTTCGTCCAACTCGACCCTCCTGAACATGACGTTCTCCGACGGGTTCTCGCTCCGCGGTTCGCCAACCGCGCCATGGCGGGCTACGAGCCGGCGATCATCGCGATCGCCGAGCAGTTGGTGGCAGATCTGCCGGCCCCGGGCGTTGTCGATCTGGCGGACACGTTCACACAGCGTCTGCCGTTGCTGGCCACCTGCCAGATGCTCGGCATTCCACAGTCGGATGTGCCGTGGCTGGTGGCGGGGTTCACCGAGATGATGCGCCGTCCGGCTGGTGAGAGCACGATCCCCGATCGGGTTCGTCAGCTGCGCGCGGAGCTTGGCGGTTACTTTGCCGATCAGGTGCGCGGCCGCATCGACGGCGATGGTGCAAGCGACCTGCTCGGTGACATCGCCGGCGCCGTCCGCGACGGCACGATGCCGCCGGAGTACGTCCCCGGGATGTGCCTGATGCTCATGGACGCCGGAATGGAGACGACAGCCGGGCTGCTCGGCACGATCGTTCACCTCATCGCCACCGGCGCAGCATCGGCCTCCGACATGCTCGATGCCGATGGCGGGCTGACCAATTCGGCCGTGGATGAGTTCCTTCGGTACGACAGCCCCATCCAGTGGCTCAGCCGAGTCACCACCGCCGACGTCACCGTGCGCGGTCAGACGATCAGCAAGGGTTCCCGGGTGTTGCTGCTCTATGCCTCAGCAAATCGTGATGCGGAGGCCTTCCCCGATCCTGATCGGCTTGACCTCAACCGGAACGGTGCACGCCATCTCGCCTTCGGGGACGGAATCCACTTCTGCCTCGGTATGCCCCTTGCCAAACTGGAGGCGCGCGTGGGGATGCGGGCGCTGCTCCGCCGGCATCCGCAGTTCACCCTCAGCGGGGAGGCGGTGCGCTTCCCCGGGCTGGTCAGCCGGGCCTTCCACCACATCCCGGTGCGGCTGGACGCCCCCGCGAGCGTGGGCTAGGACGCCTGACAGGCGGGGCACCAGTAGAGGCGACGCGCCTGCAGGGTTGTCACCTCGATCGAGGTGTCACACAGGAAGCACGCGCGGCCATCTCGTCGGTAGACATAGGCGCGTGTGTCATAGCGTCCGCGCCGACCAGCACCGGCAATCCCGCGGCTTGCCGCTGGCGCCACGGCACCGCGGATGGTGGGCAGATCCGCCGGCCGCACCGTCATGATCCGCCCGCGACTTGTGCCGCGCGACATCAGGTCCACCAGGTCGACCCAGAGGGCGTGGAAGTCCGACCAGCCCACATCGACACCGGCGCGGAAGGGGGAGATGTTCTGCCGGAAGAGCACCTCAGCCCGGTAGATGTTCCCGACACCGGCGAAGATGCGCTGATCCATCAGCAGGGTGGCGATGGGCTGGCGACTTCGCTCAACTCGCGCCCATGCGAGCAGTGGGTCAGCGTCGGTGCGAATCGGATCCGGACCGATGCGCGCCAGCAGTGCGTCACGCTGCGCGATATCCAGCACCTCGCATGTGGTAGGGCCGCGCAGTTCCGCAAAGTGAGTTTCATTGCGTAGTCGCAGCCGAATCTGCCCGGTCGGCGCTGGTGGCGCACCGGTCCCGATGCGCCAGGTGCCGAACAGCCCCAGGTGGATGTGTAGCCAGCGCAGGTCACCGAAGTCCAGCAGCAGGTGCTTGCCGTACGCATCCGCTGCGTGCAGTGTCAACCCGTTGAGCAGGGCCGCACCCTCGCTGAAGCGACCCTGCGGGCTGTCCAGACGCACGGCACTCCGCCGGAAGGCGCGCCGGAGTCGACGGGCGTGATAGTGGATGACGTTCCCCTCGGGCATGACAGGGCAGAGTGTCCCACTGCCCGCGCCCGCCGCACCGGCTAGCGCAGACGTTCACCTTTGGCCATGGCATCGACGGTGAGCTGTCGCTGGTGGTCCGCCAGAGCCGAGCGCAGCCGGTCATCGGTGACGGCCAGGATCCGCACCGCCAGCAGGGCGGCGTTGCCGGCGTTGCCGATGGCGACGGTTGCCACCGGAACGCCCAGCGGCATCTGGACGATGGACAGCAGTGCATCCATCCCGTTGAGTGGGCCGATCGGGATCGGCACCCCGATCACCGGCAGCGTGGTCAGCGATGCGAGCATTCCCGGCAGGTGCGCCGCGCCGCCCGCGCCGGCGATGAGCACCGCCATTCCGCGGTCGACCGCGGTGGCGGCATAGTCCATCATCTGCCGTGGCATGCGGTGGGCTGAGACAACGGAGGCTTCATGGCTCACCCCGAACTGCTCGAGAACTGTCACGGCCGCTGCCATCGTCGGCCAGTCGCTGTCGCTGCCCATGCAGATGCCCACCCGGGCGGTGCTCGTCACTCGGTGATCCTGCCGGACAGGTAGTCCGCCGCATGCCGGGCGCGCACGAGCAGCGGCTCCGGTCGGTCACCGAGCAGTGTCACATGACCGAGCTTGCGGCCCGGGCGCACAGCCTTTCCGTACAAGTGGACCTTCACCTGCGGGTCACGAGCCAGGACGTGTCGGTAGGCACCGGTCAGCCCGGTTGCGGTGCCGCCGAGGACGTTGACCATGACCGCACAGGGGGCGCGCAGTCGCGGATCACCGAGTGGGAAGTCGAGCACCGCGCGCAGGTGGTTCTCGAACTGACTGGTGATCGCGCCCTCGATGGACCAGTGCCCGCAGTTGTGTGGGCGCATTGCGAGCTCGTTGATGAGCAGGTCTGTGCCCGTGTCGAACAGCTCGACGGTCAGCATGCCCGTCACCGCCAGGTCGCGGGCAATCGACAGCGCAAGGTGACTCGCGGCCAGCGCCCGATCGTCCGACAGTCGGGGTGCCGGGGCAACGACCTCCGTGCAGATGCCATCGGTCTGCGTGGTCGCCACCACTGGATAGGCCACCGCCTGACCGGAGGGTGAGCGGGCCACCGCAGCGGCGAGCTCCCGCTCAAAGGGCACGCACTCCTCGGCGAGCAGCCCGCCGCTCGTCTCAGCCAGCAGCCCACCGCTCATGTCAGCCAGGACGCGCTCTGCTGACATCCGATCCGCCACCCGCCAGACACCGCGTCCGTCGTAGCCACCCCGAGGCGCCTTCAGGATCACCGGCCAGCCCCAGTTTCTGGCGCAGGCAACGACGTCCGCGACGTCAGTGACCTGGGCCCACCGGGGGCCCGGATAGCCGTACTCGGTGAGGGTGCGGCGCATGAACAGCTTGTCCTGTGCACAGCGCAGCGCCTGCGGAGAGGGATGCACCGGACATGTTGCGGCATCGCTTCTCGTCTGCCCCTCATGCTCCACCGTGAGAACGGCGCAGCCGCGTGCGAATTCCGCCACCGTCGCCGCATCCGCCCAGTCTCCGAGCCAGGTGTCGGCGACCACCTGCGCCGCCGGGTCATCGGCGGCGCGCGTGAGAACCCGCAGGCCGATCCCAAGGGCGCTGGCCGGAGCGGCGAGCATCCGGGCGAGTTGGCCACCGCCGATCACGCCGACCGTGGGGGCGCCATCGGGGGCGGTGCGCTCGATCACAGGGGTCAACCTATGCCGGGCTGGGACGGGGTCGGCGCAACCGGGGCCGATCAGCCCGCTGCGTGACGCGCGTGCAACCCCGTACGTGACGAGCCATTTCGTCGAGGGGGCGGGTGCCGGCCACGGCGCCCAGTAGGTTGAGCCGCGGCGCTATCGGCGGCGCACCGGAGGCGGAGGAGTGAGCGTGGCGGTCCTTGTGACAGGAGCAGGCTCAGGTATCGGACGGGCGATCGCCGAACGGTTCGTTCGCGATGGCCATGAGGTGATCGGGGTGGATGTGTCAGCAGCCGGCCTTGCGGGTACGGCGGCGGCGGCCGGGTCGATGCACACCGTGGAGTGTGATATCCGCGATGAGCGTGCGGTGATCGAGCTCTTCGCTGAGCTGGACCGGTCGGGTCGCGCGGTCAGCGTGCTCATAAACAACGCCGGGATCGGCACTGCGGCCACCATCGTCGCCACGACCGTCGAGCAGTGGCAGAGCATGTTCGACGTCAACTGCCTTGGCATGTTCCTCATGTGCCGGGCGGCGCTGGCACGCATGCTGCCGGCAGGAGCCGGTGTGATCGTCAACGTGTCCTCGGTCGCTGGCCTGGTGGGGCTTCGTGAGCGAGCCGCATACTGCGCATCGAAGAGCGCGGTGATCGGGCTGACCCGGGCGATTGCCGTGGACCATGCCAGCGACGGTATTCGCTGCAATGCGATTGCCCCGGGCACCGTGGACACCCCTTGGGTGGATCGCATCCTCAGTGACAAGCCCGATAAGGAGCAGGCGCGACGCGACATGGAGCGCCGCCAGTTGACCGGCCGCATGGGGACCGCCCAGGAGGTGGCCGCTGGTGTGGCCTTCCTGGCTTCCCCGGAGGCCAGCTACATGAACGGCTCAGTGCTGATCATGGACGGGGGCATGACCGCGGTCTAGCGGTCCAGGCCGGGGCGGGTTCCGCGGCAGCCGGTGAACCGTCCTCAGTCGAGGATCGCGTGCTCGATCACCGGCATCCGCACCCGCGACTGGGCGTTCGCCAGCGAGTCCGCCGCGGCCCGCTCGCCAGCGGGACTGGCGTAGCCGGCGACCATCGCGTCCTGGGTGTCGAACCACAACTCGGCGATGCCATCGAAGGGTCCCTCCGCCATCAGGTTGAAGCGGATGCGCCGCACATTGGGAATCTGCCGGGCCAGTGCCGCGTGCTGGCCCAGCCACCATTGCTCGAACTGCTCGCGCGACATGTCCGCGCGGCGAACCAGTCCAACCATGACCTTGACCATGGTCACTTCACCTCGACGCTGGCCGGCTTGCGCACGCGCGCATGCGGTCGTCCACCTGCGGCGAGGACGAGGGCCACGACCATCTCACTGGCGCGGGGGCCGTCAGCAACCGAGACCTCTGCGGCATCCATGTCGTCGAACACCCATCGATCATCCTTGTTGCCGATCGGCATCGTGATGGAGGCACCCGGCCCGCCCATCTTCTTCGTCCCCGGGATAATGTCGGCGCCACCGCCAAGCGCTGCGCGCACCGGCGCCCCGAATCTGGGGTGCAGGATCGCAGCCGCATGCTCGATCTCACCATCGGTGCCGATGATGGCCCCCTTGCCGTAGCCGCGCACCTGTGCGGGGGTCACGCCGACCGCTGCCAGCGCGGTGAGGGCGCGGTCGGCGAGGAGCGCGGCAAGGGTGGCGCCAAGGTCAACGAGCACGCCGAGGTCGGCGGTGAAGGGTCCACCCGCGCACGGATTGACCAGCGTGGCCACGGCGATCGCCTTGTAAGTGGGTGGGTCCACGGGGCGTCCGGCGTCCTCGTGGGTCTCGTGGACGACGGTGGTGAGGTCGCGGATGCGGAGGTCAAGCGGCGGCCGGCTCACAGTTGACAGCCCCACCGCCGCAGGATCAGCCGACATCGACAACCGCCTGATGCAGGACGCTGCCGAGGGTGGCTCCGAACCGGTAGGCAGCGGTACTCACCCCATCGCGGTACCAGATTCCGTGAATAAGCCCGGAGAACTCCAACAGCAGTGTCGGCACCCCCGCTGCGGTGAGGGCGCGGGCATAGGCCTGCCCCTCGCTGCACAGGGGATCGAGAGTGCAGGTGACCACGGTTGCACTGGGGAGTCCATGCAAGGTGGCGCCACTGAGCAGTTCGGCATAGCGTGGCCGCCCATCACCCACATAGAGGGTCCAGAAGTGCTCCATCGCCGCGCGGGTGAGGAAGTACCCCTCGGCATAGGTGCGGTAGGAGTCCGTCGAGAAGTCGCGCGAAACAACCGGATAAATAAGGAACTGGTGGTGGATCCTCGGCCCGCCGGTATCGCGGGCCAGCTGCGCGACAGCAGCCGCGAGGTTGGCGCCTGCGGAGTCCCCGGCAACGACCAGGCGGTCCAGCGGGGCACCGAGGGCGGCGGCATTGGCGGCCGCCCATACCGTTGCGTCATAGCAATCGTGCAGGGCCGCCGGGAACGGGTGCTCTGGCGTGAGGCGGTAGTCAACGCTGAGGACGGCAACATCGGCATCGCGGCAGAGCCGGCGTAGAACACGGTCCGACAGTTCAAGGGAGCCCAGCTCCCACCCACCCCCGTGGCAGTACACGACCAGCCCGCTGGCGCACCCGGTGTGCGGGCGATAGAGGCGAGCGGCGACCCGTCCATCGCGAGTGGCAATCGACAGCTCCCGGACCTCGGCCACCGCTACCGCCGGCCTCATGTCCGCAATCGTGAGCTCGGCGTTTGCTCGCAACTGCTCAGGTGTCAGCGTTGTGACGTCCCGGGCCGCGGGATCCCAGTCGTCGAGCAGTCGTTGGACATCAGGATCGACGTACACCAGTGACCTCCAGTCAGGAGCACCGCCGGAACGGGCCCTGTGATGATAGTTTCCCCCCGTGACCTCACAGCCCCCCCCGCCCGCGTTCCCGCCGCCGAGCGGCCCCACCCCCTCCTACACGGTCGTCTCCCGGGACCAGTCCTGGACGGCCACCAAGATCATCTCGATCGTTGTCGCAATCATCACCGCCGGGTACATGCTGCCGTGGATGATCGCCACCATCCGAGACGTACCCCACTGGCTCGTCTTCTGGCTGAACCTGCTGCTCGGCTGGACGATCATCGGCTGGATCATCGCCCTCATCCTGTCCCTGAGGTCGCAGCGACAGGTGATCGTTCCCTCCTGACCGAATAGGCGCGCGGCCCGGGGGTGATCCCTCCGGGCAGTCAATGCTGCCGGGGGGAGGGGACCGGTGATGGGACGTCCGCGGGTACCGACGGTGACTGAGCCGGACTGGCGAGTCTGGCTGCGGATCGGCCTACTCGGATTCGGCGGCCCGGCGGGTCAGATCGGTCTGCTGCATCGGGAGACCGTGGCACAGCGGCGATGGGTCGATGAGGACACCTTCGGTCACGCGCTCGCGCTGACCTCGCTGCTGCCCGGTCCGGAGGCCCATCAGACGGCCACCTACGTGGGGTGGCTGCGCGGCGGTCTGCGTTCCGCGCTCACCGCAGCAGCCCTCTTCGTCGCACCCGGGGCGGTCATCACCGCCCTGTTGGCTGGGGCCTACCTGCAACTCGGGAGCGTCGGCGCCGTCGGCGGTTTCTTCACGGGGCTGCAGGCTGCTGCGGTCGCCCTGATCGTCCTGGCGTTGTCCGGCATGGCCCGCCGGGTGCTGACCTCGTCCACCGCATGGGCGCTCGCGGTGGGCACCTTCCTGCTCACCACCGTGACCGTCGTGCCCTATCCGGCGATTGCCGTCGTCCTGGCCGGCGCCGGCTGGCTCAGTGTGAGGGCACGGCCGCCGGGCCCACCGCCGGGGCCACCGCCGGGCCCACCGCCGGGCCCACCGCCGGGCCCACCGCTGGGGCCACCGCTGGGGCCACCGCTGGGGCCACCGCCGGGCCCACCGCTGGGGCCACCGCTGGGGCCACCGCTGGGGCCACCGCTGGGGCCACCGCCGGGCCCACCCGCCAGCAGCCCCTCCGATGCGGCACCCACTGCGCCAGCCGGCATCTCAGCCGAGCTGCGACGACGGACGATTCTGTGCGGGCTGTCACTGATCGGCATCGTCCTGCTCGGTTCTGTCCTGCTGATGGCATTCGCCGGCGGGACGGTGCGCGCCCTGACCGGAACACTGCTCATCAGCGCCTTCACCTTTGGTGGCGCGTACGCGATCCTCGACTTCGCCACCGCCCAACTGGTGGAGCGGCAAGGGCTGCTGACGGCTGCCGACATGGCCACCGGCCTGGGTCTGGCCGAGTCGACCCCGGGGCCGCTGATCCTCGTGCTTGAGTTCGCCTCGTTCATCGCACTGGCCAGCGGGGCCGGGCAGCTGTGGTGGCTCCTCGGCGGTCTGGGCGCCCTGCTGGCCGTCGCCATCCTCTTCATCGCCGCCACCGGGATCGTGCTGGTTGCTGCCCCGTATGCGGATGCATTGCGGTCCTCGCCACGGATGCGACGTGCGCTGCGGGCGGTGGCCGCAAGTGTCGTCGGCGTCCTCGCGAGCCTCGCACTGGTGCTCATCGCCAGCGTCTGCTTCACCGATGCTGCGACCGTTCGGGAAGGCCCCCTGCAATTCACGGTGCCCGACCTGCGCACGGTCGACTGGGGGGTGGTCGTCATCGCCCTGTTGGCCGGGGTGGGTCTGGCCACTCGTCGACCCCTGTGGCTGATCGCCATCGGCTGCGGCGTTATCGGAGCGGTGCTCACGCTCGGCTGAGGGTCAGGCCTCGCCGGCCTCCGGTGCCCCCGGATCGGCCTCGGGTCCGTAGTAGCGCAGCACAACCAGTGGCTCCACATCGCTGTGGTTCTCGTAGTGGACGCCCGCGGTCGCCGCTGGCGCCCCCACGAAGTACTCATCTCGGGTCAACTGTCCGAAGCGGATCATGGTCGGTGCGGCCAGTGGCTGGCCGTTCACCCGTCCAGCGCCCTGTGTGCACAGCAGGCCGTGGCAGCCGGGCTCGACCACGGTCGCCTGCCCACCGGGTGCGATCGTGAGCTCGCGCGCGGTGAAGCACTGCTGGCCGTCGATCCGGCCGTAGACGACCCAGCGGTCGACGTGATCCGGGGAGGCGGAGGCGATCCGGGGCCGAAGGAAGTGTCGGGCAACGAAGGTCGGGTCGACGTTCTTCTCCCAGTCCAGAGCGGCGACGATGAAGTCCAGATCATCATGGTGCTCCGGCGGCATGTCCTTGACGAGCAGTGACCAGGGGATCGGCTGGCCATCGAGGACCGACTGGAACATCGCGAAGACGTCAGAGGCCCACTGCGGTTCGAATGTGCACAGCGACCCCGGGGCGTGGAGGATGCGGGGATCGACCAGCCAGCCAGTGCCCACCTCGAGGCGATAGGCGGGAGAGAGGCCCAGAATCCCGTTATCGCCCTCATGCCAGCGGGCGAGGCAGTCGCGGACGTCCGATGGCCGGGTGCTCGGGTTGAGCCCGAAGAAGGTGTACGGGAAGTCGTTGGGCTGGGCGTTGTACTGCGGTGGGAAGTAGTAGGCCTCCGGCTTGCCTACCCTGCCAAGGGCTGCCACCTGGGCATCCGACTGATGCATGTGGTGCGGAATCGGGCCAGCGTTGTCGAACAGCTTGGCGAACACCGGCCAGCGGCCGTACGCCTGCCACAGGCCCGCGCCGAGCAGGTCCGCACCACCAGCCGCGATCGCCTCCTGCAGGGTGACCCGCTGCCCAGCAGCGATGACGTAGCTGAGGCCCTCATCCGGCTGCCGACCGTCATTGTCGGCGGTCACCGTCGAGGACAGCCAGCGCTCATCGATGCCACCGCGGGCAACGCCGAAGGGGTACAGGTCATCTGGATGGAGGCGCAGCCGGCGACCCGGCCGGAGGAAGGACCTCGGCACCCAGCAGGGGGCCAGATGCAGCAGTCCAGAGCCGGCGGCCAGTGCCTCGCCGATGAACCCGGCGACATCCGCGGTGTGGACGGGCAACTGCGCGAGCCGATCACTTCCGGGGGTTCGTCCCTCGGGGGTTGCGGGCATGGCGGGGGTTGGTACCTCGGGGGTTGCGGGCATGGCGTGAGGCTATGTCAACGGTGCCAGCGATGCGTTATCGCAGCGGAATGGCCTTGCTTGGCCTCGACCCCATCTGGTACCGTTTCCAGCAACTGATCTGACGGCACCCGCGAGTCCCGCCCCGTCGCCCGCCCCGTCCCCCGCCCCCATCCACACCACCGCCCGCCACCGGGCCCTACGCCAGAGATGAGTTGCCCGTGTCGGCCATTGAGCGCATCGAGACGATCCCGCTGCGGGTGCCACTGAAGCACCTGTACAAGGGGTCGTACTACAAGATGCGCAACCGCTGCACGATCATCACCCGGATCCACACCAGTGATGGTCTGATCGGGGAGGCGTACAACGCCGACACCGATGAGGAGCAGCACGAGGTCCTGGCGATCATCCACGATGAGATCGCACCGTTGGTCACCGGTATGGACGTGCGACAGGTCGAGCGGATCTGGCACGCCATGCTGCCGGTGACCCTCGACCAGTTGCGTGATCGGGCGATCCCCATGCAGGCCATCGCCTGTGTCGACAGCGCCGTCTGGGATGCGGTCGGCAAGCATGCCGGCCAGCCACTGTGGCGACTGTGGGGGGGGTATCGGGATCGCATCCCGATGATCGGCATCGGCGGCTACTACGGCTCGAGTGAGGCCGACCTTGAGCGGGAGCTCGGGTTCTTCCAGGGTGAGCACGGCATGGTGGGCATGAAGTTCAAGATCGGGGCGAAGCCGCCGGCCGAGGACGTTGCCCGGCTGCGACAGGCACGGGCCATTGTCGGCGATGACTTCGTCTTCGTTGTGGACGCGAATCAGGGGTACACGGTTGGGGAGGCGCTGGACTTTCTGGCGCGGATCGACGGTGAGATCCCGCTGCGCTGGTTCGAGGAGCCCACGCGCTGGCACGCTGACTGGCGGGGACTGCGCGATGTGCGGATGCGGGGCAATGTCAACGTGGCCGCCGGTCAGAGCGAAATCTCACGGGTGGGTATGCGCGAACTCATGGTCAACGGGGCGATCGACGTGAGCAACTATGACGCCTCGTGGGGTGGTGGACCGACCGAGTGGCGCCGCGTGGCGGCCCTCGCCAGCGCCTTCGAGGTCATGCTCGGTCACCATGAGGAGGCACAGGTGGCCTCCCACCTGCTGGCGTCGGTGCCCCACGGCACCTACGTCGAATCCTTCTCGCCGACCCGCGATCCGATCTTCTGGGGGTTGCTCTCGAACCGGCAGCCACTCATCAACGGTGAACTGGCCCTCCCCACCGACCCGGGTTTCGGGTGGGTGCTCAATGAGGACTTCATCGACCAATACCGGGTGGACCGCAGCTGACCGCCGGTCAGCATCAGCGCCGCCGGATTCCACCGGCGCCGTGCGCGCAGGATGGATACTCCGGCGAACGGCGCACCGTGCCAACTGAAGGGAGCCAGCTATGAGCCGTATCGTCGCTGTTGAACCGATTCCCGTCGCCTACCCCGAGCCCAATGACTTCGACGCCACGCGCTATCTCTGCCTGGTCAAGATCACAACCGATGACGGCGTGGTCGGCTGGGGAGAATCCATCACCCAGTTTCCGGAGGCGAATCCGGCGGTTGCCGCGCTGATCACGGGGCTCAGCGAGTTCGTCATCGGCCGCGACCCGCTCGACAACTACAGCATCTGGCGTGCCATCAAGGAGCGTGCTTGGTGGTACGGCTACCGGGGCGGACTCTTCTCCTATGCCTTGTCCGCAATTGACATCGCACTATGGGACATCAAGGGCAAGCTCCTCGGCCAGCCCGTGCTGACCCTGCTCGGCGGTCCGGTTCATGACCGGCTGCCCGCCATCGCCTCCTCGCATGCCCACTATGAGTCGCTGCCGGCCATGGCCGAGGAGGCAGTGGAGTGGCTCAGCACCGGACTGCAGGGAATGAAGGTGGGCTTCGGCAAGCGGGGGGATGCGCGGCTGGGCTATGAGCACGACCGCGACGTTGCCTACGTTCGCCTGATGCGCGAGGCCATCGGCGCGGACAAGATGATCATGATCGATCTGGGCTATGCCATCAAGTGGGATGTCGCGACCGCGGTCAAGCGAGTGCAGGCCTTCGATGAGTACAACATCGACTGGATCGAGGAACCACTCGGAGCGTGGGATCCGGAGGGCTATCGCACCCTGAAGGACAAGACCCGCTGCCTGATCGCCTACGGCGAGCGCGAGTGGACGCTGGACGGTTTCGAGGCGGTCCTGGCGACCGGCACCTGCGATGTGGTCGGGGTGGACCCGGGCCGGGCCGAGGGAATCACCGGATTCAAGAAGGTGACCGATCGGGTCGAGTTCTACCGTCGTCAGGCCAATGCCCATGCCTGGTCATCGGCAATCGTCACCGCCGCCAGCCTTGCGGTGAGCTTTGCAAGCTCGGCCTGCAAGCTGTTCGAGTTCAAGCCGCTGCGAAATCCGATGCAGCACGATCTGGTCACCCAGCCCTTTGAGCACGTCGACGGCTGGGTCTATCCGCCGCTGCAGGGTCCGGGCCTGGGAATCGAGATCCGCGAGGATGTCGTCGACCGCTACCGTCAGTAGCGGATCGATGCTCGGCCCTATCGGGCTGGACAGCTTCAGCGTCCACCGCTACTTCGGGGAGCACTCCCGCTGGGAACAGCCCTTAACAACCCGGTGGCAGACGAGCGACTTCCTCGATCTGGTCGACCGGCTGGACTGTGCGGTCGCCTCATTGGAGACCGTGTACCTGGGCACCGACGACGAGGCCCTGTACGAGCAGTTGCAGGCATGGCAGGTGCGAACCGGACGGTCCTGCCTCTTCACCTGGGGCCACCCGGATGGCCTGCGGGGGGGCATGAATCCTGCCGCAGCAGATGACGCGCAGCGATACCTGCACCTGTCCCGGGAACTCGGCGCCACGGACATGCGCATCGTGTGCGGCAACCACCATCAGTGGGATGTCGACCCGGCGCAGCGCCGCCGGGTGCTGCGGCCACTGCTCGAACGGCTCGCCGATGTGGGAGGTGAAGCGGGAGTCCGGGTGTCAGTGGAGAACCATGCCGACTTCACCGTGACCGCTCTGGTGTCCTTCCTTGAGGAGATCGGCCACCCGAACCTTGGACTGTGCCTGGACACCGGCAACTGCCTGCGAACTGGTGAGCGCCCGGCAACGGTGCTGGCCGAGATTGACATGTCGCGCATCTTCATGGTGCAGGCCAAGGACGTCCGACTGCTGCCGGGTGCCGATCATCCGGTGGGATGGTGGCCGACGACCCGTTTCGGCACCGGGGATGTCGATATGGCCGGCTGCCTGCGCCGACTTGATGAGGGGGCGTTCACCGGCCCGCTGGTGATCGAGTTGAGCAACCTGTGGACGGGCCTGACGGAGATTGACGAGATCGAGTACGCGGTTGACTTCCTTCACCGGTGGCACCTGCCGGAGTCACCGAGGCACCCGGCTGGCTGATCACGCCGATTGACCCGCCTTCAGTGGCCCGGTACTGCTTGGATGGGGGCGCACGATCAAGGCCGCAGCAGTGGCACCAAGGCACCAGCATCTGACCACCAGTATTCGAGAGGAGTTGCCATGACCGCAAAGAATCCGCGCATCGCCGTGGTGAGTGCCGGCTGGTGGGCGACCCAGTTCCACATCCCGTCCCTGCTCGACTACGACGGTGCTGACCTGATTGCGATCGTCGATCAGGATGAGCAGAAGTTGTCAGCGGCGGCAACGCACTACGGGGTGACGACGACCTACGCCAGCCTCGCAGATCTCATCCGCACCGGTGACGTGGACGGGGTGGTGGTGGCGACCAACTCCGCAGCCCACTACGTCGTCGCCAAGGAGGCACTGGATGCTGGGCTGCACGTCATGGTCGAGAAGCCGATGGTCATCACCACCGCCGAAGCATGGGACCTGGTCGAGACGGCCCGGCGCAATGAGCGCCACCTCGTCGTCGGGCACACCTACCAGTTCGTTGAGTCGGCCGAGCTGCTTCGGCAGGTGGTCGCCAGTGGCGAGCTGGGCGAATTGGTGATGATGTCGGGTCTGTTCGCCTCCATGGTGGAGTCCTTCTACCGGGGTCAGCCGCAGGAGTACGCCGAGGTCTTCCAGTGGCCGGTAACCGGTCCCACCAGCCAGACGTACGCAACCGCGGCCTCCGCTGGCGGTGGCCAGGGCTATACGCAGGTCACCCACCCGATGGGGATGATGCTCCACATCACGGGCGCCCGGACGAGCCGGGTTGCGGCCTTCCTCAACTATCGCGATCTCGCCGTCGACCTCGCCGACGCCATCTCCTACGAGTGCACCTCCGGTGCGGTCGGAACCATGGCATCCACGGGCAACATCCGCAAGAACGAGGCCCAGCAGCAGGAGTTGCGCTACTACTTCAGCCGCGGCTGGGCGACCCAGAACCTCCTCGATGCATCCGTGACCGTTCAGTTCGCCAGCGGCGAGTCCCGCCACTTCACCGCAAGTGATGTCTATCCAGCCCATGCGACGGCACGGCACCTCGCCGACCTCATCAGCGGCCGGGCAACGGAGAACCTTGCCTCTGGGGAGCATGGCGCGCGAGTGGTCGAGTTCCTTGACGCGGCCTATCGATCGGCGCACGCCGGACAGGTCGTGGACATCGATCTCAGCCGAGGCTGAGCGAGCCGCTGCGCAGCAGCAGGAAGACGCCGCCACAGCAGACCAGGCCGGCCAGGACAATGCGGCGGCTCGGCCAACGCCGCAACCAGATCGACTCGATCGTGATGACCAGCAGCGGCGTCACCGCTAGCGTGCTCTGGACCGCGACCGGACTGCTGATCCGCACCGCGCTCAGGGCAAGCAGGAAGCCGAGGGTGATCAGCCCGGCGCGGCGGATCAGCACGGGCAAATCCCGCAGGTGCACCGCTCGCGGCCAGGCCAGCCCGAGGAAGACCAGGCCGGCGAGGGCGGTGCGCGAGACGTACACCTCGGGCAGGCTGACGCCGCGAACGAAGAGCGCGGCTGCGAGCACGATCAGCACCCCCTGACACACCGCGTAGCTCGTGAGCAGGCCGACGGCAGCCGGGGCGCGGATGCCGGCGAACTGTCCCCGCAGTGCGATGAGCACTCCCGCCACGAGGGTCAGCGCGCCCCCGGCCAGCCCCCAGGGGATGGCCACAGCGAGCAGCAGCGGTGTGGCCAGCAGCGTCACAACCGGGCTGAGGGCGGTCCCGATGCTCACCGCCGAGGCCGATCCGCGGTCGATCAGCCGGAAGAACGCCGAGCTCGCCACCACCATCAGCAGCACGGAGCAGGCGTGCAGGGCGAGCACCGTCGGATCGAGCAGGTGCCAGGTGCTGCCACCCCCGAGTGAGGGAATGGCGAACAGGGGTGTGGCGAGGGCGGCGTTGATCAGGAACAGTGGGGCGATCACCTGCCGGGCCGGCAACCGGTTCACGAGGTCCTTGGTGAGGACGGTGCCCAGCGCCGTGGAGGTGCTGGCGGCCAGCGCCAGGGCTAGCCACACGGCGTGTCCACCCCCCCGGATGTGACCTCGCAGGAACCATCTGGCAACATTCCCGGAAACGTTAGCAACGGGGGCGGCTGGGGACACCTGGCCGCCCATATGCTGACGCCCCCGGGCGCCCGCCCGGGGGATCGACCGAAGGAGTGAATGCATGCGCAAGACCAGACTGTCCATGGTCGCCGCAGCCGCGGCGGCGCTCGCCTTGGTGCTCGGGGTCCCCGCCGCCGCCAGTGCGGCACCGACCCAGGCCAATAACCAGATCACCATCGGCTACATCAACCACATCGCCTCGATCCCCTACATCGCCATCGTGCAGAAGGGCATGGAGGCGGCTGCGAAGAAGGCTGGCGTCAAGCTCATCGTCTGCAACCCGGAGGGTGACGCGGCCAAGACGGTCGACTGCGCCGCCCAGTTCAAGACGCAGAACGTTGACGGCATCATCTCCTTCAACCCGGTGGAGGCCGCATCCGCTCGTGCCTGCGCCGCCGGTCCGCAGGTGCCGGTGATCGCCATCGACATCGTCCAGCAGCCATGTCAGACGGTCTTCTACGGCGCGAACAATGCAGCCGCCGGCTCGATCGCCGGTCGCCTGCTCGGTCAGCATGCGAAGGCCAACTTCGACTGCAACATCGACGCCTTCATCTCGATGGAGGCACCGGTGGTCGGTGTGGTGAACGAGCAGCGCATGGGCGGGTTCAAGAAGGGCTATGAGGGCGTGTGCGGCCCGCTCGGCGACAAGTTGATCCGCGTCGACGGCAAGGGTGCAACCGACACCTCCATCCAGCCCTGCCGGGACACCCTGACCCGACTGGCGGGCAAGAAGAAGATCTACGTCGGCGGGCTCAACGATGACATGGTCATCGGCTGCATCAAGGCAGCGGAGTCGGCTGGTCGGCTTGGCGACATCTACGGTGCCGGGCAGGGTGCAGACCCGACCTCGCTGCCGTACATGTGCGGCAAGACCAACTTCAAGAACTGGATCGGCGATGCTGCGTACTTCCCTGAGAACTACGGAGCGGATGTCATCCCGACGATGATCTCGCTGATCGAGGGTCAGAAGCAGCCCAAGACGGTCAACGTCCGGCACCGTGCAGTCACGCCGGCGAACGTCAAGAGCATCTACCCGAACGCCTGCAAGTAGCCGGCTGAACGGAGCGGATGCAGATGACCACGACAGCGCTCGCTGCGCGGGGCATCCGTAAGTCGTTCGGTGGCGTCGAGGTCCTCCACGGTGTGGACCTCGACGCCACCGGCGGCTCAATCCTCGCCCTGCTGGGTGAGAACGGTGCCGGCAAGTCAACCCTCATGAAGATCCTCTCCGGGGACTACACCCCCGATGCGGGGAGCATCGACATCGATGGCACGGTCGTGTCGGCCTTCGATCCCCGCACCGCTCGTGCGGCGGGGATCCGCATGATCTACCAGGAGTTCCAGGATGCGCCGACCCTGAGCGTGGCGGAGAACATCTCACTTGGCCGGCTGCCGGCTCGTGGCGGCGTTGTCAACGGCCGCGCCATGCGGGAACGGGCGCGCAGTGTGCTCTCCCTGATGGGTGTCGAGCTCGACCTCGATGCCCCCGTCGGCGGACTGCGCGTGGGTGAGCGGCAGATCGTCGAGATCGCGCGTGCCCTTTCCGATGACGCGCGGGTGCTGATCCTCGACGAGCCGACGGCTGCCCTCTCCCAGCAGGAGGTGGATCGGCTCTTCACCTACCTTCGTGATCTGCGTCGTCAGGACATCGCCCTGATCTACATCACCCATCGTCTCGATGAGGTCACCGAGATCGCCGATCGGGTGCAGGTTCTGCGAGACGGTGATGTGGCCGCGGTGGGACCGGTGGTCGAGTTCGATCGAGGCGCCATGGTGACGGCGATGATCGGGCGCACGGCATCCTCGGTTGAGCGCCCACTGCCGGTGACGATCCCCGAGGGCACGGCACCGGCGGTGGAATTCCGCTCGGTCAGCGTCCCTCGCGCCTATTCCGATGTGAGCCTGATGGTCCGCCCCGGTGAGGTCGTCGCCGTATACGGCAAACTCGGATCGGGTTCGGGGGAGCTCGTCGAGACGCTGTTCGGGCTCCACACCCCAAGTCAGGGGGAGATCCGCGTCACCGAGCGGCCCTTCCGTCCCAAGGGCCCCGCAGAGGCGATTGCCGGTGGGGTGGGGCTGGTCCCGCCCGACCGGAAGCGGGAGGCCATCTTCGCGGTGCGGTCGGTGGCGGAGAACATCGCCGTTGCCTCCTGGCGCCGCCTCGCTGATGCGGGCCTGCTGATCAGGCGGGCAACCGAGGGACGGGCGTTCGCCCACTGGTACGCAACCCTGGGAATCCGATCCCGCAACGATCCACGACAGGAGATGGGAACCCTCTCCGGTGGCAACCAGCAGAAGGTGGTCATCGCGCGCTGGCTGGAGAGAGGCACCCCGATCCTCGCGATGATCGAGCCGACGCGTGGTGTCGATGTCGGTGCCCGCGCGGAGATCTACCGGTCCGTGCGGGAGCTTGCCGGCCAGGGCATGGCGATTCTGGTGTCGACCTCCGACTACGAGGAGGTTGTGCAACTGGCTGACCGGGCCCTCGTCATGTCGCGGGGCCGCATCGTGACTGAACTGACCGACGACCACATCACAACCGGCGCATTGCTCACAGCAGCAGGAGGCTGACCGTGAATCAGGAGACAAACCCCGGAGGCACCCTCTCATCGGACCTCACCACCGGACGCGCAAGCGGATCGCTTGGTGCAGGGGGGACAGCCACGGCCCTCACCTCAGACGCCTCACTCGGCGTCAGCCATGAGGCAGGCGGCCGAAAGTTGCGCTTTCCGGAGACGGGGGCACTGCTGATCTTCCTGGCGGTGCTGCTCATCGTGTTCGCGTTGCTGTCGGATGTCTTCCTCACCTACGACAACCTCATCAACGTCCTCGTCACGGCATCCGTCCCCATGATCCTCGCCGTGCCAGCGACCATGCTGTTGATCTCAGGGCAGTTCGACCTGTCCATCGGCGGCGGTGTGGCACTGATCACGACGATCTTCGCCTGGTCGATCACCAACGCCCAGTTCAGCACCCCGGTGGCGGTGCTGATCGCGGTCGCCGCCGGGCTGGCCATCGGCGTGCTGAACGGGTTCCTCGTCACGGTCGTGGGAATCAACGCCCTGATCACCACCCTCGGCACGCTCGCGATCTTCCGGGGCCTATCGCTCATCATCACCGAGGGACTGCCGATTCAGATCAACGGCTTCAACGCCCTCGGCATCGACCGGCCATTTCTCAACATCACGTGGAGCACCTACATCTTCATCGCAATCACGCTGCTGGCAATATTCGTGCTGCGCTCAACTGTGTACGGCCGCACGCTGTACGCCATCGGCGCCAATCCCGTCGCCGCCCGTCTCGCGGGCATCCGCGTGAACAACATCATCTTCATCACCTTCATCGTGTCCGGGCTGGCCGTTGCCCTGGCCGGGCTCATCACCTCCTCGTACACCGGTCAGGGCAGTGGCCAGAATGCGCTCGGGCTGGAACTGCAGGTCATCACGGCCGTCATCCTCGGCGGCGCCAGCCTGGCCGGTGGGCGCGGCGCGATTCTCGGCACCCTGCTCGGCGTGCTCATCCTGGGCATCATCAACAATGGCCTCACCCTGCTCAATGTCCAGTCGTTCTGGCAGGACGTCGCCCGCGGCAGCCTGCTGATCCTCGCGGTGAGTATCGATGTACTCCGCCTTCGACTGGCCTCGCGATCGGGGTAGTCGCACCGAGGGCCGGGCTGGTGCCCGCACCGAGGCACCTGCACTAGTTCACGCACCTGCACCAGTGGAGGAGGGATCTGCATGACGATTCGCGTTGGTGTGATCGGAGCCGGCAGCTGGGCGGTCGCATCACATCTGCCCAATTTGCGTCGCGACCCCGAGGTGGAGTTCGTCGCCGTGGCCCGCAAGGGCCCCGAGCTGCTTGCCAAGATCAAGGACGAATTCGGCTTCGGGATTGCGTCCGAGGACTACCGGGCAGTTATCGATGCCGGTGTCGATGTCTGCATCGTCGCCAGCCCGTCGGGCCTGCACCATGAGCATGCGAAGGCTGCGCTGGAGTCAGGTGCACACGTCATGTGCGAGAAGCCGGTCACGATCGACCCAGCGCAGGCGTGGGACCTCGTCGACATCGCGACCCGGGTGAACCGGCAGTTGGTGATCGCCTTCGGGTGGAACTACCGGCCGATGATCGAGCAGGCTAAGCGGATCATGACGGAGGAGGGAATCGGCACCCTGGAGCACCTCACGGTGACGATGGCCTCGGTGACCCGCGAGCTGCTCTCGAATACCGGTGCCTACCCGGATGCCTCCCCGGAAAGCGTTCCGGAGCAGCGGACGTGGACCGATCCGACCGTCTCCGGCGGCGGCTATGGACAGGCACAGCTGTCACA
Source organism: Actinomycetales bacterium (assembly GCA_018969715.1). GTDB lineage: Bacteria > Actinomycetota > Actinomycetes > S36-B12 > UBA5976 > REEB473. The sequence goes on from JAGWXT010000005.1 coordinate 23,701, forward strand.
CGCCCTGGGACTTGCCTTCTGGCTGACGGGGGCACGTGTGGCGCAGGGGTTCGCCCTGATGTCAGCACCCCTGAATGCGCCAGTTGAGCTGCACGATGCCATCGTCTACACCCTTGACGGTGGCGGCATCGGGGTGCTGTCGGGCGCCTCGTGCCACCTCGGCGCCGGCGGCAATAAGCACGCCCTCGAGGTGCGGGCGATCGGCAGCGAGGGCCAGTTGCTCGTCGATGTCGAACGCGAGGCGCTGTGGCATTTCCGTCACGGCAAGGAGACCCGGGTCGATCTCACCCCGGGGGAGGGCACCTACGACTGCGAAGGACCGATCGCCGCGGTGCTGGCGGCTGCTCGCGGTCAGGACGTCAACCAGTCACCCGGCGAGTTGGGGGCCCGCACGGTGGAGGCGCTGGCAGTCGCCTACCGAAGCGCGCGCTCCGGTCAGCTCGAGCGGCGATGACTGAGACCCCGGCGGTGACCGGCTTCTTCCACGCCGGTGTGACCGTTCGGGACATGGACGCCTCATTGGTGTTCTACCGGGACGTCCTTGGCCTGCCGGTTGCCTTCGATGTCCTCCTGGACGGCCCCTACCTGCCGGTCGTACTCAACCTGTCGTTCACCGAGATCCGGGCGGCCTTCCTCACCATTCCCGGCGGTGGCTACGTCGAACTGCTTGAGTACCGCGGTATCGAGCGCCTCCCCGGCCCCGCTCGACCATGTGACTACGGAGCGGGGCACCTCTGCCTGTACGTCACCGGTATCGATGCCATCGTCGAACGGGCGGCGCGCCACGGCTTCACTGGTCGCTCCCCGTCACCCGTTGACATCACCCGCGGGCCCAATGCCGGGGCCCGGTCGATCTACCTGGTTGATCCGGACGGGTACAGCGTCGAGTTGTTCCAGCGGCCGGCTCCGGCCAGCTGATCCAGCGGGTACCCGATCAGCCGGTCAGAGTGATCCAGCGAGTCTCGTAGGCGTCCAGCGTCAGCGGTGAACCATCAGGGAGTTCAGTTGCGGTCTCCTCGTCGGTGAGGTTGGCGATGACGACGATGCTCCCGGTGTCGGATGCGAAGCCGATGCCCGCGAGGCGATCCGGATCGTCCGCCGCAAGTTGGCGAACTGGGAGGTCCATCGTGGCGATCCGACTTAGCAGCGTGTAGACCGGGGAAACTGCTGGTGATCCGCCCACCAGTCCACGGCTGCCAACAAGTTCGAACAGGGTGATGGCCGACACGTTCCCGGCGACCAGCGCACTGAGGGCCGCGAGCGTCCAGGCAGCGCCAATGTCAGTGTGCAGTCGTGGATCGACCTGTGGTGGCGTGCCGTCGGCACTCAGCGGCCCTGCCGGGAACGGACCTTCGTTCCCGATGAGATCGAGGGGCGACAGGCAGATGTTGAGACCTGGGTACAGCTGCCGGCAGAAGTCCGCGATATCAATCAAGGCGCGCGGGCTGCGCATCATGGACGAGGTGTCACATGCATGCACCTGGGGATTGACGGCGAAGACGATTCCCGAAAGACCCGAGTAGTCCGGCCGGTCACGGTTGATGTCGACGAAGAACTGCGTCGTACCCGAGACCACTGGCACAGCTGCCAGCCCGCATTCCGCAAGGGCGGCCTGCACCGCCCCACCAAACTGCGGCGGGCAGGCACCCCGGAAGGGGCTGAAGCCGCTGCTCTCAGTGAACACCAGTACCCGCGCCAGCGGCGCTAGGCCCTCACTCAGAACGTCGCACAGCTGGCGGGCGTCATCGGCCGGCGACTCGTGCCGCAGGAACATCGCCACCTCGAGGGCAGTGGAAAGCTCATCGGCAACGCTGACCGCCTCCCGCCAGACCCGGCGGTAGTCATCCGTCACGTGCAGATCGACTCGGATATGCGAGGGGTGCAGCCGCGCGAGTTGCTGGCACTGCGTGGGACTGGGGATCTCGCGCAGCAGGTGGCCAATTGCGGGCAGCCCACCGTCGACGCTCCTGTGCCAGCGCAGTCGATTGACCGCTGATGCGGGGGTTGCGGCGCCCGCCGGGCTCGCGATGTCGCGCGGGCTGCCGATACCGCCGGCAATCTGCAGCCGGATGATCTGGTGGATTCGCATCCCGGCCTCGGCGGAGTGCGGGAAACCAGCTTCAAGGGGCGTACCGTACGTCTTCCAGTTCCCATCCGCCCAGTTGCGATGGTCCTGCATCTCGAAGCGGTCACCGGCGAAGTCGAAAACGAGTTCGGCGCCGTCGAGGCTGATCTCCAGCCGGTCGAAGTGGGGGGTCATCGCAGTGAGGGTCCCATCGCGAACGAGTTGCGGAGCAAGGTCCGCCGCGAAGGTCCCGAGGTGTGTTCCGCTCAAGGTGCGACAGCGGAAGGGCCGGCCGGCATGTGCCGCGATACCGTGGTGGACATTGAACCCGATCTTGCAGTACTCGAAGGACTGCAGAGCTGCGCCATCCATCTCGAATGTCAGCAGCCCTCGCTCACTGAGGTGGACCAACGCCCGCCACCTGAAGTCCATTTCCCGATAGCGGTGACGCGCGTGGAACTCCGCCGTGATGCCGTCACCAGAGGCGCGAACGACTGGCGATGATAGATGGGCAGGAATGGTGTTCCAGGCAACATCTCGGACGGCAACGTAGAGCCGCTGCACAGTCTCGACGCCGTGCCAGCGGACATCGAAGAGATCGCCGTCGGAGAGGACTGCTGAAAGTGGCCCACTGGCCAGCCGAATCGAGCCACCGCTCACCGTTGAGCCTCCTTCTACTGGATGAGGATGGGCGTCAAGGCGCCGCAGGGATCAGGTCGCTGCCGGCCAGGCCCGCGATGGCCTCCGCCAGTGACTCCGCATCGCCATAATCGGAAACACTCAGGACGTCGGCGATTCGACCATCCGCCATCACGCACACGCGGTCGGCCACGTCAAAGACTTCGGAGTCCTCTGTGCAGTACATGAGAACCGAAGAGCCGCGGCTGCAGAACTCCCGAAGCAGCCGATAGATCTCCGCCTTGCTGCCCAGGTCAACCCCGCGTGTGGGCTCCTCGACCGCGAACAGGTGCGGTGCGACTGTGAGCGCGGCTGCGATTGCGACCTTCTGCTGGTTGCCGCCGCTGAGGGAGCGAATCGGCAGGCTCAGGCTTGCGGCTTTGACGAGGAACTCATCCTTGGCCTGCGCGGCACCGGTTTCCGCCTGTCCGCGCCGCAGGTATCCGAGTCTGGTGGTCAGCCGTTTCACAACGCGGAGGTAGAGGTTCTCACCGACGGAGAGGTTGTCGAACAGGCTCTCACTGCGGTCACCGGTCAGGTACACCACACGATCGCCGCTGCGTGATGACCCGCTCTCCGCAAGCATCATTTGGCCATCGGCACGCTCGAAACCCGCGACCGATCGAACCAGCTCCCGACCACCCGAACCCTCGACGCCGACGATGGCCAGCACCTCACCGGCATGAATGCGCAGGTCAAGGTCCCGGAACGCGCCCCCGCGTTCGGTCCACTTGGTGAGCTCCAGGATCACCTCCCCTCCACCAACTGCGCCGGGGCGCAAAGTTTCCGTTGCGCCCGACCGGCCGACAACAAGTTCACGCGCGATGCGCTCCTCAGAGATCTCCTCCCCCGAAAGCTCAGTCTGGGCTCGACCATCGATGATGATCACCACCCGCTGGGCGTACGCGGCCAACTCGCCCAGTCGGTGACTGACGAGCATGACGCAACGACCGGCATCAGCCAATGCCCGCATTTGGGCAAAAAGCTCTGCTGACTCGTGCTCAGTCAGGGCGGAGTTGGGTTCATCGAAGAGGAAGACATCGGCACGCTGGACGAGCGCACGAGCGATCTCTACCCGCTGCTGCATTGCCAGGGGAAGGCTGCCCACCGTGTGATCGCGCACGCCGGCAAGTCCCACTTGTTGGAGGATCTCGTCATCGGCGGGCCGCGAATGGGGCCAGCCGAGCCGGCTTCCCTCCCGACCGACCAGCAGGTTGTCCGCAACGGTGAGGTTGGGGAACAGTTGCGGTTCCTGGTGCACGACCGCAACCCGATCAATGCCGTCGCGAGCAGTCCACCGCCGACCATCGATGGTGATCACGCCGGTATCCGGCGTCGCCTCACCGCTGAGGATCCGCACGAGCGTGCTCTTCCCTGCACCATTGGGCCCGGCGATTCCGAGAATCTGCCCCGGCAGCACGGCAAGGTCGAGACCCGCCAGTGCCTGCGTGTCCCCGTATCGCTTCGTCAGTGCGGTGATGGTGATGCCTCGCGGCAGGGCTGCCGTGGTCATCGGCTAGGCATCCCGACGCCAGCGCTGGGTTGCCTGATCAAGGACGACCGCGCCAATGGTGACCGCGCCGATGAAGATCTGCTGCAGGAATGCCCCCGCAGCGATCAGGGCAAGCCCGTTGTTGAGAATGGCCAGCAGCAAGCACCCGAGCAGGGTGCCAATCACCGTTCCGCGGCCCCCGGAGAGCGATGCGCCTCCGATGACGACGGCGGCGAAGGTCGGGAACAGCAGATTCGCACCAGAGTCGGGTTGGACGGTGCTGATGAATGAGAAGACGAGGACGCCGGCCAGGCAGGCTGCCACGGCGCAGATGACGAAGGCCCACAACTTGTAGCGCCGGACCGGCAGGTGAGCGAAGTTGGCGGCGATCGGATTGCCACCGATGGCCTTCAAGCGAAAACCAAAGAGGGACTTGCTCAGCAGGTACCAGAAGATGAGCGCCACCCCCAACATCCAGATCGCGCCCATCGGCAGGCCCAGCGGCAGGTTCTGATTGCTCAGCCCATAGAACCAGTCGACCTGCTGCTCGTTCATCGTCCGGCCCGGGCCCGGCTGCCTGGGGGTGTACGTTCCGGAGCCACTGACGAGCAGGGTGAACCCAAAGACAAGGATGCTGGAGCCCAAGGTTGCAATGAATGAGGGGATCTTCGTAACCGTGGTGAAGAAGCCATTGAATATCCCGACCACGATGGCGCAGAGGAAGGCAAAGCCGATGGCAATGCCGACATTCCAGCCCCAGGAGATCCAGGCAACGGCGGTGATCATCCCACTGAATCCGTAGACGGCGCCGAAGGACAGGTCGATCTCGCCGACAACAAGGACGACCGTCAACCCCAGGCCGACGATTGCAAGGGTGCTCATGTACCGGAGCATCCCCAGCAGATTGTCCGGTTGCAGGAACTTGCCATCGGAGACGATTGCGAACAAGGCCATCACAAGAACGATCGTCAGGACGAGCCCGGCGGTCCGGCCAAACTCGCGCAGGGGCAGTCGCGCACCGCCACCGGGCGAGGCTGAGGAGGCCGAGGGCGAGGAGGTCGCGCTTGCAGTCATCAGGTATCTCGCTTCAGTTCTGGATGGTGTGGGGCGGGCATTGCCACCCGCCCCACACCATCAGCCAACGTGGGGTGGTACTACTGCAGGATCTGGTTGAGCACCTTGCGGGCCTCAGCCACATTGGCCGAGGTCACGGGCACCAGTTTCTGCGTGTTGGGCATGACCAGACCGTGCTTGAGGTACATCGCGCACGCGAGCGCACCGTACCCAGCCTGCTGGGACCATGCCTGATCGAGTGCCGCGACCTGGATGCCGTCATCAATGCCCTGGAATTGCCCCTCACTGGTGTTCCAACCGATGGTGAAGACCTTGCCAGTGCGCTTCGAATCGGCAATGGCGCGGTTGGCGTGCTCAGCCCCGATATCGACGTTCTCAATGAACTGCACCTGCGGGTTTCCGGTGAGGAACGCCTTGTAGGCGTCGTAGGTCTTAGCCGGATCGTACGACGTCACCAGCGCATCGGAGGGCCCGTTGACGAAGGTAGCGCCCGGAATCAACTCCGTGATCCCGGCGATGAAGCCCTTCATGCGGCCCTGGGCCCATGATGCCGAGGGGTCACCGCCAGACACAGCGAAGACCTTGAGGTCCTTCCCGTTCTCCGTCGCCCAGTTCGCCACGATCTCGGCCGCCTGGCGGCCCTCCGCCTCGGACACCTGCGTGAAGTTGGCGAACTCGTTTGCAGCCGAGGTCACGCCCACGGTGAACACGGGGATTCCCTTGGCCATGACCTTGTTCGTGATGTCGGTGAAGCTGACGTCATCGAGTGGCTGGATGGCTAGGCAATCAAGAGAGCCGGTGTTCAACTGCGCCTCGATGCCGGCAATCTGGGCCGCCACGTCCTGCCCCGGGGTGGACGGTGAGACATCGGCGCCCTTCATCGGCAGGATGGACGTCGCCACTGGCAGGGTGTCGTTGTAGCCGATCAGGTACTGCTGCGAGAAGAGCGGAATGCTCTTGGATCCGTAGGAGATGACGTAGTTGACCTCCTCCCCGGCGGCGATCTTGGCCGCGATGTCCGGGTTGAGGGTGAAGGTGCTGCCGTCCGCCAATGCCCCGGGTGCGGCAGCGGCAGCCAGAAGTGACTCGGCGAGCTGGCTGTAGCCAAGCTGCTCGAGCTCGGCCGCCTGGGCGGCGACGTCGGGGGCGGCGGCCGTTTCGGCCGGTGCCGCCTCCTCTGCAGGGGCTTCCGCGGCGGCCGTTTCGGCCGGTGCCGCCTCCTCAACGGTCGTCGATCCAGCCGAGCATGCGGCCAGCAGTGCTGCAGCGCCGACGACGGCAATGGCCGTCACAAGGCTCTTGGTTCTCATCATTAGCGGTGTTCACTCCCTTCATGGGTGAGGTTGATCTTTCTGGATACGATTCCAGACAAAGGGATATTTTTCCCTTCCGTCGACCTCCCAGTCAAGAGAGAAGTGTTTCCGGAAAATGAACGCAGGAAATATCCATCCGGTGTGATGCGCGGCCGCAACCGCGTTGGTGGAGCCGACGCATTGCCGGAACACACCAGCGCCCACCGGTTGGTGTCAGGCGCTGCGAAACTCCGCCCCCAGGTGGTCAGCGATGCGCTCGATGTCGGCGGCGATAGCCGCACAGGTGAGAGCCGAATGGTGGTTGGCGCCCGACGCCGCCCAGCGCGGCCATGCCTGGGTGACCGGACCACTGGCAAAGCGGAACCCCGCGTTCACCGTGCCGGTTTGCGGTGAGCGTCGGCCCGTGGTGCGGCCATCGGCGGCGATGAAGCGCGCGGTGCCGTCTACGCGCTGGGTGAAGGCGACCAGGCCGGCCGGGCCGGCGGGGACGGTGAACAGGGCACACGGGGCGGTGCGCGCGTCACCGGTGAACCAGGTGTTGGGGACCATCGCCGGTCGTCCCGCGCACAGGCGCCGGTCATGCTCGCCGGAATTGGCAAGGATGACCTCATCGGCGTCGTAGTCGACCGCTTCGATCTCGTGGTAGAGCGTCGGCAGCTCCAGTGCCTGCACTGTGGCCATTGCGATGGCGGTCACGACATCACCCGTGCACGTCCATGGCACGCCGGCGGTGGTTGATTCCCCGAGGGCAAGACAGGGGGTGATGCCCAACTCCGGACCGAATCGGATCTCGGGGACGTGGCAGTTGAAGGCACCGCCGATGAGACCGGACTCACGGGTCAGGTCAGCCAGTGCCAGCAGTACGCGCACGGAGCGCTCGAAGCCGCCGGGATCAACGTCGCTGGCGACATCGAACTGACTGGCAACGTCGTGCATCGCTGCGGCCACCCGATCAGTCGGACAGGCCAAGGCGCGATCGCGAACCTCAGTGGGGGTGATGTGCGCGATGCGCAGGCCGAGGCGCTGTGTCAGCTGCTCATCGTCGGCATCGACACTGAGGTACCCGGGCAGCGTGGTGCCCACCCGCGCGATCACCCCGGCCCGCAAGCGTCCTGCTGCGATCGCCGGTCGCAGGGCCGCGCGGGCGACCTCGATTCTGGAGGCAGGGCCCATGCGGATGTCGAAGGGGCGGCCTTCGCGGACGAGGACGTTGGTGAGCAGCGGTCCGCCGACGGTGGCGCCCTGAGTGGTGATGTCGGTGTGACTGAACTGTGGATTCAAGCGATCGTCGACGTGGACGGCCCACACGACCACCGGGGTATGAGGGATGCGGTGGAGGATCGACATCATCGGCCCCGGGGGGGCTGCCATCGAGATGGCGATCAGCACTGCATCGATGGGCGCTGCTGTCGAGGATCCGTTGGATCCCATGATCGGCTGGTCCGTCAGCTGTGCGGCGATCCGATCGGCATCGGACTGGTCGGCGATGAGGGCATGCAGGACAACCTCAGGTGTGGTGACCCCGACTGCCGGATCATCGTGCGCACCCGTGGGGGCGGCGGACCTCGCCGGCTCGGTGAGGTCCGCGACGATCCGGGCGAGCAGCGCCGCCCGCTCCGCCCGCAGGTCCCAGGGGACGGCGGACTCCCAGAACTCCCAGTAGGGCATCAGCACGGCAATCCGTCCCCGCCGGCGACCAGGTACTGGCGACACGATTCCTCCCGCCTCTGGTGGGACACCGGCCGCGGCGACTGGTAACGTTTCCCACCACTCGCGGCAGGCTAGCGCACGCTGCCGCGCGTTGCCGTCCACTGTGCGCCGTCCGGCAATGGCGGGCACCGACCGTTCACAACCTCTGAGGAAGGGAGTGCGCCAATGACCGCTGTCATGGGCTTCTCCGAGCTACTCCAGCGCCGTGTCCGACTCGGTGACTGGGAGGACCAGAAGATCTCCACCTACCGCAAGATCAGCGAGGCGCTGGCCGACGGACGCTGGGACGATGCTCAGGAGTTGGCTGACTACTTCATCGACGAGGCGGCCGTCTGCTTCTTCCTCTATCGCCAGTGGCGAGCCGATCTGCGTGGCTTCCTTGCCGAGGAGGGCACACCGGAGGCCGAGCTGGTCGCGGTCGACCAGCACATAACCGAGGTCACCCGCCTGCCGAACGGCGAGGTATTCCAACCGGAGGCGCACTGGCAGGCCTTCAAGGACCTCATCGGCGAGGTCAAGGCGGCCGCCGCAGCGCACGATGCGGCAACTGCACAGGCAGCAATGGACAAGGCAAAGGAAACGTGGCGGCAGACGCACGACCGCGATGTCGACTGGACCTACGCCTACATGAGTGAGATCGCCCAGCGGTACACAGATGACGCCATCCCCCGCATGTACGAGCGCGTACTACTGCCCCTGTTCGCATGGCGGTACGAGAAGTTCGACATCGACAAGCACCCCTGGGATGAGGCGCTGGAGACCCTCATGTACGTCGCCTGTGAGGCAATGCGAGGCCACCTCGTGGGCCCCGAGCGCACCGGCGACATGGAGTTGATCGAGCAGGCCGATCGGTACATCCTGCGCTTCGACGCCTGCGGCTCCGGTCAGCGCACCATCCGGGGCGACTGGGTTGAGAACACCCCAGCGCGAATGGAGTCGCCGTACAACTGGCGAGTGGCCACTGAGGAACGGGACTGGAACCACTTCACGAAGGGTGTGTGCCTGTACTGCGCCCACTGCATCATCCTCATGGAGCAGATGCCGATCGACCGCTTCGGCTACCCCGTCCGCGTCGTCGATCCGCCCGTCTACCCGGACACCGACCGCGATCCGGCGGTTCGCCAGAAGTGCCAGTGGATCATGTTCAAGGATCCGACCGCCGTGCCCGAGGAGTACTACACGCGAGCTGGCCGGACCAAGCCGTCGGTCTTCGGCTCGCAGGCCCACGGTGCCGTCGACCTGCCCGATCCCACGACGTTCACGCTGCCCGGGTCCGGCTGACCGGCTGTGGAGATTCCCCGCTCAGGGCGGGCGGCACTGCTCCCCGGGGTCGGTGCCGCCCCTGAGTTCATCGACCTGCCAGTCCAGCCGCCACTGCCCGGTCAGGCGCTGATCCGCGTTCTTGCCTGCGGGGTCTGCGGCTCGGACAAGTTCCTGCAGGACGGTGGGTTCGGTCACGACAAGCTGCCCGTGGTGCCTGGCCACGAGGCGGCTGGTGAGGTCATCGCGGTCGGTGCGGACGCTGATGCCCATCTGCTGGGAACGCTCGTCGCGCTCTACTACATCAATGCACCGCAGGAGGGACGGTGGGCACGGTCCGGACGAGAGAACATCGGGCCGAGTATCGAGCGGATGGGCGTGGACACTGACGGCGCCTTCGCCCAGTTCATCACCCGGCCGGTCCACACCCTTGTCCCCGCGCCGCCCGGCACCGACCCGGCCGCACTTGCGGTGCTCACCGACGCCGTGGGAACCGGCTACCACGCCCTCGTGCGCATCGCCCGCGTCCAACCCGGTGAGGTGCTCGCGGTGATCGGACTGGGTGGCATCGGCAGCAACGCGATCCAGGTCGGCAAGCACCTCGGGGCAACCGTCGTCGCGGTGGGTCGCAGCCAGTCCAAACGGGACCTGGCGGGACGACTCGGGGCCGACATCATCGTCTCGGCAGCGGATGGGCCGGATGGGATCATCGCGGCCGCTGGCGGACAGATCGATGTCGTACTGCAGTGCGTGGGCAGCGCCGAGATGGACCGCCTGGCCGTGGACATCGCCGGCTACGGCTCACGCGTCGTCATGGTCGGCTCCTGCCAGGAGTCCTTCAGCCTGCGCGCGACGGACCTCATCTGGCGGGAGTTCGCGATCCTCGGCAGTCGCGGATTCACCCGTCAGGACATCGTGGAGGTGATCGACCTGCACCAACGGGGCGTCATCACCACCGACCACCTCACCGGGCAGCAGCGTCCGCTGGCCGAGCTGGGCGAGGCGCTGGCCGACCTCCGTCAGGGCAGTGTGCTGCGGACCGTCCTACTGCCGTGGGCATGAGCGCCGCCCCCTAGGGTTTCCGACCACTACCGCCCCGTGCGGGGCGTCCGACGAGAGGGAGAAGTAATGAACGAATGGCGCAGTGACGCCGGATTGCAGGGCCGAGTCGTGATCGTCACCGGGGCCGGTGGCGGGATCGGCACTGAGGTGGCGCGCGGGTTCGCGGAGGCCGGCTCCCTCGTGGCAGCCGTGGATCGCCCGGGCAGCCCGGTCGCGGAGGTTGTCCGCGGCCTGCCTGGCCACGGCCATCAGGCGATCGAGGACGATCTCGCCGACCTGGCCAGCCATGATCGGATCCTTGATCGCGTCAGCGGCATGGGCAGCCTGACGGCCCTCGCCCATCTGGCCGCCGTCCTGCGGCGGCGGGCCACCGTCAATGATGTCACCGAGGAGGACTGGGACATCCAGCACGGCGTGAACCTGAAGGCGACATTCTTCCTCAACCGATCTGTCCGCAACTACCTCGTCGAGCAGGGCACGCCCGGTGCCATCGTCAACTTCTCCTCACAGGGCTGGTGGACGGGTGGCTTCGGCGGCTCCGTGGTGTACGCCGCGGCGAAGGGCGGGGTGGTCTCGATGAGCCGTGGCCTTGCCCGCTCGTTCGCGCCCGATCTGGTGCGGGTGAATGTTGTCTCCCCCGGTGGGGTCGACACGCAGATGATGACCGGTGGCGTCGACCCGGCCGCCAATGAGGCGTTCATCAAGATGATCCCCCTGGGCCGATTCGCTCGACCCGATGAACTGGTCGGCGCGGTGATCTTCCTCGCCTCCGATGCCTCGTCCTACATCACCGGTGCCGTGATCAACGTCTCCGGCGGGCAGTTGATGTACTGACCCGGCCCGCACCGCGGGAAGGGCTCCCGGTGAGCCGATTCCCGATGCGTCACGGAGGTCGGCGCCGTGCCGGTCTCGGACCCGACAGACGAGGAGGAAGCAGTGGAACTCACCGGTTTCGCCGGCCGGACCGCACTGGTCACCGGCGGCAGCCGAGGTATCGGCCTGCGTACCGCGCAACGGCTGCAGGAACTCGGTGCCACGGTCGCCATCGGCGACCTGGTGACCCCAGAACTCGACGACATCCGATCGGTCCGGCTCGATGTGACCGATGAGGTGAGCGTTGCGGCGGCAGTTGCTCAGGTCAGCAGGGAGTGCGGACCGATCTCGATCCTCGTGCTCAATGCCGGCATCTTCCGGGTGGAGCCTTTTGAGACGGTGACCCTTGAGTCATGGAATGCCGCGATCGCGGTCAACCTCACTGGGGCCTTCCTCTGTGCCCGTGCGGTGGTGCCGCAGATGCGCGAGCAGGGCTATGGCCGAGTCATCACGATCGGCTCAAGTGCCGGCATCACGGGTGGCTCCAAGAGCATGGCAGCCTATGCCGCCAGCAAGGCCGGGGTGATGGCCCTTGCGAAATCCCTGGCCTCGGAGTACGCCCCTCATGGCATCACCTCGAATGCCCTGGCACCGACGCTGATCGAGACGCCGATGATCGCCGACATTGGCGATCTGGCCTCGCGCATTCCCGTCGGACGGCTCGGCACGCCCACCGACGTCGCCGATCTGATCGCCTTCCTCGCCTCCGAGCACGCCGGGTACATCACCGGTGCGGTGATCGACATCAACGGCGGCTTCCTGATCCACTGATCCCCTGCGTCCACTGATCCCCTGATAGCCGCATCCACCACCACCCGAAGGAGGAAACCATGGCAGGTCACCGTCACCCCATCATCGATACCCACGTGCACTTCTGGGACTTCAAGGATGAGCGCCTGAAGTGGGTCTGGCTGGAGCGCGACTGGATCCACCCGATTCTGGGGAACATCGATGCCATGAAGGCCGTGGCGTACCAGATCGATGATGTCTGGGCGGAGGCGCGATTTGCCGATGTCGAGGGTTTCGTGCATGTGCAGGCGGCGATCGGCTCTGCCGATCCGGTTGACGAGACCCGCTGGCTGCACGAGATGCGCCAGCGGTCGGCGATCCCGTTCACCATCATTGCCGACGCCACCCTTGGGGCCGACAATGCGGCGGCGGTGATCGATGGGCACGCCGAGTCCCCCTATTTCGTGGGGGTGCGTGACTTCACCGCAGAGCCGATGCTGGCGGCCGGCGGCACCAATGCGGCATATGAGCAGTCACTGCGGATCCTTGCCGAGCGGTCCCTGGTCTTCGACCTTGACTGTGAGTGGCCGAATATGGCGGCAGCGCGGGCCCTGGCCGAGCGCCATCCGGATCTCCTCATCGTGCTGGAGCACATCGGCTTCCCCCGAGCCCGTGACGATGACTACTTCGAGAACTGGCGCAGTGGCATGCGCACCCTGGCCGGCGCGCCCAATGTCACCTGCAAGATCTCGGGAGTGGGCATGACTGACCCGCGCTTCACCCCCGAGTCACTGCGCCGCTGGGTGGAGACCTGTGTCGAGGTCTTCGGGCCGGCGCGCTGCGTGCTCGGTTCGAACTGGCCGGTCGATCGCCTCTACAGCTCCTATGACGTCATCATGGATCTCTACCGGGGCTATATCGCGGGCCTGGGTGAGACCGAGCAGGTGGCGATCCTGTCGGGCAACGCTCGCCGGCTGTACCGCCTGTGAATACCGGCCCGCTCGTGACCACGGGCACCGCCCTCGTCACCGGCGCGGCCAATGGCATTGGACGTGCGGTCGCCCTGCGCCTGCGGGCGCAGGGCGTCGCCGTTCTCGCGGTTGACCGCGACGCCGCCGGGCTCGCCGATGCCGCGGCTGCCGGGGCCACGCCGATCGTCGCCGATCTCGCCGATGCGGCCGGCCGTCAGCGCGTGATCGACTCCGGACAGGGTGTGGACTACCTCGTCAATGCCGCAGGCGTGATCCGTCTGAAGCCGATTCTCGACTTCACGGCCGAGGACATCCGGGACATCTACGCGGTGAATGTCGAGGCGGTCTGGCTGCTGATGTCGCACATCGGCCGCTCGATGCCGGACGGCTCAGCGATCGTCAACCTCAGTTCCGTCTCCGCCCGACTGGCCACCACCCAGGAGACCGCGGTCTACGCCTCGTCGAAGACGGCGGTGCTGTCGATCACCCGCTCCTTCGCCTACGCCTTCGCACCCCGCGGCATTCGCGTCAACGCCGTGCTTCCCGGGATCATCGACACGCCCATGCAGGACAACGTCCTCGACTCCCTGGCCAGGCTGCGCGGGATCAGCCTGGAGCAGATCGCCACACTGCGGCTGGGAACCGTCCCCCTCGGCCGTACCGCCACCCCGGATGAGTGCGCCGGCCTGATCTGCTTCCTGCTCTCCCCGGATGCGGCCTATCTGACCGGGCAGGCGATCAGTCAGGACGGTGGGCTGGCGATGTGGTGAGCCCGTTGGTGCTGGTCGGTGCGTTCTCGATCGAGGGCGACAGTTTCGTCCCCGGGGAGACCACCCTCACTGACTTCCAACGGCAGGTATGGGCAACCGGTGATGAGGTGACCCGCGACTGCTGTGGCAGCGACAGTGAGCTGGCGGGCGCCTGGGATGTGCTGGTGGCGGCCGGCATCACCCCCATCGGCTCGGTCGCGGCGCGCTCATCACCGGGACCACGGGTTGCGAGGGCGGTATTCGAGCAGGTCTGCCAGGGCATCCTGAGCAGATGCACCGCAGGCGTCGACGGTGTGTACCTCATGCTGCACGGTTCAGCTCTCGTCATCGGGGAGGACGACCCGGAGGGCTGGCTGCTGACTGAGATCCGCGCGCGCGTCGGACCCACGGTGCCGATTGCCATCAGTCTCGACCTGCACGCTTACCTGACTGAGCGGATGCTGGCCAGCGTCGACATCGTCACCGTGTACCGCACCTGCCCGCATATCGACCTGTATCGCACGGGTGAGCAGGCCGGCAGGCTGCTCACCCGAACCCTGCTCGGCCAGATCAGCCCGGTCTGCCGCCGGGTCCGGCTGCCGATGATCACGCCACCGGAGCGGCATGACTCCGCCCAGGACCCGTTCGCGCGGCTGCAGGCCGCCTGCACCCAGGCGGAGCAGGACGGGGCACTTGCCGCCGGGCTGCTCTCCACACAACCCTGGCTCGACGTCCCCGAGCTCGGGTGGTCCGCAGTGGTCACCACCGATGACGATCCCCTGGCAGCCGAGGCGGCCGCTGAGCGAATTGCCGACCAGGCTTGGCAGGTGCGCGAGGAATTCCTCCACACGACGGCAATTGGGTGTGAGCAGGCCGTGACCGAGGCCCTTGCGCAACCCGGAGTGTGCACCATCGCCGACCTTGGTGATGCCACCAATGGCGGCTCCTATGGCGACAGCACCGAGCTGCTGCGCGTGCTGCTGGACCGCCAGACCAGCGGCCAGCCCGCGGGCCCGGCGGCGCTCTCGGTGACCGACCCGGTGGCCGCTGCGGCGGCATGGCGCGCCGGTGTCGGGTCGAGGGTCACCCTCACCGTCGGGACCGGTGCCGCCGGTGCGTTCAACGAGGCTGTCACCGTCAGCGCCGCTGTTGACCGGCTCTGGCGGGGGGAGATCCGCTACACCCACCCGGCCGCCTACGGGCTGCTGGACGACCCCGGGGACACTGCGGTGCTCACCGTGGGCGAGGTGACGGTGATCGTGCACAGCCGGCCAGTGCGGGTCATCGACCCTGCCATCTATCGCGCCGTCGGTGTCGACCTCGCCGGACTGAGGATCGTGCAGGCGAAGTCCCACGTGTCATTCCGGGCCGGCTTCGAGCCGGTCACCGACCTCAGCATCCTCGCGGACACCCGGGGGCCGACGGCGGCGAACCTCACCACGCTGCCCTATGCCAATCGGCCCCGTCCACTGTTCCCGTTCGAGGATGCGAAGTGGCCACCCGCGGCCAAGAACCGCTAGTCGAGGTGCCAGACCTCGTCCATGACCATGAGGTTGCCACGACCGTCAGTGAGATTGACGATGGTGTCCTTGAACCACTCCGCCCACCGCGCATTGTGCTCGGATTGGCCGACCTTGCCGAAGGCGGTCGCCATATCAGGGTGGCACTCAACGTATCCGACGACCTGGGTGCCGCGACGGAACAGTGAGTAGTTCTTCAACCCCGCCTGCTGGATGACCTCGACCAGCTCCGGCCAGATCTCATCGTGGCGTCGCTTGTACTCATCCTGCTGGCCCTCGTAGACCTCGAACGTGAAGCAGACCCGCTCCATGGCGCCTCCTTGGCTGAGATGGCATGTTCCGGTGCGACTGCGCGGCAGCGTACTTGACCGGTCGTGTGCGCGTCGGGGGTCATGAGCCGGGGGTCATAAGCCGGGGTCACAAGCCCGGGTCACAAGCCCGGGTCACAAGCCCGGGTCACAATTCGATAACAGCGAGAGCGAGGGCCGGCGCTGGGCTTGACAGCATGTCTGACATGTTGTTGCCTATGCTCCAAGGCCGCTTGGCCTGTGGGATCGTGAGGCGTCGGAGGTACCCATGGCGGTAGTGGAGTGCCGGCAGGTCTCCAAGTGGTATGGCACCGCCAAGGTCCTCGACGACGTCGACTTCACCGCCAATGAGGCCGAAATCCACGTCATCCTTGGTGAGAACGGTGCCGGCAAGAGCACCTTGGTGAAGGTCATCGCCGGCCTGGTGTCCCCTGATCGCGGCCAGGTCCTGCTGCGGGGCGCTGCCCTGAAGGCGGGTTCCGTGGCCGCGGCGCAGGCACAGGGGGTTGCCCTGATCCATCAGGAACCGCGGCTCTTCCCGGATCTGTCGGTGATGGAGAACATCTGGATCGATCAGGGCTCAGGGTGGTGGTCACGCCGGCGCTTCCGGCTCTCTCGGATGGCCGGCCGGACTCGGGAATTGCTGGGCCGGCTGGGCAGTTCGGTGTCGCCGGATGCGCGGGTGGCGTTCCTGTCGGTTGCTGATCAGCAGATGATCGATATTGCCGCCGCACTCCGCAAGGACCTGAAGGTCCTGATCGTGGATGAGCCGACCGCGTCGCTTACCCCCGCGGAGGTCGGCAACCTCTTTCGGGTCATGCGGGAACTTCGCGATCAGGGTGTGGCAGTGATCTTCATCGGGCACCGACTTGAGGAGATCCTCGAGATCAGCGATCGCATCACGGTGCTGCGCGATGGTCGGCTGGTGCGGACACTCAGCCGAGATGAGGCGAATGAGGATGAACTCATTCGGTTGATGATCGGACGTGATATCGAGGCGGTTGCACATGCCCCCACAGCGGCCGTCGGTGAGGTGCTGCTCTCAGTCCGGGACCTCTCCGCCGCCGGGCACTTCTCCGATGTCTCCCTGGACGTCCGACGAGGTGAGATCGTCGGTATCGGCGGCCTGGTCGGCTCCGGCCGGAGCGAGGTCCTGGAGGCCATCTTCGGCGTTCGTCCGCGATCCACTGGGGTGGTGTCGGTGGGTGGGCGATCGATCGGCTCGCTGGCACAGGCCGTTGCCAGTGGGATGGGGTTGGTGCCGGAGGATCGCGGTCGCTATGGCCTTGTCCTGCTGTCCAGTGTGTTGAACAACGTCTCAGCACCCAACCTTGATCTCACGTCCCGCCTGGGAATTCGACGTCCCCGCCGGGAGCAGCGCAATGCGCAGGACATCGTGGCCCGGCTGCGTATCCGGGTGTCGAGTCTCGCGCAGCTGGCTGGGCAGCTCAGCGGGGGAAACCAGCAGCGGGTGAGCCTCGGTAAGTGGTTGGTGCGCGACCTCGACATCCTCCTTGTGGACGAGCCGACCCGCGGCGTGGACATCGGATCCAAGCGCGAGATCCATGGCCTGCTGCGTCAGTTCGCGGACTCCGGTAAGGCGGTGCTGCTGGTCAGCAGTGACATGCGGGAACTGCTTGAAGTGCCAGATCGCATCCTGGTGATGCGCGAGGGGCGCATCACGGGCGGGCTGTCCATCGATGAGGCCGATGAGGAGTCAGTCATGCGCCTGGCGGCGGGGATCGCGGCATGAGCACTGGGCGCCCTGGTGTGTCGTGGGGGGTGCTGATCCGCGTCCGGGAGGCAGGCATTGCAGCGGTCATCGTCGCGCTGATCGCTGTATTCGGGCTGCTCAACCCGCGATTCCTCAACGCCGAGAACCTCGGGGCGATCGTGCTGAGCGTCGGCATCCTGATGATCCTCGCCATCGGCCAGATGCTCGTCATCGTCACCCGCAACATCGACCTCTCAGTCGGCAGCGTGCTCGGCCTGTCGGCGATGGTCATGGGCATGGTCGGCCGCGACCTGCCGCAGGTGCCGATTCCCCTGCTCATCCTCATTGCCATGGCCGTCGGTGCGCTGGCGGGTGCCCTGAACGGGGTGCTCGTTGCGGTGGCGCAGGTGCCGGCGATCATTGCCACCCTCGGCACACTGGCGATCTTCCGCGGGTTGACCTTCCTCGTCTCAAACAACGTTCAGGTCGATCCTGAGGACATCGATGACCGAGTTCAGGATCTCGCGGCCGAGGGGCCACTCGGTATCCCCTGGCTGGTCATCTTCGCCATCATCGTCGTCGCAGTGGCGTGGTGGTTCACCACGAGGACCATGACCGGAAAGCGCCTCTACGCCATCGGCAGCAACCCCGAGGCGGCACGCATGAGGGGACTCAACGTCCGCGGCTTGACCTTCTTGGTCTTCGTCACGATGGGTGCCCTCGCTGGCCTCGGTGGTGCGATGTATGTCGCGCGGTTCGCGACCGTCAATCCGGCCGATGCTGGGCTTGGCTTCGAACTCGCGGTGATCAGTGCGGTCGTCATCGGCGGCACCAATATCTTCGGCGGATCGGGCACCGTCCTCGGCACCGTCCTCGGCACCGTGCTGGTGGGCATCCTCGCCAATGGGCTGACCGTGGTGGGGGTCAGCGGCTTCTGGCAGCGCTTTGCCTCCGGCGCCATCATCCTGCTGGCCATCGTTGCCGACGCTTTCGTGCGACGACGCATTGAGGCGCGACAATCACAGGAGACGACGGTGAGAAGTACATGAGCCACACTCATGCCGCTGCGGGAGACCTGGTCGAGGTAGGTGGGCTACCGTGGCGGGCTCGGATCGGCCCCTACCTGCCGTCACTGGTCGTTCTCGTCGCCGCAGTTGTCTACGGCTCGGTCTCCTCGCCGTACTTCCTCAACTTCAGCGCGCTGCTGGTGAACACGGGCCGGTATGTGGAGATCGGGCTGCTCGCGCTGGCGCTGACGGTGGTCATCATCAATGGCGATATCGATCTTTCCGTTGCCAGCAACCTTGCGGTCAGTGCCGCGACGATGGGTCTACTCGTCGAATCGGGAGTCGGCATCGAGGTGGCGGCCTTCGCCGCCCTGGCCGTCGGACTGGGGTTGGGGGCGATCAATGCGCTGTTCATCGTCGGGCTGGGGTTGCCGAGCCTGGTGGTAACACTGGCCACGCTGGCGCTGTACCGCGGCCTTGCCCAGATCCTGCTGGGGGATCGAGCCGTCACCGGATACCCGGAGGCCTTCATCGGCGTCGATCAGATTTCACTGCTCGGCGACTGGGCGCGTGTCCCGCTGCCACTGGTGCTCTTCCTGGTCGTGGCCCTGCTGTTCAGCGTGCTGTTGACGCGCACCAACTTCGGCCTTGCGTGCTATCTCACGGGCAGCAACCAGCAGGCAGCTCGCTTCAGCGGTATCAAAACCGATCACACGCGGGCGGTGGCGTTCATGCTCTGCGGGCTGATGGCCGGCGCGGCAGCCATCATGCTCACCTCTCGGCTGGGCTCAACGCTGTCGAATGTCGGACTGGGTCTGGAGTTGCTCGCCATCACGGTGGTCGTCCTCGGCGGCACCGACATCTTCGGCGGGCGCGGCACGATCATCGGCACCGTCATCGCCCTGTTCGCGGTGATGGCGGTACGCGAGTCGCTGGTCATCTCGAACGTGAACGGGCAGGTACAGGACGCCGTCGTCGGCGTGATCCTGATTCTGGCGATCATCGTTCCGCTCACCGTGGCACATCTGCGAGAACGCAGCAGTCAGCGAAGACTCCGGTGACACCACCGGCAGTTCAGAATCGCACGCGACGGTCGCGGCGATGAACGAAAGGAAACAGCAATGAGGAGAGTGCGCAGGTCTGCCGTCCTTGTCGCAACTGCGGCATCGATGGCTGTCGTTCTCGCCGCCTGCGGTGGGACGAGTACAAGTGACGAGGCGCCAGCCGAGGCTCCCGCAGAGGAGGCGCCAGCCGAGGCTCCCGCAGCCGGGGGTGAGGCGCTTCGGGTGACGTACATCCCGAAGAATCTCGGTAACCCCTACTTCGACGCAATCGTCAAGGGGTTCCAGGAGGCGGCACCGGGCCTGAACATGACCGTCGAGGTGGTTGCCCCAGCGCAGGCGGGTGCAACGGATCAGATCCCCTTCATTGATGCAGCGATCCAGCAGCAGGTTGATGCGATCGCGATCTCCCCGAATGACGCCGATGCGCTCTGCCCATCGCTCAAGCGGGCGGCCGATGCTGGGATCATCGTGATCACGGTCAATGGCGACACCGCAGCGGACTGCCGTCAGGCATCGATCACCCCGGTTGACTTCAGCCAGCTGGGCAAGTACCTCGTCGACCTCACCGCACAGGTGACCGGTGGTAAGGGTGAGTGGGCATTCCTCTCGGCCACATCGACCGCTCCGGACCAGAACTCCTGGCTGGCCGGCGCCGATGAGTACATCGCTTCCGGTCAGTCACCTGCGGGTCTGACGCTGGTTGACACTGTCTACGGCGACGACGCTCCGGACAAGAGCGCCACCGAGGCGCAGGCTCTGCTGACGAAGTACCCGAATCTCGCCGCCATCAACGCCCCGACCACGGTCGGTATCGCCGCGGCGGCCCAGGTGCTGTCACAGTCACCGAAGAAGGGTCAGGTGCAGGTGACCGGCCTGGGTACTCCGAACCAGATGCGGGAGTTCATCAAGGACGGCACCGTTCAAAAGTTCGCACTGTGGGACCCTGCCCTGCAGGGCACGATCGCAGCGAACCTGATCGCCGGGATCAAGGCCGGGACCATTGCTCCGGCTGCCGATCTCGAATTCGAGGTGCCGGGCGTCGGTCAGCGCGTGATGGCGGGCGCCGACCGGGTCATCATCGCTGGGCCGCCGCAGGAGTTCGACGCGTCGAATATCGACAACTTCGACTTCTAGGCTCACAGCCCCGCAATGTGGCGGGGTGGACGGTCGCCCGAGTGACCGTCCACCCCGCCATTGCGGCAACGGCCCGAGGATTCCGGCACCATGCCGGTGGCCCAGTTGGTGGGTGTGGCCGCCCAGTTCCTGAGTAGGAAACGAGGTTTGAGCATGCGCAGGACAGCCTTCTGCCCGGTCGGCTCCTCAGTGATCGTCACGGGCGCTGGCCGGGGCATTGGAGCCGCCGCAGCGGTCCGTCTGGCCGCTGACGGCCTGCACGTGGTGGCCTGCGATCTCGATGCGGCGGGGTTGCACGACACCCGCGATCGAATCGTGGCCAATAGCGGGTCCTGTGAGGTGCTGACAGCCGATGTGACGTCGCCGCAGGACTGTCAGCAGGTTGCCGAGCGGGCAGCGTCAGGGGCGCAGCCCCTGCGTGGACTGGTGAACAACGCCGCGGTCGGCGCCTTCGCCATGGACGTGGAAAGCACCACCCTGGCGGAGTGGAACCGCATCATCGCGGCCGATCTCACCAGCGTCTTCCTGATGAGCAAGGTGAGCATTCCGCTCATTCGTGCGGCAGGCGGCGGGGTGATCGTCAACGTCTCCTCCGTCCACGCCTATGCAACCTCACCCGCGGTCGCGCCGTATGCCGCTGCCAAGGGCGGGGTGCTGGCCCTCACGCGAACAATGGCCCTCGACCTGGCCGTCGACAGCATCCGGGTGATGGCCTTGGTGCCGGGCGCCGTCGACACGCCAATGCTCCAGTCCCATGCCGAACGCGAGGGCAAGTCACTGGCGGAGCTGGGATTCCCAAGTGGGCCGAATGCGATCGCGCGAATCGCCGACCCAGAGGAGATCGCTGGCACGATCGCGTTCCTCCTCTCCCGTGACGCAACATTCATGACCGGTTCGGCGCTGGTCGCCGACGGCGGCATGCTGGCGAAGTTCTGATGTCCGCAGGTGAGCCCGGCAGTCGCGGGATGCGGGCGCCGGCGGTCCTCGTGGAGCGGCCGGGTGAGGTGACGCTGACGGACGTCGAGCTTGGCGAACCCGGCGAGGGCGATGTGCTGATCCGAACCTTGGTCTCAGGGGTCAGCACCGGTACCGACCGCTGGGTGGTCACGGGACGGTTCGAGTGGGGGGCCTTCGAATTTCCGCTGGTGCCGGGCTATCAGCGCATCGGCGTTGTGGCGGCGATCGGCGAATCCGTGTCATCCCTCTCCCCGGGAGATGTCGTCTTCGCTACGAGCAGCCGGGATTTCGTTGACGCGTCCGCCGGATGGGGTGCCCATGCGGCATGGGCGATCTCCCCAGAGGCAGAGGTGTTCCCCGCGCAGGGAGTGCCCGCACTTTCCGGTTCACTCGCGGTCAGCCTGCAGGTGGGTGTCAATGCTGCTGCGCGGCTGGTTGATCCGGACGGGGCGCGCATCCTCGTCGTGGGTGACGGGATCATCGGCACCAGCGCCGCCCTGGCGGCGCAGTTGAGGGGTGCGCGGGTGCTGCTGGCGGGTCATCGCACTCAGCGACTGGCGGCCATCGCCGCGAGCCAGCGAGCAGCCGAGGCAGATCTGGCGCGCGCAGGTCGTTCGACGATCGAGTGCATCAACTCCCACGAGGATTGGGCGAGCCACCTTGCCGAATGGCAGCCGACATCGGTGATCGACACCGTCCAGAGTGCGGCGGTGACCAGCGACTACCTTCGATTCCTGCCCTGCACCTGGAATGGGTCGGCATCCGTGCACCCCCGTCATGGCTCATCCCAGATCGTCTTCGCCGGCCACAGTCCCGATGGGATCACCTGCTGGGCGGACATGGCCGGCCTGCAGCAGCAGGAGGCGACGGTGCACTTCGTATCCGGCTGGACTCGGACGCGGATGCACAACACCCTGGAACTGCTCCGCAATGGCGATTTGGTGGTGGACTCGCTGATCAGCGAGATCGCACTGGGCGATTCGATGACCGAGTTTCTCGGTCAGCTTGCCGATGGATCGGTTGCCCCAGTGGCAGCGTGTCTACGCTGGGCGGATGACTGATCTGGCACCGGCAGGTGGCCGACCTTCCGCCGAGAGTTCCACCACACCCCTTGCCGGTTGCGTCAGCCTCGTCACGGGCGGCGGCAGCGGCCTGGGCTCGGTGATCGCTGAAGGTCTTGCCCGGGCGGGCTCCGATGTCGCGATCGTGGACGTGGACGAGGCCGGGCTAGCGCAGACGGCCACCCTCATTGAGCAGACGGGCGTGCGTGCCTGGACTGCTGTTGCCGACGTCGGCGATGAGGTGGCGGCCGCGCGAGCCATCGACAATGCGATCGCCGCCCTTGGTCATGTGAATGTGCTCGTCGCCAATGCGGGAATCGGTGACCGCTCGCCGGCCGAATCGATGCACATTGACCAGTGGGATCGGGTCATTCGAGTCAACCTGCGGGGGGTGTGGCTGTTCAATCAGGGCGTTGGGCGCCACCTGATCGAGACTGGGCGGCCCGGCAGCATCATCAACATGGCATCGGTTGCCGGCCAGGTGGGGCTGACCACCGGGATCGCCAACTACTCCGCGAGCAAGGGTGCGGTCATCGCCCTCACCCGCTGCCTGGCGATGGAGTGGGCTGGTCATGGGATCCGTGTCAATGCCATCGCTCCGACACACTTCGAGACCCCCATGGTCGCTGGTGCAGTGCAGGCGAATCCCAGTCTGGGGGAGTACTTCCGTGGCAACATTCCCCTCGGCCGACTCGGTCAGCCTGATGAGATCGTTGGCCCGGTGGTCTTCCTCGCATCCCCGGCATCGTCCATGGTCACCGGCCATGTCCTCGCCGTGGACGGCGGTCACACCGCGCGCTAGGTGCTCGTGTCGGTAATGCGTGTTTGCTTGGTGGTGCGGGAGAGTGTGTCATAGGGGAACCGCAGGGGGTCGAGCAGTGTGTGTTGATGGATGTTGAGCCGGGTTTTGGGGGTTTGGTGCGGGCGAGGCGGACGGTGGAGAAGACGTTTCGCCGGTATGACCAGGACCAGCCGATGCTGCTGGCGCCGGATCTGCGGGATTGGCTGCCGGGGGATCATCCTGCGCGGTGGGTCGATGACCTGGTTTGGGCATGGATTGGACTTGACGGCGTTCTTCGATGATGACACGGTGGCTCGTGGGGCTCCGCCGTATGGCCCGAGGCTGATGGTGAAGTTGCTGATCTACGGGCTGTGGGTTTCGGCAGTAGTGTTGGCACAGTGACCGTCGAGGATCGGGGACCAGCGGTGCCGGATGCCAGCAAGGCAAATGCGACGGTCCCGGACCTCCCGCATATCCGCGATGGCCTGCCCATCGACTGGGTGCCCGAACTGGTTGCCATCGACGTCGACGACACGCTCACGACCTGGATGGGGCAGGTGCGCCCGGAAGTCACCGCTGCGGTGGCCCGGGCCCGCCGCTCGGGGGTGACGGTGACGCTTGCGACGGGGCGCAGTATCAGCACGACCCTCCCGGTCGCCCACAGTGCCGGCATCGACGATCTGCTCGTCTGCAGCAACGGCGCGATTCTCGTCTCGGCCCCGACGGGGAAGGTGGTGGAGGCGATCTCATTTGATCCCGAGCCATTGGTGACGGAGCTGATGGGCTTGATCCCGGATGCCGTCTTCGCGGTCGAGGATCCGCGCGGCAACTTCCGAACGACCCATCACTTCGACACCGGTGCCCTCGGGCTGTCGCTGACCGTTGCGCCGCTGGCGGAGATCATCACCGAGCCGGTGATCCGCCTGGTCGTTCGCAGTGAGGGTCATGCCGAGCAGGGGTTCGCTGAGATCGCCGAGCGGATGGGCTTCCACTCCGTGGTGTTCGGCATCGCCGAGGTGGCATGGATGGATGTCGGTCCGTGGGGAGTGAACAAGTCAACGATGCTCGCCGAGGTCTGCGCCCGGCAGGGCATCGACCCCTCGCGCACCGTCGCGATCGGCGACTATCTCAATGACCTGGCGATGCTGCGCTGGGCGGGACTGGGCGTCGCAATGGGGCATGCGCCGCGCATCGTCCGCGAGCACGCCGACGCGATCACCGGAGCCGAGCCCGGATTGGGCGTTGTCGAGGTGCTCGACGCCGTCACCGCCCGCCGCGGCGGCTAGCGCACCGAATCGCGGGCTCGGCTACCGCGCGAGCGACCTCAGCAGTTCAAGGCTGGTGTCGACCAGGATGCCGGCTGCGGCGGGTGCGAATGGCGCCGGGTGCGCGTACCCGCGGTGCGAGACCGCTGGCTCGTACCCGCCGAATGGGTGCTCCTCCGGGGTCGCGACATAGCCGAGCATTCCCTGGCTGTAGCCGGCGAACAGCGTGGTGTCGAAGGGTGAGCCGCCGCGGACCGCGGCGCCGATCTCGTTGAAGATCTCCCCCGGGGTGCCGACGATGGCGCAGTCGCCCACCCGCATCGCCCACACCTCACCCGGGCTGCTCCGCCACTGGGCGAGAGCCTCCCCCTTGGCGAGCATCATCGCCAGCCACAGCAGGTGGTAGCGGAGGATGTTGGTGCGGCTGCGGGGGGCCCCGGCAGCGATCAGTGCGTCGTATTCCGCCTGACGCTCCACCTGCTCGGCGCGCAACTGCGTCAGCGACGGTGCGGTCAGCAGCGGCAGGTCAACCACCCGGTGGGTCACCTGCAGCAACTGCACCGGCTGCTCGGCGACGATTCGCCGGCGGTACCGGGCGATTGGCGTGGCCGATCCCCACTCGAAGCGGTCGATCGTCCACTCCAGGGGGCTGCTGTCGGCCACCGCATGGGCGGCCTCCAACCCCAGCCGCTGACCGAAGGGAACCTGTGGGCCGTCAACATCGAAGAAGGCTTCAAGGGGGAGGACATTGCCCGCTGCCCCCTGCAGGAACACGCAGACACCGCCCCCGCGCAGCAGTGAGACACGGTCACGTAGCGGCCCGATGAAGTCACTGCCCGTCAGGTGAACCTCGGGGCCGACGACGACGGGGTGGCAGCCGAAGGCGACGATGGTGGCGATTGGTGCCCCGGTCAGGTCGTCGATGCGGATCGCCGGCACCTCCTCATCGATCGTGAGCTCGCGATTCCAGCCGAGGATCGTGCCACCGGCGGCGGTGCGCTCACGCCGGTTCACGGCCAGACCGGGAACCCGGCCGGTTCCCCCGGCCGCCCGGGCCGGGCGCGCGTCGGCCGCCGCGATCCGGGCCGCACGGGCGAAGGCCTCGGGCATCGCATCGAGGTAGGCCTGCTCAACATCGGTGTACTCGTCGAATTCGCCGCCGAGCTTCGTCCCATCCTCACGCAGCCAGGGCGTGGCATGGCTGTGGCTGGCATTGATCAGCACATCACCCCGGGTGACACCGATTGCCGCTGCGACCGCATCGCGTATGCGATCGGCCATCGTCGGGGAGTAGCCGACGACATCGGCAGCGAGGATGGCGCAGGCGGCACTGTCGGTGCGCAGCACCACGGCGGTGATCAGCAGTGGATCGCCATGTCCGTGGGTGCGCGCCGACTGCTCCCGGCGGATGTATCCCTGCAGGTCATGCGGCAGTGGTGGGTCGATCGCGACCGATGCAGCGCCAGCTTCCATGGCGTCCTCCCTGGTTCAGGTGCGGTGCGTGGGATTGGGGGCGGGTAGGCGGATCGGCGGCCGGTGGCCATCGAAGGTCAGTGGCAGCGCCGCCAGTTGGCGTGGGCTGTGTTCGTCGGGGTAGGACTCGAGGATGGCCATCGCCGCCACCTGCGGATCGGTCAGCAGATCCTCGGGGGCGTTCACGCGATCGGCGGGAACACCGGCGGTTGCCAGCCGGGCCGCCCAGTGCGCTGCCGATGCCTCGGCGAAGGCGGACTCCAATTCACGGCGGAGTGCTCGGTCGTGGGCAACGCGATCGGTATTGGTGGTGAAGCGAGCGTCGCCGACCAGCTCCGGTCGGCCGATGGCTGTGCAGAGTCGCTCGAAGAGGGCATCGTTCCCCACACCGATGCATACCTCCCCATCGGCTGTGGGAAAGATGCCATAGGGAGAGAAGGCAGGGTGCCCACTGCCGTGCCGACCGGAGGCCGCCCCCGTCGCTTGATGTGCTGAGAGGTGGTAACCAACCCAGGTCGCGCCGGTCTCCAGCAGCGATGTCTCCACCAGGCCGCCTACCCCAGTGCGCTCCCGGCGGTAGAGCGCGGCAATGACACCAAGGGCCAACCACATCCCCGATCCGACGTCGAGTACGGAGATACCTGCGCGCACCGGTGGGCCATCCGACTGTCCGGTGACCGCCGCAATGCCGGTGCGCGCCTGGAGCACCGCATCGAAGCCCGGTCGATCCTGCTCGGCTCCGCGGCTGCCGTATGCACTGAGGTGGCCGACGATCAGCCGCGGACGCTGCGCCCGCAACTGGTCGGCGGTGAGGTGCAGATCACGAATCTGACGGGGCAGCAGGTTGGTGAGGAAGACATCCGCATCGTCGAGGAGAGCGCCCAACTGCTGCTGACCCGCAGGGCTGCGCAGGTCCAGGGTAATGCCGCGCTTATTCCGGTTGACCACATGGAAGTAGGCCGAGGTGTCGCGGTCGGCCTCAACCGGTGCCATCCGGCGGGCCGAATCCCCTCCCGGCGGCTCGACCTTGCAGACATCGGCGCCGAGATCGGCAAGCACTGATCCCCCGAACGGACCGGCGATATTCGCCGTCGCATCGATGACGCGGATTCCCGCGAGGGGCAACTCCGGTGGCCGGCTGGCCGGGGTGGGCGATGCCGTGGCTGGCATGCCGGGAGTCTAGGAGCGCACAGGTCGACCCGTCCGCTAGGGTCTGAATCGTTTCCAGAGGGGTAGGTGCTGAACTGCCGCCGACAGGCGACTCCTGACCGGGGATGGGACCGCCGAGCGGGATGGGACCGCCGAGCAGAAATGAGGTGAGGACATGGCCCCGCTGCCCGATCTCACGATCCGGCGCATCGAGACCGTGGCGATCCGGGTGCCACTGGGACGCGTGTACTCGGGCAGCCACTACCGGATGACCCACCGCTCAACCATCATCACCCGCGTCTACACCGAGTCCGGGCTGGTGGGTGAGGCCTACGCCGGGGACGAGGACGCGGGGCTGCTGGAGATCAAGGGAATCGTCGATCACGAGATCACCCCTCATCTCATTGGGGAGGACGCCTTCGCCGTTGAGCGACTGTGGCAGCGAGCGCGCCCGGCGACGTGGAACATCCTGCGCGATCGCCGCCTCGGCCTTGTCGCGTGCGCCTGTGCCGATGCCGCAATCTGGGACGTGGTCGGCAAGGCACTCGGTATGCCGCTCTGGCGCCTCTGGGGTGGCTTCCGGCGGACCGTCGGGGTGATCACCATCGGCGGCTACTACCACGAGGACGCCGACATCCCCGGCGAGGTGGCTGATCTGGTCGCCCAGGGCTTTGCCGGGATGAAGTTCAAGATCGGTGGGCTGACACCGGAGCAGGACGCGGAGCGCTTCCTCACGGCACGCGCGGCTGCGCCGGCCTCGTTCCGGATCGGGGTCGACGCCAACCAGGGCTACACCCGCGCGCAGGCCATCGAGTTCTGCCAGCGCGTGGCCGGCAGCGACCTGCTGTGGTTCGAGGAACCGTGCATCTGGGAGAACGATCGCCGTGACATGCGCGATGTGCGGGCCATGGGGGGCGTTCCAGTGTGTGCCGGCCAGACCGAGTTCTCGGCTGCCGGCTGCCGGGACCTGATGGCTGCTGGTGCGATCGACTACTGCAACTTCGACTCCTCGTGGTCCGGCGGTCCCACGGAGTGGCGCCGGGCAGCGGGGGTGGCTGCGGTCTACGGCGTGGCAATGGCCCACCATGAGGAGCCGCAGATCTCATCGCATCTGCTCGCATCGATCCCACACGGTGCCTACGTCGAGTACTTCCATCCTGACCGAGACCCCATCTGGCACAACCTCATCACCAATCGCCCGCCACTGCGGGATGGGCACATCACGCTCTCCGATGAGCCGGGATTGGGCTGGCACCTCGATGCCGACTACATTGCTGCGCACGTGGTCAGTGAGTGACCCGCAGGGACATCTGATGCACAGCACACCCGCCATCACCAGAGTCAGCACCGCCGGCGTCAGCTCCGCCGCACTCGGCGCCATGAGAATGCACGCCACCACCAGGGTGGACACCATCCGGGTGGACACCACCACCGCAAGGGAGAAGGTGATCCGATGCCCACGATGAGGGTCAATCAGGCGATTGCCACCGCACTGGCCGACGAGATGCGCGCCGATGCCTCGGTCATGGTCTTCGGTGAGGACATCGCCGAGGCTGAGGGCCCGTTCAAGACCTCGGAGGGACTGCTCGCCGAGTTCGGCCCGCTGCGCGTGCGCGACACGCCTATCTCGGAGATGGCATTCACCGGTGCGGCCGTGGGGGCGGCCACCTTGGGCATGCGTCCGGTCATCGAGATCATGTTCGTCGAGTTCCTCGGGGTCGCCCTTGATGAGCTCGTGACGGAGGCAGCGAAGTTCCGCTATCTCAGCAATGGCGCGCTCTCGGTGCCGATGGTGGTGCGCGCCTCGGTCGGCAGCGGACTCGGCTTCGGCTGCCAGCACAGCCAGACCCTCGAGAACTGGGTCAGTGCAACCCCCGGGCTGACGGTGGTCACCATCAGCGATGCTCAGTCCGCGTACGGGCTGATGCGCGCGGCGATCCGCGACCCCGATCCGGTCATCGTGCTTGAGCCGCGCACCCTCTATGCACGTCGCGGTGAGGTGACGACGGGCGAGGCAGGCATCCTGCCGCTGCGTCGGGCCCGCACGGTGCGCCCGGGCGCGGACATCACCGTGGTCGCAATGGGCCAGACGGTGGGCATCGCCCTCGATGCCGTGGCAGCCTGCGACGTGGACGCTGAGGTGATCGACCTCGCCACCCTGTCACCGTGGGATCGCAGTACGGTGCTCACCTCCGTGCATCGCACGGGGCGGCTCATCGTCGTCGAGGAGGCACCCCTGACGGGGGGCTGGGGGGCACAGGTCGTTGCGACCGCCGCCAGTGAGGCCTTCAGTGCGCTGACCGCCGCCCCATTCCGGATCACCACCCCCGATGTTCCCGTCCCCTATGCCAAGCACCTGGAGGCTCGGTTCGTGCCGACCGTCGAGGATGTCGCACGCCAGTTGCGCACCTATCTCGACACCGGCGCGGTGCCGCAGCCCTGGTGGGTCCTGGAAGGAGTGTCCGCATGAGCGTGCAGCTGGATCGGCGGTCGGAGATTCGCGCGGATGCCCGCGCTGCCTATGCCCGCATGGTGGAGATCCGCTTGTTCGAGGAGCAGGTGAACGAGTTGTTCGCCGCCGGACTCGTCCACGGCACGACCCACCTGTGCCAGGGCCAGGAGGCGCTGGACGTCGCACTGGCCGCAGTGCTGCGTGATGACGACGTGGTGGCGGCGACCTACCGCGGTCACGGCATTGCACTGGCGCTGGGGATGACCCCGGCATCCGTGCTCGCCGAGATCATGGGCCGGTCAACCGGCTGCACCGGTGGTGTCGGCGGTTCCATGCACCTGGCCGACATGTCGATTGGTCTGCTGCCCACATCGGCGATCATCGGCGCCGGCCTGCCGATCGCCACCGGTGCCGCACTGGCCTTCCAGACCCGCGGGGAGGACCGGGTTGCGGTGGCGGTCTTCGGCGACGGTGCCTCGAATATCGGAGCCTTCCACGAATCGCTGAACATGGCGGCGGTCTGGCGCCTGCCCGTGCTCTTCCTCTGCGACAACAATGTCTACGGCGAGTACAGCCGAATCGATCGGACGACCGCTGTGCTGGACCTGTCGCGGCGGGCGGCGGGCTATGACATCCCGGGCGAGTCCTTCGATGGCATGGATGTCGACACCGCTCGCACCGCGATCGCAGCCGCGGTCGACCGGGCGCGCAATGGCGGTGGACCCTCCCTGCTGGAGGCACGGACCTACCGATTCGCTGGGCACTCCCGCGCCGACAAGGCGCTGTACCGCCCGGAAGGGGAATTGGAGGAGTACCGCAAGCGCGATCCGATCGCGGTGCGCCGCAGCGCCCTGCTGGCCCAAGGAGTGAGCGAAGGCGAGTTGGCCGCCATCGACGCGCGCGTGGCCGATGACATCGCGGCGGTGGTTGCCACGGTCTCGGCTGATCCCCTGCCCGACCTGGCAGCGATGTTCGCCAACATCTGGACCGAGCCCGCAGCCGCGGCGCGATGAGTCCCCGCGGCGCGATGTGCATCCGCGGGCCGATTGCACAAGGAGCGACACGATGAAGATGACGGTCAAGTTGCCCAGACTCGGCGACACCGTCGACGAAGTCCATGTCCTGGAATGGCTCAAGCAGCCTGGTGATGTGGTGGCGGTCGGCGATCCCCTGATGAGCGTGGAGACCGACAAGGCGACCGTGGATGTGCCATCACCGGTCGCCGGGACGCTTGCGGAATGCCTGGTCACCGCAGGTCAGGACATCGCAACCGGGGATCCGGTCGCGGTTCTTGACGCCGACTGACCACGGCGACTGACGACGGCCCGCGACGTGCCCGGCCTCGACGGTGCGTACACCGGTGAGACCGGGTCCCGGTCCTTTGACCCAATGACGGTTGACCCCGATCCCTGGCCGGCCATCCCGCCTGACTGGTCGCCAC
Source organism: Actinomycetales bacterium (assembly GCA_018969715.1). Taxonomy (GTDB): domain Bacteria; phylum Actinomycetota; class Actinomycetes; order S36-B12; family UBA5976; genus REEB473. The sequence goes on from JAGWXT010000005.1 coordinate 55,003, forward strand.
TGATCGGGGTCGATCCGCCGGGTCATTGGGAGGTTCCGATCGCCGCGGGACCGGTCAGCCTCATCGCACGTGATGGTGATCTCTATCAGGTGACCATCGATGGGACCTGCTGGGCGCAGCGGATCTATGTAGGCGTCCGCGACCTGTCCTGGCACACCCTCACCTGTCGGACCAGTGTCATCAGCACGCAGCGCGAAGGCGATGTGGTACGGCTGTGGTACACCCTGCATGCCGCAAGTGCCCAGCCGGCGGCGGACGATCTCGACGTCCTCATCGACCTGATGGTGACGGCGGGGGTGACACCCGAGGGTGCGGGGGTGACGGTGTCAGCGACGATCCGTCCGCAGGGGCAGTTCCGGGCCGGAAAGATCGGACTGTGCATCCTGCACGACACTCGGACGCATCTGGGAGCCGCGTACACCGCGGACGGTCCCGGCACTCACGTATCCGGCCAGTTCGCGGACCGCATCGACCCCCAGCTGTTCCGTGACGGCACGGTGACCGCGATGTTCGACCCCTATGACCGGCTTCGACTCCGGCTGCCCAGCGGTGCCGTCGGAGAGTGGACGTTCACGGGGGACACCTTCGAGATGCAGGACCACCGCAACTGGGCTGATCTATCGCTGAAGTCGTACAGCACTCCCCAGCGTCTGGGCTGGAGTCATCCATTCCATCCCGATCATCCGCAGCAGCAGACGGTGCACCTGCGGGCCGAGCGGAATCCGGTGGTCGGGTCTGACCCGGAAGACCCCGGATTGCCCGATCCCGGGCCGGCGGATGAGCGGGGCGTTCCGGTGACCCTGCGGGTGGGCGACCCCACCGCACCGCGGCTGCGGCTGGGCTGCAACCATCCACCCGGTTCCTCGCCGGTACCATCCGACCTGCTCGCCGTGCTGTCGCCGGACCACCTGCGGGTTGCGGTGACCGCCGCCGAGGCTGACTCCCTGGGGGCACGGTTCGACGCCTGCGCTGGGACGGCGGTGGAACTGGTGCTGCTGCCCCACGACGCCGGGGAGGCGCGACAGCTGGTCACCGCCGTGGCCGATGCACTGCATGCCGGTTCGGTCGCCCTCACCTCGATCCAGCTCGGCGCCCTCGACGCCGGCGCTGAGCTGGAGGTTCCCGACCCCGAGCTGTTCGCCGCCGCCCGTGAGGTACTGGTGGCCTCCGGCCTGCCCGCCCCGGACCGCACCGGCACCACCTCGCACTTCTGCGCCCTCAACCGGGCGCCAACGGCGTGGCACCCGGGCACCGCCGCGGTCATCGGAGTGACCACGCAGTTGCACGTGGCCGACAGTGCCACCGTGATGCTCAACATCCTCAGCCTGGCCGATATTGCCGAGTCAATGCGCCAGCTGGTCGGCGCCGACACCCCGCGGCACGCCTCTCCGGTGAGCCTGATCGGGCGGGACGGACCCTGTCCCACCGGCCCGATCGGGCTGTGGGGGCAGCCCGCGTGGGTGGACCCCCGGCTGTTCGGCTGCTACGGGGCGGCGTGGCTGCTGGCGATGATCGCCGGTCTCAGTCGCAGTGGCTTCACCTCCGCCACCGTGCTCGACCTGGGTGGACCCCGCGGGGTCATCGTGACCGATCGTGCGGTCGTCGGGAGCATGCTGCCCGCGGATGCACGGGTGGTTCCCGCCTACCACGTCCTCGCTGATGTCCTCGCGGCGACTGCCCTTGAGCCGGTGGCGGTGAGCCTGCCCGAGCGGCTGGCCGCTGTGGCGCTGCGCGGACCCACTGCCACGCCGATGCTCGCCTGTGCCAACCTCGGGTCGGCGGAACTGACAGTCGATCTCGATGGCTTGGGTGATCGGGTGCGGGTGCGGGTGCTCGACGCGACCACGGCAAGTGAGGCGATCACCGACCCCCTCGGCTTTCGGGGTGAGGCAGGCTGGCGGCTCATCGGCACCCAGCTGACACTCGGCGCCTACGCCACGGCTCTGTGCCAAGCCGAGCCGGCTGCGCCAGCGCCGCGCACGACCACCGCTGATGACTACCGCTGATGACCACCGCTGATGAATGGACGATGAGGGAGAGGAGCGGGCAGATGACCTCATGGCAGGACACGACGATCGTCGTCACCGGGGCCGCACAGGGTATCGGGCGGGCGACGGTTGACCACCTCGTGGCGTGCGGGGCGACCGTGGCAGCGTGGGATCTCGATGCCTCGGTGATGGATGTCTTCGCGGGCAACCCGCGGGTGCTGGCGAGTATCTGCGACATCACCAAGGACGCCGATGTCACCGCCGCCACCGCAGCTGCGGTCGCCCACTTCTGCCCGCCGGGGAGCGCTCGCGGCCCAGGTGGCTCAGCCGGAATCGGTGGCCTGGTGAACAACGCCGGGATCGGTGCCTACTACGACCCGGTTGCCATGAGTGAGGCGGAGTGGGACCACGTCATGAGCGTGGACCTCAAGGGGGCATGGATGTGCGTGCGCCGAGTGCTGCCCGAGCTCCGCAGGAATGGCGGTGGTGCGATCGTCAACATCTCGTCGATCCATGGCCGCATGACGATTGCGGGGATGTTCCCCTATGCGGCGGCCAAGGCCGGCGTGGAGGGGATGACCAGATCACTGGCCCTCGACCTGGCCGCCGAGGGGATCCGTGTCAACGCCCTGGCTCCGGGATACGTGCGGACGCGCCTCGTGGAGGAGTACATCGACCGCTCGGATGACCCAGCGGGGACGCGGGAGACCATTCACGCGAGTATCCCCCTGCACCGGATGGCCGAGCCGATCGAGATCGCCACGACGGTGGAGTTCCTGCTCTCCGACCGTGCTGGTGCGATCACCGGGGCGGTCATCGCAGTCGACTGCGGCCTGAGTGTGCGCTTCGCCAGTTGACACAGTGACGGCCGCTGACCGGCCCGGTCGTCGGCCGTGCCCCGTCGCAAGGTGCCGGCGGGGGTCACAATTCGATAACGATGCCACCCGGGGCGTGCCGAGGCCTACCGCAAGCGGTAACGTTTCCCGAACCTGTGCTGACAGACGACAGCCAGTGCCGCCGCAGGCGGCGGGAGCATGCGTGAACGAGGCCAGCCGAGGACGGGAGTCGAGATGAGCACCAGCAAGGCAGCTTCGCGCCGCATCCGGATGCCCGATGAACTCGGTGTCTTCATCGCGCTGCTCGTGCTCATCGGGATCATCGGTGCGCTGCAGCCGAAGTTCCTCAACATCAACACCTTCCTCAATGTGATGGCGAATAACTCCATCCTTGGGATGCTTGCCCTGGGCACGGTCTTCCTACTCGCCATGCGCGAGATCGACCTCTCCTTCGGGATGATCCTCAACCTCTCCGGCGTGCTCGCGGGGCTCAGCATGATTGCGGGGGTGCCAGTTGAACTGGGCATCCTGATCGCGCTCGTGGCGGGTCTGACGATGGGCACCCTCAATGGCTATCTGAGTGTGCAGTTTCGGCTTCCGCTCATCATCATCACGCTCGGCACGGCGTCGATCTATCAGGGCACCTCGTTGATCGTCAACAACAAGGGTTCGGTCCTGCCGCCGCCGGAGGTGAAGGCGCACTGGTTCTTCCAGTTCATGGGAGGGCTGACCGACTTCCCGGTGCCGCCGATCGTCATCGTCTTCCTCGTGCTCGCGGTGGTGCTGCACTTCGTCCTCCACCGCTCGCGGTTCGGCTACCGGATCCTCGCCATCGGCAGCAACCCCGACTCTGCCCGTCTCGCGGGGATCAATGTCGATGGCTCACGCATCCAGGTCGCCGCGCTGATGGGCGTGATTGCAGGATTCGGGGGTGCCATGTTCCTCGGATTCCGTGGCGCTATCGACCCGACCACCGGGTACCAGTTACTGCTGCCGGTGATCGCGGCAGCGATCATCGGTGGCACCCCCCTCTCGGGGGGTTCCGGCACCATCATCGGTGCTGTCCTCGGAACGCTGGTCGTCGGCGTCATCGCAACCGGTGTCGTCTTCCTCGGCATCGATGCCACCTGGAGCACCTTCGTCACCGGCGTTGTCATCGTCGTGGCGGTCGGCATCGATCAGCTGGTGCGAGTCCAGCGCCGCAACCGGGCGGCTGTGGCGTCGGCCGGTGGCCAGTAGTGCCGGACTCCCACCCCAATGAGCTTCCCGGCCGCGGCCGGGTCGACCCTCCGATCGCAGCCGCGATGGAGGGTGCCGCTAACAGCACCACACCTAGGCAAGGAGGACAGCAGTGCGCAAGCGCGTAGGAATCGCCGCCGTTGCGGCGGCGTTTGCGGTGACCGCAGCAGCATGTGGTGGCACCGCCGACACGGCAACTGAGGCACCTGCCGAAGAGACACCGGCCGAGGCACCCGCCGAGGAGGCACCCGCTGAGGCACCCGCCGACGACATCGAGATCGGTTTCGTCACCCACGTCGTGGGCAACCCGTTCATCCAGCAGATCATCGACGCCGCACTGCAGGCGGGCGAGGACCTTGGAGTCACGGTCACTGTTGCCGGGCCGACCGGTGGCGAGGCGGATGCCCAGCTCGCCGCAGTGGAGAACCTCGTCGCCGCGGGCGTCGATGGGATCGCGACCTCGGTGCCGTCCAGCTCCATGGACAATGCCCTCAACGCCATCATCGACAGCGGTATCCCGGTGGCGACCTTCAACCTGCTCTCGCCGGCCGTGAATGCGCCCTACGTTGGGGAGAAGTCGGTTGAGTCCGGCCGCATCCTCGGTGCGCGCATCGTCGAGCTGCTCGGTGGTGAGCAGCAGGCCAAGGGCACGGTCGTCGTCGGCATCTGCTTCCCCGGGTTCCCCGTTCTGGAGAACCGGGCGAAGGGTGTTCAGGAGGCGCTGGCCAAGGCACCCGGAATCAAGGTGGAGGGCCCCTTCGACGTCAAGGTTGACGCCGCGGAGAACTACTCCAAGTGGGAGGGCCTCTACCAGGCTAACCCGGACGTTGCCGCACTCGTTGGACTGTGCGCACCGGACGTGGAGAGCCTCGGCCAGCTGAAGGCCAAGAACCCCAAGGCGAAGTTCATCGCTGGGGGCTACGACCTCACCCCGGGCAACGTTGCGGCGATCGCCAACGACACCGCTCAGGTGAGCCTCGGCCAGACGCCGTTCATGCAGGGCTACCTGCCGGTGTACATGCTGGTGCAGGCGATCCGGGACGGCGTGAAGCTGGAGCCCGGCTTCGTCGACGCCGGCACTGAGATCGCAACCTCCAATCCGCTGCAGGTGATCCAGCCATATGGGCTGCCGCAGCTGACCTTCGACGAGCTGGCGGTCATCGCTGGCGACCCGAAGAAGTCCCGCGAGTTCTACCAGCCGCTGGTTGACGGCATCATCAAGAACTGGCAGGCAGAGGTGCAGCCGATCGCGAACGAGTCCTCCTGACCTCGTCCGCGCAATAGGCCGGTGTGCTGTGTGGGGGACCCGCGAATGCGGGCCCCCCACACAGCCTGGATCAAGTGTCGGGGGACCCGCGAATGCGGGCCCCCACACAGCCTGGAACAGGTGTCGGGGGACCCGCGAATGCGGGCCCCCTAACTCGGCATCCCGCCGGGTTCGGAGAGGATTGGACGGGTGAACATGACCGCTGAGGCTGCGCCCCCCGCATTGCGGGCGGTCGGCGTCGACAAGCGCTACGGCGGTGTCCGTGCCCTGCGGAGCCTCGCGATCGAGGTGCGGGCCGGGACGATCCATGCCGTTGTCGGGGAGAACGGTGCGGGCAAGTCCACGCTCATGAACATCGTCGCCGGTGTCGTCACCCCCGACTCCGGCACCGTCGAGGTCGACGGTCGGCCCTTCGCCCCCCGCGGTGTGGCCGATGCGCGAGCGGCGGGTATCGGAATCGTCCATCAGGAGTTGCGACTCTTCCCGGATCGGTCGGTGCTGGCCAATCTCTTCGTCAGTGATCTGCCCACCCGCCGCGGATTGGTGGACCTCCGGGGCATGGCTGCTCGGTCGGCTGAGATTCGCGCCCAGCTGGGCCTGGACGTGGATCCACTGACGCCCGTCGGGGCGTTGTCACTGTCGGATCGCCAGTTGGTTGAGCTCGCCCGGGTGCTGCTGGAGCGGCCGCGGCTGCTGATCCTCGACGAGCCGACCTCGGCCCTGAACGCCACCGAGACCGCGCGGCTGGCGGCGATCATCCGGGCACTGCCCGCCGGCGGCACGACCGTGCTCTATGTCTCCCATCGGCTTGAGGAGGTCTTCGACCTCGCCGATGAGATCACCGTCATGCGCGACGGCGAGCGGGTGCTCACCGGTGCCACTGCGGACCTCAGCATCCCCAAGGTGGTCAAGGCGATCGTGGGCGATGAGGACTTCGAGGCGCCCAGCCGAGCGGCTCGAGGCGATCTGGCTGATGCGGCACCCACCGGCACCCTGCAGGTGACGGGGCTGGCCAGCCGTGGGCAGGTCCGCGATGTCTCCTTCACCGTGTCAGCCGGTCAGATCATCGGGGTGGCCGGGCTGATCGGATCGGGGGCGGATGAACTGCTGAACCTGCTCTTCGGCGCCGTTCCCCTGCGGGCCGGCACCGCGGTGTACCCGGATGGGCGAGGGGTCCCGCGATCCCCCACCGAAGCCGCCCGCCGGGGGATCGCCCTGGTGCCGGCTGACCGGCGGCATTCCGGGCTGATGCTGGAGCGCTCGGTCAGCGACAACCTCGCACTGGTCACCGTCGGCGCCCTCGCCCAGGGCCCCTTCCTGCTGCAGCCACGGCGGTTGCGAGCCGCTGCTGCTGGGATCATCAGCCGGTTCGGGATCAAGGCCGACCGTCCCGACACGATTGTGGGGACGCTCTCCGGGGGGAACCAGCAGAAGGTGGTGGTCGCCAAGTGGCTGGTCACCGAGCCGCGGATCGTCCTCCTCGATGACCCAACCCGGGGAGTTGACATCGGAGCGAAGGGCGAGATCTTCGCCCTGATCCGCACCCTGGCCGATGAGGGGCGTACGGTGCTGTTCCGCTCCACCGAACTCGCCGAGCTGGTCGTGCTCTGTGACACCATTCTCGTGCTCCGCGATGGCCGCGTGGGCGAGGTGCTGAGCGGAGTGACCGAGTCCGAGCTCCTCGCGGCGGTGAACACCGCGTCGGTGCCAGCATCCGCAGGTGCCGCCTGAGCCCCCTACCTGCCCGCCCCGCACACAGCAACCGAAGGGAGTCGATGACATGATCCGCCGCGCCTTCACCATGCGCCTCAAGCCCGGTGGCTTGGCCGAGTACCGGCGCCACCACGACGAGATCTGGGCCGAGCTCGTCGCCGAGATCGAGCAGCAGGGGATCGCCCAGATCACCATCTTCGAGAACGACCCCGTCCTCGTGCTCTACTCGGAGATCCGCGATCCGGATGCCTGGGATCGCCTCTGGCACTCAGCGGTCCACGACCGTTGGTCGGAGCTGATGAACCCACTCATGGAGTTCAACAGCGACGGCATCGTCGACTCCTCGGAGTTGCGCGAGGTATTCCACTTGGAGACCTCGCCCACCGGATCATGATCGGCCCGGTCGACCTCACCGGACGGATCGGCCTAGTCACCGGCGCCAGTCGCGGTCTGGGCCGGGCGATCGCTGAGGCGATGGCGGGCTCTGGTGCAACGGTGGTTGCCGTTGCGCGCACCGAAGTGGCGGGTGCGCCCGGTGGCGACCACGGGCCGGGGCGGATCATCCCGATGACCTGCGATGTGGCCGATGTCGATGCGGTGATGGCGCTCGGTGAGCGGGTGGCTGCCGATGTGGGGCCGGTGTCGATGCTTGTCAATGCGGCCGGCGTCTTCGGCCAGATCGAGTTGATCGCGCGCACCGATCCCCATGCGTGGGTGCGCACGATCATGGTGGATGCCGTGGCGTCCTACCTCACGGTGCGCGCCTTCCTGCCGGGAATGCTCGACGCGGGATGGGGTCGGATCGTCAACCTCACATCGGCCGCATCCCTGCACCCACCGGGGCCGCTGAACAGCGCCTACGGCACCGCCAAGGTGGCTCTCAACCAGTTCACCCGTCACCTCGCAGCGGAGATCGCCGGCACCGGGGTGACCGCCAACGTCATCCACCCCGGTGATGTGCAGACCGCAATGTGGGCCGATATCCGCGATCAGGTGACCGCCCTGGGGCCGGTTGCCGCCGACTACCAGGCCTGGGTGGATTGGGTGGCCGAGACCGGCGGTGACCCCCCGCAGAAGGCCGTCGACCTGGTGCTGCGCCTGGTCTCGGATCAGGACGGCGTACCGAACGGCGAGTTCTGCTGGATCGATGATCCACTGCAGGCCCCCATCGCCAGTTGGGATCCGCCCAGTGGCGCCCGTCCCTGGCTGGACGAATGACGGGAGTCCTCGCCGGTCGGGTGGCGGTTGTGACGGGAGCCTCGCGGGGGATCGGGTACGGGATTGCACGGCGGCTGGCCGCGGAGGGGGCGGCGGTCGGTTTGATCGCCCGATCGCCGGAGCGGTTGGCGGCGGTCGCCGATCGGTTTGACAGCTCACGACTGGCGGTGGCGGCCGCTGATGTGGGGGACTGGTCGCAGGTGCAGGCTGCGGTCGCGAAGCTGACATCGGCCCTTGGGCCGATCGATCTGGCCGTGGCCAACGCTGGGATGGGGATCATCGGCCCCGTTGCCGAGGCGGATCCGCAGACCTGGGCGGCGATGATGCAGGTGAACTATCTCGGCACCGCCCACCTGATCCGCGCGGTGCTGCCTGACATGCTCGCACGCGGCCACGGGGACATCAGTGCGATCGTGTCGGCCGGCGGGACCCGCGGCTACCCGAACTGGTCGGGCTACTGTGCGAGCAAGCACGCGGTCATGGGCTTTCTGGAATGCCTGTCACAGGAGGTCACCAGCAAGGGGGTCCGCGTGGGCGCCCTCTGCCCAGGTGGCGTCGACACCCCCTTCTGGGACGACCTCAATGAGGACCTCTACACCGCAGGCAGCAGTGAGCGCGAGCGCCTGATGAGCCCGGACGATGTCGCAGCGATGCTGCTCGCGCAGGTGACGCTGCCCCGTGGCCTGCTGCTGAAGCAGGCCCTCTTCTTTCCCGTGAATGAGTGGCACTGAGATGCCGATCGGTCGACCACCTGCCGTCGAGTGCCGGGCGGTGAACTGATCGCCGTGAACCGGCTCGAGCAGTCAACGGGGGATGTGGGCGAGCAGGCTCCGGAGGGTCCGGCAAGCATTCGCGACGTTGCCGCACGGGCCGGGGTTGCCCTATCAAGCGTGTCCCGGGTGCTGTCGGGTCACCCGGACGTCTCCGACCGGATGCGCACCCGCGTCCAGCAGGCGGCGGATGAGCTCGGCTATGAACCCGATCTGCTCGCTCGCGCCCTGCGGCGCGGTTCGACGATGACCGTGGGCTTCCTGCTGCGCGATATCTCCAACCCGCTGTTCGCGGCGATTGCCAGCGACTGTGAGCGCAGACTGCGCGATCGTGGCTACTCGATGCTGCTGGCGAACTCCGACGGTGAGGTTGCGATCGAGGAGGAGAACCTCGGACTGCTGCGGCGACGGCGGATTGACGGCCTGATCGCCTCACTTGAATCCGAGACCGCCGACACCACCCGTCGGGCACTGTCCGCGTACACCGCTCCGATCGTCCTGCTGGATCGGGAGGTAGCGGGTCTGGTCACCGCGGGTGCGGTTCTCAATGACCACTTCACGGGCGTGAGTGCGGCCGCCCATGACCTCATCGCGAAGGGGCACCGCCGGATCGCCCTGGTCACCGGCGCAACCACCGTCCGCTCCACACGCGAGCGACGTCGGGCAATCGAGGCGGCCCACCGCCGAGCGGGACTGCCGATGGATCCCTCGCTCATGAGCCACACCACCTTCAACACCGGCGACTCCGAGCGCGCGGTCGCACGCCTGCTGGCACAACCGGATCCGCCGACGGCGCTCGTGGCCGGCGGCATCGGACCGAGTATCGGCACTCTCACCGCACTGCGGGACGCTGGACGCCAGCCGGGTCGCGATATCGCCATGGTGGTGCTCGATGAGTGGCCACTGCTGGAGATCACGATGCCGCATCTGGGATCGGTGGCGCGCGATGCGGCGGCCACCGGCAAGGCTGCCGCGGATGTCCTCATCGAGATGATGGCCGGGGGTGAACCGCGTACGGTCGTCACCGACACCCGCTATGACCCGCGCGGCTCGGTGATCCCGGTTGAGCGCTGCCGGGCCCGGTGACGGGGGAGCCCGCGTCGCTGACCGCCCGACTGGCGGCGGCAGCCCACGCCGTTGGCGAACAGGCGCGCGCCGCCGGGCCGAGTGAGCGGTGGACGGAGTACGCGGTGGTCCTGCTTGCCGACTGCCTCGCCGCAGTCACCGCGGCTGGGGAGCGCATCCCGTCCGTGGGTGGTGTCCGCTCGATGGAACGTGCCGCTGCCCTCGCCCTCGCCGCTCACCATCAGGACCGTGACGACCTGCACTGGCGGGCTGGGGTGCACCCGGGCTCGATTATCTGGCCGGTGGTCTGCAGCGCCGACCCGGCCATCGATGCCGCCACCCGGCGAGCGGCCGCAGCAGCCGGCTATGCGGCCATGGTCGGCACGGCGCGAGTGCTCGGCCCCGCCCACGGCCGCCACTGGCACCTCACCGCCACCGCTGGCACCGCAGGTGCTGGCATGGCGGCGGCCGTGCTCGCCGGCCTCTCCCCGCAGGACTGCGCAACCGCCATGTCCCATGCCCTTGCCACGGCGGGGGGTGTGGGCCAGGTGCTCGTGGAGCGCACTGCGGGGGCGGCGGTGAACCGGGCCGGCGCGGTGATAGGCGGGATCCTCGCGGCGCAGGCCGCCGCCGCGGGCCTCACGGCAGCCGAGCAGGTGCTCGAGGGTCCCCGAGGTCTGCTACCGGCCACCGGCGCCTGGGCTGATCGCGCCGACCCGGATGACCTCGTGCGGGCGATGTCGGAGGCGATCACGTCGATGCCCGATGCCCTGACGACCACGTCGGTGCGGCTGTATCCCACAACGGGGTTCCTGCAGTCGGCCGTGGCCGGGGTTCGCCGACTTCGGGCGCAGGTCACCGGGCAGCCGGATCGCATCCTCGTCACCCTGGCGGCGCCGGTGGCCGCCCTCACCGGTGAGCGCGGGGTTCGCGATGAGTGGTGGTCCGCACGTCGCTGCCTTGCCGCGGCGTGGCTTGCCGAAGACGTGTGGCAGGTGGCGGACCGGGCTGCCGGCCTCGACGCGGAACTGGCCTCCCTGATGGCGCGCGTGTCGGTGGTTTCCGCCGACCAGCCGCTGTGGTCGGCCGCGGTGCAATGTGAGCCGGGAGGGCAGGCCGGTGTCGCCACCACCGCTGCGGTGACCGTCGCCACCCCGCCCGGCTGGGATGCGCTCACCGACCGCGCCGGGTGCCTCGACAAGTGGACGGCGATGGGAGTGCGGCCCGAACTCGTCCTCGACCGAGCGCGCGAGCTGCTGATCGGGCCGGTGACCGCATCCGGTTGCTGAGGCCGAACCGCAGGGCCCTCCGTGCACCCGCCGGAGCCCATCGACCCTTGCTGCGGTCAAGCCCTGGGGGAGTGAACGGGACGACGTCGCACGGAGGGCGCCTCTCACTTTAGCGGCCCACCGGGAAGAACGGGGGTGGTCACATGTGACCGCCGGCGGTGCAACCGCCGTCGTCAGCGGTAGCGGCGCGCTGTCTGCCCGCCGCTGACAAGCGCCCAGGCGTAGGCGAGGGCGAAGAGAAGGCCCACCGCGATAAACCCGTAGCGGGTGACCGTCGCCGGGCCTGGTGCGAGCAGGGTGACCCCGCTCAGGCCGAGGCAGACGGCAATCATGAGCATCGCGAACCCTCGCACGGCGAACGCCGACAGCACCGTCCGGGCCATCAACAGCAGGGCCGACAGCGGGATGAGCAGCACACCCATCATCCGGAAGGCCCAGTCCGCCTCGACGCCGACTACCCCGATCAGGGTTGCGAACAGCCCAGGCACGCTCACGAGGAACACCCCGGTCAGGCCGAAGACCACTCCGCCGGCCGCCATGACGCGCCGGATCCGGTACTGACCAACCGCCATGGGCGCCTACGGTACTGCGCGCCGGCCACGGTACGGCGCGACGCCTATGGCACGCCGTCGGCGGGTTGATGTGGGCGCATCCCTCGGGGTGCCGGCGCCAGTCGTGCGAGATCGGCCAGCACGACCCCGGTGAGGACGAGCAGTCCGCCGAGGATCTGCAGTGCGGTGATCACCTCGCCAAGGACGAGGTACGCGACCGTCGCGGCGACGACCGGTTCCAGCATCGCAATCACCACTGCCTGTCGCGCGGGCAGGTAGCGCAGAGCGGTGAACGTCACCAGAAAGGGCAGAAAGGTCCCAAGCACGATCACCCAGCCAACGGAGAGCCACAGCGGACCAGCCAGCCACGGCAGGGCATCCGATCCGATCGGTTGGCTCAGCTGCTGCCAGGGGACCGTCCACGGCGGGGTGAGAAACGCCATGGCGACAGCACCGGCAGTCATCGCCCAGGCAGCGGTTGCAACGGGACTGCGCTGACGCACATAGTGCTCGCCGCCGATGAAGTACAGGGCCAGTGACACCGCCGCACCGGCAGCGGCGAGCACGCCCACTGGATCCAGGGTGGGGCCCTGCCACAGATCGGTCACGAGGGTCAGGCCCACCATGGCAAGGGCCAGAGCGAGCCAGACGAGCCGGCGGACCGGCTGATGCTGGACGATGCGCACCCACAGGGCCACCATCACCGGCGCGCTGAACTCGATCACAAGGGCAACGGCGATGGGCATGCGCGTGATGGCGATGAAGTAGAGAACCTGGGTGAGCGCGACACCGGCGATGCCGTAGCCGGCGAGCAGCGGCAGTTCCTGCAGCCGGATGCGCAGATCCCCCGGCGTCATCACCGCGGCTGCGATCATCAGCAGCACCGCGGCGCCGGTGATCCGCAGCGCCGACAACTGCAGCGGACCGATCCCGGTAAGCAGGATTCCCTTTGCGACGGTGCCGTTGACGGCAAAGAGGACCACGCCGATGAGTGCCAGGGCGTACCCCCATGGCACGCGGGTGCCCGCAGTGGCCGGGCTGGCCACTGCCATGACCGGTTCGCTCACCCAGCGGCCTCAAGGGCGGAGCGGTAGACGTCCACCGTGCGGGCGGCAATGGCCGCCCATCCGAAGTCCGCGACTGCCCGCTGCCGGCCGGCGACACCGAGTCGGTGTGCGCGCTGTGGGTCGGCGATGAGGTCATTGACGGTGGTGGCAAGCTCCGCGGCGTATTCGTCCATGGCAGCCGGATCACTGCGGAGCAGGATTCCGGTGCGGCCGTCGGCGACTACCTCCGGAATCCCGCCGACCCGGCTGGCGATGACCGCGGTACCGCATGCCATGGCCTCGAGGTTGACGATTCCCAGCGGCTCGTAGATCGAGGGGCAGATGAACGCGGTCGCGTGGCTGAAGAACTGGAGCAGATCCGGCCGGGAAACCTGCTCGCCGACCCAGAACACCCCCGATCGCGCGCGCTGGAGCCGCTCGATCGTGCGACCAACCGAGTCACCAAGTTCGGGGGTGTCCGGAGTGGCGGCGATCAGCACCACCTGCACGGCCGGATCGAAGTGGGCGGCCGCCGCCAGCAGCAGCTCGATGCCCTTCTGCCGGGTGATTCGTCCCACGAAGAGGACGTAGGGCCGGTGCGGGTCCACCCCGAGCTGGGTGAGGGCGGTGGCATCGGCGGTCGGCCGCACCGCGACGGTGTCGATGCCGTTGTGCACGACATGGACGCGTAGCGGGTCGACCTGCGGATAGACCGCAGCGATATCCCGTGCCATCCCCTCGCTCACGGCGATGATCGCAGCCGCCTGCGCGTAGGCGGACTGCTCGATCCACTGCGATACCCGGTACCCGTCCCCGAGCTGCTCCGCCTTCCATGGCCGCAGCGGCTCCAAGGAGTGGGCGGTGATCACGTGCGGCACCCCCATCAGCCGACTCGCGAGGTCTCCGGCGAAGTTCGTGTACCAGGTATGGGAGTGGACGATGTCGGCGCCGCTGTGCTCGATGGCAGCGCACATCTGCAGGTCGACCGCCAGGACACCGAGGACGGACACGGCATTGCGCAGGTTCGCCGGCACCTGGTGTCCCAGCGCCCCCTCGCGGTTCACCCCGAAGGTTTGGACGTCCACGTCCACCAGAGCGGCAAGGTGGACGACCAACTGCTCAACGTGCACGCCAGCGCCGCCGTAGACATCCGGTGGCCATTCGCGGGTCAGGACGGACGCGCGCACACCGCCACACTATTGGCCGCGCCGCCGCAGCAGTTTGCACCCGGAACGCCCCGGCGGGGCCCGACCGCAGTAGGTTGCATAGGTGACCACCCAGCCGCGGGTGCTCGCCCTCGTCCTCGCCGGGGGGGAGGGCAAGCGGCTGATGCCGCTCACCGCCGACCGGGCCAAGCCCGCCGTCCCATTCGGGGGCAGTTACCGGCTGGTCGACTTCGTGCTGTCCAATCTGGTCAACGCCGGCTACCTGCGCATCGGCGTCCTCACCCAGTTCAAGTCCCACTCCCTGGATCGTCACATCACCACGAGCTGGCCGTTGTCGCCGCTTACCGGTGACTACATCACGCCGGTCCCTGCTCAGCAGCGACTCGGTCCACGCTGGTACTCCGGCAGCGCCGACGCGATCCTGCAGAGCCTCAACCTCGTCCACGATGAGGACCCGGCGATCGTGCTGGTCTTCGGGGCCGACCATGTTTATCGAATGGATCCCCGCCAGATGGTGGAGCACCACCTGGCCACCGGGGCCGGCCTCACCGTGGCCGTGCAGACGGTGCCGCGGGAGCAGGCGCACGCCTTCGGGGTGGTGCAGATCGAGCCGGGAACAACGCGGATTGCCCGGTTCTGCGAGAAGCCGGTGGACCCGCCGACGCTGCCTTCAGATCCAGACCGGTGCCTGGTGTCGATGGGCAACTACGTCTTCACGACAGCCACCCTGATCGATGCCCTGCGTGCCGATGCCGCCGACGAGGCCTCGATCCACGACTTGGGTACGAACATCGTGCCGCTGCTGGTGGCGCAGCAGGCGGCGCACGTCTATCGCTTCGAGGACAATGTCGTGCCTGGGGCGACTGCCCGAGACCATGGCTACTGGCGCGATGTCGGAACCCTCGACTCCTACCACGATGCGAACATGGACCTGGTCTCGATTCACCCCGTGTTCAACCTCTACAACCGCGAGTGGCCGATCCTCACGACCTCGCGGGCACTGCCGCCGGCGAAGTTCGTCGGCGGCGGGGTGGCGCATGAGTCGATCGTCGGCCCCGGAGCGATCATCGCCGGTGCTCATGTGCGCCACTCGGTTGTCGCCGCCTCGGTCCGGATCGAGCCGGGTGCCTTCGTGGAGGGGTCCGTGCTGATGGACGGCGTCTACATCGGCCGCAATGCCGTCGTGCGCCGGGCGATCCTCGACAAGGGGGTGGTCGTCAGCGAGAACGCCCAGATCGGCGTGGACCCGGTGGCGGATGCGATCTCCGCGACGGTCAGCCCGGGCGGGGTGGTCGCGGTCGGCAAGGGGATCCGGGTCGTCACCTGAGCACCGCCGCTGAGCCGACCCAACGGGGAACCGGGAAATCAGCGGCCTAGCCGCCGGGAACCGTGGGGCTAGCGGCCGACCCGCAGATGCTTGCGGCGGATCAGCGCCTCCTGAAGATCAAGCAGTGGCTCCCCATCGGCGTCAACCAACTGTCGCAGCCAGGTGCCATCGGGCTGGAGATGCCAAGCGGATGTGCCCGGATCGAATGCGCAATCGAACAGCCAGCCCAGGTAGGCGCGGTGCTCCGGTGAGCGCAGGCAGACGAGGGCCTCCACTCGCCGGTCCAGGTTTCGGTGCATGAGGTCCGCACTGCCGATCCACACCTGGGGGTCCCCACCGTTGGCAAACTCGAAGATCCGCGAGTGCTCCAGGAACCGGCCCAACACGCTGCGGACCCGGATCCGCTCACTCAAGCCCGCGACACCCGGCCGGAGTGAGCAGGTGCCGCGTACCCACACGTCAACCGGCACCCCGGCCGCCGCCGCGCGATAGAGCGCGTCGATGATCTGCTCATCGCTGATGGCGTTGCACTTGAACCGGATTCGCGCCGGCTGACCGGCGCGGTGGTTGTCGATCTCCGCGTCGATGGCAGCGATCAGACCGGCGCGGACGGACTGCGGTGCGACGAGCAGGCGGCGGTAGTCGCTGGTCGAGGAGTACCCCGACAGTCGGTTGAACAACCGAGACACATCATCGGCCACCGTGGCATCGGTTGTCAGCAGGCCGAGATCCTCGTACAGCCGAGCGGTCTTGGGATGGTAGTTGCCGGTGCCGATGTGGACATAGCGGCGTAGCACGCTGCCCTCCTGGCGTACCACCATCGACAGCTTGGCGTGTGTCTTCAGGCCGACGATCCCATAGACGACGTGGACCCCGACCTCCTCCAGCTTGCGCGCCCACGAGATGTTCGCCTCCTCATCGAAGCGCGCCTTGATCTCCACCAGTGCGAGCACCTGCTTGCCCGCCTCCGCCGCGGCGATCAGTGCACTCACGATGGGGGAGTCCCCGCTCGTGCGATACAGGGTCTGCTTGATCGCGAGGACATCCGGATCGGTCGCGGCCTGCTCGAGGAATCGCTGGACGCTCGTGGCGAAGGAGTCATATGGATGGTGCAGCAGGATGTCGTGGCGGCGCATTGCCTCGAGCACATCCGGGGGGGAGGCACTCTCGATGTCGGTGATGCCGGGCGAGGTGCGGGGCTGGAAGGCGGGAGCCTTCAGGTCCTCGCGGTTGAGGGCGTGGAGATCCCACAGCCCGCGCAGGTCGAGTGGCCATTCGAGGTGAAAGACCGCGTCATGGTCGATGTCCAGTTCCCGCATGAGCAGGTCCAGGACGTGCGCATCGATGCTGCGCTCAACCTCCAGCCGCACCGGTGGTCCGAAGCGACGGCGGGTCAGCTCCTTCGCCATCGCCTGCAGCAGGTTCTCCGCATCATCCTCCTCGACCTCGACGTCCTCATTGCGGGTCACCCGGAAGGTCTGGTGCTGGATCACCGTCATCCCGGGGAACAGCAACGTGAGGTGGGCGGCAATGACGTCCTCGAGTGGAACGAAGCGCTGCGTACCGATGCGCAGGAAACGAGGCAGCAGGGGGGGCACCTTGACCCGCGCGAAGAGATCCTCCTCGGTGTTCGGATTGCGAACGACAACCGCGAGGTTCAGCGACAGTCCGGAGATGTAGGGGAAAGGGTGCGCGGGGTCGACTGCCAGCGGGGTGAGGATCGGAAAGACGCGCTCACGAAAGATGTGCGCGGCCTCATCCTGCTCAGTAGTGGACAGCTCATGC
This sequence comes from Actinomycetales bacterium, assembly GCA_018969715.1. Taxonomy (GTDB): domain Bacteria; phylum Actinomycetota; class Actinomycetes; order S36-B12; family UBA5976; genus REEB473. The sequence goes on from JAGWXT010000005.1 coordinate 72,263, forward strand.
CAGCGCAGCAGTTCAATGCCCTGCACCTGCAGGGCGGGACGAACCTCGTTGTTGAAGACAGCCACATGCTCACCCATGAGGACCCGGCTCGATTGCAGGACCTCAGCGAGCAGGTCGCGGGGGAGTCGTCCGCTCGTGGAGCGCACGGCGATCCCCGCCTCAATGCGCCGACGCAGTCCCGCAACCCGGACCATGAAGAACTCGTCAAGGTTGCTGGCGAAGATCGCAAGGAACTTGGCGCGCTCCAGAAGTGGGCTGGCTGGATCACGGGCGAGGTCGAGTACCCGGTTGTTGAATGCCAGCCAGGAAAGTTCCCGATCGAGGTAGCGCTCGGCGATGATCGCCCCGCGGGTCGGTGACGCGTCGATGATCGCCGTCACAGCCGCAGTCTCTCACGCCGGGGCGGCGGGGGTTCCGGGGTGGCTGGCGGTGTAGAGCGTGTCGCGCTCCGTCTCGATGAACCCCACTCGCCGATAAAGCCGGATGGCCGCGGTGTTGGCCTGGTCGACGTAGAGCAGTGCCGCGGTCATGCCCCGGTTGCGCAGATACTGCAGTCCCCGCATGACCAGCGTGGTGCCCAGTCCGCTGCCGCGGGCGGCAGCATCGATGGCGAGCACGTACACCTCCCCCACCGGATCGGCGCTGGGGTGGTCGTGGTTGGCGCTGGGGTGGTCGTGGTTGGCGTTGGGGTGGTCGTGGTCGGCGCTGGGGTGGTCGCGGTCACGCGGCGACCGGTCATGGTGACGGTGCCCATGGCCATCCCCCTGGGCATGAACTTTCGTCCAGTGGAATCCCAGCAGATGGTCGGGATCATCGGCGGCTACCGCCAACAGGAATCCCTCAGGATCGAACCAGTCCTGTGCCATCCGCAGACGGAGATCAGCCGGACCCCAGCCACCCTGATCGGGCAAGTCCGCGAAGGCCTGGGCGTTCAGTGCGAGCACCCGCTCCTCATCGCGGCCGGGTTGGAAGGCGCGAATGTGCACATCGGGCAGGGGATCGGTCGTCCTGCCCGCGGGCAGGTCGATCAGTGATCGGCGCATCACCAACAGCACCCGCAGCGGCCGGAACCCGCAGGCATCGGCCAGCCGGGCCGCTGCCGGCAGGTCACCGTGTGCCCACAGTCGCAGGGGCAGCGGGGCATTCCGCTGCTGCAGGTGGGCGATGACCGCCCGCCCGATGCCGGCGCCGCGGGCGACTGGATCGACCACGCACTCGGCTGCCGGGCCGTCGGCTGCATCGCACTGGGCGTATCCCACGATCACCCCAGCGCGGCGCACGAGGGTGTGGGTGATGCCCGCGGTCGCTCCGCCGCGAAGGTGCAGGCGCACATGCTCGCAGAGCGGATCCACCCCATCGGCTGCCGCAGCACGTCCCACGATGGCGAGCACGGCAGCGACCTCAGTGTCGGTCAGCGCTGGGGAATCGTCCACGGTCAGCCCACGGGCGGGGTCATCGAGCGCTCCCGGTGCCGGCAGCGGCCGGCTCATGACGGCTCTTCCGTCCCAGTTGCGCTGAGGTCCTGCTGGAACCGGTAGCCGACATTGCGCACCGTGCCGATCAGCGCCTCATGCTCGGTGCCGAGCTTCGCCCGCAGCCGCCGCACATGCACGTCCACCGTGCGCGTCCCGCCGAAGTAGTCGAAGCCCCACACCTCCTGCAGCAACTGGGCTCGGGTGAAGACGCGACTGGGATGGTGGGCGAGGAAGCGCAGCAGCTCGAACTCCTTGTACGTCAGGTCGAGCAACTGGCCGCTGAGCCGGACGGTGTAGGCCGCCTCGTCGATGATCAGCTCACCCCGGCGGATCAGCTCATCTTCGGGTGTGACCCGCTGCCGACTGCGACCGATCACCAGGCGCAGCCGAGCGTCCACTTCCGCGGGTCCCGCCGTGGGCAGGATGACGTCGTCGACACCCCAGTCGGCCGAGACCGCGACCAGTCCACCCTCGGCGAGCACCAGCACCACCGGCAGCAGCAGGCCGGTTGCCCGGATCAGCCGACAAATCGCCCGGGCACCAGTGAGGTCGCGCTGGGCGTCGACGAGGACGGCATCACCGGTACTTGGCAGGTTGAGCAGGGCGGCAGGCTCCGCGGGAATCGCCACGATGGTGTGGCCCAGTAAGCCCAAGGCGGGCAGTGGTTCGGTGTCGGCGCCCGGGGGGCCAAGCAGAATGAGGTGATACACCGTTCCCACTCAGTACACGAGCGCCCGAGCGCCCTCAGCCATGATCTCGTCGACGAAGCTCGCCGCCCCCGCAAGCCGGACGTCGGCCAGCAGATCTGCCTCGGTGATCCCTCGGCGGGCAGCGCAGGGAGCGCACACGGTCACCCGGCCGACTGCGCGAACGGTGGCGAGCAGATCATTGGGGTCCGCCGCCTCGGGTAGCGCGGTGAGCTCCCCGGTGCCACCGGGGGTGCCCAAGCGCACGCAATCACCGGCGAGCCACAGTGAGACCTCATGCCCACCGGCGACGGCGGCGGCCGCCACCGCGAGCGCCTGGCCGATGCGCTCGGCATCTGCCAGCGGTGCGGAGACCTTGACGCAGAGCGTGCCCACCCTGTGCAGACTAACGTTCGAGATGTGGCAGACGGTGTTCCGGTGGGCCTGCGGTGGCTGCTTGGGATGTGGGAGGGCACCGGGCAGTCGGCGGCGGGAGTCGCCGGTCCGGCAGCCTTCCATTCACGGCTGCACATCACCGCCGCCGGGCAGGGTCTACTGCGCCATGATGCGTCGCGGTGGGCACTGACGGCGGACGCCGAGCCTGCGGAGCTGGTCGCATCGGAGAGCGGTTTCTGGCGTGCGGGCAGTACGCGTGAGGGGACGCTCGCCACCGTCGAGGTCGTCCTCACCGATGGTGAGGGCACCGCGGCGGCCTGGACGGGAATCACAGAGGTGCTGGGAATTGACGCTGAGGCAATCACCTCCGCCCGGGTCCGCCTCGTCACCGATGCCGTCGCCCGCACGCCCACGGCACCGCCGGTCGCTGGTGGCGAACGGCTCTACGGACTGTTCAACGGCACCCTGATGTGGACCGAGGATGTCGCCACCGATGATGCCCCCCTCGTGAACGTCCGCTGGGGTCAGTTGAGCCGTCGAGAATCCCCTATCGATGCCGACCGGTGACCGCCGGGGGATGCCTCCCCCGCCCACTGCTCCCGATCAGGGGGTGGCCTGGCACTACGGGGATCCGCTGCGCGAGCAGCGACTCCTGGCCCAGGGGCGGGGAGCGGTTGACCTGTCGCACTGGTCCGTGCTCGAGGTGGCCGGCGAGGATCGGATCGCCTTCCTCGATTCGCTCACCAGCCAGCGGTTGACCGGAATCGTCCCTCCGGAAAGCCGGCTCACCCTGCTGCTCTCACCTCATGGCCATGTCGAGTACGTGCTGCGGGTGGTGGCAACGCCGCATTCGCTGCTGCTGATCATCGATGAGTCGGCTGCGCCGCCCCGGGGCATCGATGAGTCGGCTGCGCCGCCCAGGGGCATCGATGAGTCTGCTGCGCCGCCCAGGCGAACCGCAGCGGACCTGCATGCCTACCTGCAGTCGATGGTCTTCCTCAGCCGGGTCACGATCACCGACCGCACCGAAGAGAACGCCGTCGTCTTCGAGCCGACCTGTCAGCCGGATCCGCTGCTGCCGACGGCGCTGGTCGTCGAGGAGTTCTCCGGTCGACCGGTGCCCGATCGCGGCCGGTCCGCCGGCGGCGATCCGGCGCGCTACGTTCCCCATCGCCCCGCCCTTCTCATCGGCCGGGAGGTGATACTCCCCCGAGGTGACCTGCCGGCGCGGTTGGGTGCGGAGCCGGCTGGCACCTGGGCCCTTGAGGCGCTGCGCATCGCAGCGGGCATCCCCCGGCTCGGCCTCGACACCGATGACCGGACCCTGCCGCATGAGGTGGGGTGGGTCGGTCCGGCGGTTCACCTGGAGAAGGGGTGCTACCGGGGGCAGGAGACGGTGGCGCGCGTGCACAATCTCGGCCGCCCACCGCGCAGACTCGTCCTGCTCCACTGCGATGGCTCCCACGGTGACCTGCCGCAGTGGCGAGATGCGATTACCGCCGATGGTGCGGTTGTCGGGTCGGTCGGCAGCGTCGTGCAGCACTATGAACTCGGCCCGCTTGCGCTCGGCCTCGTGAAGGCCGGCACCGTCGCGGACGGTGACCGGGTGTCCGCCGGGGGGGTGCCCGCGACGGTGGAGTCCATTGTTGTGGCGGAGCGCTCCGCCACCCGGCCGCGACCACCGCGTGGCTGAGCCGGCGGTCCTCGTCCGGCAGTGGCGGGGCGACCTGCTCGAGGGACTGCATATCGGCCATGCGGTTGCCCTCGATGCTCACGGCGACGTGGTGTGGTCCGTGGGCGATCCGGAGGCGATCATCCTGCCGCGATCGGCCATCAAGCCGGTGCAGGCCGCGGCCACCCTCGCGGCCGGGGCCGACCTCAGCGGGGAGCACCTTGCCATCGCGACCTCCTCGCACAGTGGTGAGCCCGCACAGCTGGCGCTCGTCGCCGAGGTGCTGGCCCGGGCCGACTGCACAACCGAGGCACTGCGCTGCCCGGCCGAACTTCCCTATGGCGCCTCGACGATGGCGGACTGGCTGCGGGCCGGCCGGCAGCCAACCCCGCTGGCAATGAACTGTTCAGGCAAGCACGCTGCGATGCTCCTCGCCTGCCGGGGCCAGGGCTGGTCGATGGACGACTACCTGCACGCCGAGCACCCGATGCAGATGACGGTGCGCCGACTACTTGAGCGCGCGGGCGTGCGGATTGCGGGGGTGACGGTGGACGGATGCGGTGCGCCGTTGTTCGCACTGCCGCTGGTTGACCTCGCCCGGCTGCATGCCACCGCGGTGACTGCCGATGCAGACGACCCCGAACTGGGGGTGCTCCGAAGGGTTGCCGACGCTGCCCGAGCCCATCCGCAGGTCGTCGGCGGGGTGGATCGTGATGTGACGGCCCTCATGAAGGGCGTACCGGGTCTGCTGACGAAGGAGGGCGCTGCGGGGGTGCACGCCGGCGCTCTCCCGGATGGTCGCGCATTCGCCTGCAAGGTGCTGGACGGGAGCATGGCGGCGCGCACCCCGATTGTGATGGCGCTGCTCGCCGCACTGGCCGTGGACACCTCGGCGGTGGCAATGAAGGCGGCACTGACCCAGCCGACGGTCTGGGGAGGGGGAGCGCCGGTGGGCTACCTCGACAGCGTCTGGCCACCGATGTCGGCCGACGACTGGGGGTCTCGCACCGCGCGAACCCGGCCGGAGTCGGCGTAGGCTGGAATTCAGCGCGGTTTCCAATCCGCGCCCGCGATACCCAGGCTGGCCTCGGTGACGACGGCACTGTGGGATCGCTCACGTACTGAGCAGACGGGAGGCCGAACATGTCACAGCCCTCAGGTTCACAGTCCGGCGACGCCGAAACCGCGGATGCAAAGTCGGGTGACGCCGCAACCGGGGATGCGGGGGCGGACGTCCGGGCGGCGGTGGCCGATGCTGCTGCGGCAGCACAGGCGGCCGTTGCCGCCACGGCGGAAGCGGTGCGCGGGCGACTGACTCAGGCCGCCTCGGCGGCGGCCAGTGGGCTCAGTGCGCTGGCAGCCGATCCCTCCGGAACCGCTCAGCGTGCGGCTGGTGCGGTACAGGAGGCGGCACGGGAGTTGCCGGGTCAGGTTCAGCAGGTGGCCTCGGATCTGCCGGGGATTGCGCAGCGTGCGGCTGGTGCGGTGCAGGGCGCGGCACGGGAGTTGCCGGGTCAGGTTCAGCAGGTGGCCTCGGATCTGCCGGGGATTGCGCAGCGTGCGGCCGACGGCCTGGCCGCCGTTGCCGCGGACCTGCCCCGCGAGGCGCAGCGCGTTGCCGACCTTGTCAAGGAGCGGGCCGCTGACCTGCCCGGGACCACAGCCGCGGCGCAGGCGCAGTTGAGTCAGGCGGCGACGGCTCTGGCCGCTCAGTTTGATGACCTCGGCGCGCGTGTGCAGTCGCTGCTGGACACGATTCGTGGCAACGTCCCTGCCGCCGCACCTGCGCCGGAAGCTGCCGCACCTGCGCCGGAAGCTGCCGCACCTGCGCCGGAAGCTGCCGCACCTGCGCCGGAGCCCGCCGCACCAGCGTCAACGTCCTCGGACGAGTCCGCCTGACGCCGATGGGAGTCCTGATCCTTCTGCTGGGCTACGTGCTGATGGGCGTGAAGCTCTGGGCGCTGATCGATGCAACGATGCGCCCAGCGGAGGCCTACGTCGCCGCTGACACAGCGACCAAGCCGATCTGGTTGGGACTGCTCGCGGCGGCCGTCGTGACCGGTTTCATCGCGACCGTCGGTCCGGTTCGCGGTTCCTTCTTGGGCGGGGAACTGGGATTGCTGAGCCTAGCCGGGCTGGTGGTGGCGCTGGTCTACTTGCTCGCGGTTCGGTCGCGGCTGCGCGACGTGGAATAGTTCGACGGCCCGGACCCACCGCCGGGGATCCCAGACCGAGGGACCCACTGACGTGAAGGGACAACCGTCTCCGTGACCGACCTGACCTGCGCGCTCGACGATGGGGTGGCCGTCCTCACCCTCACCCGTCCGCATCGTCGCAATGCCCTCAGTGATGACCTCATGGCGCACCTTGATCGTGTGCTGACCGAACTGTGCGAGGACCCCGCGGTCGGAGCGGTGCTGCTCACCGGGGAGGCCCCCGGGTTCTGCGCCGGCAGCGATGTCGTGGAACTGGCGGAGATGACGATCCCGCAGATGCGTGACCATGAACTGCGGACGGCCGCGGTCTGCCGAAGGATCGTCAGCGGCCGCCTGCCGGTGGTCGCGGCGGTCGAGGGGTTCGCCCTCGGCGGCGGGATGCTGCTGGCCGCCTGCTGCGACGTCATCGTGTCCGGCCGTGGCGCCCGTTGGTCCCTGCCGGAGGCGCGACTGGGGTGGCTGCCGCCCTGGGGCCTGGAGACTCTCGCGGCACGGGTGGGGCGCTCGCGCGCACGGCAACTCGTGCTGGACTACGAGCCGCTGTCAGCTGAGCGCGGCTACCAGATCGGCTTCGTTGACGCCCTTGCCGCTGACGGCGAGGCACTCACCGCCGGCTTGCGGATCGCGCAACGGATCCGGGATCTGCCGGCAGCGGCCGTGCGCAGTACCAAGGAGTACTTTGCCCACCTGGCGGGGTACCCGGCGGAGGTGGGGGACCTCGTCGCTGCCCGGCTCTTCGAGTCGGACTGCACCACCGAGGCGGCCCAGTCCTCGTTCACCCGATTCAGCCGGGCCCGCCGTGACTGACGCCCGGCCGCCTGCCGCGCCCGTCCCGTCGCCTGGCTCGGCCCCATCGGTGGATCACGCGCCGGGGATCGTCATCGATCGCGTGGTGGAGTGGTCGGACACCGATGCCTCGGGCTACATCCACAACTCACTTGCCAATCGCCTATTCGAATCAGCGGAAGCGGAATTCCTGCGATGCCACGGCATCCTCGGACTGCTCACCCAGATGCCCCGGGTGCGCCTGGAGTTCACGTTTCGATCCCGGCTCGCCTTCGGTGACCGGGTGCGCGTCCACGCGTACCCCAACCGGATCGGCCGCACCAGCCTCACGTGGTCCATGCGCGCGTCCGGCCCCGATGGCGCACTCGCGATCGAAGGGCAGATCACCGTCGTCCACGCCCCGGGGTCGAGTTCCCAGCCATGGCCGGATGACATCCGCGCCATCTGGGAGGGCTCCTGCCCGCCGGACGATCCCCCGTCAGTTGGCCAGCCAGCCACCGTCCACGGAGATGCACGCGCCAGTGACGTAGGAGGCGGCCGGTGAGCAGAGCCAGGCAACCGTCTCGGCCACCTCTTGGGGCCGTCCGAGGCGCTGGAGCTGCGTGCGACGGACGACCGTCTGCAGTGGACCGGAAGCGGCAGCGTCGGCATTGTCGATCTGGATCGGACCCGGCAGAACGGCGTTGACCCGAATCCCGTGGGTGCCGTAGTCGGCGGCCGCCGAACGGGTTACCCCAATGACACCGTGCTTCGCCGCGACGTACGCGACGAAGTCGGCTGCCCCGACCATTCCCCAGATCGAGGCGGTGTTGATCACGACCCCGCCACCGGTGCGGAGCATCTGGCGGATCGCGTACTTCGTCCCATAGAACACGCCATGCAGGTTGATACGAAGGACACGATCGAAGTCTTCATCGGCCAGCTGTGCTACCGGGGCGGGGCAGGCACTGCCGCCCGTTGTGCCCGCATTGTTGAACATGACGTCGAGGCGTCCGAACTGCTCGACGGTCGCACCCACGAGCCCGGCTACCGCCTCGCCATTGCTGACGTCGACGGTCATGGCGGCGGTGATGCTGCCCGCGGCAGCGATCTGTGCCGCAACCGCCCCAACGCTGGGGTCGACGTCGGCGAGCATCACCCGGTGGCCGCGCTCGGCCAGCAGGGTCGCCGTTGCCCGTCCGATCCCGCGCGCGGCTCCGGTGACGATTGCCACCGGAGCGCTGGCGGCGCTGTCGGCTTCACTGGGTGCTGTGGGGTGCTGGGTCACGGCGCCACCCTACGGGTCTCGACTGGGGTCTCGGCCCGGGTCTCGACTGGGGTCTCGGCCCGGGTCTCGACTGGGGTCTCGGCCCGGGTCTCGACTGGGGTCTCGGCCCGGGTCTCGACTGGGGAGAGGTGCTTCAGCAGCGCCGGCAGGATCGATGCCGACGCTCGCTCGGGCAGCCAGTGGCCGTGATTGGGCAGGACAAGGAAGGTATAGGGCCCCGTTACGAACCGGTGGGTTGCGTGGGCCGCCGCCGCACCAAGTGCCGGGTCTCGGGCACCCCAGCAGTACAGGGTGGGCTGGTGAATCGGCTGCCATGCCACCGAGCCGCTGAGCAGATCCCGAGCCATTGCGCGGTACCACGCGAGCATGGCGGTCAGCGCCCCCGGCTCATCGGCACGTCGTGTGTAGTGCTGTTGAGCATCGACCGGCAGGCCGCGCATGATCGCCCGCCAGGCCCGACCCGATGGATGCAGCAGCCGCTCCGCCAGCCCCGGCACCTGAAAGGCGGCCATGTACCACGATCGCAGCCACTGATCACTACGCAGTGCCATCCGCAGCATTGCCGCCGGATGCGGCGTGGAAAGGACTGTCACCGTCGCGACCCGCGTGGGCACCTCACAGCCGAGCGCCCAGGCCAGTCCCCCGCCCCAGTCATGTCCCACGACATGGCAGCGGGGAATCGCGAGTGCGTCGAGAAGTCCGACGACGTCGCCGACCAGACAGTGCAGTCGGAAGTCCCCGACCGAGCGCGGACGCGCCCGCGGACTGTAGCCCCGCAGATTGGGCCGGATCGTGCGGTAGCCCGACCGATGCAGCCCGATGGCGAGGGAATCCCAGCTGGTGAGGTCCTGTGGAAAGCCGTGCAGCAGCAGGACGGGTGGCTCCGATTCCGCTGTGGCAGGTCGCGCGGGGGTCGCCGTCGGCTGCTCATCCAGCACCTCGAATATCAGCTCACCGAGGGTGATCTGCTGCACGACCGCCTCCCATCGTGATCACCACACTGCCACCAATCGACTCGGCGAGGTAGTACCGAAGGGCCTCGGCAGTAGCGGCAAGGGGGAATGTCCGCTGGATGACGGCCCGGATGGCACCGTCCGCAAGCAGTGCGCAGACTGCCGCGACATCCGCACTGTTCTCCGACTGGACCATGCCCCGAAGCCGCTGCCGGGTGAATGGTGAGAGAAGGCCTGCGCGCAGTGTGCGGTCAAGGCCGCCGGCGCCACCCCGCTGTGCGGCGGCTCCGATGCAGACCAAGGTTCCCTCTCGAGTCAGCAGTGATCGAGTCTGCGCGAATGGCAGAGCCCCGGCGCAGCCCGGGGACGGCCCGGCGGCGCCCCATTGAGCGGCGGCGATGAGCAGACGCCACCCGACTTCGCTACCGCAGCAGTGCGGCGTTCGCGATCCCCCGGGAGTTCAGGGCGGTGCCTCGTACCTGGGCCAGTCCCTGCTGGAGTCATGAGCCCGCGCAATCCGATGCGTGCGTGCAGGCCTTGCGCCACGGCAGTGGCGGTTCGTCATGAGTGCAGGCGGCCGAGCGGATCCTGGGCGAAGTCGTGCCAGGACAGGAGGCGGACCCCGGATCGAACCATCGACTCGTCACCGCCGTAGACGATGGTGGGTTCGAGCCACGGCCATTGCGAGGTGCGTGCGAGCCATCGGCGCATGGGTGCGGCCCAGTCGGTCGCGAAGGTTCGTCCGGCCTTGAACTCGACCGGGACGAGCCCATCGGGTGTGCGGACGATGCAGTCGATCTCGTTGCCGTGCTGGTCACGGAGGTAGCCGAGTGCGGGTTCACGACCGGTGTTCAGGTAGGCCTTCATCAGTTCCCCGATGCCCCAGGTCTCGAAGACTGCTCCACGCAAGGGATGCACGAAGAGCTGTGCAGGCTCAGTGATCCCGATCAAGCTGCACATCAGCCCCGAGTCAAGGACGATCACCTCTGGTGCTTTGACGAGCTTGGAGGTGGCGTTCGTCGAATGCGGACGAAGCAGTGCAACGAGGTAGGTTGCCTGCAGGATCGAGATCCAGGCACGAACGGTCGGTGCGGAGACACCGATGTCGCTGCCCAGTGAGGCGGTGTTCAGCAACTGCGCGGAGCGAGCGGCAACGGCACGAGTGAAGGTGCTGAACCGTTCCTGGTCGCGGATGCCCAGTACCTGGCGGACATCTCGCTCGACGTAGGTTGCCGTGTAGTTCGCCAACCATTCGGTGGGTGTCACGTCACGGTCGAAGATCGCCGGGAATCCGCCAGTCCACAGCGCGGTCTCTAGGTCACTGGGAATTCGGTCCACCCCGATGAGCTCGGCACCGGAGAGCGGGAGCAGTTCCACGCGACCGACGCGGCCAGCCAGGGACTGGGAAACCTGTGCGGTCAGCGCCGGCTGCTGGGAACCGGTGAGAACGAAACGGCCCATGCCGGTGCCGTCGTCGACGATCCCCTGCAGGTAGGAGAGCAGGGCGGGAACCCGCTGTACTTCGTCCAGGATCGCACCGGAGGGGAACTGCGCCAGGAACCCGCGGGGGTCGTCCACGGCGAACGAGCGAACATCCAGATTCTCCAGGGATCGGTAGGGCAGGTCGGGCCGCTCATGTCGGGCCAACGTCGTCTTGCCGGACTGGCGCGGACCGGTGACGTGCAGGACGGGAAATCCCCGGGCCAGGCGCTGCAGCGTGACCGAAGCCGCTCGTGGGATGTACATGGGGCAATCGTAAATGAAACTTCCGATCACCCCAGTATGGGCAGTTCAATGGTCAGCCGTAGGCCGGATGCCGGGTTGCGGATCGTGGCGTCCCATCGGGTGTCGGGCGGCACGTACGGGTCGCCGCGGGTCGCCGCCGAGCCTGCACGCCGATGGCGTCGAGGTGAACGTCGCACCCGTGGCAACGACCATGGCAGGCATGGGGGTTGCGGGAATCAGCCCTCGTGCGTTCACGGTTGTCACCACGATCGGGTGACCACGAGGCCACCTTCCCGCCGGACCTGGGTCGCTTCACCTAAGTGCGACAAGCGAAAGACCACCACTCAAAGGGACGAGACCTGGCAGGTCAACCGAATAGACCCCGTGTCCACTATTGCTGGGGAACCTCGAGGATCCTTGTTGACCGACAACGCGTGCCCTATGTGCCACACTCGCGATGAGCAAGCGGCTGGACGGGAGCGGCGGATGTGACCGAGAACGCGGCAGCACACTACAGCGAGTACCTCATGGTCGATCCGCTGCTCACCCTGCAGCAGCCGCTCTCCACCCATCCGGAGCACGATGAACTGCTGTTCATCATCGTCCACCAGACCTATGAGCTGTGGTTCAAGCAAATCGTCCATGAACTGCGTGCGGCCCGCGGTCTGCTGTTCGCCGGGCTCACCGATCGAGCGATGGCGGTGCTCACCCGGATCCGCACGGTCCTCAAGACGTGTGTCAGCCAGGTGGACATCCTGGAGACGATGACGCCGCTCCAGTTCGAGTCCTTCCGCACTCGACTCGGCCAGGCCAGCGGCTTCCAGTCGGCGCAGTTCCGTGAGATCGAGGCACTCCTCGGTCGCCGCGACCGGAGTGCGGTGGCCCAGTTGCGTCCGGTGGATCGGATGCGGGTTGAGCATGCGATGGCGGAGCCCACGTTGTGGGATGCCACGTGCCACTTCATGGTCTCGCGCGGCCAGGCACTGCCGACGTCGATCCTGGAGCGCGATGTGCGCGTGCCGTATCAGCCGACGGAGTCGGTGCAGCAGGCCGTCCTCACCCTGTACCGCACAGACCAGTCGGCGGCACTTGTGTTCGAACGTCTTGTCGATATCGATGTGGGCATGCAGGAATGGCGCTATCGGCACGTGATGATGGTGGAGCGCACCATCGGCAGCAAGTCCGGGACTGGTGGCTCCACCGGCGTGGACTACCTGCGCACCACGCTTTTCCAGCCGGTCTTCCCGGAGTTGTGGCGCGTCCGCCACCAATTCTGATCCCGCGATGCGACGGATGACATGAAGCTGAGCAGCATCTCGCATCGTGAGTCCGCGATCGTTCTCGATGTGCCGCACCCGGGTGCACCTGACAGAGCCGGAGCGCTACCCCTAGGTTGTTGTCATGAGAGCGCGAATCGGACGTGTGCTGGTCATGGCCTTCACGGTTCCGTTCTTCCTGTCGTCGTGCAGTACCAACTCGGCGCAGAGAGTCATCGACGAAGTGAACGCATACCCGCTGGTCTCGACCCTCAATGGAACGGTGCCACCAGGGGAGCCCACGCTGGTGCACACGTCTCAGGAGATCCTGAATGTCATGCGAGATGGACAGCAGGTCCGCGTCTATCGGGACGTGCGAGAGGCGGGGACACGAGCCCCAATTCACATCCACCCGTTCGGGGGCTGGACCTGTGTCGTGAGCGGGCAGGCTGTCCTGTACCTGGATGGGGCAGAGCCCCAGGAGACGGGTCCGGGTGAGTGTGTTGACATGCCGGCGATGACCCCCATGAGCAACGTGAACCCCGGCCCGGGGCCTGCCGTTCTCCTGGACAGTTTCGTCACACCTCCTGACGCACCCGTGTGGCGCATTGTCGAAGTGGGAGTCGAGTCGCTCGGAAACGAGTTCGCCACCGGCCACAACGTGAAGGTGAATCATCAGTAGGCGGCCGGCCGGTGGACGGCCCAGGTGCGGCGCGGATCCCCTCCTTCGCACCCCTGCGCCGGCTGACCCACACCCCCACGCACCACCTCGTCGATGCCGCCCTGGCCGCCCGCCTCGTCGGGGTGAGCGGGGAAGGCCAGCGTCGGGCATCTGCGTACCACGTTCACCGAGCAGGAGATCGACCGGATCCTCGAACGCTCAGATCGCTCTCTCGTCGCGATCGACGTCAAGCTCAGCGCGACGATGGATGACAAGGCGGTCGGCATCTCATGTGGCTGCGCCGGCAACTGCCCGACCGGGTGCTCGACACGATGGTCATCAACACAGGTGAATACCCCTACCGAAAAAATGACCGCGTCGCCGTGATTCCGCTCGCACTCCTCGGTCCATGATGTGGCCGAGGGCGTGACACGAGGCGCCGATCGAGGCCGCCACGGCTCAGGTGGCCACAGTACAGTTCCGCCCATGACTGGACAGCAGAGAATTCCCCGCACCGCCGGTGAACCGGCTGACATGTCCGCCTTCGGTGGCGTGGCGACCTGCAATGTCGTCGTCAACGGCCCACTCAGGGGCAGCCGCACCCTCATCGTCGGCTACGCATGGTGGGACCAGACCCCACAGCCGCTGCTCCATCGGCATGACACAGACGAGGTGGTCTACGTCGTCTCGGGGGAATGCGTCCACCTCGGCGAGGGGGATCATGTGCGCGCGAAGGCTGGTGACTTCGTCTACGCCCCCGCTGGCCGCTGGCACGGGGTCTACAACGCCTCACCGGATGTGCAGGTGGAATTGGTCGTCATCTTTGGCGGCACCGGTGAGCTCGCCGACGTCGGCTTCGAGGAATGCCCGCCCGAACTTGCCGAGGAGTACCTGCGCAACCTCCCCGACTTCCTTGACCCGGTGACGAGCGGCTGAGCAGCCAGGGTCAGCCGGTTGGCTGACCCTGGGCGGCCACTGCCGCGATCGCTGCCGCGGCCGCAGCGGGATCGAGGTACTGCCCCGGCCCGGCCGGTCGCAGGTCATCGGTGACCGAGTAGACAAGTGGGATGCCCGTCGGCACATTGAGCGCCGCGATCTCTGCTGCGTCCACGCCATCCAGATGCATGATCAGGGCGCGCAATGAGTTCCCGTGGGCCACGATCAGCACCTGCTCACCCGCTCGCAGGTCCGCAGTGAGCACGTCATCGAGATAGGGGCGCATGCGGGTGACGACATCGGCGAGGCACTCCGTTCGCGGCAGTTCGCCCGCAGCGAGGTGGGCGTAGCGAGGATCCCCGTCCTGAGCGAAGGGGCTTGTGGGCTCAATCGGCGGCGGCGGAACGTCGTAGGAGCGACGCCATGCATTGAACTGCTCCGGCCCGTACCGGGCGAGGGTCTCGGCCTTGTTCAGACCCTGCAGGGCGCCATAGTGGCGCTCATTCAGCCGCCAGCTGCGACGAACCGGGATCCATAGCCGATCGGCGGCGCCGAGGGCGATGTTGGCGGTGCGGATCGCCCGGGTGAGCAGTGAGGTGTGGACGATGGTCGGTGCGAGTCCCGCCTCGCGCAACAGCGTTCCGGCGTGCTGGGCCTCGCTGACACCGCGCTCGGACAAGTCGACATCAACCCACCCGGTAAAGAGGTTCGCGGCATTCCATTCCGACTCACCGTGGCGCAGCAGGATCAGGGTGTGCAGTCGATCGGGCATCGCGGGTCTCCTCACGCTGATGGTCGTGTCATCGGCGAATCTGCTGTCCGGCAATCGGGCCTCGGCAATCGTGCCGCCGCCGGAAACTCCGGTGACCCCGTCCCCGCCGGAAACAAGCTCAGTGAAAGCCGCGAGGTTCGTCGTCGGCAGGCCGCGACGGGATCGCCACGAGTATTCTGCCCGGATCGCATCGGGAAACCCCAATGCCAGCAGGGTCGTGAAGGCGTCATCAGCGCTGGCGTGGACGGCGGCGAGTAGCCGGTCGATCTCGGTCACGTCCAGTCCCGGCAGGCCGCGGCGGCCCACCACGTAGATATCGCCGAGGTGGTCCAGGGCGTAGGCGAGGGTGTACCCGCGACGATTGCGTTCCAGCAGCACCCGGTGCACCCGGTCGGCGTTCTGGGCCGGCCGGCGCATGATGAAGGCGTTGATGCTGACCGAGTGGTCGCCAACGATCACCGATACCGGGATGCGCTGGCGCTGCTCACCGGGCAGGACGATCGCGAAGTGACCGACGGGTGACTCCTGCCATGCGATCCCCCCACCGGCGTCTACGCTGTCCCCGCCGTCCCTATCGGGGTGCTCGTGCGCGATGCACCAGGTGCGGAGGTTCGCGAGCGCCTCGGCGCGGGCATCGCCGGTGGTCACCGGGACGGTGAGCGCTCGCCGGTCATGCGGCCGACCCCCGAGCCCTGCGGGCGAGGGCCCGGTCATAACTGCCCAGCAGGCCGGCGGTCGTCGCCTCCCATCCGAAGTTCTCGGCGTGGTTGCGTGCGCCGGTGCGCAAGTGCGCAAGCAGCGTGGGGTCGGTCAGCAGGTCACTCAGCCGCTCGGCCCAGTGACGCGGATCGTGACCGTCCACGAGGACGCCGGAGACGCCATCGGCAACCGCGGTTACGAGGCCGCCGACCCGGGTGGCGATCACCGGGGTACCGCATGCCTGCGCCTCGATCGCAACCAGCCCGAAGGACTCCGAGTGTGAGGGAACGACCACGAGATCGGCGGCGCGCATCAGATCGGCCAACTGCGGCTGCGGCAGCGGATCGAGGAAGTCCACCCGTTCGGCGATGCCGTGTGCCGCGGCGAGCCCGGGTAGGTGATCGGGGTCGGCAAGACCTGTCCCGGACAGCCCACCGCAGATCACGATCCGCAGCCGGTCGGCAACCGCAGGGTTGGCGTCGCGGATCGCTGCGGCCGCATGCAGCAGCAGGTCGGGCGCCTTCAATGGCTGCACCCGGCCGATGAAGGCGAGGACATGATCGGACGGTCGGAAGCCCAGCCGGGCGCGGATCGCGCCGCGGGCGCCCTCGTCCACCGGTGCGAACATGCCCAGGTCGACGCCCGGGTGCACGACATCGATGCGATGGGCGGGCGCGCCGTACCACTCTCGAAGGGATGTCGCCTCATCCTCGGTATTGGCGATGAGTCGCTCAGCTGCGGCGACCACCTGCTGCTCCCCGATCAGCCGGACCGGGGGTTCGGGGGTGTCACCGGCGGCAAGGGCGGAGTTCTTCACCGCGGCCATGGTGTGCATCGAATGGACGAGGGGGATGTTCCAGCGCTCCGAGGCCACCCACCCGATCTGGCCGGACAGCCAGTAGTGGGAGTGCACGAGGGAGAACCAGCCCTCCGGCCGTGCCGCCTCGACCCGCATCAGGCCGGCGGTGAGGGCGCACAACTGGGCGGGCAGGTCCTCCTTGCGCAGGCCGTCGAAGGGCCCGGCGGTGAGGTGGGTGACCGTCACCCCGGGCGCCAGCGCGACGTGATGGGGGGAATCCGACCCCGTCCGCCGAGTGAAGATCTCCACCGCCACGCCGGCCTCGGCCAGCCGCCGCGCGGTCTGCACCACATAGACGTTCAGTCCGCCCGCGTCCCCCGTCCCCGGCTGGTCCAGCGGTGAGGTGTGCACCGACAGCAGGGCGACTCGCACCGGTCCGGCCCTGCGTACACCCACTCCATAACGGTAGCCCGGCCGGGATCGCGCCGCTGACTACGCTGGCGGTGTGGCACCCGGCGGGCCGGTCGAGGGTGAGGTGGGGGTCGTGCTCGTGGCCCTCCTGACGGTCGGTGCCCTGCTGCTCGGGCTGTGGGCCGGCTGGTCGCGGGGTCGCGCCCAACGAGCGCCCGGTGACCCCCGGCCGCACGCCGGGGTCGGGGATCGCGCCCTTGCGGAAGTGCTCAGCGCCCTGCCCGACATCTCGGTCCTACTCGATGAGCAAGGGGTGGTGCGCGCTCAATCGACGGCTGCCCGCGGTCTGGGAATCGTCCGGGATGGGCACATCGCTGACTCGGACCTCGCCGACCTGATCGCCAGCGCGCGTCGGGAGCGGACGGCCCTGGACAGCCTCATTGAGGTTGACCGACCCCCGCCGGCCCGTGATGCCATCGCACTGGCCGCCTATGCCATCCCGCTGTCCACTGGTGGGGTGGCACTCGTTGCCCGGGACCTCACCGCACTCCAGCGGATCGACTCCGTGCGGCGGGACTTCCTGGCCAACATCAGCCATGAGCTCAAGACCCCGGTTGGGGCGCTGGCACTGCTCGCCGAGGCCATTGACGAGGCTGGGGACGATGTGGCGGTGGTTCGCCGCTTCACCGGGCGGATTCAGGCCGAGACTTCCCGCCTGACGGTGCTGGTCAATGACCTTGTCGACCTCACGCGGATCCAGGCGGCGGAGGTGGAACTGTCCACCGAGCCGGTGTCGGTGGCGCTGCTGCTGCGGGAGGCGCTGGATACCGTTCGCGCCCAGACCGAGGCCCGAGGGATCGCCTGCCACCTTCACGCCCAGCCGGACCTCTTCATCCCCGGGGACGAAGGGCAACTGGTTGCCGCCCTGCGCAACCTACTCGTCAATGCCGTGGCCTACTCCCCGGAGGGCACCGCCATCTCGCTGCGGGCCACCGAACGCGATGGCGTGGTGGAGCTTGCGGTCTCGGATGAGGGAATCGGGATCCCGGAGGCCGAGCAGGACCGGGTGTTCGAGCGGTTCTATCGCGTCGACAGTGCGCGCTCACGGGCCACCGGCGGCACCGGTCTGGGGCTGGCTATCGTCAAGCATGTGTGTCACAACCATGGGGGTGAGGTGACACTGCGCTCGTCACCGGGACGCGGATCGACGTTCACGATGCGCCTGCCCGGCCTGCGTCGCGATCCGCAGGCCCATGCCGCCGCCGCGGCCGCCGCCGGGGTCCTGCCATGACGCGAATCCTCGTGGTTGAGGACGAGGAGTCCTTTCGGGAGGGTCTGGACTTCATGCTGCGCAAGGAGGGCTTCGAGGTCGTCACCGCCGACAATGGCGATGCCGCGGTCACCCTGTTCGAACAGACTGGTGCTGACCTGGTGCTGCTCGACCTCATGCTGCCCGGTCTGCCCGGCACCGAGGTGTGCCGCCGGATCCGCGCAAAGTCGGCGGTGCCGGTGATCATGCTCACCGCCAAGGACTCTGAGATCGACACCGTCGTCGGCCTGGAGATCGGTGCCGACGACTATGTGACGAAGCCCTTCGCCGCTCGGGAGTTGATCGCCCGCATCCGGGCGGTGCTTCGTCGCACCGGGGAACCGGAGGAGGTTTCATTCGACCTGCTGGAGTCGGGTCCGGTGCGGATGGATGTTGAGCGCCACCAGGTGAGTGTGCGCGGGGAGTTGGTGGCGCTGCCGTTGAAGGAGTTCGAGCTGCTGCGGTTGCTGCTGCGCAATGCCGGTCGGGTGCTCACGCGGGAGCAGCTGATCGACCGGGTCTGGGGATCGGACTACGTCGGGGACACCAAGACACTCGATGTCCACATCAAGCGGCTTCGCGCCAAGGTCGAGCAGGTGCCGGGGTCACCGGAGCACATCCTCACGGTGCGGGGGCTTGGGTACAAGTTCGAGCCGTGATCCGCAGGCCGCAAGCGGTGACGGCACTCGCGACCGGCTATAGGCGTGACAGCGGCCGGAACAGGTCACGTATGTCACTTGCCGCCACGCGCATGCCGGCGGCCTGCTCGCGGATTCCGAAGAACCGCTCTACCGCATGTGCGCGGCTGTCGAGGGCGTACTCGGACTCATCGACGAAGTGCGCCAGGTTCAAGCCGAGCGCCTTGAACCGGGCAAGGCCGTCCCGCCGGATCGCGAACATCGTTCCGCCGACGAAGGTGTAATCCAGCGGGATTGCGATATCGGCCTGCCGGCACAGGCGGTAGATCCGCCGGCGCAGGTCAGCGCTCACCTCATGCAGCACCTCGTGATCGATGTGGAACGGATCCCCGAGGATGCTGACGTCGGCGACCTGGTACAGCGTGCGCACTGCAGCCTCCGCGCGCTCGCGACTGCCAAGGAGCACCCGGGACAGGCGTTCCCGCGTGATGTCATCGGTCGCCTTCGTGTGCACCTTGAACACGACGTCATAGTCATCCAGCTCACCGGCAGCGACCAGGGCCGTGAAGGGCCCGACATCGCGGCCCCGATTCTCAGTCACCAGCACCCGTGGGCTGGTGCCGAGGACGTCCTCGACGATGACCCGCCGTTCCATGAGCCGATCGTCATCGGGGAGGGTGATGAAGACGTCTCCCCCCGCATTGCGGGCCTGGTGCAGCAGTTCAGCCAGCAGTTCGGGGTGGTAGCCATGGACGACTACGGCCCGGGAGGGTGGCCGATGCCTCGGCAGCGGTGCGCTCATCGGGGGCCAGGCAATGCGCTGATCATGGGCGCGCCGTTGTGCCACCAGACGTTGCCAGGTGCGCAGTCGGCGTCGCAGCAGCAGTCGCTGGTCGATCAACTCCACCCGGCGGCGCACCGGTGGGGGCAGGAGGGCGCGGATCCGCCCTCCCACCGTGGCACTCATGGTGTCGGACCAAGCCCCGCGAATGAACCGGTCGGCGGCACGACGAGCACGTCCAGTGGGATGTCCCCGGCGATCTCGAAGGAGAGCAGGACCGAGACGAAGGCGCTGGCCGGTGGGTTGAAACCCTCGAGGAGCACCTGCTCGCCGCCGTCGAAGCCGACCTTCGTCGTCGTGCGGGCCGGGATGGGGATCGCACCGCCGGTTGTGGAGGTGATCGCGCTTGGCCGTGGGTTATCGACGATGACGGCGGTGAGGACATCGTCGACCGGGGATGAGTTGACGAAGGTGGCAACCAATGAGGCCGTCTCACCCTCGCCCCGGACGAGCACCACGTTCTGAGCCGCGATGCCATCGGCGGCACCGTAGGCACCCGCGCTGACGGTCTTCTGCACGGTCGTGCCAGCGTCGAAGCCAGCCCCGCAGCCGGCCACGAGTGCGGCCGCTGCGGCCGCCGCCACAAGGGTGCCGCCGCGGGCACGCCGGCCGAGAGTGTGCGCACGCTGCGCAGTCAGGGCATGCGGGGATGGGGCATTGGGCACACCGTGGGCAGTCGATCCCGTGGCGGCCGGGCCGCGGGTGGCCGGACCAGTGGAATCACGCCCCGCCGGATGGCTGCGGATCGGCACGCCCCGACGATAGCGAAGGTTGGTGGCGTGCAGTGCGCGTGGTCGACGCACCGCCGGTGTGCGCCGTGGTAGCCTTCGGGTATTCCCGCACTCGCCGCTGGCGGTGCCTCGTCCCCCTGCTGATGTGAGGCTCCCCGGCAGGGGTCGACCCGGAAGGGGTTCGTCAGGATGGGCTTCAAGGTCGGCGAGACGGTCGTGTATCCCCACCACGGTGCCGCGACGATTGAGCGGATCGAGAAGCGAATGATCAAGGGCGAGTCCAAGACCTACTTGGTGCTTCGGGTTGCGCAGGGCGACCTCACCGTGCAGGTGCCGGTCGACAACCTCGACTTCATCGGTGTGCGCGACGTGGTGAGCGCCGAGGGCCTTGAGCGGGTGTTCAACGTCCTTCGTCAGCCCTATACCGAGGAGCCAACCAACTGGTCCCGGCGCTACAAGGCGAACCTCGAGAAACTGGCCTCCGGCGATGTCATCAAGGTCGCCGAGGTCGTTCGCGACCTATGGCGGCGGGACCAGAACCGGGGACTATCCGCCGGTGAGAAGCGCATGCTGGCCAAGGCTCGCCACATCCTGGTCAGCGAGCTGGCACTTGCGGAGAAGACCGACGAGGACTCGGCGGGGGCGATACTTGACGACGTCCTCGCCTCCTGAGCACTGAGATGCGCACCACCGCACTGGTCGCTGCGGCCGGGCTGGGCCTGCGCCTGGGCGCGGGGCGACCAAAGGCGATGGTGACCATCCAGGGGGTGCCACTGCTGCGGCACAGTCTCACCCGGCTGATGGCCTCACAGGTCGTTGACGACATCGTCGTCCTCGCCCCACCGGATGCCCTGCCGGCATTCACCGACATCGTTGCCGATCCGACGGTGACCGTGATTGCCGGCGGCGACCTGCGCGATGACTCCATCCGAATCGGGGTGCGCTCGCTGAGTCCGGAGGTCACCCACGTGCTCGTCCATGATGCAGCGCGCGCCTTCACGCCACCGGGTGTCTTTCAGCGAGTTCATGAGGCGCTGGCGAAGGGGGCAGCCGCGGTGACGCCGGTCATCCCGGTCACAGACACGGTCGCTCAGGTCGCATCCGGAGTCGACCGCGAGGGCCGCGGCACAGTCACCCACTCCCTGGTGCGCTCCCGACTGCGCGCGGTGCAGACCCCGCAGGGCTTTACCCGAGTTGCCCTGCTGCGCGCCCACGAGGCGCCAGCCGATCCCGACATCACCGATGATGCGGTCCGCGCGATGCGCTGCGGCTATCCGGTGATCACCGTGCGCGGTGATGAGCGCGCGGCAAAGATCACCAACCCGCCGGATCTACTGCTGGCCGAGCACTGGGCTGATGAATAGTCCCGTCCACCGCGTGGGACTGGGCTTTGACGTCCATGCCTTCGGTGACGGGCCACCGCTGGCCCTGGCCGGGCTCACCTGGCCGGATGAGGTTGGGCTGACCGGGCACAGCGACGGAGATGTGGCCGCTCACGCGTGCTGCGATGCTCTCTTCACCGCGGCGGGCATGGGGGATCTCGGCAGCCAGTTCGGAACCGATGACCCGCACATGGCCGGTGCGGCCGGGACGACGCTGCTTGCCGAGGCGGCCAGGCGGGTGCGTGCCGCCGGCTGGGGTATCGACAACATTGCGGTGCAGGTGATCGGCAACCGGCCGCGGCTGGGCCCCCGCCGGGCCGCGGCGGAGGCCGCATTGAGCGCGGCCTGTGCGGCACCGGTAACCGTTGCCGCAACGAGCACCGACGGCCTTGGCTTCACCGGCCGGGGGGAGGGGCTGGCAGCCATCGCGACTGCACTGCTCCACCGGGTCCCGGAGTAGTCGTGCGCCCAGCGCCTACGCTGGGTCACCATGGCGCTGCGGCTGTACAACACAGCCACCCGAGCGGTTGAGCCGTTCACACCGCAGGTTCCCGGTGAGGTGGGCATCTACGTCTGCGGGGCGACCGTCCAGTCCTCGCCGCATATCGGGCACCTTCGCTCCATGGTGGCATTCGACCTGCTTCGTCGTTGGTTGGAGTGCACCGGCCAGCGCGTCACCCTCGTGCGCAACGTCACCGATATCGACGACAAGATCCTCCACAATGCCGGACACGCCGGGATCCCATGGTGGCAGTTGGCAGCGCACTTCGAACGCGAGTTCGCCGCCGCTGACCGACTGCTCGGGAACCTGCCAGCGTCTATTGAGCCACGGGCAACTGGGCACATCGGCCAGATGATCCTCCTCATCGAGGACCTGCTGGCGCGCGGTCATGCCTACGTCGCCGCCGGCAGTGTCTGGTTCGCTGTCGGCAGTTACCCCGGCTACGGGGAGCTCTCGGGGCAGCGGTGCGAGGACATGCTCGCCAGCCCTGAGTCCGAGCCGGGCAAGCGGAATCCCCACGACTTCGCACTGTGGAAGGCCGCCCGGGAGGGTGAACCGTCCTGGCCCGCACCCTTCGGTGCGGGTCGCCCGGGGTGGCATATCGAGTGCTCGGCCATGGCTGAGACCTACCTCGGCGCACAGTTCGACATCCACGGTGGCGGTCGGGACCTGCTGTTCCCCCACCATGAGAATGAGCGTGCCCAGTCCTGTGCGGCCGGCCGGCCGTTCGCCCGCGTGTGGATGCACAATGCGTGGGTCACCCAGGCCGGGGAGAAGATGAGCAAGAGCCTCGGCAACAGCCTGCAGGTCACGCATGTGGTCAGCCTTGCCCGACCCATCGAGGTGCGCTACTACCTGCTCAGCGCGCACTATCGCAGCAACCTCGAGTACTCCCCGCAGGCCCTTGCGGAGGCCGCCACCGCCTTTCGGCGGGTGGTCGGCATGCTGGAACGCAGTGCCGAGCGGCAGGGTGCGCCCATCGCTCTGCCCCCGACCGGGGTGGCGCCCAGCCTGCCCCCGGCCTTCGTGGCCGCCCTCAACGATGACCTGTCAATGCCGGCCGCGCTCGCGGTGCTCTTCGAGTGCACGGCGGCCGGCAATTCCGCACTGACGTCCCATCCGGGGGATCCCGCTGCCATTGAGCGCAACGCCGTCGCGGTGCGCGCGATGCTCCACGTCCTCGGATGTGATCCCTTCGACCCGCACTGGGCGGAGCAGGGCAGGGACTCACGAGCGGAGCGTGCACTCGCCACCCTCGTCGACCGACTGCTCGCCGAGCGTGACCGCGCGCGGGCCCGACAGGACTACGCCGCCGCCGATGACCTGCGCCGGACCCTCGCTGACGCCGGCATCGCGATCCGGGATGGGGCGGTGGCCGCGACCGGCTCCCGCTGGTCGCTCGCCGACCCCACCGATGCCAGGTAACTCCAAGCGGCGCGGGGCGGTGCGCGCCGCCGACCGACCCCAGCGCACCGTTGGCTCAGGCGGGCAGCGCCGCCGGGGTCTGGCTGGCAAGGGCCCGACACCACCGGCCGCGGAGCGGGTGGGCCATCCTGCTGCCCGGCGTGCAGCACGAACCGCGGGGACAACCCGACGCCCGCGACCCGCGACGACCGAGGACGAAGCCCTGCATATCGGGGGGCACCATGCGGTCAGTGAGGCACTGCAGGCCGGGGTGCCCTGCCGGGCCCTGCACGTGCTCGCCGGCGGTGCACCCGACGGTCGGCTGCGGGCCGTGCTTGACCTTGCCGGCGAGCGCGGCTGTCCGGTCCACTCCGAGTCCAGGGCAACGCTGGACGGGCTGTGTCCGGGGCAGGTCCATCAGGGTGTTGTGCTGGTCGTGCCGCCATTCGAGTACCGCACCCTTGCCGAGGTCCTCCCCGTGGCAGGCCAGTCGACGGCGTCGCTGTTCATCGCGCTCGACGGGATCACCGACCCGCACAACCTCGGCGCCATTGCCCGCAGTGCCGCGGCCTTCGGCGCCGATGCGCTGCTCCTGCCGGGCCGACGCAGCGCCCAGGTCACCCCCGGTGCCTGGAAGGCCTCCGCGGGCGCGTTCGCTCGGCTGCCGGTGGCGCGGGTGCCCAACCTCACCGGTGCCCTGCGCCGGCTGGGGACCGCCGGGATGTTCTCCTGCGCGCTGCTCACCCGCGGCGGCACCCCACTGGACGCCGTCGACCGGGACCTGCTGCGCGCTCCACTGGTCCTTGTCATCGGTTCGGAGTCCGCAGGGGTGTCGCGCTTGGTGGCGGCCACCTGTGACACCACGCTCAGCATCCCGGTCTCATCGCGGGTGGAATCGCTCAATGCCTCCGTTGCCGCGGGCATCACACTGCAGTGGATTGCGCACGTCCGCGGTGCAGCACCGCGCCGCGGTCGCGACTTTTAGACTGGCCACCACGCCGGAGTCCCCTAGTGGCCGATGGGACCGACCTTGTAAGTCGGCACAACACACCGTGGGTTCGAATCCCACCTCCGGCTCCGCGCCCACGAGCGTGACGCAGGGCACATCGATGACATTCCCGAGCAGTGGATCGGCCCATGCGGGCGGGATGCACGGGCCCGTTGCGACGCGCCGAGGGAACCGGCCGGAGGTGCGACGCATGTCGCCGATTCGTCCCTAGCATGTCGAGCGGACGCATTGAGTGCAGTGGATTCATCAGGCCATGCAGATCAACCAAGGCCACGCAGGTCACCAAGGCCACGCACACCAGGTAAAGGAGGATGGGGCGCAATGAATCCCCTGCAGGCGCACGGGGAGCCGGTCGCTCCATCGGAACTCACCGAGCGGGAGCGCCGCGTGCTCGAGTTCGAGCAGCGGTGGTGGCAGTTCGCCGGCGCCAAGGAGCAGGCGATTCGAGAGCAGTTCCAGATGAGTGCCACGCGCTACTACCAGCTGCTCAACATCGTGATCGACAAGCCGGCGGCACTCGCCGCCGATCCGATGCTGGTGAAGCGCCTGCGTCGCATGCGCGCCGAGCGGCAGCGACAGCGGTCTGCCCGCCGCCTTGGCATCCGCCTCTGACGCTCACCACAGGTGGCGATGCGGCAGGGTGACGGCATGAAGGGGCTGAACGTGGGGGAGATCGCAACGGTCGCCGATCGGGTGACCGCGTGGGTGAACCGGACCCAGGCGGCGCGGACGCCGCTGGCCTTCCTGGTCGGGGTGGTGAAGAAGTACTCCGACGATGCCGCCAGCCAGCAGGCGGCGCTGATGACCTACTACACGTTCCTCAGCCTCTTCCCGCTCGCCCTGATCGTGGTGGCCGTCCTCAGCCGAGTCCTTGCTGGCAACCCGGAGTTGCGGGACACCATCATCCGCTCAGTGATCGATGACGAGCGGGTACTCGCGACGGCCGAGCAGTCGCTGGCCGGGCTGAGTCAGGCAGGGATCCTGCTATGGATCGGACTGCTCGGCTTCCTGCTCACCGGGTTGGGCGGGATCATGGCCGCGACCACCGTCCTCAATCAGGTGTGGGCGGTACCTCACCGGCAGCGCTTCGCGATCGGCCCGCGCTACCTGCGCGCACTCGGCGGCCTGCTGATACTGGGAGTGGGGATCGGGGCAGTGGGGTTCCTCAATGGGGTGCTCCTCCAGCGCGGCGCTGACCGACTGCTCACCCTGCCGGTGACCATGGTCCTGTCGGGGATGGCGCTGACGGGCGCCTCGCTCCTGCTCACCGCTCGGCCGATTCCCCGCCGCGGGGTCCTCATCGGGGGTGTGCTGGGTGGCCTGCTGATCGGCTCCCTGGCCTACCTCGGGACGGAACTGGGCACCCTGCTCATCGCTCGCGCCGGGCCCGTCTATGGCGGGCTGGCGACCGTCGTCGGCACCCTTGCGCTGTTCTACCTCGGCTGCCAAGCGCTGGTCATCACCGGCGAGGTCGCGTCGGTGGCGAGCTGGCGGCTGTGGCCACGCAGCCTCGACAGCCGCCAGCCGCTGTCCGGTGACGAGGCGGCCTACGACCTCATCGCCCAGGTGCAGGAGCGCGTGCCCGGGATGCGGGTGGCCGTCACATGGCTCACCCCGGCCGTCGGCGGGGGCGATTTGCACTCTGGGCCCGAGAGTGCCAGAATGCTCTAGCACTCTCCCTTCGAGAGTGACAACCCCGGGGGCACGGAACGGCGCGAGGCTTCAAGTCGGCCTGGACAGGACAGGCTGGGGCGAGCCGCCGTCGCGGGCGTCGTCGCTCCGTGACCCTCATCACGACGGAGGTTAGTCGCTGCCATGGCCAAAATGATCGCGTTCGACGAGGAGGCCCGCCGCTCGATGGAGCGCGGCATGAACATCCTCGCCGACGCCGTGCGTGTCACCCTCGGCCCGAAGGGCCGCAATGTGGTGCTCGAGAAGAAGTGGGGTGCCCCCACGATCACCAACGATGGTGTGTCCATCGCCAAGGAGATCGACCTCGAGGACCCCTACGAGAAGATCGGCGCGGAGCTCGTCAAGGAGGTCGCGAAGAAGACCGATGACGTAGCCGGCGATGGAACCACCACCGCCACCGTGCTCGCACAGGCGCTCGTCCGCGAGGGCCTGCGCAACGTCGCTGCCGGAGCCAACCCGATGGCGCTCAAGCGAGGCATCGAGAAGGCCGTCGAGCGCATCAGCAGCGAACTGCTTGACATGGCCCAGGAGGTCGAGGGAGAGGCGCAGATCGCCTCGACCGCGTCGATCTCCGCCGGTGGCGACACCGAGGTCGGCGAGATCATCGCGCAGGCGATGGACAAGGTCGGCAAGGAGGGCGTGATCACGGTCGAGGAGAGCAACACCTTCGGTCTCGAGCTCGAGCTGACCGAGGGAATGCGCTTCGACAAGGGCTACATCTCCCCCTACTTCGTCACTGACTCCGAGCGCATGGAGGCGGTGCTCGAGGACCCGTATGTGCTGGTGGTCAACTCCAAGATCTCCGCGGTGAAGGACCTGCTGCCGATCCTGGAGAAGGTCATGCAGGCCGGCAAGCCCCTGGCCATCATCGCCGAGGACGTTGAGGGCGAGGCACTTGCCACGCTCGTGGTCAACAAGATCCGCGGCACCTTCCGCTCAGTTGCGGTGAAGGCGCCAGGGTTCGGTGATCGGCGCAAGGCCATGCTGCAGGACATCGCGATCCTCACCGGCGGTGAGGTCATAAGCGAGGAGGTCGGCCTGAAGCTGGAGAACATCGGGCTGGATCTGCTCGGTCGCGCTCGCAAGGTTGTTGCCACCAAGGACGACACCACGATCGTCGAGGGTGCGGGCAATGCGGAGCAGATCGCGGGTCGCGTTAACCAGATCCGCGCCGAGATCGAGAACTCCGACTCCGACTACGACAAGGAGAAGCTGCAGGAGCGGCTGGCCAAGCTCGCCGGTGGTGTTGCGGTGATCAAGGTCGGGGCCGCCACCGAGGTGGAGCTCAAGGAGCGCAAGCACCGGATCGAGGATGCCGTGCGCAACGCCAAGGCCGCAGTCGAGGAGGGCATCGTTGCCGGGGGTGGCGTCGCCCTGATCCAGGCAACCAAGCGCGCACTCGACGGGTTCAGCCTCACCGGTGATGAGGGGACCGGCGTCCAGATCGTCCGCGTCGCCGTCGAGGCGCCGCTGAAGCAGATCGCCGCCAATGCCGGCCTCGAAGGCGGTGTGGTGGTGGAGAAGGTCTCGCACCTTCCCGCCGGTCAGGGCCTGGACGCGGCAACCGGTGAGTACGTGGACATGATCAAGGCCGGGATCATCGACCCTGCCAAGGTCACCCGGTCGGCACTGCAGAATGCGGCGTCGATCGCGGCGCTGTTCCTCACCACCGAGGCTGTCGTCGCTGACAAGCCGGAGAAGTCCGCACCGCCGGCTCCCGGTGGTGGCGACATGGGAGGAATGGACTTCTAGTCCAACCCGGCCGGCCGAGGTCGGCTGCACTGGTGTAGGGGAGTCCCCGTCCGGGGGGCTCCCCTACACCATCTCGCAGCCGGTCCAGTTGGCGTCACGCCGGGTCCAGGCGCCCCTGGTGGACGTCATCGGCGTCGATGATCCGGTAGGCGTATCCCTGCTCGGCGAGGAAGCGCTGCCGGTGGGCGGCGAACTCCACGTCCACGGTGTCGCGCGCGACGATCGTGTAAAAGCGCGCTGTCCGACCGTCCCGCTTCGGTCGCAGGATCCGACCGAGGCGCTGGGCCTCCTCCTGGCGGGATCCGAAGGAGCCGGACACCTGGATGGCAACCGCTGCCTCCGGCAGGTCGATGGAGAAATTCGCCACCTTGCTGACGATGAGTACGCGCTGCTGACCCTGCCGGAAGGCCTCAAACAGCTCCTGTCGCCGTCGCACCGGCACCGCACCGTCGATGACCGGTGCTGCCAGCAGGTCGCCCAACTCGGCCAACTGATCGAGGTACTGGCCGATGATGAGCACGCGGTCATCGGCGTGCCGATCGACCAGTGCCTGCACGATGGCGTACTTCGCCTCGGTTGCGGCGGCCATCCGGTAGCGCTCCTCCGATGGGGCGAGGGCATAGGCGAGCCGCTCGTCCTCGGGCAGCGTCACGCGGACCTCGACACAGTCCGCCGGCGCGATCCAGCCCTGGGCCTCCATCTCGCGCCAGGGCACGTCATAGCGCCGCGGGCCGATGAGGCTGAAGACGTCCCCCTCGCGGCCGTCCTCGCGAACCAGGGTGGCCGTGAGCCCGAGTCGGCGGCGGGACTGGATGTCAGCGGTGAACCGGAATACCGGGGCCGGCAGCAGGTGGACTTCGTCGTAGATGATGAGTCCCCAGTCCTGGGCGTTGAACAGGGCAAGGTGCGGGTACTCCCCGCGACGTCGAGTGGTGAGGACGTGGTAGGTCGCGATCGTCACCGGGCGCACCTGCTTGAGCACCCCGGAGTACTCCCCGATCTCATCCTCGGTCAACGTCGTGCGGGCGAGCAGCTCCGCCCGCCACTGGCGGGCGGCAACCGTCGTGGTCACGAGGATCAGCGTCGTTGCCGCCACCAATGCCATCGCGGCAGCGCCGACGACCGTCTTGCCTGCACCGCAGGGCAGGACGACGACCCCCGAGCCGCCGGCGATGAAGGACTCGGCGGCCAGGCGCTGATAGTCCCGCAGCTGCCAGCCCTCCTCCGCCAGGGCGATGGGGTGCGCTTGACCGTCCACATGGCCGGCCAGATCCTCAGCCGGCCAGCCCAGTCCGACAAGCACCTGCTTGAGGTTGCCCCGCTGCGATGGGTGGATGACGACGCTGTCGGCATCGAGCTGGGCGGCAATCATCGGGGCCACCTTGCGGTGTCGGACAACCTCAGCGAGCACCGCCCGATCGGTGGCATGCAGCACCAGGCCGTGTCCCGGGTCCGATTCCAACCGCAGCCGGCCATATCGATCCATCTGGTCGGTGACATCGATGAGCAGCGCATGGGGGACCGAATAGCGCGAGAACCTCAGCAGGGCATCGACGACGGTTTCGGCATCCAGTCCGGATGCCCGCGCATTCCACAGCCCCAGCGGGCTCAGCCGGTAGGTGTGGATGTGCTCCGGCGCTCGCTCCAGCTCAGCGAATGGCGCAATCGCCCGCCGCGCCGCAGCCGCCTGCGGGTGATCGACCTCGAGCAGGATCGTGCGATCGCTCTGGACGATGAGGGGGCCGTCAGCGGGTCGGGCATCAGCCATCATCGTCCTCCGCGAGGGCCACGCCCGTGACATGGGCGATCGGAATTGTCAGCGCTGCCTGGCGTTCGAGGTCGTGCACCGACAGGCGACCCGCGAGCAGGCCGATCGGCCGGACCAGCCGCTCCGCGGTCGCACCGTGGGCATCGGTGTAGCCCAGCCACAGGCGCGCTCCCGCGGCAATCGCCCCGGTCAGGGTGAGCGTGATCATGGCGATCGCGGCGCCGTCGGCTGCCGCCTCCCCGGCAGCCGACTCTCCGTGGCTGTCCGGCAGGGTCTGGGCTCGGCCCGGACGCGGTGCGCTGCCCACTGCGGCGGTGGACCCGGATGCGCCAGTGCCGGCGGGGGCGCCGGTTGCCCGCAGCATCGCGACGACCGCTGCCGGATCGGCAAGGCCGACGCGGGCGGTGCTGACCGGGGGCGGGGCTGCCCGCCGGTCCGCGCCCAGCGCCACCCGATCGCCGGCAACCTCGGCGTCCATGCCGGGCCCTCCGGTTTCACCCCCGAGCGCCGCGTGTTGGCGCGTGCATTCGCGTAGGAGGTAGCACAGGGCCTGCGGCAGGGGGGTGCGGGAGTGCTGGGCAAGCCACTGTTCGAGCTCGCCACCGTCCGCGCCCATGTCGATGGCCCGCCGCAGGGTCCGCTCGGTCAGCCGATACACGCGTGCCCCACCGCGTGACTCCAGGTCAGCGATCTCCGACAGCCGCCGTGCCAGTGCTGGTGCTGCGGGTCCGGGCACCGTGATCGTGAGATCGGCTTGGACGATGACGTCTGAGCTCACCGGCGGCATCATCGCGCGGGCTGCGTCGATCACGGCGCGCTGGCGTGACGGGTCCGGCGACGAGGCTGAGCGTCCCCCACCAGCAGCGGGCACCGTGTCCAGCAGGGCCAACCCCCCCTCACTGACCCCGGTCTCGGTGAGGACACCCAGCCACCGGGCCTCGGCGAGCAGAGGCATGAGCAGAGCCTCCCGTTGACCCGGGAGCAGTCGAGGACACCACCAGTCGAATTGTGCGGCGAGCGAGGTGGTCGTCCACGTAGCACCCGGATGAGTGGCGACGATCCGGACCAATGCCCGGCGCAGGGCGGCCGATCCCCGTACCACCGCCGCAGGGGACAGTGGGGATGCCCGCCCCCGCCCCTGCGCGGCCACCACGCCCATCCGGTCGGTGCGCCACCACGCTCCGGCCAGACTCGCCCAGCGCTCCGGGTGCTCATCGTCCCGCCACGTGTCGAAGGCCCCCGTGGGACGCCAGGCAGCGCGTCCGACCGGATCGATCCCGATCAGGCCCGCGGCCAGCAGCCACTCCAGCAGTGCCGCAGCAATGGGCTCGGGCAGGTTCTGGCGCGCGGCGAGCCCGCTGACGGCGCGCTGCCCCAGCCCGCCGTTGCGCAGGACCGGTGGCGGGCGTTCCGCCCAGTCAAGGAGGACCTCCTCCGCGGCGTCCATCGCCAGCATCGCCCGGCCACCAGCCCCGAGATCGATGGTGGCTCCGATGTCGGCAGCGGGGGGTGCTGGCGGCTGCGGGCCGCGTCCCGTTCCGTTCGCCGGTGGCCCGACGGCAATGCCGAGGGCTGCGGGTGCGCACCAGCCGCGGCCGCTGGGCCAGGCCATGGCCATCCGGGCGAGGGTGCCGAGGGTTGCCGTCACATCCCGGGCAGGCTGGCCGAGGTGGCGGGCGAGCGTGGCCGCGGTGATCGAGCCGGTGGGGTCGGAACGGGCGGCGAGCTCGGCGGCCACCCGCAGCGTCCAGGCATCGCAGTGTCGGGCGGCCAGCCCGAGTGAGCTCGGGGACTGGGCGCGGGTGGCAAGGGCTTCGAGGCTGGCGGGTGCCGGGCGGCAGAGATCGGGACGGTGCGTGAGCAGGTCCACGAGGTCACTGTCGCGCCAGGCGGTAAGCATCTCCAGCACAACGGTCCACGCTACGCGGTGTCCGCCAGGTCGACGGAGTGGAGCCATCCCGTCGGGCCGGCGGCGCCACTGCGTCGATCGCATGGCCGAGCATCGGTGGCGGCCCCCGGGCGATCCGTGGCGGAAGCTCTGGGAGGATGCTCGGATGAGCTTCTCCTCGTCGGTCGTCGAGCAGCCGGGTCCGCTCGGAGTGCTCGTCGCCACCCGGGTTGCACCGGGGACCTGTCGTGACACGACCCTGGCCGGGGCCAGCGACCTCGCGCGGAGCGCCCTGCTGTCCGAGGTGCCCGCTGCGCAGGTCGGCGAGCACCTCGGCTGCGCGGACGAGGGTGAGCGGCTGGCATGCCACCTGTTCGCCTGCGCCCGACCCGGGTATCGGGGGTGGCTGTGGTCGGTCACGGTGTCCCGGTTGCCCCGGGCGCGCACGGCCACGGTGCTCGAGGTGACGCTGCTGCCGGGCCCGGACGCCCTGTTGGCCCCCGGCTGGGTGCCCTGGTCGGAGCGGGTGGTCGCCGGTGACCTGCGACCGGGTGACGTCCTGCCGACGGCGACGGATGACCCGCGGGTGGTCCCCGCATTCACCGCCGCTGCGGACGGCGGACCACTCGATGATGCAGACCCGCTCACCCCTGCCGGATGGGAGATGGGGCTTGGCCGGATGCGGGTGCTCTCCGCCATCGGACGGGATGCCGCGGCAACCCGCTGGCAGGAGGGCGAGGCGGGTCCACGATCACCGTTGGCACGCGCGGCGACGCTCTCGTGCAGCACGTGCGCCTACTTCGTCCACCTCAGCGGACCCCTGGGCCAGCAGTTCGGAGCGTGTGCCAATGAGGTGGCCAATGATGACGGACGGGTGGTGTCAGCAGATCACGGCTGCGGGGCTCACAGCGAGGGGGTAATCGTGCAGGTGGCGATCCCGCTCGCGCCGGTAGTCATCGATGACGATGACTACGACGTCAACGTCCCGGATGTGCCCGAGGGGGCGAGTGAACTGGAGGGTACGGATGTGCCCGAGGGTGCCGCTCCACTCGAGGGGGCGGACGTCCCCGAGGGGGGCGCTCCACTCGACCCAGCCGCCGACCGGCGGGGCGGCTGAGGGCAACCGATCCCCGGGTGCCTTCGCCGCCAGTGCCAGTTCACCCCGAAGGTGATGTGAGTTCAGGATCCCCGATGGTGACCGTCAGTGGAAGTGACGGGGGCGATGAGGGCGACTGGCGGCAACCCTCTGAGCTAGCCTTATCCGATGCCCACCGGCAAGGTGAAGTGGTACGACCCGGAGCGGGGCTTCGGGTTCGTCACCTCCGACGACGGGCAGGACGTGTTCCTGCCCTCCTCTGCCGTGCCCGCGGGGGCGGCGGTCCGGCCGGGGATGCGGGTTGAGTTCGGCATCGCCGAGGGGCGCCGGGGGCTGCAAGCCCTGAGCCTGCGCGTCGTTGAGACGCCGACCATCGCCCGCGGATCGCGCCGCGACCCCGAGGAACTCGCAAGCCTCATCGAGGACCTCATCAAGCTCCTTGACGGTGTCGGCAACCAACTGCGACGAGGGCGGGTGGTGGAGGAGCGGCGAGCAGAGAAGGTGGCTGCGGTGCTGCGGGCTGTCGCTGAGGATCTCGATCCCGAGCGCTGATCAGCCGCCGCCCGCCGTATCGCCGCCGCCCGCCGCGTCCAAGACGCCTCAGCCGCGCAGTCGCTGGGCATCGGGCAGGAACAGCTCGTGGAGTTCGACATCGAGGGCGTCCGCAATCGCCCAGACTCGGTCCAGCGACGGGGAGAAGTGGCCGTTCTCGATTCGAGACACCGTCTTGCGATCTACCCCGGCGATCTCGGCGATCTCCTCCTGCGAGTAGTTGCGTTCCAGTCGGAATCGGCGCACCGCCTCCCCGAAGGCCCGCCGCCGGCTGGCGGTCTCGGGATCGATGGGCACCATCGCACTACCCGAACAGCACCTACCCGGGTGAGTCTGTACCAGCGGTGGGACATTTTTCGGCGGGGGTTATGCGTCGGCGAGCCGGTGGATTGAGGCCGACGCGGGGGTTATGCGTCGGCGAGCCGGTGGATTGAGGCCGACGCGGGGGTTATGCGTCGGCGAGCCGGTGGAGGACGTAGTCGCAGCACGCGGTCAATGCTTGGACGTCAGCGAGATCCACCGCGGGGAACACCGCGATGCGGATCTGGTTGCGGCCCAGCTTGCGATAGGGCTCGGTGTCGACAATGCCGTTGGCGCGCAGCACGGCGGTGAGTGTGGTGGCAGCCACCGACGAATCGATGTCGATGGTCACCACCACTGGGCTGCGCAGCTGCGGGTCGGTGACGAAGGGGGATGTGAGCTCGTGGGCATCCGCCCAGCCGTAGAGGTGCCCACTGGTCGCTGCTGTCCGACCCGTTGCCCAGCCGAGGCCACCCTGAGCGTTGAACCACGTCACCTGCTCGGACATCAGCAGGATCGTCGCCAGCGCCGGGGTGTTGTACGTCTGGTCCGCGCGCGAGTTCTCCAGCGCGATGGCCAGATCGAGGAATGCCGGGCACCAGCGGCCCGACGCCTGGATTTGCCCGATCCGTTCGAGTGCCCGCGGGCTGACCAGTGCCAGCCACAGACCGCCATCAGATCCGAAGGACTTCTGCGGAGCGAAGTAGTACACGTCGAACTGGGTTGGATCCACCGCCACCCCACCGGCGGCACTTGTCGCGTCGATGATGGTGAGAGCGTCGTCATCGATGCCGGGCGGTCGCCGGACGGGTCGGGTCACCCCGGTTGAGGTTTCATTGTGCGGGCTGGCGTAGGCGTCCAGGCCGGGCACGGCGACGAAGTCCGGTGCGCTGCCGGCGGGTGCGGTGCGGACATCGGGATCCCCCAGGTGCGGGGCGCTCGCGGCTGCCGCCGCGAACTTTGCGCCGAACTCCCCGAAGGACAGGAACTGCGCGCGGTCACGGATCAGCCCGAAGGTCGCAGCGTCCCAGAAGGCCGTCGATCCGCCGTTGCCGAGCAGCACCTCGTAGCCGTCAGGCAGGTTGAACAGTGTCCGCAGGCCCTCGCGGAGCCGGCCCACTTCGGCCTTCACCGGCCGCTGCCGGTGGGAGGTGCCGAGAATGGTGGGGTTCGCGGCGAGGAGTGCGTCCAACTGGGCGGAACGGATGCGGCTTGGGCCGGACCCGAATCGGCCGTCGGTCGGCCGCAGGTGGTCCGGGATCACGATCTCCGGTGCGACCCCCACTAGACGCCGATCGGCTCGAAGCCCGCCGGTGCGACCATGGCCGCGTCCCAGCCGGCAACCGCCGCCGGCGGTCGTGGACCCTGGCCGATGTACCGCGCGGAGGGACGGATCAGCCGTCCGGTCTGCTTCTGCTCGAGGATGTGGGCGCTCCAGCCGGCAAGCCGCGCACACGTGAACATCGAGGTGAACATGTGAGCGGGCACCTCGGCATAGTCGAGCACCACAGCCGACCAGAACTCGACATTCGTCTCGATCACCCGGTCCGGGCGGCGCTCCCGCAGGATCCGCAGGGCTGCCCGCTCAAGGCTCTCGGCGACCTCGTACCGGGGGGCGCCGAGCTCGCGTGCGGTACGACGCAGGACGCGCGCGCGAGGATCCTCCGCTCGGTACACCCGGTGGCCGAAGCCCATCAGCCGCTCACCCCGGTCGAGCAGGTCGGTGACGTAGCCATCGGCGTCACCGGTGCGCTCAACCTCCTCGATCATGTGCAGGACCCGGCTGGGGGCGCCGCCATGGAGGGGGCCGCTCATTGAACCCATGGCACCGGAGATGGCGGCCGCCACATCGGCGCCGGTTGAGGCGATGACCCGAGCGGTGAAGGTGGAGGCGTTCATTCCATGCTCGGCGGCGGAGACGAAATAGGCGTCCACCGCCCGAATGTGCGCGGGGTCGGGTTCTCCCCGCCAGCGGATCATGAACGCCTCGGTGACGTTCCCAGCCTCGTCAACCCGGGCCTGCGGCACCATTGGCCGGCTCACCCCGCGGGCGCTCTGGGCGATGAATGACATTGCCATTCCGGACACGCGGGCAAGGTCGTTGCGTGCCTCGTCGTCGGTTGCGTCAAGCAGCTGGCGCAGACCCCAGGCGGGAGCGACCATGGCGATCGCCGCCTGGGCATCCACGCGCGGATCGCCGGAGTGGATCGGCAGCGGAAAGGGCTCCGCGGGGGGCAGGGCGTCGGCGAAGGTGTCGTCCACCAACAGTCCCCAGACGCTGCCGTAGGTGACCGTACCCACGAGGTCCTCGATGTCGACCCCGCGGTACCGCAGGGCGCTGCCCTCCTTGTCGGGCTCGGCGATCCTCGTCTCGAAGGCGATGACACCCTCAAGGCCGGGGGAGAAATCGGACACGGCGGTGCTCCCTTGGTCATCGGACGTGGTGGGGGTCTGCCCTAGTTCTATCGCACCTGCCGGGAGGGTGCCCCGGGAGGGTGCCCCGGGAGGGTGCGCTGGCGGGTGAGCCGTGCTGCAATGGCCACGTGGTGACGCCTGAGCGGTTGGCGCAATTGCGGGTCTCCTACGAGCAGGGCACCCTGGCGGAGGCGGATCTCGCCGAGCATCCGCTGGCCCAGTTCCAGCGGTGGTTCGAGGAGGCATGTGCGGCAGGCGTTGCCGAGCCGAATGCGATGGTCCTGGCGACTGCGGACGGCGCTGGTCGTCCCTCAGCCCGGACGGTCCTGTTGAAGGGGGTGGACGCCCGCGGCTTCGTGCTGTTCACCAACCACACCTCACGCAAGGGACGGGAGCTCGCGGTGAACCCGTGGGCCAGCCTCGTCTTCCCATGGCTGCTGCAGCACCGCCAGGTTGTCGTCGTCGGTGGTGCCGAGCCGGTGACCGAAGCGGAGACCGCCGCCTACTTCAGCTCGCGACCCCGCGACTCGCAGCTGGGTGCGTGGATCTCCCGTCAGTCAGCGGTGATCGCCGATCGGGAGGTCCTGCGTGAGCGGGAGCGCGTGCTGCGCGCGCGGTTTGACGAGGCCGTGCCGGTGCCGCCGTTCTGGGGCGGGGTCCTGGTCCGGCCCGAGACAATCGAGTTCTGGCAGGGACGTGCATCCCGGCTGCACGACCGCCTCCGCTACCGCTGGACCGGTACGACACCCGCTCCTGATCTCGCCGCCCCAGCTGGCTGGACGATCGAGCGGCTCTCCCCGTGAGGGGAGTCACCCCCCGGTGACCGCGCGGTAGAGCTCCTCGAATGCGCCGGTGAGTTCGTGGCTGTCGTGGGCTGGCCATGCCTGCACCGGCAGACGCGCCTCCTGCAGGTCGGCGACGGCGGCGACATCGGGGATCGTGAACGGGACGACGCGGCCGGGCAGGGCCGCAGTGAGCTCGGCCAGCCAGCGCTGGCGTTGACCGGCGCGAACCCGGTTGACGACCACCCCGGCCACGTGGAGGCCTGGGTTGGTGGACTCCCGCGCTTGCTCGACGGCGCTGACCGCGCGGATAGCCGCATCGACACCGAAGCGCGAGGCCTCGGCGACGATGAGGGCGGTGCTCGCCGCCTGCAGGGCGTTACGGGTGAGTTCCCCCAGGGTTGGGGGGCAGTCGATGACCACCAGCGTCCCCGGCGGCACCGCACCCTCAAGGGCCACCCGCAACCGGCTGATGGCACCGAGGGTGCGCTGTCCCCGATCGATGAGTGCGGGCTCTGCGGCCAGGATCCGCACACCCGCCCCCCAGGCCGATGCCGTGAAGGCTTGGGCGGCGATCCCCGGGCGTCCGTCCCAGAGCACGTCATGGACGGTGAAGTCGAACGGATGCGGATCGAGGGCGTAGGTCGCATTCGCCTGCGGGTCCAGATCGACGACCACCACCGGCTGACCGGCCGCCCAGGCTGCCCCGGCCAACCCCAACGTGAGGGTCGTCTTGCCTACCCCGCCCTTGAGTGACAGCACCGCCACCGTGGCCCCGCCCGGTCCCTGGGTGCGTCCGGACACGAGGGTCAGTCTGGCAGTGGCCGCCCGCGGGCGGCGTGGTAGCGGGCGAGGGCGAGGGCGCGTCGCTGGGCATGGTCGACGATCCGCTCCGGGTAGCCACCGGCCGCCCCGGCCGGGTGCCGCCACGGTTCATGTGCGGCGGGGCCTGGCAGGTGGGCAAGTTCGGGCACCCAGGTCCGCACGTACTCGCCGTCGGGGTCGAAGGTCAGCCCCTGACGCACCGGATTGAACACCCGGTAGTAGGGGGCGGCATCGGTGCCACTGCCGGCCACCCATTGCCAACCGTGGCTGTTGCTCGCGAGGTCCCCATCGTGCAGGTGGTGCATGAACCACGCCGCACCGTGGCGCCAGTGCAGGTGGAGGTCCTTCACCAGGAACGAGGCGACGATCATCCGCACCCGGTTGTGCATCCAGCCGGTTGCGCTGAGTTGGCGCATCCCGGCATCCACCATCGGGTAGCCGGTCTGCCCGGCCTGCCAGGCGGGCAGCAGCGCCAGATCACGTGGGTCATCCCAGCCCATGCCGTCCCAGCCCCGGGCGAGCGAGGTGCGCGCACTGTCCGGGCTGCCCGCCAGGACGTCGGCGTAGAACTCACGCCAGGCGATCTCGCGCCGGAAGGCCTCATCGCCGGGTGCCGTGGTGAGGTCGTCAAGCAGCGTCCGCGGGTGGATCTCCCCCCACCGCAGGTGCGCGGACAGCCGTGAGGTGCCGTTGACATCGGGACGATCGCGCAGGGTGCGGTAGTCGACCAGCGCGGGGCGGAACGATCGCCACCGTTCGATCGCCGTCACCTCACCGGCCACGACGTGGGCAGCTGGCGAGGGTGGCAGCTCCGCGCGCCAGGCGGTGAGGGCTGCTGCGGCGGCGAGGGCGGGCGGTGGCGGCAGCCAGGTGGGGGTGGCGCTCGGCAGTGGCGGCGGCCAGCCGAGGGCGCACCAGGCCCGGTAGAAGGGCGTGAACACCCGATATGCGGTGCCATCGGGCTTGCGGACCGTCCCGGGTTCGATGGCATAGGGCGACCCGGACTGGTGCAGGGTGACTGCCGGGTCACCCCGGCGCAGCGCCGCCGCCACCAGGGAATCCCGGTCGCGGCCATAGGGGCCGCTGTCCCGGCAGATGTGCACACTGCGTGCCCCGAGCGTCCGGGCCAGTTCCGGGATGACGGCAGCGGGGTCTCCGGCGGCGATCCACAGCCGACCGTCCAGCTGCTCATTGAGCGCCGAGAGGCTGGCTGTCAGGTACCAGCGACGGCCGGGTCCGGCGACCTCATCCAGCCGAGGGTCGCGGACGAACACGGCCACCACCCGATCGGACTGCGCGAGGGCGGCGTGGATGGTGGGCTGGTCGCCGAGCCGCAGGTCCCGGCGAAACCACAGCAGGGTGGTCACCGAGGTGAGGCTAGCGACCGGCGGAGCGCCACAATGGCGGTGCGCCCCGCCGGGTGCGGAGGGGTCGGGAGGGAGGGCCGGTCGTGAGTGAGCTCGTCGACACCACCGAGATGTACCTGCGCACCGTCTTCGAGCTCGCGGAGGATGACGTCGTCCCATTGCGCGCCCGGCTCGCCGAGCGGCTGAGCCACTCGGTTCCGACCGTCTCGCAGACGGTGGCCCGGATGGAACGCAATGGTCTGCTCACCGTCACTCCCTACGGGGATCGACGCATTGAGCTCACCGAGGCGGGCACCCAGGCGGCCCTCCGCGTTGCCCGCAAGCACCGGCTTGCCGAGTGCCTGCTGGTCGATGTCCTCGGCCTGCCGTGGACGCAGGTGCACGAGGAGGCGTGCCGATGGGAGCACGTCCTCAGTGACGAGGCAGAGGCGCGCATTCACGCGGTGTGCGGCCAGCCCCTGCGGTCGCCGTTCGGCAACCCCATCCCCGGTCTGGCGGAACTGCACAGCGCCGGCCCGCTCACCGCGGCGTCCCTGGACCCCGCGGAGGTGATGCTCGTTGCCCACATCCACCGCACCCCCGAGGCCCAACGGGTCCGCCTGACGCGGTTTGGCGAGCCGACCCAAGGCGATATCGCCCTGCTGGCGGCACTCGACGCCCTGTCGGCTCATCCTGGCACTGAGGTGATCGTCGGCCGGGAGGCGTCTGGGGTCATTCGCGTGCGAACCGAGCGGGCCGCCGGGTACGTCGATCTGACCGACTACCTGGCGGCCCACATCGGTGTCCTGCCCGTCGCGCCCTAGGAAGCGGGGGCAGCCTCGAAGAAGCGATGACCCATATCGCGCTGGTTTTCGAAGATTGAACCCTCATGTGCGGGAACGGGCAGTGGCACCCGGAACGGCAGCGCCTCCATCCGTGGCGTCCACGTCTCCTCGCCGGTGAGCAGGGAGGCACGCCATTCATCCCAGTCGACGTTCTCCACCAGGGGCCAGGCATCCCCGGATCGGTACTGCAGCAGGAGGAACCGTCGGTCGCGACCCGAGAGATTGGCCGCACCCCCATGCAGGGTTCGCACGTGGTGGATGCTGATCGAACCCGCCGGCCCGGTGACTGCCGCAGCTGTGCCGAAGTCCACGTCGACGGCCGTCGGGTCGATGCCGCCCACGAAGCGGCCACCCGATGAGTGGTCGAAGATCGGGCCGCGATGGGAGCCGGGGATGACCAGCATCGGACCGTTGCTCTCATCGATATCGTCAATCATCACGCCCACAACGGCGAGGTCGTCATTGGTGTGCGGGTAGAAGGCCCAGTCCTGATGCCACTCAAGGGAGGAGCCGTAGCCGGCAACCTTCATATTCAGCTTCGCCGTCTGATAGCGGATCGCCGGGCCCCACAGGCTCTGCAGCGCGCCGAGGATGACCGGGTAGGTGACAACCTCGGCGTAGGTGGGGTGCCACTTCTCAGGGGTCTTGATCCGCCGCAGCAGGGGGTGCTGGGCGCTGTGCGATGGCTCGAGGTCGTAGACGTCGGTGTGGCTGGTGACACTGCGGGACTGCTCGACGAACTCATGGGTGACATCCGATAGGCCCTTGACCTGCGCCGGCGTCAGGGCGTTGGGCACGACGAGGTAGCCATCGCGCTGATAGGCGGCAACCTGCTCATCGGTGAGGCGGGGGAAGACGGCGTCTGCTGCGGGGCGTTGGAACATCGGTCTCCTCGATCAACGTGGCGGGCGGAACCGCGGGATCCTCGGGTACCGCGGGTACCGCGGGTAAGGTCATCCTTATCGTTCACCCGTGCGTCTGTCAACACCACCACCCCATGACTGCTA
Organism: Actinomycetales bacterium; assembly: GCA_018969715.1. Taxonomy (GTDB): domain Bacteria; phylum Actinomycetota; class Actinomycetes; order S36-B12; family UBA5976; genus REEB473. The sequence continues at coordinate 113,057 of JAGWXT010000005.1, forward strand.
CGCTGCCGAAGGTCACGAAATGGTCACGACCGACGCCATCAGGGAGGGCACGGATGAAACCGCTGCTGCGCCGATCGGCCCGGTCCGTGGCGGCACTGGCGGTCGTCGTCGGACTTGGCGTTGCCAGTTCCGCGCCGGTGCAGGCCCGCGATGTGGAGCGCAACTCCGAGCGCGCCAGCCGTGCCAGTGCCTCACAGCAGGCCCAGGCGAAGACCACGCGCCTGTTCGCGGTCGCCAAGAGCCTGCGAGGAACGCCCTACCGATTCGGCGGAACAACGCCGCGCGGATTCGACTGCTCCGGGTACGTCACCTACGTCCTCGAACGCGTCGGGGTGACCGGGCTGCCGCGGAACTCTGCCGCCATCCGGCGGGCGGTGCCGACGATCAGCCGCAAGGAGGCGCGGCCGGGGGACCTCATCTTCTTCCACTCCTCCTCGGGGCACGTCCACCATGTCGGGTTCTACGCCGGCGGCTCAATGCTGTGGGATGCCCCCAGTCGCGGTAAGCGAGTCTCGTTGCGTCCGATCTGGTCCAGCCGGGTGAGTTTCGGCCGGGTCATCCGGTGACCGTGCGGTCCAGGCCCCTGCGCGTGCTCATCGCTGCCGGCGCCGCCGTCGCGGTTGCCGCCGGAGCGCTCACCGCATCCGCTCCCGCGGCGCAGGCTGAGCAACGTCAGCGTGATGCCGAGCGCCCGAGCCGCGCGAGCCCCAACCAGTTGTTCCTGGCCAAGTCGACGCGGATGATGAGTGTGGCAGCGGGCCTCAAGGGTGTTCCCTACCGCCGAGGAGGCTCGACTCCCGCCGGCTTCGACTGCTCGGGCTTCTCCCTGTACGTGCTGGCGAAGGTCGGCGTGACCGGGCTGCCCCGCACGGCGGATGCGATCTTCCGATCTGTCCCCGCGGTGTCCTATGAGCAGGCTCGGGCCGGGGATCTGGTGTTCTTCCGCCGCAAGGGCAGCAGCCGGGTGCACCATATGGGTGTCTACGCTGGCAATGACCGCTACTGGCACGCCCAGCAGTCAGGCACGCGGGTTCACCTGGAGTACGGGCTGCCGTGGAGTAAGCGAACGATCACCTTCGGACGGGCCCTCAACGCCGGCTGACTCCAATGAACGCCGGCTGACTCCGATGCGACACGAGTCCATCAGGGGAGGTAGGACGGGCGCCCTGCACATCTGGGTTGTCGATGACGATGCGGCCATCGGCCGAGCCCTGCGCCGAGCACTGGAGTTCGAAGGACATCGCGTGACCGTCCTCACCGATGGTGCCTCGCTGCTGGCCCGGCTGGGGGTGCCCGACCCCGTCCGCGCACCCACCAATCGCGATCCAGCAGCTGACTGCGACCTGCTGCTGCTCGACCTGGGGCTGCCCGACCAGGACGGCCTCACCGTCCTGACCACCCTGCGGGCAGCGGGACAGCGACTGCCCGTCCTCGTTCTCACCGCCCGGGGTGCCGTGGCAGACCGGGTGGCCGGCCTGGATGCGGGAGCCGACGACTACCTCGTCAAGCCCTTCGCCCTCGATGAGCTGCTGGCGAGGCTGCGGGCACTCGTCCGCAGGAGTCCACGCGATGTCGACGACGATCCCCTGGCGGGGCTCGCCATGCCGGCACCGGAGATCCTGCGGGTCGGGGATCTCACCCTGCAACCGGACAGCCACGAGGTCAGCCGAGCGGGCATGCCGATCGCGCTCACGCGGACGGAATTCGCGCTGCTGGAGGTGCTGCTGCGCAATGCCGGGATCGTCGTGCGCCGGGAGGTGCTGCTCGATCGGGTCTGGGGCTGGTCCAGCGACACACTTTCCAACAGCCTCGACGTCTACATGGGCTACCTGCGCCGCAAGACGGAGGTCGGCGGCCACCCGCGACTTCTCCACACGGTGCGCGGTGTGGGGTACGTCGCCCGTCCGGCGCCCCCGTGACCCTCTCCCGCCGCGTTGCCCTCCTCGTTGCCCTGGGCAGCGCATTGGCCAGCCTGCTCGTCGCTGTGGTGGCCGTCGTCGTGGTGCGCGATGCGCTGATCCGCAGTGTCGACCGTGCTCTCGTCGACCGGCTGCTGCTGCTTGCCGACGCCCCCGAAGCGCTGCCGCGGATCTTCGCGCAGTCGGCGCAGGCGGGGGCTTTCACCGATCGAAACGGGCCGGTCCTGCTCGTCGATGCGGTCATCGCGGGCTCACTGCGGCCCGCAACCGGCGTGACTGCCACCGTGCCGGTGACGGCGGCTGCCCTTGCCCTGGCACCGGGGGGTGGCATTCTGTTGCAGACGGTTCCGGCATCGGGAGGGGAACCGGTGCGGGTCGCCGCACTGCGGGTCTCCGACAGCGTGGTCGTGCGCACCATGCGCAGCACGGCCGAGGTCGACCGGGTCGTGCAGCGCATCGCCGTCGCCATCGCGGTCCTCGGGATCGGCGTGTGTCTGGCCGTTGGCGCGATCGGGGTTGTTGTGGTCAGCCGGGTCCTTCGACCTCTCGGCACCCTTGCTCAGACAGCACAGCGAGTGGCGCACACCCAGGATGTCACCGATCCGGGCATCGACGCGGACATGGCGGCGCGACGGGATGAGGTGGGACGGCTCGCCGAGGCGATGCGCCGGATGCTCACCGCTCTGGCGACTGCCCGACAGCAGCGGCAGCGACTGCTGGACGATGCCGCGCATGAGCTGCGCACCCCGCTGACGAGTGTGCGCGCCAATGTCGATCTGCTCGCCCGCGCGGTTGCCCATGGCCGGGGTCTGGATGAGCCGACGGCCCGAGCGACGGTGGCGGATCTCGACACTGAGGTCAGCGGCCTCACCGCACTGGTTGAGGAGGTGCTCGCCGTTGCCGGGACGGCCGAGGTTGATCGCGGGGTGGCGCTGATCGACCTTGCTGAGGTCATCGGCGAGGTCGTCGAGCGGATCCGGCGTCGAACGGGACGCCTGATTCATGTCACGGGGCAGCCGGTGAGCATTCGCGGTGACCGGGTGGCGGTGGCCCGGGCCGTGGGGAACATCATCGGGAATGCGGTGAAGTTCTCCCCACCCGCCACGGGCATCGAGGTGACGGTCGGGCCGTCGGGAGTCACCGTCGATGACGCCGGTCCGGGAATCCCGATCGCAGACCGCGCCCATGCCGTGGAGCGCTTCTGGCGGGCACCGCAGGCCCGGGCGCTGCCCGGCAGCGGACTGGGCCTTGCGATCGCCGCCGACGTCGCCCACAGCCTCGGCGGTGGGTTGCAGATCGATCAGTCGCCCCTCGGCGGCACGCGGGTGCACTGGTGGGTCCCGCCCGCCGAACCCCGCGCCGGCTCCGTCGACGGGCGTGACACACTAGGTCTGTCCCCGCCAGGTGCATCCCCTCAATGAGTTCCCGCCACTCGTCCCCCCTCGTCCGGATTGGAAATCCCATGACGCGCGCCCTCCGTCCCGCCGATTCATTCCTCGCCCGTCGTGTGGGTCACGCGCGGTTCACCCCGCTTGGGGCGGTGCTCGCGGGTGCGGTGATCCTCGCCGCATGCGGCGGCGGGGCCACCACGACGACCGCACCGGCACCCACCGACACCGCGACGGCATCCCCCAGCCCAGTGGGCACCCTGCCGCCGCGACCGGAGCTGCCGGAGATTGGGTTCACGGGGGAGGTCCCCGCCGATCACTACGGCATGCATGTGCTCGAAGTCGCCAGCGGTGTGTGGCCGGATGTCCCGACGCCCTCGATCCGCCTGTGGGACTCGGTCACATCGTGGCGCGAGATCCAGCTGGCACCGGGCACCTACGACTGGAAGCGTCTAGACAAGGCAGTTGCCGCCGCGGAGAAGAAGGGGGCGTCGATTCAGTACGTCTTCGGCCCCACACCGGAGTGGGCGGCAACCGACATCAAGGACACCGACCTCAAGGGGCCCGGTTCCGCGTCACCACCGCTGGATCTCGCCACCTTCGAGACCTTCGTCAACGCCGTCGTCAAGCGCTACCAGGGCCGCATCGACAGCTACCAGGTCTGGAACGAGGCCAACCTCACCTCCTTCTGGCGGGGCAGCCCCGACCTGATGGCGGACATGACCCGCATCGTGAACGCCGCGGTCGACAAGCACGACCCCGATGCCTTGGTGGTGGCGGCGAGCACGACCACACGGATCCCGAAGACGGTTGACACCTTCTACGAGGCCTATCTGGCCGGCCTCGCCAAGCGCAACTGGCCGGTCGACGTCCTCGCCGTCCATGCCTACCCGGCGGCCGACGGCACCCCTGCCACCCGGGTGGAGCAGATCTCCGACATCCAGGGCTACATCAAGGCGGCCGGGGCGCCGGACCTGCCCCTGTGGGAGACCGAGGTGAACTTCGGGCTGCCCGGCCCGGGCAAAATCACCGTCGGCACACCGCTCAGCGACGCTGAGCAGGCCGCGTGGCTGGCGCAGGCCTACTTCGATGCCCTGCGCACCGGGGTGACCCGCGTCTACTGGTTCGCCTGGGCGCCCAAGGGCGACCTGCTGGGGATCACCACCTACCCGGGCACTGCTGCGACGAAGGCCTACGCAACCATCCAGGAGTGGACGGCCGGGGCGACCTGGCAGGGCTGCACACAGGAGGGCACGCTCGTCACGTGTGCACTTGACCGCAAGGGCACCGCGGAGTCCATCGTCTGGGTCTCCGGGCCCCGCGATGTGCCCAGTGCCACGGTGAAGTCCACCGGCGAGGTGTGCGCCCTGGACGGGACCTGTGCGGCGGCCACCGGTGAGGTGACCGTCACCGCGAGCCCGGTGCTGCTGCGCCCCTGACCGGGCGCGGTGGCCTCGCTCGACGCAGGGAGCGTCCCACGACCCGGGCGCAGGATCGTCCGCTGGCGCCGAACACCCCGCCGCCAGGGTGGGTGGAGGCTCCGGTGAGGAACAGGCCGGGGACAGGCGTGGCGTAGCCGGAAAGTTCCGGTAGCGGACGCCACCAGAACGAGGACTCCGGGGTCATCTCGACGTGCATGACGTTGCCGTGACGCAGCCCCAGTTCCGACTCGAGGCGATCGGGGGTCTGCACATGGACGTCGGTCACCTTCTCGCGAAAGCCGGGGGCGGCGCGGTCGAGGACGTCGATCACGGCGGCGCCGGCCGCCTCCGTCTGGGCCGGCCATTGGCCACTGCGCAACCGGTACGGATGCCACTGGGCCCACAGTGTGAGGGTGTGGTGGCCGGCCGGGGCGAGTGAGGGGTCGATGGCGGAGAAGGACATCGCCAGCACGGCTGGGTCCTGCGGTATCCGTCCGGCGAGGTAGTCGGCATAGGCCGCGCGCAGGAACGACCGATCGGGAACCAGCAACTGCATGCCGACATGGGCATCGCTCACCGGGATCGGCTGCGTCCCCAGCCGCCTGGTGCGGGGCGGCGGGGCACTGGGGTACTCGGGCAGGCCCGTGGTCGCAAGCCGCACTGCGATCCCAATGCCGTTGCCCAGCCGAATCGCTCGACCACGGGCCAGCCAGTGCGGATCCGCCAGGAGACGAAGTGTCTCGGAGATATGGCAGCCGGCGATAACCCGGCGGGCGCGAACCTCGTCACCGGACTCAGTGATGATGCCGACAACCCGTCCGGAACGGCGGACGATGCCGGCGGCCCCATCACCGAGCCGGATCGTCCCGCCACTGCGTTGCAGGCGGGTCAGCAGGGCGGCGGTCAGCGCGCCGGAGCCCCCCACCGGTCGACCGGGGGACCGGGTGTGCAGGAGGGCAACCCAGGCCATGAGGTCGGCCGTGATCGGCTCGTGCGTGGGTGGACCGGACTGCGCGCCAAGCCACGCCAGGGCGGTCTTGAGCCGTTCATCGGTGAAGTGCTCATCAAGGAGGGCATCGGCGGGGAGCATGAACTGCCGGCCGAGTTCGGCTCCGTCGCGGCTGCCGGCCGCGCGCCCGATCCCGAGGAAGTGCCGCATGGCGTTCCCGGGGGACGGTGGCTGCTGGAAGTAGGCGAAGATGCGCTCATTGCGACCGGCCCAGTCCCGCGCGAACGCCTCATAGGCGTCGGCGTCGCGAGCCCCGCAGACCGCCTCGATGCTTGCACAGGTGCGCCCGAGGTCGGTGTGGAAGGTGAGGGCGACCTGCTCGGACTTCCCAGGCGGCCCCTGCCAGAAGGGAGCGAACGCCCATGGATCGACGTCGAGGTAGGTGAGTCCGCACTCAGCCAGCGCCAGCTCCTCGATGATGCCGGTGAACCGGATCATCACGTGCAGGCTCGATCCCCGGTCGACGTGGAAGCCGGGCCACCGCTGTGTCGTCGACACCGCGCCACCGACGACGGTGTCGCGTTCGATGACCTCGACATCCCAGCCATCGGCGGCGAGGTAGCAGGCCGCGATCAGCGCATTGTGGCCACTGCCAATAACAAGGACATCACGCACAGCGGTGACCCTATGCGGCGGACCAGTGGTGGGGAACCAGTGGCGGGCGTGACCTCAGGTCGTGCTCCGCGTTCCCGGCCGTGTCGCCGGGAACGCGGAGGCCACCATCACGTGTAGATCGGCTCCCCATAGCGGTTCGCCTCCGGTGTGCCCGGCGTGAGGACGAAGATCAGCAGGACGATGACGCCGACGAGCGGAATGAAGGCGATGAGGATCCACCAGCCCGTCTTGTCGGTGTCGTGCAGCCTGCGGACGAGGACGGCGAGTCCGGGCAGGAACAGCCCAAGGAAAGCAATGAGGCCGAAAACCCACTGAGTTCCGAGGACGTTGTCGAGGAGCTGCGCAATGAGGGCGACGATGATGGCGAACAACGTCCACCACCAGTACTGAGAGCGGCGCGCGCGGCCGTTGAACTTTGCGTAGTGGGCGAAGCCGCTCTTGATCGAGTCGACGAATCCCATGGTGCCTCCTGATTGACATGGGTCCCCAGTGGCAGGGGTCCCTAGTGGATGTGGGCCGGTCTCGCCGACCCGGCGGCGAAGCGTTGCACCGACATGGCCGGGATGTCAACCGACGCGCGGCTGAATTGCAGGCGGCCGTGTGGTTCCGGGCGTAGGGGGTTGCGCCGGGCATTCGGCGGGATCGCGCCGGGCATGGGGAAGGTCGCGCCGGCGGCTTGGGGTGCGCAGTCACTAGAGTGACGCCGTGCTGATCATCATCAATGTCCTCCGCGGTGCGCTCATCGGCGTGGCCGAAGTCATCCCCGGGGTCAGTGGGGGGACAGTTGCGCTGATCGTCGGCCTCTACCGCCGGTTCGTCGACGCCGGGGCCGACGTCGTCCTCGCTGCAAGGCGGCTGCTGACGGGTCCGCGATCAGCGGCCTGGCCGCTCATCCGCGGCCTGCCCTGGGGGATGCTGCTGCCAGTGGCAGTGGGGATGGGTGCGGCCGTGATCATCGGGGCCCGGGTGATCGAGCCGCTGCTGGCGACGCAGCCGGTGGCGATGCGCGCACTGTTCTTCGGACTGGTAGCTGCGGGCATCGCCGTCCCGTGGACGATCCTGCGGCATGCGCGTCCGGGGGGTGTCGGCTGGCGGGAGTGGGGCCTGATCCTGCTCGCCGCGATCGCCGCGGCATGGCTGACCGGCCTACCGCCCGGCGAGGTGATCGACCCGCCGATGCCGGTTGTCTTCATTGCGGCGGCGGCGGCGGTGTGCGCACTGGCCCTGCCGGGGGTGTCGGGGTCGTTCCTGCTGCTCTCAGTCGGGCTCTACGAACCGACGATCGCAGCGGTGAACGATCTCAACCTTGGCTATCTCGCAGTATTCGCTCTCGGGGCGATCGCCGGCCTGGCGGCCTTCGTGTCGGTCCTGCGCTGGCTGCTGGAACGGCATGTCCGGTTGACGATGGCGGTCATCGTCGGGTTGATGGCCGGCTCACTGCGGGCACTGTGGCCGTGGCAGGACGACGACCGGATGCTGCGCGCGCCGTCCTCGGATGTCCTGCTGGCCATTGCACTGGCTGGGGTCGGGGTGCTCGTCGTCGTGGTCCTGCTGTGGGCGGAACGGCGACTTCACCTCACCGAGGAGGAGGCGGAGCTCGGCTCGCCGGCCGGCGGTGAGGCTACTCGGTGAGCGGACGCGGTGAGCCCACCGACCAGGCGACGTAGTTCCAGGCCCAGTCGCCGACCACGCTGATGCGATTCCTGGTGCCGGCGAGGTAGGCGAGGTGGAGGGCCAGCCACGCCAGCCACGCCGGTGTGCCGAACAGCCGCAGGCCGCCGGGCAGTTCCACCACCGCACGCGCGCGGCCGATCGTTGCCATCTGCCCCTTGTCCCGGTACCGAAAGGGTGTCGGGGGCTGATGATCGAGTTCGCGCCGAATCTGCTGTGCAACATGCCGACCGCCCTGCATCGCGAATGGTGCCTGTTGCGGACATGGCCGGCCCCGACCGTCGACGGCGTAGGCCATGTCGCCAACCACCCAGATCCCGGGCCGCAACTGCAGTGACGCAGCCACCCGAAGCCGGCCTCCCGCTGCGGTCTCACCGAGGCTGGCCCAGGGCTCTGGTACTGACACCCCACTTGCCCAGACGACAACCCCGGCAGCGAGCCGGCGACCGTCCGCCAGTGCCACGTCAACGTCCGTGACCTCGGCAACCGCGCTGCCGGTCATCACCTGCACCCCCATCCGGCGCAGGGCATCGGTTGCGTGCCGACTCGAAGCGGGTGTGAAGGTCGGCAGGATCCGGGGCCCCATCTCGATGAGGTCCACCTCGGCCTGGCCGCGCAGTTCGGGGAACTCACGGGAAAGGGCGCGCTGCAGCTCGGCGACCGCCCCGGCGACCTCGACCCCCGTGGGTCCGCCGCCGATGACGACGGTGTGAAGTGCGGCGGGCGCCCGTGTGCCGGCGGCAACCTCCTCATAGGTCCGCAGCAGTGCGTGGCGGATCCGACGCGCCTCCGGCAGGGACTTCATCTGCATGGCGTGCTCGCGCACCCCTGGCACGCCAAAGTCGTTGCCGACGCTCCCCGTTGCCAGAACGAGCGTGTCGTAGGCGAGCGTGCTCCCATCGGCGAGCGTGAGCACCCGCTGGTCCGGGTCCACGCCGGTCACCTCCGCCCGCCGGAACCGAGCACCGCGCACCGCCGCGCGCACCGGGTGGGCGATGTCATCCTCCGGCAGGCCGGCGGTCGCCACCTGGTACAGCAGGGGGCTGAACAGGTGGTAGGGGTTGCGATCGATGACCGTGACGTCGAGGCGTTGATCGCGAACGAGGTCGCGGACGCAGGCCACCCCACCAAAGCCCGCGCCGACGATGACGACACGGTGGCGAGTGGCCGCGGCAACGGGTGCGGCCGGCGGTGCGGCAGGAGCGGACTCAGTGACGGTCACTCGCCGTATTCTTCCGTGCCGCCGACGGGTCCGCGCGGCCACGTCCGCACCGCCGCGGCACACCCGCATCCGCGGCTGCTCACGGGTTGAGGCGGAACTGCAGGGCGGCGGCGATCTGCTCACCCAGTGCCCGCTGCCCCGGCGGGTTCGGGTGAATCGGCCCGCGCGGGACCGCGGTGGCGATCCCCAGGCCGAAAACCCACGCGTCCTCGCCGGCGCACAGTCCATGGCCGGTGGCTGAGTCCCCCGAGGCAGCCCAGGTACCGCGAACCGGCGACCAGCCCAGCGCCGCCGCGGTCGCCCCGATCTGCGAGTTGAGGGTGCCCGCGGGAAGGGGGAACTGGCTGACGGCCCCATTGGGGGCGGTGTAGGCGTAGCTCGCGGGCGGTTCGGCCAGCAACAGCGTGGAACGCGCCCATGCGAAGTCCGACGGCGTCATCTGCAGGTATCGGCAGAAGGAGCCGTTCGCCGCCCGCGTCAGATCGGGGTAGAGCGTCGGCATCACCGATGCGGCGTCGCTGACATTGAGGGGACGGCTCTCACCCGGACCCGTGATCGCACATGCGTTCCCCCCAAGACAACCGGCGAGCCGCCGGTAGCCGTCCGGCAGCCGACTCAGCCGCGACTGAACCCCGTCCTGCAGGGTGGGAAAGCCGGTGAGGGGTGGCAACGCGGCCGGTGCGATCGGACAGCCGCTCGCCAGCGCGCAGGAGGCGAAGATCGATGCGAAGCCGATGTCATTGCCGCCGATGGACAGCACCACCGCATCGATGCGTCGATCCCCGATGATCTGCCGAACGCGCTCAACCTGACTGATCGACTGCCCACTGCCCGGCTGTGGGCCCAGGACTCCCACCGGCAGCGTGGCCCCGCTGCAGGCGACATGGACGAAGGTCACCGACGATGTGGTCGACGCCTGCTCGAGGGCGAGGGCGGCCCGAGCCGGCCCGGCATTGGCGCTGCGGCCGCAGGCGGGATCGTCCCAGTACGGAGTGAAGCCGGTGAGCAGCCCACCCTGCTCGAGCCAGGCCGTGATGTTGCGCGGGTTCCCCTCACCGGATCCATAGGAGTCGCCCATCGACACCACAATGAGGTTGCGCACGGTGAACTGAATGCGGTCGGTGGCCGTGCGATCTCCCCGACGCACCCGCAGGGTGGCGGTGTAGGTGTCCTCGGGAAGCCGCACCACCGTCGTGCAGGTACGCCGACCCAGGGGTGAATCCGGCGTGCGCGTCACCACCTGCGTGCCGCGGCGGACCGTCCAGGAGTGAGTGGCGCCGCGGGAGCGGCAGGCATTGAGCACGACATCGAAGCCGTCCTCGTGCAGGTGCCAGGACAGCGATCCGTCAATCAGCCGCTCATGCGGCTGGGCGATGTCGTTGTCCGCACCCACTAACTGCGGTGATGGACGCAGGGAGTCGGCGCCGGTTGCCGGCACGCCACCATCTCCGTCGATGATCCCGTCGCCATTGGTGTCCTTCGACATCGGGGACATGGCCCATCGTGCAACTGCTCGGACACCGTCGGCGGTGGCGGTGGCGGTGGCGGGGGCGGGGGCGGCGGGTGGGGTGGCGGCTGGCGGCTGGCTCCCTGCTCCCGGAGCCGCGAGGGCCAACAGGACCGTGCACACCACCGCGCCTGTCATCAGGAGCCGTCGATGCGCGCCGCACCACGGGCGGGCGACACGCATCCTCGGAGGCTAACAGCGCGGCCAACCGATGCTTACACTCGCGCGGTGATCCCTCTGGACTCGCGCGGTGCGCCCTCGTGGACTCTCCTCGGTCTCGGCGTCGCGGCACTCATCCTCACCGGATGCGGGGTCGGCTCGAACTCAGCCGACCCCGCGCCACCTGCCTCACCCAGCCCACTGCCCGCCGCCTCGCCATCGGCGACGCCCAGCCCCAGTCCCGTGCTCCCCGCCCATCCCCTCTCCGGTCGGCCCGTCCAGAATCCCAGCAAGCCGATTCTTGCGCTGAAGATCGACAACGCTGCCGGTGCGCGACCGCATCGCGGCCTGCAGGCTGCGGACCTCGTCTTCATTGAGGCCGTGGAAGGCGGATACAACCGGTTCATCGCCGTGTACTCCTCAACCCTCCCCCGCGAGGTCGGCCCGGTGCGCAGTGCGCGGATTTCCGATATCGAGTTGCTCGAGCAGTTCGGCCGCGTTGCCTTCGGGTACTCCGGCTCCCGGACAAGCCTGCGACCCGCGCTGGCGGCGGCGAACACCCTTGACGTGTCGGCCTGGGGTGGGCCCGAGGGGTGGAAGTACGCGCCGGACCGATACTCACCGCATAACCTCATCGCGTCTCCGGAGGGGCTGCTTGCACGAGCTGCGCGCAAGGGGGAGGTGGCAACCTCCCGCGACATGGGCTGGCAGTTCGACTCGACTCCCATGATGCGCGGGTGGCAGGTCGACTCAGCCACGATCACCTATCCGGCAACGAAGGTGGCGTTCACCTGGGATGTGCCTCGACGCGAATGGCTGCTTGCACTCGATGGTGAGCCCGATATCGACACATACACGAACCGGCAGATCGGTGCAACCACGGTGATCGTCCAGATTGTGGAGCAGTCGGCATCCCAGTATCGGGATCGCCACGGTGGTGTGACGCCATTGCAGAAGACCGTCGGGGAGGGACGAGCACTCTTCCTGCGCGATGGCCGGGCTGTGTGGGGGCGGTGGAGCCGTCCGCAGCCCTCGGATGCCACGGCGTTCTCCGTGGCGGGGCAGCCCTTCGCGATGTCACCAGGACAGGTGTGGATCGGCCTGGTTGACAGCCCGCGTGCGGTCACGACCACCCCGGAGAGCCCGCGACCCACCCCGGAGGCCTCACCCTCCTCCGGCGTGGTCACATCACCGTCACCGAGCACCACGGTGCGCGCGATCACCTGACCGGCATGCGCGCGATTCATGTGGACCATGTCGGGGGTCCGGAGCGGCTGGTCCTGCAGGAGGTGGCCCAGCCGCAGCTGACGTCCGCCCCCGACCGCGAGGGGGACGGCGAGGTCGTTGTCGGCGTGCACCTGGCCGGGGTGAACTACATCGACGTCTACCACCGCACCGGCAGGTATCCGCTGCCAACGCCCTTCACGCCCGGGGTGGAGGGGGTGGGGGTTATCCGTGCCTGCTCGCCGACTGCCGGTGAGCGCGGTCTTGCCGTTGGCCAGCGGGTTGGCTGGGTGATGACGCCAGGTTCCTATGCCGAGGCAGCGCTGGTGCCAGCGTCGAAAGTGATCCCCCTGCCCGACGACATCGACGATGAGGCGGCGGTTGCCCTGCTCGTCCAGGGTCTTACCGCCCACTACCTTGCGGTCGACACCTACCGCCTTGCACCTGGCGAGATCGCGGTCGTCCATGCCGGAGCCGGCGGCGTGGGGTGGCTGCTCATCCAGTTGGCGACGGCACTGGGGGCAGTGGTGATCGCAACCGCATCCACCCCGGAGAAGTGCCGGCTCTGCCGGGCTGCCGGTGCCCAGGTGGCAGTGGGGTACGACGACGTGGGCGGTGCGGTCGACGAGGTCACGGACGGGGTGGGTGCCCACGTCGTCTATGACGGTGTCGGTGCCGCCACCTTTCCGGAGAGCCTGCGGCTGTTGCGACGACGCGGCACGCTTGTGGTGTACGGCGCGGCCAGTGGACCGGTGCCGCCATTCGACTTGGGCGCCCTGATGCCCGGCTCCCCCTACCTCACCCGACCGTCGCTGGCGGACTACATCGTGGCGGACGATCTGCAGCAGCGGGCCCGGGCCGTGTTCACCGCGTATCGGGCCCGGCAGTTGCGCCCACAGGCACCCACGCGCTATCCGTTGGCCGATGCCGCCCGCGCACACCGAGACCTGGAGTCGCGCGCGACCAGCGGAAAACTCGTCCTCACCGTGACCGCCTGAGTCACGACCTTCCCGCCGCGCTCAGTGCGGCAGCCTGCGGTCGGGCTAGGCGGCGATGCGCGTGAAGGCGATGTATTGGGTTCCATACCCCCACCACGGGCGCATAGGTGCGAGGGACGTGGGGTCGCCGCTGTCAATGGCGGTGCGGGCAGCTGTCAGCGAGGAGAGAGTCGGGGCCGCGATCTCGGCGAGATTCGTCGCAAGTTCGTCCAAGACGTCCGATAGCTGCGCTAATGGCGCGGCTTCGAGTGCGTAAACCTGATCGCTGAGCTGTCGCAGCTCCCGGTTGCGGCCGCCATCGCGCGTGGTGATGGGCAGTCGCCGATCCACAAGGTTGTGAGCATGGCTCCAATAGGACTCTCGCCAGTGGTTCCTGAGCGTGTCGGGGAAACTCTCGCACTCCTTGTACCACGCATAACTGCCGCAAAGTCGAGGTGATGAACCGAGGGGGGCGAAGTCGGGCAGCGCATCGATGGCTTCGTCCATACCGAACAGCCTCCCGGACCAGGGGTGGACGATCTGATCCAGCGCCCAGTCGACCGGAAGCCGCGTCATCCCGGTCAAGTGACGCCGGTCCTCAGCGAAGAATTCCGCCACTGCGGCCGCTGCGGACAGTGGCTCACCGTCGAGAAGGCCCAACTGACGAGCAAGGGTCCGGCGCATGATTTCGGACAGCGTGGAAATGGCGTCGGCGGTCGTGATGAGCAGGATCCCTCCCGGCCGAACGGCTTCCGCCAGCCGCGAGAGGAATGGCGCCGGTTCCAACTGCAGCGGGATGACGCACTCCGCAATCACGAGATCGGCATCCCGCGGTACGGGTGAGGATGAGACATCCAAGGTGAGCACCGAAATGTCCACACTCCCCTGCCACGGTTCAACGGCCTGCGAGGTGGCACTCAGAGAGGCCGGGTTCATGTCGATTGCCGTGTAGGAACGTGGTGAGCGAGCGAGGATGTGCCGGGCCTTCTGGCCCGTTCCGGTGCCGACCTCGATGACATCCCGACCGCGAATGCCCCACGGTGAGATCCCGCAGCTGGCCAGGAGGTGGTCGCGCTGGATGAACAAACGATCCTCGGAGACGTCCAGTCGCGTGGGGATGATGTCGACGGCTGAGTAGTAATCAAGGTAGGCGCGTTCCTTCGTCACCCCTGAACGCTAGTCGCGCGCGACCAGCGGAAAACTCGTCCTCACCGTGACCGCCTGAGTCACGACCTTCCCGCCGCGCTCAGTGCGGCAGCCCACTGACCGCGCGACCGCGCTCAGTGTGGCAGCGGCCGCACCTGCGTGATCGTCGAGATCAGTCCCTCCGGCAGTCGCCCGGCCAGCACATCGGAAATCTGCGCGGCGATGAGGTCACTCATCGCCCGGATCGTCTCCTCGCCGAAGCCGGCGATATGCGGGGAGAGCACACACTGCGGCATCGACAGCAGGGGGTTGTCGAGGGCGGGCGGCTCATCAACGAAGACATCCAGTGCAGCCCCGGCGAGCTGACCGGAGCCGAGTGCGGAAATCAGCGCAGCTTGGTCTACAACCCCACCGCGGGATGCGTTGACCAGATAGGAACCGCGTCGAAGGAGACCGAATTCGCGTGCGCCGAGTAGCCCCTGCGTGCTCGGCACGAGCGGCACATGCAAGGTGACGATGTCCACCGTCCGGAGTAGATCCTCCAGCGAGGCATGGAGGTGGATGGACGATTCAACCGGCAAGGACGCGTCCAGTGCTGGGTCATGCCCATGGACCTCCGCACCCAGGGCGCTCACCAGTCGTGCCACGCCGCGGCCGATCTGCCCGAGTCCCACTACCCCCACCCGGGAGCCCCGCACTTCCGGGAAGAACCGCCCATCCCGCCACTGGCCCGCGCGGACCCGGGCGTCGTAGACGGGAATGCGGTGCAGAAGGGCGAGCATGAGGGCGACGGTGTGCTCGGCCACCGCATCTGCGTTCAGCCCCGGGGTGATCGTCACCGCGATACCGAGTCGGCTCGCGGCGGGAACGTCGATCTGGTCGTAGCCGACCCCAGAGCGTGCCAGCAGGCCGAGGTTCGGCAGTTGCGCTAAGGCGCTCGCCGGGTACGGCTCGGCACCGGCAATCAGCGCCCGGCAGGATCCGGCGATGTCGAGAAAGGCCGGTGCGGACGAATCCTTCACACCGATCCGGACCAACTCGATGCCCGCTTGCGCAAGGGCCCGTAGGCCAGGGGAGTCGAGGTTTACCGCGGTTGAGGAGACCCCGACGCGGACGGCCTCGGCTCGCGGGTCGTTCATCATCACCGTCCCAAGACTATGGTCGCCGAAGCATCATGAGCGGCGCGATTGTGGCACCCATCGGTGTAAACTGTCAACACGCATGAGATCCCTCGTCAGCGGAGGTCCCAGATGAAGTTCGAACTTGGAATCGGTCCCGACTCCTGGGGGGTCTGGTTCGCCGACGACCCTCGGCAGCCACCAGCCGAGCAGTTCCTCGCGGAAGCCCGTGAGGCGGGCTACCGAACGATCGAGATCGGACCATATGGCTATCTCCCCACCGATCCGGCGGTACTGAGCACCGAGTTGCGGTCGATCGGTCTTTCCGTGAGCGGGGGATTCGTCTTCGGGGACCTGCATTCGCCGGATTCCTGGGATGCCCTGCGCGGTGAGATCGACCGGACGGCGACGCTGCTGGCCGCCCTGCAGGCGCGCTACCTCGTCCTCATCGACGCCATGTACACCGACATCTTCACCGGCGAGATGATCGCTGCTGCGGATCTCGATCAACGGCAGTGGTCGGACCTCGCCCGCACTAGCGACCAGATCGGCCGGTATGTCGCGGATCGTTACGGGCTGCAGGTTGCCTTTCACCCGCACGCGGAGACCCCGATCGAAACTGAGGAGCAGATCCGCCGCTATCTGGACCTCACCGACCCGGAGGTCGTCAGCATGTGCCTTGACACGGGCCATCACGCCTACTGCGGTGGCGATGTGGTGCAGTTCATGCGCGACCACCACCAGCGGGTGAGCTACCTGCACATCAAGAGCGTTGATCCATCGGTCATGGGAGAGGTGCGCACGAAGCGGCTGCCATTCGCAATGGCCGTGCAGCAGGGGGCGTTCATCGAGCCGAAGTATGGGGTGATCGACTTCGTGCAGTTCCGAGACGTCCTCGAGGAAATCGGCTTCTCGGGCGTGGGAATTGTGGAACAGGACATGTACCCAGCACCCTTCGACAAGCCCAAGCCGATTGCTGTCAGCACCCGCGAGTACATGACGGCGATCGGCTACCGATGACCCGCGGGGCCGGGCTCATCGCTGACTGCCATCTCTGGCAGGCCCTCGACTCCCGCGGTGATCCGACGGTGGCGGCCACCATCGAGATCGGCTCGGCCAGTGGCACGGCACTTGCGCCCGCCGGCGCGAGCGCCGGCTCACATGAGGCGCTGTTCCTGCGCGACGGTGGTTCCGCATACGGCGGTCGGGCCGTGGCCGATCACATCGCGCGGGTGCAGGAGCGGGTTCGGGCCGCGGTCATCGGAGTGGACGCGGCCGACCCGTGGGCAGTCGATGGGGCTCTGCGGGCGCTGGACGGCGATGACCGACTTGCGGATATCGGAGGTCATGTCGGCACGGCGGTGAGCATCGCCGCGTGGCTGGCTGCCGCGTCCGCCCAGGGTGTGGCTCCGTGGCAGTTGCTGGTCGGCGCGACCGCTCGGCCACCGACGCTGCCGCTGCCCATGGTGAACATCGTCTCCGGTGGTGCCCATGCCGCGGGCATCATCGACATCCAGGACGTGCTGTGCGTGCCGGTGGGGGCGGGGAGCTTCGCTGAGGCCATCGAGTGGTGCTCCCGGGTCCGTGCGGGAACTCGGGCAGTTCTCGCCGAAGCCGGTTTCGCCACCGCCCTCATCGCTGACGAGGGTGGACTCGCGGCCCCCTTTGCCAGCGACGACGATGCGATCGCAGCGGTCGTCGAGGGGATCGCACGGGCCGGCCTGCAACCGGGCAGCGATGTTGCGGTCGCCCTTGATGTGGCCGCAACAGAGTGCTTTGCGGGCGGCCAGTACCGGATGGCGGGTCAGCGGGTCTCGTCGCCGGAGTTCGTCGACCGAATCCGGCAGTGGCGGCAGCGGTACCCGCTGGTCTCCATCGAGGACGGGGCAGCGGAGGACGATGACGAGGGCTGGGCCCTCCTGGCTGAACTTCGACCTGAGACGCAGGTGCTCGGCGATGACCGCTACGTCACCTCACCCCAGCGTGTGCTCCGGGGTATCGAGCGCGGGGAGGCGAACGCCGTGCTGATCAAGCCCAATCAGGCGGGAACACTCGCCCGAGCGCTCGACGCCATTGTCGCGGCCAGTGGGGCAGGGTGGGCGAGCGTGGTCTCAGCCCGCTCGGGTGAGACGGAGGAGACCTGGCTGGCAGATCTGGCCGTCGGGACGGGAGCCGGGCAGATCAAGGTGGGCTCGACGATGAGATCTGAACGGACCGCCAAGTGGAACCGCCTGTTGTGGCTGGAGCAGACGGCGGGTCTGCCCTATGCGGGGCGTGCCGCGCTGGCGCGCGGCTAGTTCCCCCCGTTGGTATGCCGCGCTGGCGCGCGGCTAGTTCCCCCCGTTGGTATGCCGCGCGCCAACGCGTAACGGCAGCGACTCCCGTCGCCGCAGTAGCCCGCTGGCACGCCACGGCACCGTTGCATCAGCCAGCGTGAGGTTCGGAAAGCGCGTCAGCAGGCTGCCGACCGCCGCAGCGGCCTGCGTGCGAGCCAGCGGCGCCCCGAGGCAGAAGTGGGTGCCGAAGCCGAAGGACAGGTGCGGGTTTGGACGACGATCGACCCGGAAGGAGTCCGGGTCGGCGAAGACCTCCGGATCCCGGTTGGCCGCGATCAGGATCGCGACGACGGTGTCGCCCGCGGCGATGTCGACCTCGTCCAGGGTGAGGTCGACCAGCGCCTGACGGGCGTCCAATTTCAGCGATGGCGCCAGCCTCAGTACCTCCTCCAAGGCACTGGCCAGGTGGCTGCGGTCGGCCAGGGCCTGTCGGCGCCGGTCGCGGTCCTCGCATAGCAGCCAGATCGCATTCGAGATCAGCGTCGTCGTGGTCTCGAAACCACCCTGGACCATTCCCACCAGCATCCCCATCAGATCGGCCTGGGTTCGCCCATGGTCGGCATCGGGATGGGTGAGCAGTTCGATGAGGGTGCTCGGTCGCGCGGACGGATGTGCTCGCGCCCGTGTCAGTAGCGACTCGACGTAGTCCGCGAGCTCGCGGTAGGCCTCCTTGCAGTCGGCAGCCGCCTGCGGGTCATCTTGGGGGCTGCCGAGGTAGCTGAAGATCCGCTCAACCCAGCCGATGAAGTCCTCTCGATCCTCGTAGTGCACCCCGAGGATCGCCGCGAGCATGGCGACGGTGACCGGCAGGGCGAAGTCATCGATCCCGTCGAACTCGGACAACTCGGCGATGGCCGCACAGCGCGCGTCGATGACCGCTGCCAGCGCTGGCGCGATTCGCTGACCGAGCCCTGCATCCAGCACCTGAGCGGCGGCCGCGCGTTGTGCGGTGTGCTCAGGTGGGTCGAGGAATGAGATTGCCCGACCCATGTGATCGGAGAGGGGATGCAGGTCGGCGGCGGTCGCCGGCGGCAGATTGGCCACGAGTGCCCCGATGCGATCCCCTTGGCCGATGCGGCGCTCCTTGAGCACTGTTCGGCAGTCACGCCACCCCAGCGTTACCCAGCCGGAGAGCACTTCACTGCGATGGACAGAGCCGTGTTCTCGCAGTTGAGCCAGCCCCGCTACCGGATCACGAATGGTGTCCGAACTGAAGTAGACCTCATCGAAGGTCGGCATCACCGCTCCCAGCGTTGTCGGCCGCAATCAGGCCCCGCACCCGCTCGGCGAGCGTGTGTGCCGCGCTGGTGAGTAGGGGCTCGTCCCCGGTGATCAGCAGCAGGCTCTCGCCCCGCGCGATGCACTGCGCGATGCCCTGCTCGTCGTAGGCGCCGGCGCCGAAGGCCTTGCCCGTCTGGGCCGCAGCATCACGCACGCGCTCGACTGCGTCGAGGTACTCGGGGGCCTGCCACTGCTGGAAGACGCCGAGGTCGATCGAGAGGTCCATCGGCCCGATCATCGCTCCGTCGATGCCGTCAATGGCGAGGATCTCGGCGGAGTTCGACACCGCCTGCGCCGATTCGATGATGACGAGAACCGCAATCGACTCCGCAACCGCCGCCAGGTAGGCGGGGGTTGACAGACCGAAGTCGCTCGCCCGCCGCGGGCCCCAGCCGCGCCGCCCCCGGGGCGGGTACTGGCAGGCATCGATCAGCTGCCGGGCCTCGGCGGCGGTCTCTATGAAGGGGCAGATGATGGCGGTGGCGCCGATGTCGAGCCATCTGCGGATCAGGTCGTGATCGAGGCACGGCGGTCGCAGGACCGGCACGATCTCCGATGTGTACGCAGCCTGCAGCATGTGCGTGACCGTCTGCGGCGTCTGGGCACTGTGTTCACAGTCGATGACCGCCCAGTCCCAGCCGGTGCGGCCGAAGATCTCCATCACAGTCGAGTCGGTCAGCCCCAACTGGGTTCCGAGCAGTGGCTCGCCCGAACCAAGTCGCTCACGGAAGCGCCGTGACCTCGCCAAATGGGTCAGCGCCATATCCCAAGCGTCTCCTTCGCTGTGCACGCTCAGACTGGCCGCAGGACTCCCAGTGCGACCCTCAGATTCAGGATCCTGTCAACAGATGGCACTAAAGTCAATGACCTGCCTGTGGTCAGGCGAACACGGCCACCGGCGGGACACCCCGATGATGCGGGGGCGCGTAGGGCAGGGGGGTGTTGGGCGGGCAGTCCCGGCCGACAGGCATTCCAAACCGACCAGGAACAGGCATTCCAAGCCGGAAATCAAAGGGATTTCCAACCGGAGATCGAGATAACCGGGAATCAAGATGAAACAGGATGAAAGGGGTGAGGAAAATGACGACACCGCGAATGAAGGTGCTGTACCTGCCGATGACGCAACTTGATCCACGGTGGCAGCAGGAAGTGATCTCGGCGGTTGGACCGCATCACGACCTGCGCATCTACGACCCGACGGCGCCTCTGGAGCCCCAGTTCGCCGATGTCGATGTGGTTCTCGATACGGGGGGGACAGTCGGGACACGCCAGATGGTGGATGCGGCCACACGCGTGCGGCTCTGGCAGATTCTCGGCACGGGGCTTGATCACTTCGACATGGATTACTGGCGCAGCAAGGGAGTCCCGGTGGCAAACTGCCCCGGGCCCATGAGCGCCATCGCACTGGCCGAGCATGCGCTCATGTTCATCCTCATGCTGTATCGAGGGTTTCCTGCCAGCCAGCAGACCCTCCAGTCGGGCGGCTTCGGCAACCCACTGGGCCGCGAGCTGCCCGGGCAGGTGCTGTGCGTGGTGGGATTCGGCGCCAGTGCCCAGGAACTTGCGATGCGTGCACATGCCCTTGGAATGCGCGTTATCGGAACCGATCTGCGTGAGATCTCGCCGGCTGAGGCCATGAGGTGGGGGGCGGAACGCATCGTCCCGCCGGCGGAGCTGGACTCGCTGCTGCCCGAGGCCGATGTCGTGTCCCTGCACCTGCACCTCACCGACGAGACGCGACACACTTTGGACGCGCGCCGGATCGCGCTGATGAAGCGCGGGTCATTTATCGTCAACGTCGCACGGGGGGCACTCGTTGACGAGGGAGCGATGGTGGCCGCCATCACCTCCGGCCACGTGGGCGGAGCGGGTCTGGACGTATTCAGCGAGGAGCCGGTGCCCCTGGACTCGCCGCTGCTCACGACGCCGGGCATCATCGCCACGCCTCATGTCTCGGGTGGCACTGATGGCACAGCGCGCCGACGTGCCGCCGGAGGTGCCGAGAACATCGACCGGATTGCCCGGGGTCTGCCCCCCCGCTACCGGGTGGATCAGTAGGCCCTTGCCGGGGTCCTCACCAACCCCCCCGGGGGGGTTGACGGGGGGGTATGTCGACTGTTTACTATGCGTCAACCCTGCGGCTTCGTTGGCGCCGCAGGTTGGCCATGTCCGCTAACCGAGCAATGGTGCAGGCAGGTACGGGGTCGTGGTACCGCCCGGGCGGTAGGGCTGACCGGGCACTGACAGAGCACGGCAACTGTGAGAAAGGGACAGCATGATGCGAGTGTCGAGGTTGGGAAGGGTTCCGGTGGCTGTGGCTGCGGGGGCTCTGTGTGCGGGGCTGCTGAGTGTGGTCCCGGTTGCGGTGTCGGCGGCGCCGGCGCCGGTGCAGACCCCGAAGGTG
>JAGWXT010000016.1 GCA_018969715.1 Actinomycetales bacterium
CTCCGGACCGGTTGTCTCGTAGTGGGAGCGCGGGTTGTCGGGATTGGCGTACTGGTCGGGCTTCCACGCCCCGGGGATCTCCCGAGCCAGGCGGTCGCTAACCGAGTAATAGGAACGAGGGTCAGCCGGATCGACCGCCGTGGGGCAGACCACGACCTCCGCCCCATAGGCGCGCAGAACCCGAATCTTGTCCTCGCTGACCTTGTCAGGGCAGACGAAGACGCAGGCGTAGCCGCGCTGCTGGGCCACCAGTGCCAACCCGACCCCGGTATTGCCGCTGGTCGGCTCGACGATCGTCCCCCCGGGGGCAAGCCGACCGGCCTGCTCCGCGGTCTGGACCATCCGCACCGCAATGCGGTCCTTGACTGACCCGCCCGGATTGAGGTACTCCACCTTCGCGTACAGCGGAACAGTCAGACCGCCCACCACCCGTCGCAGCCGCACCAGCGGGGTGTTGCCGATCAACTCCAGAACGGACTCATGGACGTCCACAGGCTCAGCCTCTGGGTGAGGACCGCTGCATCAGGGCCTACTGAGCGGTGGGAAGCGGCGGGCAGCCGGTGTCGTTCTTCGAACCGTCGGGCATGATCGTCGCGCACAGCAGCACCGCATCAAGGGCGCCGGGGTCGACCTTCGCTCCCGTGAGATCCGCCTCATTCAGCAGTGCCCCGGTCAGGTCCGCCCCGGTCAGGTCCGCCCCGGTCAGGTTGGCCTCGGAGAACACCGCCGAGCGCAGATCTGCGGTGGCCAGTGTCGCACCGCTGAGGTTCGCGCCGTAGAAGTCGGCGCTGACGAAGTCGCCGCCGGAGAGGTCGGCATCCACGAAGGTGGCAGAGTTGAACACGCTGAGGCGGGCGACGGTGGCGAGCATGGTCGCCCCGGTGAGATCGGCCAGCTGGAAACCGGCCTCGCTCACATCCGATCCGCTGAAGTCAGCCCCAGTCAGGACGCTGCCGGAGAAGTTGACCCGGTAGAGGTCGGACTCGGTCAGCACCGCCCCGGCGAGATCGGATGTGCTCAGGTCGCTGCCGGGGATCTGGGAGCCAGCCAGATCGGCATCCGGGCACACCGTCCCCGGCTGGATTGCGCAGCCGTTGATCTCGAGCACCCCGCTGCCGCCGCAGGCCGTCAGCACCAGTGCGGCCATCGCACCCGCGGCGGTGAGCCGACCGATCCGCCACCGAGAATTGCCTTCCACGCCCGCCTCCTGATCGTGATCCGGTCACTGTCACCTGCTGGTTCACCGCCCGTGCGAGCCTAGTGCCCGCCTGTCGGTGGTCAGGGGTGCTGACTCGCGCGTCGCCGGCCGTACGGTAGGCCCGACCCGTGCGCACCCCTCTTCGAGGGTGCGCTAACCGCCTGAAGGCACCCGGAGGCATGAGCATCGTGTCAGGACCGCGATGACCGCCACTGCGGCGCTGGCCTACCGGGGTGAACGCGGGTACCGCTGGGCGGCACTCGCCGGTGGGGCACTTGCCTTCATCGCCGCCGTCGCCACCGGCCTGGGCACCACTCAGTTGGGCCCGCTCGGGGAGCTCTCGGAGGTCGATGCCGTCACCACCATCGCCGCAGGGAGGCTGCCGGCAGGTGAGCCCCTCACCGAGTCCGCTCGCACCGCCCACGACTGCCGCGGGGGTGTACTGGGTGAGGCGCGGGCCACGCTGCCCTGTGGCAGCCCCGGGGCTCCGCAGCAGTACCCGGACGGGGGTCGGTCATTGGTGGGTGAGCGCGCCCTGGGGTGGTCACTCCTCGGTGCGGGCTGGACGGCGGCTACGCCGCTGTGGCCGCTGGTGGATTCGCTGCGCCTGCTCGCCGCACTCGGCTGGGCGTTCGGGGTGGCGCTGCTGGTGTGGTGCCAGCGGTTCACGCGCACCCCGGTGGCAGCGGCCGTCACCGTGGCCCTGCTGCTGCTCGCGAGCGGACCGGGCATGCTGCTCGGCGCCTTCGCCGGACCGGGGAGCCTGTCGCTGCTCGCGGGCGCGAGCCTGCTGCTCGGTGTTGTCCTCTCACGTCGCAGTTCAAGCGGCTGGTCCGCGCTCGCACTGATCGCGCAGGCCGTGCTTTGGGCGATCCTGCTGCCCGGCGCGCCGATCCTCCTGCTCGCCACCGCCCTCACACTGTTCATCGTGATGTCCCGTGCGGGACCTGAGTTCATCGTGATGTCCCGTGCGGGACCTGAGTCCACCGTGACGTCCCGTGCGGGACCTGAGTCCACCGTGACGTCCCGTGCGGGACCTGAGTCCATCGTGATGCCCCGTGCGGGACCTGAGTCCATCGTGACGTCCCGCACGGGACCTGAGCCCACCGTCATGTCCCGCATCCTCACGCCGGCCGCCCTGATCGGGATCGCCATTGCCGCACCGCTGCTGTGGGCACACTGGTGGCAGGAGCGCACAGCCGGGACCACGGTCATCGCGCTGCTCGACCTCGACCCGGCGGCCGACATCGTGCGCACCCCCGCCATCCGCGACCGGCTCGAGACGGTGATCACGCTCATCGTCGGCGGCCGGGGCTTCGCCGGCGACGGGTGGCCGGCGACCTCAACCTCCCCGCTCCTGCTTGCGTGCAGTGTGCTGGTGGCGGCCCTGGTCGCCGCTGGCATCCTCAGCGCAGTCATGACCCGCGGCGCCAGCCGACTTGTCGGGGCGCTCGCAGCCGGGATTCTCGGGGCCGTGACCCTCTCCTGGGTGGCCGCCCTCGGCGGCCTCGACCAGTTCGACCCCAGCCAGCCCTTGGCCATCGCTTCGCTGCTCACCCCGGCACTGGTGTGCGCAGGTCACCTGCTGGGACGCTCCTGGGCTGTGCTGCCGCTGGGAATCACCGGGCTCGCAGGTGTGCTCACCCTCATCGTCGCCGGACCGGGGTGGCCATGACCGTCGCACCAACGGCCGGGAGCGCCCCTGCCGGGAAGGCCCCTGTCGGGAAGGCCCCTGGGGGCGGCCGGCAAGGACGGGCTGACCGGATCGCCCGCGCCGTGGCCATGGTGTTTCTCGTCGCCCTGGGGGTCCTGGCCGGGTGGCTGGCCCTGGTGAGCCTCCTGGGGTTGGCTGTGACCCCCCGCCCGGGTGGGCCGGCCCTGTGGCTCGGCCCCGCCGCCGCCCTCGCCGACAGCCGCACGCAGCCCTTGACGGTGCTGCCCGCAGAGGAGTGGCAGATCGTCGCTCCGGCAACCGGGGAGGGCGGCCTGGTCGAGTCGTGGCAGGCGTGGTCAACCGGCGAGGTGTCGATTGCCGGGCGCCTGTCCGGTGCGGATTCCGGGGCGCTCATCCTGCGCACCCTCGACCCAGGCGCACGGGTCACGGCAGCAGCTCGGGTGCTGCGGGTTGAGCCCACGGGCCGGCGCACGTGGGAGGGGTTCGCCATCGTGCTGGCCACCAGCGACCCGCGAGCGGCCGGCCGGTACTGCCTGTGGTCGCAGGACCTCGGAGTGGCCCTGCTCGGCTCGGACCCGGATGTCTGCGCCGGCAGCCGAGGCCAGGCGGCAGTCGCGAACGTCGGTGGAGCTAAGGGGACTCGAACCCCTGACCCCTTGCCTGCCAGGCAAGTGCTCTACCAGCTGAGCTATAGCCCCCTGCGCCATGGTAGCCACCGCATGCCCAGCGCCGGTGACCCGACGGGGGCAGCCGGATGACCACCGACCAGCACATCGTGTCATCCCGGGGGTTGCTGAGCCGCAGCGCCCGCTACCGAGGTCGCCGGGGATTCACCTGGGCGAGCCTGCTGCTGTTCGGGGTGCTTGTGACCGCGTCCCTGCTGCGCACCACCGGACATGGGGCCTTCTCATCCATCGACGAGGACGCCCACTTCGACTACGCCTATGTGCTCACCGCCGGCTCATTGCCACCAACCGGGGATCAGCCGACACGTGCGCTCACCCGGGAGATCTTCGTCTGCCGCGGCGGACTGGGGAACACGTGGCCAGTCCTCATTGCCTGCACGGACGACCACGACACTGCCGGATTCCCCTTCGGCGGCCGCAGCCGGGCCCTCGGCAATCCGCCGACCTGGTACCTCCTCGCCGCCGGGGGGATCCTGGTCGCCGCCCCGGCCGGGGTCGACCCGCTCACCGCGGCCCGGACCGTGGGCATCCTCACCTTCGGCGCCGGCAGCGTCCTCCTGCTCTGGGCCCTGCGCGCCTTTCGCATTGCCCTCGCGCCGGCGATCGGTGTCACGCTGCTGGTCGCGTCACTGCCCAATGCCTTCTACCTGGGCGGCTTTGCCATGCCACACAGTGGCTACCTCCTCGCCGGCAGTGGCCTGCTCCTCATAGCGGTGGCGTTCATCCGACGACCGCGGTGGTCGCTTGCGGCCGCACTTGTCCTCGGCTGCGCACTGGCCATGCTCGTCATGCCGCATATGGTCGCCGCCGTCACCTGCGCCTGCGCGCTCGTGGCCCTTGCGGGGCTGGCAGCCCTGCCGCGCACCGGGCGCAGCCCCCAACCGCCGGGAACACAGCGAGGAGGCTCCCCGCCCCCACCCACGACGGTCGGCCCGGAATGGCTGCCGGCCCTCACCTGGCCGATGCTGGCCGGCGCGGCCGGTCTTGCCGGCCTGCTGGCGTGGGCCGGCATGAGCCGCCTGCGCGGATCGCTCGGCCTCAACGGCGCCAGCGGACTCAGTGGCACCGGCGGCACCGGCGGCACCGGCCTGGTGAACGTGGCCGCGCCCAATCCCTATGCCGTGCCGCCGGCGACGCTGGCCGAGCAGGTCCTGCAATGGCTGCGGATCGGCCCCGGCGGACAGGTGATGTTCGCGCACCGGGAGTGGAACGCGACGAACACCCTGGACCTGTGGTGGAACCCCGTGACCGCGCTGGCAGTGGCCCTTGCCGGGGCGGCCATGGTCTGGGCGCTGCTCGGCCGAGATGTACCACGGGTGCATCGGCTGCTCGCCGCTGCCACGCTGATCGGCCTCGCCGTCGCGGTCCTCGGGATCAACCGCGCATTCTGGATGACGCTGGAGGAGCTCCCACTGCGGTACTACGCGGCGGCGACCCCGGCACTGGCGATCCTGATCGCCGCACTCGCCCGCCGACCGGCGGCTGCGTGGGCGTTGACCGGTGTCGGCGGCCTCGCCTTCCTCGCGGTGTACACGACCGGCCCGCTGTGGTGAGCCGCAGCGCGGTGCCGACCGCACGCGATCTCGCTCTGCTCATCGGCCTTGGGACGACGCTGGCGCTGCTGCTCATCGCCACCGCCGTGCTCACCCTGCGCTGGGATGCCAGCCCGGCAGCACCCGGCACCGGGCCGGAGCCGACCACGCGCGCCGACCTGCTGGCGAGCCCGGCGGATGCGCAGCCCCTTGAGCTGCTCCTCGATCCGCAACCCGGGGCCGCCGTCGGCGGCGGGCAGATCGCCGGCCGCCTGCTGACAGTGGCCTCGCTGACCGACGACGAGGGGGCGTTGGTGGTCATCCAGGGCACCCTGCCCGATCTGGGAACTGCGGCGCTCGCCGTGCGCGGCCCAGTTGCCGCCGGCCAGTTGACGGTGCTGCGTGCCGAGCGAATCCGCCGTGACCTGCCCGACGGCAGCAGCGCCTACGACGGCTTCGACCTTGTCCTTGCCGCGAGCAACCCCGTGGCCCCCTTCGACCTGTGCCTATGGCAGCCGGCCTCCGGCCGGATCGTCGCCGGTTCAACCCAACGGGTCTGCCTGGGCCTGGACGGGCGCGACACTCCCTGACCGCGGCGGTCGTCAACCTCAATCGTCGTCCAACTCAATAGTCGTCCACCTCATCGGTCGTCGCCGAGGACCGGCTGCGGCAGGGATGCGGCGTTGTACTCCTCAAGTCGCCACGCCCCCACCCCCCACGGATCGGAATGGGCCACCCCCTCGATCCCCCCGGTACGCGTGCGCTCCCACAGGACGTTCCACGCCGCATTGGCCAAGGTTCCCAGCGCACCCCAGGACGCCACCGGCAGCCCCATCATCGCGCCGGTGAGGGCGCGTCCCGATCCGCCGTGGGTGGCGAGCACAAGGGTGCCACCCGCCGGCACCTCAGCGAGATCGGCGAGCAGCCCGCGCACCATCCGTGCGGCCACCTCACTGCGCCGCTCACCGGTCTGCCCGGCCGGGATGTCCGCACCCTCCGCCCATGCGGTGAGCGCCACCCGGTGGCCGGCGTCGAGTGCCGCCCGGTCCAGTCCCTGCCAACGGCCACCGTGGGTTTCCCGGTACTCCGCTCGCACGCTGACCGTGCGCCCGCACAGCCTGCCCAGCGCCTCACCGGTTGCGATGGCGCGCTGCAGGTCGGAGGCGACCACCCGGTCGGGGTGGAGGGTGTGCAGGAGCAGCGCCGCGCGCGCGACCTGACCCTGCCCCACCTCATCAAGGGGTGGGTCAAGCTGCCCCTGGAACCGGCCGGCCGCATTCCACTCCGTTCGGCCATGCCGCCAGATGACGACGCGACGGGCCGACCTCATCCGGTCTGGCGCGGCAGCGCTGGCGGGTTGATCGTCACCATCGGACAGTCCTTCCACAGTCGCTCAATGGCATAGTGCAGCCGCTCCTCCACGCACATGACATGGATGATCACGGCGCCAGCGTCCATCAGCACCCATCGTCCCGCCTGTCGACCCTCACCTCGCCCCACCTGTGCACCGTGCACGGCGAGGCCATCGGTGAGCGCATCGACGAGGGCACCCGCCTGCCGGGCGTTCGTCACCGTGATCAGCAGGAACGCATCCGTCAGGGGCAGCCGATCGGTGACGTCGATGACGACGATGTCGGTACCCCCCTTCTCATGGGCGATCTCGATCGCTGCGGTGAGCCAGGTTCGCGCTGGCTCCGGCAACTGCCACATGACCGGTCCGCTGTCACCCGGCACTGTCGCCTCGCCCACTGGGGTGGTTCACCGCGACCCCGACCCCGGCCGGGGCCTCGATCGCAGCCCCGAGCCCAGCAGCAACCCCACCCCCCGCATCCGGCTGGTACAACCCCTGCTCGGTGATGTACTCGGCGACCTCCGCCGGGACCAGGTAGTCGATCGGTGCCCCGCGGCGAACCCGGTCGCGGATGTCGGTTGAACTGATCGCGAGCGCCGGCACATCAATGAGCGTGACCCGATCCGCCCCCACCCCCGGATCAACGAGCACGTGTCCGGGGCGGGTGACCCCAACCAGCTGCGCGCGCCGCAGCACCTCATCAGCATCGCGCCAGGTCAGGATCCCCCGCAGTGCGTCGGCGCCGGTGATGAAGGCCAGGTGCGCCCCGGGGTGCGCCGCAGCCAGATCTCGCAGGGTGTCCACGGTGTAGGTGGGCCCAGGGCGGTCGACATCGACGCGGCTGACGGCAAACCGCGGGTTGTCCGCGGTGGCCCGCAGGCACATGGTGAGTCGATGGGATGCCGCAGTCACCTGCCGATGCCCCTTCTGCCACGGCTGCCCGGTCGGCACGAAGATGACCTCATCCAAGCCAAGCAGGAAACCTGCCTCGGACGCGGCGACCAGGTGGCCGACGTGAATGGGGTCGAAGGTGCCGCCCATGACCCCCAGCCGCATTGTGATGGAACGGGTCCCTCAGCGATCGATCTTCAGCATGGTCACCACCCACAGGGCCACGGCGAGCACCCCGAAGAAGACCACACCGAAGGCGACCGGCGACATCGGGAGGTCCCGGTGGGCACCGGCCTCGGCGGCGGTGAGGACGGCCAGCGCATCGACCTGCGCGGACCGGTTGAGCGCGGTGGTGATGAGGGCATCAAGCACGGACGTGTCCTTCCCCTTGCACGATGAATGTTGAGGTGGTGAGCTCGGTCAGGCCCATGGGACCGCGCGCATGGAGGCGCTGGGTGGAGATGCCGATCTCGGCCCCGAATCCGAACTCACCGCCGTCGGTGAATCGGGTGGAGGCGTTGACCATGATTGCCGCGGCGTCCACTCCGGCAATGAACTGCTCGGCAGCGGGCAGTGACGTCGTGAGAATCGCCTCGGTGTGCCCGGTGCCCCAGCGCGCAATATGGTCGATGGCGGCTGTCAGGCTGTCGACCACGCCGACCGCCAGGTCCAGGGAGTAGTACTCCGCCGCCCAGTCCTCATCCGTCACCGGCTCGAATCGCGCGCCCGCGGCCAGGGCGAATGGCCGGATCCGCTCATCACCGTGAATGCACACCCCCGCTGCGGCCAGCGCCGACATCAGCACCGGACCTGCCTGATCGATCACCGCGGCGTGGATCAGCAGCGTCTCGGCGGCATTGCAGACACTTGGCCGTTGCGCCTTGGCATTCACGACGATCGCAACCGCCTGATCCAGATCAACCTGCTGATCGACGTAGACGTGGCAGTTGCCAACACCGGTCTCGATCACCGGCACCCGGGACTCGCTCACGATGCGGGCGATCAGCGACGCCCCCCCACGGGGGATCAGGACATCGACCAGACCGCGCTCCCGCATCAGCTGGCCGACCGCATCATGGCCGTCACCGACGACAAGTGCGACGGCATCGGCGGGGATGCCGCAGTCGGTCAGCGCCTCGCGCATGACCGCCACCAGCGCCTCATTGGTGGCCAGCGCCGAGGATGAGCCGCGCAGCAGGGCCGCGTTCCCACTCTTCAGGCACAGGCCCGCCGCATCGACGGTGACATTCGGCCGGGCCTCGTAGATCATGCCGATCACCCCCAGCGGCACCCTCACCTCGCGGATGCGCAGCCCATTCGGGCAGGTCCACCCCCGCGTGACCTCGCCGATCGGATCGGGCAGGGCCGCGAGGTGCCGCAGTGCCGCCCCGAGATCGGCCACCCTCGACTCGGTCAGGGTGAGCCGATCGACGGTGCCAGTGGGAGTGCCCGCGGCGGTCGCCGCGGCCACATCCCTGGCGTTCGCGGCGATGATCTCCGTCTGCCGGGAAATCAGCCGATCGGCCATGGCGTGCAGTGCCTGATCCTTGCGCTCGCGGGTGAGCCCGGCCAGGTGCCGCGCGGCGATCCGCGCCCGGGCAGCCAACTGCTGCACTGCGGTCACGTCCCTCACACCCCTAGGGTAGGCGGCTCGCCGAGCAGGACCAGATCATCCCGGTGGATCAGCACGCGCAGGCCGGCAGCACCGCGCTGCTCGGCCACCTGCTGCATCGACCGCCCGAGCATCGGCGGTATCTCCCCGGAGTCGAATCCGACCAGGCCACGGGCGATGGGCACCCCGGCTGTCGTGCACACGTCAACGGCGTCCCCGGCGAGGAAGCGGCCCTCCACTCGCACCACCCCCGCCGGCAGCAGCGAGGCGCCGCGGTGTTGGAGGGCCTCGACTGCCCCGTCATCGCACCACAGGCGGCCCACCGGATCGCTGGCATGTTCCAGCCAGAGGGTGCGCGGTGACCGACGCACCCGGTTCGCAACCGGGGGGCAGAAGACCGTGCCCACATCCTGCCCGTCGAGGGCGGCGGCGGCATCGCCCGAGCCAGCCAGCAGGACCGGGATCCCCGCCGCTCCGGCGATCGCGGCGGCCGCGACCTTCGTCCGCATCCCGCCGCGGCCGACACCCGCCGACCCGCTGCCGCCGATCTGCAGGCCGCTGAGCCGGCTCGGCTCGGTCACCACCGGCACGCGGCGACCCCCGCGAGTCGGGTCGCTGTCGTACAGGGCATCAACATCGCTGAGCATGATGAGCGCCTGCGCCTCAACCAGGTGCGTCACCAGGGCGGCCAGCCGATCGTTGTCGCCCACGGTGATCTCCGCGGTGGCGACGGCGTCGTTCTCGTTGATGATTGGAATCACGCGCAGGGCCAGCAACCGCAGCAGGGCCTGGCGGGCATTGCGATAGTGCGCGCGTCGGGCGATGTCATCGGCAGTGAGCAGCACCTGGCCGACGGTGATGTCGAAGTGCGCGAAACTGTCGTGGTAGGCCGACATCAGCAGTCCCTGCCCGACGGATGCCGCCGCCTGCGCCGAGGCGAGGTCAGCGGGACGCCGCGGCAGGCCAAGCGGCGCGAGTCCCGCGGCGATCGCACCACTTGAGACCAGCACCACCTCGGTGCTGGCATGACGGGCGGCGAGCACTGCCGCGAGGGCGGCGACCCGTTCCCGGTCGAGTCCGCCGGCACGGGAGGTGAGGGAGGAGGAACCCACCTTGACGACGATCCGCCGCGCGGACGCAATCGTCTGGCGCATTACCTCGCCACTGGCGGTCACGTGCGCTGGCCTCGCCGGCCAGCCGCCGGCAGCGCCGACCAGTCAAAGGTCAGCTGCCCCCGTCCCTCCCCCACCATGACCGGGTCGCCCGTCTGCGCACCAGCCGCCCGCAGCGCATCGTCAACCCCGGCCCGGGTGAGGCGGTCGATGAGGTACGCCAGCGCCTCGGGGTTGTCCGCATCGGTCTGATGCACCCATCGCTGCACCAACGGGCCGGTGATCCGATAGCCGTCATCGGCCGCCTCGAGGGTGAAGGCGGGCTCGACAGCGCGATGGACCGCAACGGCAACTCGCGGCGGCGCAGCGGGCTGGGCCAGCCGCGCCTGCCTGACGAGGGCGGCCAGGCCGAGGCCCAGTGCGGTGAGCCCCTGCTGTGCCACGGCACTCACCCGGTAGACGGCCAGCCCGTGCGCGCGCAGCGCCGGCTCGGCGAGGTCGGCCACCAGGCGGGCATCGGGCAGATCCATCTTGCTGAGCACGACCACTCGCGGGCGGTCATCGAGTCCGCCGTACTCGGTGAGCTCCGCCTCGATGGCCATCAGGTCGGCGACCGGGTCGCGCTGAGCCGTCGGATCCGCCGGATCCAGCACATGGGCGATCACCGAGCAACGCTCAATATGCCGCAGGAACTGCAGCCCGAGCCCCCGGCCGAGGTGGGCACCGGGGATCAGCCCTGGCACATCGGCCATGGTGAAGGTCGTCTCACCAGCCTGGACAACCCCGAGATTGGGAGTGAGAGTGGTGAAGGGGTAGTCGGCGATGGTCGGTCGGGCTGCGCTCATGGCCGCGATCAGGCTGGACTTTCCGGCATTGGGAAGTCCGACGAGGGCGACATCGGCGATCAGCTTCACCTCCAGGCGCACGGCACGCTCCTGGCCGGGTTCACCGCGCAGTGCGAAGCCGGGAACGCGCCGACGGGGTGAGACAAGGGCGGCATTGCCCAACCCCCCGCGCCCCCCGTGAGCAACGACGACGCGGGTCCCGACACCGATGAGGTCGGCGATCACGGCACCCCCATCGTCACTCACCACCGTGCCATCGGGCACCGGCAGCACGAGGTCAGCACCGTGGGCGCCGTTGCGGTAGCCACCGCGTCCGGGGGCACCGGCCGCCGCAGTCCGGTGCGGGCGCCGCTGGTACTCCAGCAGATGGGTCATTCCCGGTGCCACCTCGCAGATGACGTCGCCACCGCGACCGCCACTGCCGCCGTCCGGGCCACCGAAGGGGACGAACTTCTCGCGGTGCACCGAGGCGCAACCGGGGCCGCCATCGCCGGCCCGGACGTGAATCAGGGCCGTGTCGACGAACATGGTTGCCCTACCGGCGCCCGGACCACCGCCCGGACGCCACGGCGGGTCCGGAGTGTGAGCTCAGGCGGCGTTGGTGGCCGCAACAACGTCGATGACGTTGCGCCCACGCCGAGTGGTGAAGACAACGTGCCCGGGGCTGGTGGCGAAGAGCGTGTCATCTCGACCGCGTCCAACATTGAGGCCCGGGTGCACCCGGGTACCGCGCTGGCGGATGAGAATCTCACCGGCTCCCACGAACTGCCCGCCGAATCGCTTCACACCCAGCCGCTGCGCCGCCGAGTCCCGGCCGTTCCGGCTACTTGAGGCACCCTTCTTGTGCGCCATGACTCACACCCCTGCACTGATGTCGGTGATTCGGATGGTGGTCAGCTCCTGCCGGTGACCCTGTCGCCGACGGTAGCCGGTCTTGTTGCGGTATCGCAGAATGTCGATCTTGGGCCCCCGACTGTGGGAGACGATGACGCCGGTCACCCGCGCGCGTGGCGCGGAGGCAACCGGAGTGACGCGGCCGCCATCAACGAGCAGCAGGACAGGCAGGTCAACCGCAGCCCCGGGCTCACCCTCACGTCGGTCCACCAGCACCTCATCACCGAGGCCCACCCGCTCCTGCCGGCCACCGGCCCGGACCACCGCATACATGGCGCCTTACCTCTCTGGACTGACACTGCTCTGGACTGACACTGCTCTGGACTGAGACTGCACACTGGAAACCGCCGTGCCCGCGGTCGCACGAACCCATCAACGAGCCGATCGAGAACCGCTGACGTTGTCACCGAGTGTAGCGGAACGTTCGAGCAGGGACCGGGCGTCCGCCGCAGAGGGCAGCCCGCACCACCCTGGTACCGGCGGTGTGCACCGCCGGTCACCTCATCTCGTGCGTCGCCCGACCCGCAACCAACCGCGACGGGACTCCCCACCGGCAGCCTCGTCCTCGTCGAGCCCATCGTCCTCGTCGTCGTCCTCGTCGTCGTCCTCGTCGTCCTCGTCCTCGTCGAGCCCAGCGTCGTCGTCCTCGTCCTCGTCCTCGTCGAGATCGTCTTCCTCATCCTCACCATCGAGATCCTCACCATCGAGATCCTCACCATCGAGATCCTCACCATCGAGATCCTCACCATCGAGATCCTCAGCATCGAGATCCTCAGCATCGAGATCCTCACCGGTCGAGTCTCCGCGGTCACCCGCGGCAGGATCACCAGGCTGGCCGTTGGTGGTCACTGCGGGCAGCGGCCGCGGCAGGCTCGCCGGATTGGGCACCGGCGTGGCGGGCTCGAGGGAGATTCGCACCCCCCTGCCCGAACAGGTCGCACAGGGCTCGGAGAACGTCTCCAGCAGCCCCTGCCCGATGCGCTTGCGGGTCATCTGCACCAGGCCAAGCGAGGTCACCTCGGCGACCTGGTGCTTGGTGCGATCACGCCCCAGGCATTCGACGAGCCGACGCAGGACGAGATCTCGGTTGCTCTCCAGCACCATGTCGATGAAGTCGATGACGATGATGCCCCCGATATCGCGCAGCCGCAACTGCCGGACGATCTCCTCGGCCGCCTCCAGGTTGTTCCGGGTCACCGTCTCCTCGAGGGTGCCGCCCTTGCCGGTGAACCGGCCGGTATTGACGTCGATCACTGTCATCGCCTCGGTCCGATCGATGACAAGGGAACCACCCGAAGGCAGGTAGACCCGTCGGTCGAGCGCCTTGGCAATCTGCTCATCGACTCGGTGCTCGGCGAAGATGTCGCGCGCGCCCGTCCATGAGGTCACGCGATCTGCGAGGTCTGGGGCAACCGCGGCGACGTAGTCGGCGATGACCTGCCAGGTGGCGGCACCCGCGACGACGAGGCGCCCCACATCCTCATTGAAGATGTCCCGAACCACCTTGATGGCGAGGTCGGGCTCGCTGTACAGGACGGTGGGCGGGTTCGCGATCGCAGCGGCGCGCGTGATCTCCTCCCACTGGGCACAGAGTCGCTCGACGTCCCGGCCCAGCTGCTCAGCGGTAGCGCCCTCCGCCGCCGTCCGCACGATCACCCCGGCGTCCTCGGGCAGGATCTCCCGCAGCAGCCGCTTCAGGCGGGTGCGCTCCTGCTCTGGCAGCTTGCGGCTGATCCCGGTCATCGCCCCCTGCGGCACGTAGACCACATAGCGGCCCGGCAGCGCCACCTGACTTGTGAGGCGAGCACCCTTGTGGCCACTGGGATCCTTCGTCACCTGCACGAGCACCGGATCGCCGGGACTGAGGGCCAGCTCGATCCGCTTTGGCTGATCGGCCATCCCAGCGGCTCGCCAATTCACCTCACCGGCGTAGAGCACCGCATTGCGGCCGCGTCCAATGTCGACGAATGCGGCCTCCATGCTCGGCAGCACATTCTGCACTCGACCGAGGTACACATTGCCGATCAGCGACGGCGCCTGCCCACCTGCGACGTAGTGCTCGACCAGGACGTCGTCCTCCATTACCGCGATCTGCACCCGGCCCGGTGCTGAGCGCACCAACATGGCCCGATCAACGCTTTCGCGTCGGGCAAGGAACTCCGCCTCAGTGAGTACGGGGCCGCGCCGCCGACCCGCCTCGCGGCCCTCTCGGCGCCGTTGCCGCTTGGCCTCGATCCGAGTGGAGCCACGCACCCCCGTGACATCCTCAACGGGGCCCTCGCCACCGTCCGATCGACGTCGACGACGACGCCGGCGGGAGCGGCCGGTCTCCTCGGTTGCGCCATCGTCATCGGCATCACCTGCCTCGGATGGAATTGCGTCGTTGCCCTCATCTGTCGAAGGCTCGTCAGCGCCGGCCTCCTCGCCCTGCACTCGATCGCCATCACCACGCCGACGGCGGCGGCTCCCCCGGCGACGACGGCGGGTGCCGTCACGCTCCTCCCCCTCTCCCTCGCCCTCATCGGGGTCGCCGGTGCGGCCATTGCGGGCAGACCGGCCGCCATCCGAGGAGCGGACCGGTGGGTCCTCATCGTGATCACCGTGGGGTCGTTGACCGGTCGCCCCTCGGTTCGGCGCGGTGCGCAGCAGCGCCGGGTCCGCGGGGAGGAAGGACACCTGCGGCACTCGGCGCACCGATGGCGGGCGCGGGGCCGCAGCAGGCGACGCCTGCTGATCCTCACCGCCCGGCCCGGATGAACCGTTCGTGGTTACCACCGTCGTATCCGAGGAATCGGACACCCGTCACACTCCTGTCGGCCCCCGGGCGCGCAGCGCCGCGCAGGGGCATGGTCGGTGCCGCAGAGCGGCCAAAGCCTGTCGGTCCCGGTGCTGGGAGGCGGCCGCCGGCGGCGACTCGCGCGGCTCCCGCGCGTCGGGGGTCACGAGGGGACGCGAACTGCGCTCACATCACCCGCGCGGAGCCAAGTATGGCACAGCGCGTCGGCGAATCAGTCAGGTCGGATCAGCGTCTCTCGGGAAACCGTCGTCAACAGTCCGATGGCGGCCCAGCAGGCAAGCATGGAGGTCCCCCCATATGCGACGAAGGGCAGGGGTACCCCCGTGACCGGCATGATGCCAAGCGCCATCCCGATGCTCTCGAAGGACTGGAAGGCCACCCACGCCGTCACCCCGGCGCCGAGCAGGCGTCCGAACATGTCGGGTGCCTGCAGGGCAAGGCGTGAGGTCCGCCACATGATGATCCCCAGCAGGGCGATGACGAGCGCCGAGCCGAGGAAGCCCAGCTCCTCCCCGGCCACGGTGAAGATGAAGTCCGACTCCTGGAAGGGGACGAATCGACCTGCCGTCTGCTCACCTTGCAGGAGGCCGGTGCCGGAAAGGCCCCCCGCGCCGATGGCGATGCGCGCCTGCCGCGTGTTGTACCCGGCACCGAGCGGGTCGAGGTCGGGATCGGTGAATGCGGCGAGCCGATCCAGCTGATAGGCGCTGAGGATCCCCAGCTGGACCACGAGGAATGCCCCGATCCCGGTGGCCCCGACCATTCCGGCCAGCCACCACCACGAGGCACCCGATACCGCGATCACCGCGAAGGTGAGGACGGCCACGACGGCGACCGTTCCGAGGTCCGGCTGCAGCAGGATCAACCCCATCGGCACCCCCGCCAGGGCGAGGGCGATGATGACCTGCCGGCTGCGCGGCACGTCCTCGGCATCACGGTGCTCCGACAGCAAGGAGGCCAGCAACAGCAGCAGGCCCAGTTTCGCGAGTTCACCGGGCTGCACCGTGAACCCCGCCGGCAGCCGGATCCACGCGGTCGCCCCGTTCACCGTCGTACCGACCCCCGGGATGAGGACCACGATCAAGGCCAGCACCGTCGCTGCATAGAAGAAGGGGGCGTACGCCCGGAGGGTTGTCTGGGAGATGCGCGCGATGACCATCGCAAGGGTCAGCGCGATGAGCAGGTTGATCACATGCCGCGTCAGGGTTGCCGTCGGCTCCTCACCGGCATCCTGCAGGCGCAGCCGCGTTGCCGAGTAGACCAGTGCGCTGCCGATGATGCTCAGCAGCAGCGCCGCCGCGATCAGCAGCCAGTCGTAGCCGACCGTCGCACCAGTGCCCCGCGGGGTGGCGCCGCTGGTGAGGCGACCGCTGCCGGCACCCCGGCCCAGTAGCGATGGGCCACCGAGGAGGGCACCGGGGGCGGGTCCGCGCGGGGCGGTCCGAGCCGGGCTCATGCCGGCCGCCGTGCGACATCACCGGGATCCACCGGCTTGACCACCTGCTGCTCGGGGGAGACGATCGTGCCATCAGGACGCACCAGGGGGTAGCCGGACGCCGGCTCCCCCCCGACCAGGACGCTCCGCTGCGCATCGACCGTGCCACCGCTGATGCCGTAGATCGCCTCGTAGATCCGCCGGACGACAGGGGCGGCCGTGCGTCCACCGGTATCGCCCTGGGAGATGAGAACGACGACGACGTACTTCGGGTCCGCCGCCGGGGCATAGCTTGCGAACCAGGCTGTGTCGTCCTGGCCGAGCACCTCACCGGTGCCGGTCTTGCCGGCGATGCGAAGCTGGTCATGCGGGAACCCGGCGAATGCGCCGGCCGCGGTGCCGGCGGTGACCACATCGGCGAGGGCATCGGCAATGTACGTCCGGGTGGTGCGGCTCACCGGGAGCTTGCCCGCACGCTGCGGCCGGATCGGCTCGATCCGGGAGCCGTCGGCGGAGATCAGTGCCCGACCGACACGCGGCTGCCAGAGGGTCCCGCCGTTACCGATCGCGGCGTACGCCACTGCCATCTGCAATGGCGTGGCAACCATGTCCCCCTGGCCGATCGAGAGGTTGACCGCATCACCGGCCCGGAAGGTGAAGCCCTCCTTGCAGTTCTCCGCGGCGAATGCCCGCAGCAGGGCCGCACGCTCGGGATCGGTCTTGGCGACCTCCGGGTAGCCGGTGCGGCCTCGCTCACAGTAGGTGTCCTTGTTCCGCTCCCAGTTGGCCACCTTGAACTCGCGCCCGCCGACGCGGCCGGGCGGGTCCTCCGGCAGGTCGATCCCGGTTGGACTGCCCAGGCCGAACGCCCGGGCCATCCGCTCAATCGGATCGGATGGCGAGGCCTTGGGCCGGTTGCCACCGTCGGCAAGCCACATCTCGTAGGCCATCTGGTAGTAGATCGTGTCGCAGGAAACGATGAGGGCCCGGGCCATGTTCATGAAGCCGTAGCCCACCGACTCGAAGTTCCGGAACCGCCGGGTGCCCACCTCGAGGAAGCCCGGGCAGTTGTAGGACGAGGTGAGGGAGTAGCCGGCATCGACCGCGGCGGCAGTCGTGATGATCTTGAACGTCGAGGCTGGCGGGAACAGCCCTTGGGTGGCGCGGGAGACCAGTGGCGTGCCGGCCTTGGTGCTGGTGAGCGCCTTGAAGGCGCGATTCGAGATGCCGCCGACCCAGATGGCTGGGTCGTAGGTGGGCTCGGAGGCCATTGCGAGGATCCGGCCATTCGTGGCGTCCATGACGATCGCCGCACCGCTGTCGGCGGGGAAGCCCTCCGCGCGCGAGGCCAGCAGGCCGGCGTGGAGCTCGTCCTCGACCACCCGCTGCAGGTGGGCATCGATACTGGTGACCAGATATGACCCGGCGACCGGTTCGGTCTCGCTGAGGACCTCGCTGACCAGTCCGCGCGGGTCGATGGCCAGGGTGCGCACCCCCGGCTCCCCGCGCAGGGCGGCGTCGTACTGGCGCTCCAGGCCCGCCCGGCCGATGAGGTCGCGGCGCTGTAGGCGCGACCCGCCCTCGGCTGCCGCGGCCAGCTCGTCCTCGGACACCGGCCCCACCCAGCCGAGCACGTGGGCGAGGTTGGCGCCGAAGGGGGACGGGTAGGTGCGCACCGCCTCCGGGGCCGCCTGCACACCCCGGTACTCCGCCCGCCGCTCCATGATCTGGAGTGCAGCGTCGACGGGAACGTCCTTGGCGACGGGAATCGGCTGGTAGATCGATCCGTTCCAGCACACCGGTGGCGGCTTGGCCCCCTCCTCCCCACACCACTTGAGTCGGTCATTCAGATCCGCCAGCGGCATGCCCAGCAGGTCGGCGGTGCGGGCGCGGACAGCCGCCCCTCCGTCCGCCTCCTTCTCCAGGACATGCCGGTCAACGGTCACCACGAGGCTGACCCGGCTGCCGATCAGCGGTCGGCCTGCCTGATCGAGCACGGCACCCCGTACCGCGGGAATGAGCACCTCACGCGTGCGGTTCTCGGCGGCCGCCGCCCGGTACTGCTCACCGCTGACCACCTGGATCTCGAGCAGCCGACCGACCAGGGTGACGAGCAGGGCAAGGATGAGCACCTGCAGGACGATCAGTCGCCGCGTCGATCGCTGGCTCATCGACACCTCCGGCAGTGTGGACGCCTGACCGCCGAGGGCGGTTCCACTGAACGCAAGGCTATGCCGGCCATCGGCCTGCCCACCCCGGGCAGGTCAGGCCAGTGACCACTCATCGGCCCGCGGTGACGTGATGCGCTCAGCCCACCAGGCGATGGGAACGATGATCGAGCCCATGACCAGGCAGTAGCCCACCTCGGTCACCAGCAGCAGGGGAACGGATGCCCAGACCACTGCTGGCGTGTTCACCAGCCCGGACAGCAGTGACCAGACGATGACGGAGCCACCGGCGGTGGTGGCCAGGGCGAGGATCACCCGCCAGACGGTGAGCCGCTGGGCCGTCTCGGACAGGGCACCGGCACCCGCTCCGGCAAGCATGAGCACCAGGCTCGACAGGCCCATGACGGTGTCGGTCGGCGGCAGCAGGTCAAGCAGCAGCCCGGCGGCGAACCCGGCGATGCCCCCGGCCGTCGGACCCTTGAGCAGGCCGATCGTCACGACGATGACGAGGACGAGATCCGGGGTGGCACCGGGCAGGCCGAGCCGCGTGAGGACGACACCCTGGACGACGGCAGCCACGATCAGGGCGGTGACCGCCAGCCCGATGCGCAGCACGATCATGGGCCACGCACACTGGCCAGCGGGGCCGGGCTCGGACTGACCACCGGCGCGCTCGGACGTGGACTGACCTCCGGGGTGACCCCCGGGGTGGGGCTCCCCCCGGGGACCGGCTCGACGGAGGGTTCCGCCGGCAGCGGGGCTGGTGCGGCCGGCAGGGAGCCGCGCTGCGGGAGGACGGCATCCCGGGGATCCGTCCGCGGCGGCTCGATGACGACGCCGATGAGATCGAGACGGGTGGTGTCGACGAAGGGGCGGATGACCGCCTGCCGGGTCAACTGCCCGGTCTGCCCGGCGACGTCGACCACCTCGCCCACCGGTACCCCGGGCACATACGGCCGGCCGTCAACGGACCCCCAGGTCACGAGGCGGTCGCCGACCCCGATCGGGGCCAGCGGGTCGAGCAGCCGGTAGTCCAACGCGTCGATGCGGCCGGTGCCGGTGAGGAATCCGATCTCACCACTGTCCTCCAGCCGGGAGCCGACACTGCTCTCCGGATCGGTGATGAGCACGACGGTGGCGGAGCGGTCGAAGACGAGGGCCGTTCGGCCGACGAGGCCATCGCCGTTGAGCACCGTCATGTCCGGACGGATCCCATCGAGGCGACCGGCATCGATGCTGACCGTCGAGGTGAAGGACTGGGCGGTACCGGTGGCGATCACCCGCGCCGGCACGAGTCGGTACTCACCCAGACCGGCAACCCGCAGCAGGGCATCGAGTTCGCGGATGCGCCGGCGCTGATCGGAGGCCACCCGGGTGGCCGCCCGCAGTCGCTGGTTCTCCAGCTGCAGTTGGGCAACCTCATCGCGGACGGCAACCAGCTCCCCCACCCCGACGAAGTAGGCATTGACGGTGACCCAGCCCTCACGGACACTCGCCTGGACCGGTGCCAGCAGGTTGCCCCCAAGGCTGCGCAGCACCCCTGTCGGGCCGCCGGCGGAGCGGCGCAGGTCAAGCGCCACCAGCGTGACCGAGGCGACCAGCAGCAGGGCCAGCACCAGCCGCAGGCCCCGACTGTCCTTCACCGCAGTCGCGCCGGCCGATCAGGAGCGACGCTGGGTGATGAGCACCTGCTGGAGCACGTCGAACTCCTCCACGCACTTGCCCGAGCCCAGCACCACACAGTCCAGGGGGGACTCCGCAACCACGATCGGCATCCCCGTCTCATGGCGCAGCCGCTCATCGAGCCCATGCAGGAGCGCCCCCCCGCCGGTGAGGACGATGCCACGGTCCATGAGGTCCCCGGCGAGCTCCGGTGGGGTCCGGTCCAGGCACTGCTTGACCGCCTCGATGATCTGGTTGAGCGGCTCATCGATGGCCTGCCGGAGCGCCTCTGGCGAGAGCATCACTGTGCGCGGCAGCCCGGTGACAATATCGCGGCCGCGGATCTCCGCCCCATGCTCATCCGGGTAGGGGAAGGCGGACCCGACCGTCCGCTTGATCTCCTCGGCACTGCGCTCCCCGAGCATGAGCCCGTACTCGCGCTTGACATAGGAGATGATCGCCTCATCCAGCTCATCGCCGGCCACCCGAATCGACAGGCTCGCGACCACCCCGCCCATCGAGATCACGGCGACCTCGGTGGTGCCGCCCCCGATGTCGACCACCATGTTGCCGGTCGGCTCATGGATCGGCAGCCCGGCCCCGATCGCGGCGGCCATCGGCTCCTCGATGATGTAGACCTTGCGGGCACCGGCCTGGTAGCCGGCATCCTTCACCGCCCGCTGCTCCACCCCAGTGGTGCCACTTGGGACGCACACGACCAGGCGCGGCTTGGCGAAGCCACGCCGACGGTGGACCTTGCGAATGAAGTAGCGCAGCATGCGCTCGGTCATCTCGAAGTCGGCGATCACGCCATCGCGCAGCGGACGGACCGGGCGGATGTTCGAGGGCGTGCGCCCGATCATTCGCTTCGCCTCGGCCCCGATGGCGACGATCCCCCCGGTATCGGTGTTGACCGCGACCACCGAGGGCTCATTGAGGACCACCCCGCGACCCCGGACGTAGACCAGGGTGTTCGCCGTCCCCAGATCGACCGCCATGTCGCGGCCCACCAGACTGCCGACCATCACGCCTCCCTCGCCCGAACGACGGCCATGCTACGCATCGGCCGGACCCGTCGGGGGTTGCCGCCCGGGTGAGTCCGATGGCCGCTGCACCGCCTCGATCCGGCGACCAAGGACCACCGACCAGGTCCACAGTGCGGTGAAGACCAGACCGAGGATGATCATGGCCGGGATCGCCAG
Organism: Actinomycetales bacterium; assembly: GCA_018969715.1. Lineage (GTDB taxonomy): Bacteria > Actinomycetota > Actinomycetes > S36-B12 > UBA5976 > REEB473. Next base: position 21,061 of record JAGWXT010000016.1, read on the forward strand.
CGCGATGGCGAGAATGGCCGCCTGGGCGAGCCACCCGCACCACACACCCCACCGCCGGCGAAGAGTGCCGGCAGCGATGAGGGCCAGGGCGGCCGCGGTCAGCGCAATGGCCACTGCCGGTCCACCGTCGCCGGAGACATTCACCGCAACGGGCACCGCGAGGGCGACGACGACGGCCTCGAACAGCAGGACCGCGCGCAGCAGGACGATCACCCCGCACCCCCGAGGATCGCCTCCGCGGCGGCGATCAGGGCGATGGATCCGGTCACGAGGATGAGCCCGCCCGGCTGTCCCGCAAGCCGGGTGCGCGCCGCGGTGAGGGCCGCTGCGAGGTCCGGCTCAGCCTGGCACCGATGGGGGCCCAGGGCGATGAGGGCGGCTGCGGCGAGATCCGCCGCCGGCAGCCCCCGGTCGGCGCGGGTGGCCCCGAGGGTCCCCGGTGGGCCGGCGGGGATCTCGGTGGCGATGACGAAGGCATCGGCCGCACCAAGGGCGGTGAGCATGCCGGCGGCATCCTTGTCCCGCATGACGGCCAGGACGCACACGAGGGGGACCGGCGCGAAGGACTCAGTCACCGCCGCCAGGGTCGCGACGATCCCAGCGGGATTGTGGGCGGCGTCGGCGAGGATCGTCGGCTGCCGAGCGAGCACCTGCATCCGACCCGGTGACGTGAGGCCAGCCAGGCCCGTGAGGAGTGTCTCCCGGCTGATCGGCTGCGCATCGCCGATGAGCCGGGTCACGGCCGCACAGCCCACCACGGTGTTCTGCGCCTGATGGGCCCCCAGCAGCGGCACGGGCACATCGGCGTACCGCCGGGTGCCGATGCGCATGTCGAGCAGCTGCCCCGCCACCCCCGGTCGGCGATTGCGCAGGTCGAACTGCTCTCCGTCCCACCAGACATCCGCCTGCTGGGCGGCGGCCCGTTCACTGATGACAGCCCGGGCTCCGGGCTGCTGGGCAGCCGAGACGACCGCGCAGCCGGGGGCGATGATGCCTGCCTTCTCGCCAGCGATCTGCTCGACGGTGTCGCCGAGGACGTGCATATGGTCCAGTCCGATCGGGCAGATGACCGCCACCGTCGCATCGGCCGCGTTCACCGCATCCCACCGTCCACCCATGCCGATCTCCATCACCGCAACGTCGACGGGCGCGTCGGCGAATGCCGCATAGGCGAGGGCGGTGAGCATCTCGAACATGCTCAGCCGCCGACCCCCATCGGCATCGACGAGCTCGGCGATCGGCGCCACCTCGGCATGCAGGGCGATGAACCGCTCCCCCTCGATCGCGGATCCGTCGATGCGGATGCGCTCGGTCACCGCGTGCAGGTGGGGGCTGGTGAACAGTCCGGTGCGCAGGCCCGCAGCCAGCAGCAGCTGCTCGATCACCCGGCTGGTGGTGGTCTTGCCGTTGGTTCCGGCGATCATGACGACCGGGAATGCGGTCTGCGGATCTCCGAGCGACCTCAGCAGTGACTGGATGCGGTCGAGGGTGGGATCGATCGTCTCCTCGCCGACGCGATCGGCGAGGAGACGGCCCGCCGCCACCTCAGCCGCGACCATGACGGCCAATGTATGCCCCCCACCGTGCAACCTAGGATTGGCTGTCGTGGCGATCCCCGACCGGCCGAGCGTCGACGGCCTCGCCGAGCGCTGGTCGCAGCGCTGGGAGCAGTCGGGCACCTACCGGTTCGACCGCAGCCGGCCACGGGCCGAGGTCTACGCCATCGACACCCCGCCGCCGACGGTCAGCGGCTCACTGCACGTCGGGCACGTCTTCTCCTACACCCACACCGACATCATCGCCCGCTTCTGGCGGATGCGCGGCCGGTCGGTGTTCTATCCGATGGGGTGGGACGACAACGGGCTGCCCACCGAGCGGCGGGTGCAGAACTACTACGGGGTGCGCTGCGACCCGACCCTGCCCTATGACCCGGACTTCCAGCCACCGGCGAACCCGACAACCCCAGTGGCGGTATCGCGTCGGACGTTCGTGGAACTGTGCGAACGGCTCACCACCGAGGATGAGCAGGCATTCGAGCAGTTGTGGCGCACGCTCGGACTGTCGATTGACTGGTCACTGTGCTACCAGACCATCGACAGCAGGGCACGGGCGGTCTCCCAGCGGGCGTTCCTCGCCGATGTCGCCGCCGGCCGGGCGTATCAGGCGGAGGCGCCCACACTGTGGGATGTCACCTTCCAGACGGCCGTGGCACAGGCGGAACTGGAGGACCGGGAGCGTCCCGGTGCCTACCACCGAGTGGCCTTCACCGTCGCCGACCCCGCGGCGGCCGGGGCGACCGTCGTCATCGAGACCAGCCGCCCGGAACTCATCGCCGCCTGCGTGGGCCTCGTTGCCCATCCCGATGACGAGCGTTACACCGGGCTCATCGGTGGCACCGTTCACAGCCCCGTCTTCAACGTCGCGGTGCCGGTCCACGCCCACCCGCTGGCCGATCCGGAGAAGGGCACTGGGATCGCCATGGTGTGCACCTTCGGCGACCTCACCGATGTCACCTGGTGGCGGGAGCTCGACCTGCCGACCCGCGCGGTGATCGAGCGCGATGGCCGGCTGTCGGCGACGACGCCGAGCTGGCTTGCGGAGCCCACCGCGGCGGCTCGCTACGCCGAGCTCGCCGGCCAGAGCGTGCACACTGCGCGCGAGCGGATGGTGGCAATGCTGCGCACCGATGGCGCCCTGCTCGGCGAGCCCGCGCCGATCACGCACGCAGTGAAGTTCTTCGAGAAGGGCGATCGGCCGCTGGAGGTCGTCACCAGCCGCCAGTGGTACATCCGCAATGGCGGACGGGATCGGCAGCTGCGGGATGATCTGCTGGCCCGGGGACGGGCCCTCACCTGGCACCCCGCGCATATGCAGGTGCGGTACGACACCTGGGTGGGCGGGCTGACCGGCGACTGGCTGATCAGCCGCCAGCGCTACTTCGGGGTGCCGATCCCCCTGTGGTACGGCATCGCCGCCGATGGCACCGTCGACTACCAGCGGGTCCTGCTGCCCGATGACGCGGACCTGCCGGTGGATCCGCAATCGGAGGCACCACCCGGGTACGACCCGTCCCAGCGCGGCCAGCCCGGGGGCTTCATCGGGGACCCGGATGTCATGGACACCTGGGCGACCTCCTCGCTGACGCCGCAGATCGCCGGTGGCTGGTCGGTGGACGATGACCTGTTCGCTCGCGTGTTCCCGATGGACCTGCGACCCCAGTCGCATGAGATCATCCGGACCTGGCTGTTCGCGACGGTCGTGCGCGCATCCGCGCAGTTCGGGACCATCCCGTGGTCCGATGTCGCGATCTCCGGCTGGATCCTCGACCCGGACCGCAAGAAGATGAGCAAGTCCAAGGGCAATGTCGTCACCCCACTGGAGTTGCTCACCGAGCATGGCCCGGATGGGGTGCGCTACTGGGCGGCGATGGGCCGACCGGGCACCGACACCGCATTCGACCCAGCGCAGATGCGCGTGGGTCGGCGGCTGGCGATCAAGATCCTCAATGCGACCAGGTTCGCCCTGTCGCTGGGGGCACCCGCTGACGGCGAGGTGACCGAGCACCTCGACCGCGCCCTGCTGGCGGGCCTGGCGAGTGTGGTGGACGAGGCGACGGCCGCCCTGCTCGGCTACGACTACACCCGGGCACTTGAGATCGTGGAGGCGTTCTTCTGGCGCTTCACCGACGACTATGTGGAACTGGTGAAGGACCGCGCCTATGGCAGCCGCGGGCCGACGGCGCAGGCATCGGCCGGGCGCACCCTGACGGAGGCACTGTCGGTGCTGACCCGGCTGTTCGCGCCCTTCCTCCCCTTCGTCACCGAGGAGGTGTGGTCGTGGACCACCGCAGCTGGGGGCGCATCGCCGGCGGCGGCCCTGGCATCGGTGCACCATGCGCCATGGCCGCAGGCCGCACCACTGCGGGAACTCGCCGGCGACGCGGATGTGCGCACCCTGCCGCTGGTGGGCGAGGTGCTCGGTGCGGTCCGCCGCGCGAAGACCGATGCCCGGCTGTCGATGCGGGCAGCCGTTGACGAGGTGAGGGTGGCGGCACCCGCGGACCTCGTGACGCTGCTGCAGGCCTGCGCACCCGATCTGCAGGCGGCCGGATCGATCGCCGATCTGCAGGTGGTCGCCGCACCCGACGCCACCAGCGCATCCGGACTTGCCAGCGGCCTGGCCATCGCGGTCGCCCTCGCCGGGGCCTGATCCTCAGGCGGACTTGTCTCGCCGCTCCCGGCGGCGGGCCGCACTCGCACCACCACCGGTGCCGGAGACGACCGTCGGTGCGGCGTTGTCCCGCACGCAGGCAGCATCCACACATACCCGTTGGACGTCCTGCTGACTGGGGACGTCGTACATGACGTTGAGCAGGACCTCCTCGAGGATCGCGCGCAGCCCGCGCGCACCGGTGCCGCGCGCCAGGGCGAGGTCGGCCACCGCGTCCAGGGAGTCGTCGGTGAACTCCAGCTCGATGCCATCGAGCTCGAACAACCGCCGGTACTGCCGGACCAGGGCGTTGCGGGGGACGGTGAGCACCTCGATCAGGGCCGTGCGGTCCAGCGCCCGCACGCTGGTGAACACGGGCAGTCGCCCGATGAACTCCGGGATCATCCCGAACTTGAGCAGGTCCTCCGGCATCACGGAGGCGAAGATGTCGTCATCGCTGGCGCGATCGACCAGGGGGGCGGTGAAGCCAACCGAGGTCCGGCCCAGGCGCGCGGAGATGATGGTGTCCAGGCCGGCGAAGGCACCGCCGACGATGAACAGCACGTTGGCGGTGTCGATCTGCAGGAATTCCTGATGCGGGTGCTTGCGCCCCCCCTGCGGGGGCACTGATGCGGTCGTCCCCTCCAGGATCTTCAGCAGCGCCTGCTGCACCCCCTCCCCGGAGACGTCACGGGTGATTGAGGGGTTCTCGCTCTTGCGGGCAACCTTGTCGATCTCGTCGATGTAGATGATGCCCGTCTCCGCCCGCTTGACGTCGTAGTCGGCGGCCTGGATGAGCTTGAGCAGGATGTTCTCGACGTCCTCGCCGACGTACCCGGCCTCGGTGAGCGCTGTGGCGTCGGCGATCGCGAAGGGGACATTCAGCATGCGGGCCAGGGTCTGGGCGAGGAGGGTCTTGCCGGATCCGGTGGGGCCGAGCAGCAGGATATTGGACTTGGCCAGCTCCACCGGCTCCTCGCGCTGGGCGGCACCCTTGGCACCGATGCGCTTGTAGTGGTTGTAGACCGCCACCGACAGGGCCTTCTTCGCATGGGACTGGCCGATCACGTACTGGTCGAGGAAGGCGTAGATCTCCCGCGGCTTGGGCAGCTCCCCTGGCGGCGGCACACCGGGGTCGTGCAGCTCCTCCTCGATGATCTCGTTGCACAGGTCGATGCACTCATCGCAGATGTACACCCCCGGACCGGCGATGAGCTTCTTGACCTGCTTCTGGCTCTTGCCGCAGAAGGAGCACTTGAGCAGGTCCCCGCCGTCAGTCAGGCGCGCCACCACTCACCTCCCTCGGATGCCCACCCGGTCGCCGGGCCCACGGCACGGTGTCCGGGGTTCCGACGCTACCCCGCGGGCCGGCTGACCGCCTGCGGACACGCGCACCCCTCAGCCGGTGGTGGTGCCCTTGCGGGAGGCGATCACCTGATCGACCACCCCGTACTCCTGTGCGGCCTGCGCGGTGAGGATCTTGTCCCGCTCGATATCGGCCTCGATCTGCTCGATCGTGCGCCCTGTGTGAAGGGCGAGGATGCCCTCCATCTCGGCGCGCATGCGAAGGATCTCGTTCGCCTGAATCTCGATATCCGACCCCTGGCCACCCCCCTCGGTATAGGGCTGGTGGATGAGGATGCGGGCATGGGGCAGGGCGAACCGCTTGCCCTTGGTACCCGCCGCGAGCAGCACCGCTGCGGCACTTGCCGCCTGACCCAGGCAGATGGTCTGAATATCGGGCTTGACGAACTGCATCGTGTCGTAGATGGCGGTCATCGCGGTGTAGGAGCCGCCCGGGGAGTTGATGTACATGGAGATGTCGCGCTCGGGATCCAGCGACTCCAGGACGAGCAGCTGGGCCATGACGTCATCGGCGGAGGCGTCGTCGATCTGGACCCCCAGGAAGATGATCCGCTCCTCGAACAACTTGGTGTACGGGTTGTGGATGCGCTCACCGGTGGCGGTCCGCTCACGGAACTCCGGCAGGATGTAGCGCGCCTGCGGCGCCCCGACTGACCAGCGGCCGGCAGCGGCCGCCCGGCCGGTCACGCCGTGCCCCCGTGACCGGCGACGTCCCGGGCGCTGCGCACGACATGATCGATGAACCCGTACTCCTTCGCCTGCTCGGCGGTGAACCATCGATCCCGGTCGGAGTCCCGCTCGATGGTGGCGACATCCTGGCCGGTCTGCTCGCCGATGAGCACCGCCATCTGCCGCTTGATGTGGAGCATCTGCTCGGCCTGGATCTTGATGTCCGAGGCGGTGCCGCCGATGCCGCCGGAGGGCTGGTGCATCATGATGCGCGCATGTGGCAGGCAGTAGCGCTTGCCCCGGGTGCCCGCTGAGAGCAGGAACTGCCCCATCGAGGCCGCCAGGCCCATGGCAACGGTCGCCACGTCATTCTCGACGAACTGCATGGTGTCGTAGATCGCCATGCCGGCGCTGATGGATCCCCCCGGTGAGTTGATGTACAGGAAGATGTCGCGCTGCGAGTCCTCGGCTGCCAGCAGGAGCATCTGCGCCGAGATGAGGTTCGCGACGCGATCCTCCACTGGCGAGCCGAGGAAGATGATGCGTTCACGCAGGAGTCGCTCGAACACCTGATCGTCATAGCCGGGATGTGGGCCGGCCAGGACGGGCGCCGGACGAAGGTCAGTCACCACTTCACCCTAGCGAGCAGATGCTGCTGCTGCGGCCGTTGGAGCCTCATGTTCGCTGGCAGCGTCAGGCAGTGTCGGCAGTTCGACGGGCTCGCCGTCGGGGCCCCGCAGGCGCACCTGTGCCACCAGCGCCCCCAACGCCTTACCCCGTCGGATGTCGGTGGCCACCAGCGCCATCTCCCCGGATGCGGCAAGCCGATCGGCCAGCTGCTCCGGCGGGATGCGGTAGCGGGCGCTGTTGGTGAGCACCCAGTCGGTGAGATCCGCCGGCGTCACCTCGATCGCCGCGTCCTCGGCAATCGAGTCGAGGATGAACTCCCCTGCCAGTTCCTCCCGCACCCGATCGCGCAGGACCGCGGGATCCGGCGCCTCGCCGTCCGCGCCCGCGGCCACCAATCGCTCAACCTCGGCGGCGACAGTGCCCTCGGGTAGCGGCAGGTCGAGCAGGGCGACAACGGCTGCCAGCGCGGAGCGGCGGGCCGTCACCATGCGCTGGATCGCGGCGATCGACTCAGCGCGCCGTGCCAGATCCGCTCGCAGCTCGGCGATCGTGTCGAACTCGCTGGCCAGGGCGGCGAAGTCGTCATCCGCCGCCGGCAGGACCCGCTCCCGGACCGACCGGGCCGTGAACGTCAGGGTGATGGGCGTGCCGACATGGGCACCCTGCTCCGGCGTGAAGACGAGGGTTCGCACCTCACCGTCGGTCATCCCGGTGATGACCTCATCGGCCCCCGGGACGAGACCGCCCGATCCGACCTCATACGACCATTCCGGGGCGCTGTACTCGGGCACCTGCTCACCGTCGAGATCGCCGACGATGTCGAGGATGAGGACGTCACCTGCTGCGGCGGGCCGGTCAACCGGGGTGAGGGTGGCGAAACGGGAGCGCAGGGCATCGAGGTGGTCGGTCACCTCGGCTGGGTCGACCTCGATCGCAGGAACGTCGACCGTGACGGTGTCGAGATCGGGCAGGTCGAACAGGGGACGGACGTCGACCGCCACGGTGAACACCAGCCGCTCGCCATCGACGAGCTCGGTGATGTCGACCTCCGGGGCGCCGACTGCCCGCCGACCGTGGGTCCGGATCGCCGCGACATAGGCCCCCGGAATGTAGGAGCTCACGGCCTCCTGCAGCACGGCACCGCGGCCGATCCGCTGGTCGATGATTCGCTGCGGCACCTTGCCCCGACGAAACCCGGGGACCGCCAGCCGCTCTCCGACAGTCCGGTAGGCCTTGTCAAGGTCGGCTGCGAGGTCTTCGAAGGTTGCGGTGACGCTCACCCTCACCCGCGTTGGACTCAACGGCTCGCAACTGCTCTCCACGATGCGCATCGCTCCTTTGTCTGGGGACCGGGTGTCTGGGGACCGGGTGTCTGGGGACCGGGTGTCTGGGGACCGGCATCCGGGGATCCAGCAGTTCACATGGGTGATGCGGTGTCGCTGGCTCCGACGGGCGAGCTGGGCCACCTGAGGCGAGGCTGCCGACCTCCCACGGCGTGTCGGGGCGGGGAGACTCGAACTCCCGATCTCCTGCTCCCAAAGCAGGCGCGCTAGCCCCTACGCCACGCCCCGGGCCCACTCCAGCCTAGGGCCCTCCGGGCCGACGCCTACCATGAGGCACTGGCACCACGCGGGTGTAGCTCAATGGCCAGAGCCCCAGCCTTCCAAGCTGGTTATGCGGGTTCGATTCCCGTCACCCGCTCAGTCGGGGCCGCCCGTTACGGGCTTGGTAGCCTGCTGGCCATGGGAGCGCGGCCCCGATGTGGGCGGATCACCGGTGCACCTCCCCTCACGCGTCGGCGCCATGTGGACCACATGCGCACCGGCGCCACTCGCTGTCGCTGAGGTCACCGGCACTGGCGTGGGAGACCCCATCGCCATGCGCGCACCTGCTGGGCCTGCCGTGACTCGTCGAGCGCATCGTCCCCGGCAACGCTGAACAACACCGGCAGCGCGGGGTTCATGTGCGCGCACCACTCGTGACGACTGCGCCCCCACACGTGGCACCCCCGACCACTCGCGTAACCCATTCCTGATCTCACCCATCAATGACCTCACCCATCAATGACCTCACCCATCAATGAAAGAAGAGAGGCGCACCAGATGACGATCCGACTCGGAGACGAGGCCCCCGACTTCACCGCCGACACGACGGCCGGCACGCTGTCCTTCCACGCATGGAAGGACGGCTCGTGGGCCGTGCTGTTCAGCCACCCAGCCGACTTCACACCCGTCTGCACCACCGAACTGGCACGAACCGCCTCCTTGGCCGCGGAGTTCGAACGCCGCGGCGTGAAGGCGATCGCCCTGTCAGTCGACTCCCTCGACAGTCACCGCGGATGGGTGGGCGATATCGCCGCCTTTGGCGGGGCGACGGTGGAGTTCCCAATCGTCGCTGATCCCGCTCGCGAGATCGCAACCGCCTACGACATGATCCACCCCGGCGAGGGGGAGACCTCGACGGTGCGGTCGGTCTTCATCGTGGACCCGGCGAACCGGGTTCGCCTCACCTTGACCTACCCCAAGTCGGTCGGTCGCAACTTCGATGAGCTGCTGCGGGTACTCGATGCCCTGCAGCTGACCGACCGGGCGGCGGTGTCCACTCCGGCGGACTGGCAACCGGGTCAGCGAGTGATCGTCTCCCCGGCCCTGTCGACTGTGGATGCCCGGGCGCGCTTCGACGAGGTCGAGGAGGTGACCTCGTACCTGCGGTGGACTCCGCAGCCCAGCGCCGGCTAGCCGGCCTGCGCCCGATGGGCCCTCGCTCCCGCGGCAACGGTCACCAAGACTGGGCAGGGAGGCAGCGGGAACCGCCGGTGATCGGCGGCGGGGTCGCGGGTTTGGACTTCGGGTGGCCTCCGGGCAGGCTGCGGCGTGGCGTCACCCGATCCGGGAGGGAGCGCGGACTCGCATAGGACTCGCATAGGACTCGCATAGGATCAGTGCCGGCTGCTGATGCTGGTGGCCTGATCCCCCAGCCGTGGCCCCTCGGCGGTGAACCCTGCCGTGACCTCCGGGGCGTGAACAAGGGAGCCGAGATGACCTACGGGCCGGTTGATGTGTCGATCGTCGCCTTCCCGGGCAACCACTTCAACGGCGAGATCGTCCCAACGATCCTCGAGCAAGTTGAGCGTGGCGTGATCCGGATCCTCGATGTGCTCTTCGTTCGCAAGGACGCTGATGGCACGGTCACCACCCTCGTCGTGGCTGATCTTGGTCCGGCGGGCGCGCAGTTTGCATCCCTCGACTCGTTCACCCCGGGAGCCTTGGACGACGAGGACGCCCTGGCGGTCGCCGACGACATTGACCCGGACTCATCGGTCCTGCTCATCGCCTACGAGCACGCTTGGCTGCGCGAGGTCGTCGCCGCCTTCAACCGGGCCGGGGCGGTGCCGATCGACCACATCCGGATTCCGGCGCATGTCGTCAACGCCGTCGCCGGCCAGCCCGGCTGACCGCCACCCACACTCCGGACACCAGCAGAAGGGAACCCACGATGGGACTGATCGGGATGGCGGCCCGCACCGCCGTGATCGCAGGGACTGCGACGGCCGTCTCCGGCCGGGTGGCGCATGCCCAGGGCGAGCGCTATGCCCAGCAGGCGCAGGCCCAGCAGGCGCAGGCCCAGCAAGCGCAGCAGGCGGCCCCAGTGCAATCGGCGCAGGATGAGCAGACGGCGCAGTTGCAGAACCTCGCCGCCCTCCACGCCCAGGGGGTGCTCACCGATGAGGAGTTCAGCGCGGCAAAGGCAAAGGTCCTCGGCATCTAGGCGGGCGTCCGTGCCCGCCTAGACTCGCGCCGTGCGCTACTTCGTCACCGGCGCTGCGGGCTTCATCGGATCCCACTACGTGCGCCGGCTGCTGCGCGGGGGGTTTCCGGGCAGCGCAGTCGACCACGTCACCGTCTACGACCGGCTCACCTACGCCGGGAACCGGGCGAACCTCGATCCGGTTGCCGATGATCCGCGGCTGACCTTCGTCCAGGGTGATATCTGCGATGGCGGCCTCCTCGATGAGGTGCTGCCCGGCCACGATCGCGTTGTCAACTTCGCCGCCGAGACCCACGTCGATCGCAGCATCACCGGTCCGCAGGACTTCATCCTCACCAATGTGGTGGGAGCACAGTCACTGTTCGACGCCTGCCTGCGCCATGGCATCCCCCGCACCGTCCATATCGGAACCGATGAGGTCTACGGCTCCATCGACCACGGCTCGTGGACGGAGCAGTCACCCCTGCTGCCGAACTCCCCGTACTCGGCGGCCAAGGCGGCCGCTGAACTGCTGGTGCGCGCGTACCACGTCACCTACGGCCTGAACATCTCCTCCACCCGCTGCTCCAACAACTACGGCCCGTACCAGTTTCCGGAGAAGCTGCTGCCCCTGTTCATCACCAATCTCATCGACGGCAGCACGGTGCCGCTGTACGGCGATGGCCTCAATGTGCGGGACTGGCTGCATGTCGACGACCACTGCTCGGGGGTGCAGGTCGTCGTTGAGCGGGGTGAGGCCGGCCAGTCCTACAACATCGGCGGTGGCCGCGAGCTGACGAACACCGAGGTGACGCAGGCCGTCCTCACCGCAATGGGTGCGGACTGGTCGGCCGTCCACTACGTGACCGACCGGCTTGGCCATGATCGGCGCTACAGCGTGGACGACACCCGGCTGCGTGCCCTCGGCTACCGTCCCGCGCACACCTTCGAGGATGGACTTGCCGAGACGGTCGCGTGGTACCGGGCCAATGAGGACTGGTGGCGACCCCTCAAGGCCGGCTAGGGGTCAGGCGAAGATCGGGCCGACGCCGCGGGAGCGCTTGAGCTCGAAGAAGCCCGGCACTCGGGCGCATGCGACAACCCCATCCCACAATTCCAGGGCTGCCTCGCCGGTCGGCGCGGGTGAGATCACCGGACCGAAGAACGCCACACCCTCAGTGGCGATCACGGGCGTGCCCACGTCATCGCCGACGAGGTCGAGGGCAGCCCGGGTCGACCGGCGCAGGGTGTCGTCGTGGCTGGCATTGCCCGCCTCGTCGAGGAGGCTGCCGGGCAGGCCGACGTCGGTGAGGGCATCCGCGAGCAGGGGCATGGTGAGCTCCTCCCCGCGGGGGTGCAGGCGCGTGCCGATCGCGGTGTAGAGGCCCAGGGTGGCTGCCGGGTCATGGGCGGCCGCGGCGACGATGATCCGCCCGGGCCACCATGACGTGCGCAGCAACTCGATGTACTCCGCCGGCACCTCACGGCCCTCATTGAGCACGGCGAGGCTGAAGATGTGCCAGGTGATGTCGAGCGTCCGCTGCCGGGCCACCTCAAGCAGCCAGCGGGAGGTCAGCCATGCCCACGGGCAGACGGGGTCGAACCACAGTTCGACGCCAACGGCACCGGATCGGGTCGGGTCAGCGGTGGCCTCGGAACCTGCCAGACTCACGTGCGCAGCGTAATGCGTCCCAGCAATCGGCCGACCCACCCCGCGCAAACAGGGCACACATAGGAAAGGGGCACAGACGTGAGCGAGAACCTCACCGAGCAGGAGACCGCCGATCGTGCCGGCCGGGTGCGGGCGGTCCACTACACGGTGACCCTGGACCTCACCGGTGGCGGACCCACCTTCCCCAGCACGACGGTGGTGAGCTTCGAGGCCGATCCGGGGACGACCACCTGGCTGGATCTCATCGCCGAGCGCGTCCTTGCGGTGACGGTCAACGGCACGGCGGTCGATGTCGGCACCGCCGTCGAGGGTGCCCGCATCCGCCTGCCAGCGCTCAGCGGGTCGGCAACGGTGGAGATCACCGCCGATTGCCGCTACATGAACACCGGGGAAGGCCTGCACCGATTCGTCGATCCAGTCGACAACCGCACCTACCTCTACACCCAGTTCGAGGTCGCCGATGCGCGCCGGGTGTTCGCGGTGTTCGACCAGCCCGACATCAAGGGCACGCTGACCCTGTCGGTGCTCGCCCCAGCCGAGTGGCTGGTCGCCAGCAATGCCACCGTGCCGGAGCCGCAGCCGGTGGCGGCGGCCGCATGGTGGCACTTCCCGACCAGCCATCTGCTCCCCAGTTATGTCATGGCCCTGGTCGCCGGCCCGTATCACCGGGTGTCTGATGCGTATGAGGGACGCTATGGGCGCTACCCGCTGGCTCTGCTGTGCCGTCAGTCGATGGCCGAGCACCTGGATGCCGCGGACCTGTTCACCATCACCAAGCAGGGCATGACGTGGTTTGAGGACCACTTCGGCATCGGCTACCCCTTCGGCGGCTATGTGCAGGCGTTCGTGCCGGAGTTCAACGCCGGGGCGATGGAGAACGCAGCACTGGTGACCCTGCGCGATGAGTACCTGTTCCGATCGCGGACGACGACGACCGCCTACGAGGTGCGTGCCAACACGATCCTGCATGAGTTGGCGCACATGTGGTTCGGCGACCTGGTGACGATGCGCTGGTGGAACGACCTGTGGCTGAATGAGTCCTTCGCGGAGTGGGCCGGGCACTGGGCCAGTGCGGGTGCAACCCGCTTCACCGAGGCGTGGACGCTCTTCCACGCCCAGCGCAAGGCCTGGGCGTATCGCCAGGACCAGCTGCCCTCCACGCATCCGATCGCGGCAGCGATGCCCGATCTGGACAGCGTCCACGAGAACTTCGACGGCATCACCTACGCGAAGGGGGCCGCCGCCCTCCGCCAGCTCGTGGCATGGGTCGGCGAGGAGAACTTCCTCACCGGGCTCCGGGAGTACTTCGCTCGCCACGCCTGGGGTAACACCACGCTGCCGGACTTCCTTGACGTGATGACCCGCGCTTCCGGTCGCGATCTCACCGAGTGGTCGCAGGTCTGGCTGGAGACATCGGGGGTCAACACCCTGCTGCCGGAGGTTGCCACCGATGCGGCTGACGTCATCACCGGGTTCGCGATCGTCCAGCAGCCACCGCTGGTTCCCCCGGGCCTACCACCGGTACTGCGCCCACATCGGGTGCGCATCGGCTGCTACGACGAGGTTGCCGGCAGCCTCGTGCGCACGCGGACGGTCGAGCTGGACGTCACGGGCGCGCGCACTGAGGTCGCCGACCTGATCGGGCAGGTGCGCCCCGCCCTGCTGCTGCTCAACGATGACGATCTTACCTACGCGAAGATCCGGCTGGACGACACCAGCCTGGCCCGGGCGGTGGCCCAACTGGGCAGTGTCGAGTCGTCACTGTCCCGGGCCCTGGTGTGGGGAGCGGCCTGGGACATGGTGCGCGATGCCGAGCTGGCGACCGCGGAGTACGTCGATCTGGTCCTGCACAACCTGCCGCGGGAGTCCGATGTCGGGCTCATCAGCCAGACGCTGCGGCAGGTGCGCCTGGCGATCGACGTCTACCGTGCCCCGCACGAGCGTTCCGCGAGTGCCGCCCAGGTGGCAACGATGGCGTGGCAGGCCATGATGGCGGCCGGGGCCGGCAGCGACCGGCAGCTGGCCTTCGCGCGCGGGATGATCGCGCACGCAACCGACCCATCGCAGGCCGAGTGGCTGCAGGGCCTGCTCGCGGGCACCCTTGCACCGGCGGGGCTGGCGGTGGACACCGACCTGCGCTGGGCGCTGGTGATCCGCCTGGCCGCCCTCGGGGTGGTCGAGGAGCCCGTCATCGCCGCGGAGGTCGGGCGCGATGACACCTCAGCCGGACGGGAGCGGGCGACCCAGGCGCGGGCGGCGATCCCCACCGCCGCGGCGAAGCAGTGGGCGTGGGCAACCGCCGTGACCGAGCCGGATACGCCGAATGCCCTGACCGAGGCCCTCATCGCCGGATTCATGCAGCCCGGTCAGGAGGCACTGCTGACCGAGTACCGCGAGCGCTACGCAACGCAGGTGCGGCGGATGTGGAGTGGCCGGACCCATCACATCGGCCAGCTGCTCGTCGCCGGCCTGTTCCCGGTGCTGCTCATCGACGAGGCAACGCTGGCAATGGCCGATGGGCTCCTCGCGGCGACCGGTGAGGCAACCCTGCCGACGGGGGCGGGCCGGATCGTGGCCGAGCAGCGAGACTCAGTGGCGCGGGCGATGCGGGCGCGGGCCCGGGACGCGCACCCACGCGGGTGAGCAGGCTCGATCAGGGCTGATCGGCGAAGAGCACCGGCGGCGCCTGCGCGTGGTCACCGAGGACGAGGATCCCGGCGCGCAGGCCCCCGATCACATCGCCCTGGATGAAGGCGCTGGTCATGGCCAGCGTCGCCAGCGAGCACGTCCGGTCGCCGCACAGCAGGGCGGCCCGTTCCCCGGTGACGACCTCAATGACCTGATTCTCAATGTCGACCGCGATCAGCACCCGGTTGCGCGGATCATCACAGCCCTCATGCAGCCGGGTCGCCGTCACCCTGCCGGCCGGCAGCGGGCCGAGGTAGACGCTGAAGCGGACCGATGACGCGGACTCCGCAGCCGCAATGGCCTCCGCGACCTCAAGGCGCATCGACTCGTCCAGGGCGTCACCAGGTGGCACTGGCACCACCACGCGCCGGGCCGGGCGCGACGGCGTCACCGGTCGGGGAGGAAAGGCTCCCCGGGCCATTGATCCAGGTCGGCGCGGTGGTCACGCGCATGAGCGCCCCGGTCCGCTGCCGCCATAGCGGCATGTAGATCAGGACGTAGATGATGCCGACGATCAGCAGCGGCACCCCGACGAAGACGACGAGCACCGCCAGCATCGACATCGGCGCCCCCGGCTCATCCCCGGCATCGCGCTGCTGGGCGAGGGCGGGCGCTGACGACGCGAGGACGGCGCCGGCCGTGACGGTGGCGGCGGCGAGAGCGGTTGAGACGATGCGAACACCGGAGTTGACGGCGGCACGCCCATCCGCCGCTGCGCACATGGCCATGACAGCAGGCTACCGGCTGCTCGCCCCCGGCGACCGGCCGGTCGGTGCGGCATCGCCGCGCGGATGAACGGCGTCAAGCACCGGCAGGGCCAGCCGCCATCCCGCGATCGGCTGTCCATCGCGGGTGGGAAGGTCATCCAGCCACACGGGCCAACCACCTCGGTCACTCAGCGGCACCCGCCAGTTCGGGTACTGCGCATCGGTGCCCGGCTGGTTCTGCAGGCGGCGATCCCCGGTGAGGTCGGACAGCGCCACGCACACCAGTGCCGCGGGGGTCGCCGCGAGGTAGCGATGGGCGGCGAGCAGCATCGCGGTGTCCGCGTCCAGCCCATCCGCATCCAGCCCATCCGCATCCAGCCCATCCGCATCCAGCCCGGGTGCGTCCAGCCCGGGTCCATCAACGAGGTAGCCCGCCTCGCGCAGGGACCGCCGCCACCGATCAATGGTGGCCAGGTGGGCCCGCCAACTGTCCGCGAAGGACTCGGTGAGCAGCCCGAGGACGTTGCGCACGCGCACGTGCTCCCCCGCGAGGAACCCGGCAGTCGGCGGCGCATCGTGGGTGGTGACGGTTGCGAGGGTCGACCGCCGCCAGGTGTCCGGGGCGGGCATCCGATCCCCGTCGGGGGCGGTGAACCACACGACATCGGTGCCGAGCACTCCCCGGCCGGTGAGGTAGGAGCGCACCCACGGCTCGTAGGTGCCGAGGTCCTCGCCGATGACCAGCGCCCCGGCGCGGTAGGCCTCAAGGACGGCGATGCCAACCAGCGCCTCGTGATCCTGGGTGACGTAGGTGCCGTCCACTGGCAGTCGACCTGCCGGCACCCACCACAGCCGGAACAGGCCGAGGATGTGATCGATTCGGACCCCGCCGCCCTCCCCCACCATCGCGCGCACCACCTCGCGGAAGGGCCGGTAGCCCGACTCGCGCAGGGCATCGGGACGCCAGGGCGGCTGATCCCAGTCCTGTCCGAGCTGGTTGTACGCATCCGGCGGGCAGCCGAC
This sequence comes from Actinomycetales bacterium, assembly GCA_018969715.1. Taxonomy (GTDB): domain Bacteria; phylum Actinomycetota; class Actinomycetes; order S36-B12; family UBA5976; genus REEB473. The sequence continues at coordinate 37,771 of JAGWXT010000016.1, forward strand.
GCTCATGGTCATGGCGTACATGTGCTGCTCGGCCCACGTCGCCGAACCATGGCGATGAACGCCGACCGGCAGGTCGTTGACGATTCCCAGCGCCATCCCGGCGTCGCGCGCCGTCCGCTGGGCCTGACCTCGTTGGCGGTCGCACTGCCATTGCACCCAGCAGTGGTAGTCGACCTCGTCAGCGAGGCTGGCCTGATCGCCGGCACTGAGCACACCCGGGCTGCGCAGGTGCGATGGCCAGGTGCGCCAGTCGGGTCCATGCCGGGCGGCGATCGCCATGTAGTGGGCGTGGTGGGCCAGGCCCTCGCCCATCCGGGAGCGGAAGTCGTTGAACTGCTCGACCTCGGCCGGCGCAGCGCTGAGCGTCCACCTGCGATGCGCATCGCGAAGGATGGTGCCCTTGGCCGCGGCGGCCCGGTCCCGGTCGAGCAGTCCGGCGGGGGTGTCCCACAAGCCCCGGCTGGGGGGCGGCGGTGAGGGGTGGGTGCGGGGGGCGTCGAGGGTGAGCGGGTCGAGGAAGCGACGGCTGCCGGGCAGGTAGGGCGAGTCCTCGTAGGGGGTGACCGGCACGCTCGCGCACACCGGGTTGATGAGGAGGAAGTCGCAGCCACCCTCGCGGGCAGCCCACTGGGCGAGCTGAGCCAGGTCGGTGAAGTCCCCCACCCCCTGGGAGCGACGGGAGCGGACGCTGTAGAGCTGGGCCATGATCCCCACGCGCGCCCCCGCCGCGGCCAGCGGCAGTCGCGTCGGGGTGACGATGACATGGCCCATCGCAGGATCACTCCCGGCGGGTGCAGGCCCGGCAGGCCCGGCGGGTGCAGGCCCGGTCGGTGGGCCGTCGATGTGCAGGGTGTGGTAGCCCAGCGGCAGGTCCGCGGGCAGCAGCACGGTGCCGGCGCAGCGGTAGGCGCTGCCGCGGGTGGCGGGGTGGATGCGGTCGCGCACGAGGGCAGGCCACGATGGGCGTCGCACCGGCAGCGACCGCACCGACGCGTCCTCGAGGTGGAGCGTGGCGGCACCGGGACGGAGGTGCGATGACGCCTCACCCGCCACCGTGCGAGGCATGCGCACCGCCACCAACCGGGAGGTGCCCAGGGTGAGCACCGTCACCGGTGGGAGGCACCGCTGGGAGGCGCGCGCCCGCACCGAGGCGAGGCTGGTGCGCGCCTGCGCCTCGGTCACCGCCGGCAGATCGAGGGCAGCCAGCACCGAGATCACCGCACCGGCACTCACCTGCCGTCGCCCCCTGGGTGCCGAGTACGCCACCGCCACACCCATGTGCTGTGCAAGGCGGCGCAGCCACCGACGGCGCCGGGCCGGGACCAGCCACGCGCGGGCCGGAATGTCGACCTCAGCCATAGGGGTCCAGCATCGCATCCTGCTGCCTCGCGGCCGGCGCTGTGCGAGGGTGGTGCCATGCGCGAACCCGTTGCCCGCGATCTGGGCAGGATCCCCCCTCGTCCCGGCGCCGACCAGGTGGCGCCGTTGGCCCTCGTCACCGGTGCCACCGGCTATGTCGGGGGCCGGCTGGTCCCGGAACTGCTCGCCAATGGCTACCGGGTGCGGGTGCTCGTCCGGCATCCCGACCGCGTCCGCGACCACCCGTGGGCGGCCGATGTCGAGGTCGTCGCCGGTGACGCCCTCGACGCCGATGCGGTCGGCCGGGCATGCGCCGACGTGGATGTGCTGTTCTACCTCCTGCACGCCCTCGTCCTCGGCCATGGCTTCGGACGGGTGGAGGACGAGATGGCGCAGATCGCCGCCGATGCCGCGAGCACCGCGGGGGTGCGCCGGATCGTCTACCTCGGCGGCCTGCTGCCCGGCGGCGGGCGCGGTGACGCCCGGCTCTCGGAGCACCTGTCCTCGCGGATGCGCACCGGGGAGATCCTGCGCAGCAGCGGGGTGCCGACGATCGAGCTGCGGGCGGGGGTGATCCTCGGCTCGGGCTCGACGTCATTCGAGATGCTGCGGTACCTCACCGAGCACCTGCCGGCGATGATCACCCCGAAGTGGGTGCGGACCCGCATCCAGCCGATCTCGGTGCGCGACGTCCTGCGCTACCTCGTCGGCGCGGCCGCCCTGCCGCCGGCGGTCAACCGGGCCTTCGACATCGGCGGCCCGGATGTGCTCACCTACGAGCAGATGATGCGCCGCTATGCACGGATCAACGGGCTGGGCCGGCGGGTCATCGTGCCGGTGCCCCTGCTCACCCCCCGCCTGTCAAGCCTGTGGGTCGGGCTGGTCACCCCGGTGCCATCGGCGATCGCCAAGCCCCTCGTGCGCAGTCTGCGCAATGAGGTCGTCTGCCAGGAGCAGGACATCCGCACCCTCATCCCCGACCCCCCCGGGGGGCTGCTGGGCTTCGATGATGCCGTTGAGCTCGCCGTGCGCCGGGTGCGGGATGCCGACGTGCGCACCCGCTGGTCGTCGGCCTCGCTTCCGTGGGCACCATCGGACCCACTGCCCACCGATCCGACGTGGGCGGGCGGCAGCCTCTACGAGGACGTTCGCACCATCGAGGTGCCCGCCCCCGCCGCGGAGGTCTGGCGGGTGGTTGAGGGCATCGGTGGTGTGCACGGGTACTTCAGCATGGACTGGGCCTGGCGGGCGCGTGGCTTGCTCGACTGGGCGGTCGGCGGGGTGGGGTTGAGTCGCGGTCGCCGCGACCCCGACCACCTGCGCATTGGTGAGACCCTCGACTTCTGGCGGGTTGAGGAGCTGATCCCCGAGCGGCAACTGCGGCTGCGGGCAGAGATGAAGAATCCCGGACTGGCCTGGCTGGAGTTCACCCTCGAGCCACTGGACGGTGGGCACACCCGGCTGGTCCAGCGCGCGGTGTTCTACCCCCGCGGCCTCGGCGGGCACGCCTACTGGTGGGCGGTGGCGCCCTTCCACGGCATCGTCTTCCCGGGGATGGCGCGCAATATCGGCGAGCGTGCGGCCGCCGCCGCTCCCGTGGCCGTCGGCGGGTGACCTCCGAGGACCCGGCGGAGATGTTCACCCGCCTGGGCGGGGAGCCGTTCTTCACGGCTCTGGTGGCAGGGTTCTATGCGCGGGTCGCGGTGGACCCGGTCCTGCGTCCGATGTATCCCGAGGCGGACCTCACCGCTGCGGCCGAACGGCTGCGACTGTTCCTCATGCAGTACTGGGGTGGGCCGCAGACCTATTCGGAGCAGCGGGGCCACCCGCGACTTCGGATGCGCCATGCCCCCTTCCGCATCGACCTGGTCGCACACAACCATTGGCTGTCGTGCATGCACGACGCGCTGCTCGAGCAGCACCTGCCGGCGGACCTCGCGGAGCCGGTGTGGGAGTACCTGCGCATGGCGGCGCGGGCGATGATCAACGCCAACCCAGCCTTCGACACCGCCGGCCCCGGATCCGGCCTCCGCTAGACCGCACCCCCCGGGAGCACCGCCGGCGTCCACCGGAGCATGCCGGTGGGACGGATGTGCACCGCACCCTCGGGGGTCGCCAGCCGCTTCCACCGCTCGCAGGTGCCGGAGGTCACCCGGCTGGCCGGATGGCTGAGCAGTCCCAGGGCGAGCGCGGTGAGGATCGCCGCGCGCGGCAGCCCGCCCCACACGCCGTCCGCTGCCCCCGTTGCCGGGGCACTCCCCCGGGGAGCGGCGGTGCGGTCGGGGGTGACGAGGCGGCGGACGTCACCGGCCAGACCACGCTCCCCGGGCAGCCACGGACCCACCGGGGGCTGCACGGTGAGCGCCGGGGCGGCCACCGGGGTGAGGTCGGCGGGGTCGCACACGAGCCCGTCGGGCAGGGGATCACGGGCGGACCCGAGCGCGGTGCGCAGTGCCGCAGCGCTCACGGCGCGCTCGCCGAGTGCGCTCACCCAGGGTGCCGCCGGCGCCGACAGGGGGATCGCGACGACGACGTCACTGGGTGGGCAGGTCAGGGCGGTGAGGGTGCCGGCGCGGTCGGCCAGTAGCAGGGGTGCCTGCGCGTCCATCCGCAGCAGTGCATCGAGGAAGGGTCGCAGGCGGTAGGCGTCGGCAGCGGTGAGGGTGGTCATCGCCGCTCAGGCGCGGGTGAGGCGACGGTAGGTCGCCCGCTGCGGCCGTGCCGCATCCACACCGAGCCGGTCGACCTTGTTCACCTCGTAGCCCTGGAAGTTCCCCTCGAACCAGAACCACTGGGAGTCACCCTCGTAGGCGAGGATGTGGGTGGCCACCCGGTCGAGGAACCACCGGTCGTGGGTGATGACCACGGCGCAGCCGGGGAACTGCGTGAGGGCGTTCTCCAGGCTGCCGAGGGTTTCGACGTCGAGGTCGTTGGTCGGCTCATCGAGCAGCAGCAGGTTGCCCCCCTGCTTGAGGGTGAGGGCCAGGTTGAGGCGGTTGCGCTCACCTCCGGAGAGCACTCCGGCCGGCTTCTGCTGATCGGGGCCCTTGAACCCGAAGGCCGACACGTAGGCCCGCGAGGGCATCTCGCTGCCGCCGACCTTGATGTGGTCCAGCCCATCGGAGACAACCTGCCAGACCGTGTGCGATGGATCGATCCCCGACCGGCCCTGGTCGACGTAGGACAGCCGGACGGTCTCCCCGAGCACAAGGCGGCCCTCATCGGGGGTGTCCTCCCCGACGATCATCCGGAACAGCGTGGTCTTGCCAACCCCGTTGGGCCCGATGATGCCCACGATGCCGTTGCGCGGCAGGGAGAAGGTGAGGTCGTCAATGAGCAGCCGGTCGCCGAAGCCCTTGGACAGCCCCGTCACCTCGAGCACCTGGGTGCCCAGTCGCGGACCGGGGGGGATCTGGATCTCGTCCATGTCCAGCCGTCGGTGCCGCGCCGCCTCGGTCGCCATCTCCTCGTAGCGGTCGAGCCGGGCCTTGTTCTTGGCCTGCCGGGCCTTCGGGCTGGAGCGCACCCACTCCAGCTCCTCGGTCAGCCGCTTGCGCAGGCGGGCGTCCTTCGCCCCCTCGATGGTGAGGCGCTCGGCCTTCTTCGCAAGGTAGGTCGAGTAGTTGCCCTCATAGGGGTAGGCGCGGCCACGGTCGAGCTCGAGGATCCACTGGGCGACGTTGTCGAGGAAGTACCGGTCGTGGGTGATCGCGATCACGGTGCCGGGGTAGCGCTCGAGGTGCTGCTCCAGCCACAGCACGCTCTCGGCATCGAGGTGGTTGGTCGGCTCATCGAGCAGCAGCAGGTCGGGCTGGGCGAGCAGGAGCTTCGCCAGCGCCACCCGGCGCCGCTCCCCGCCGGAGAGCACGCGCACATCAGCCTCACCGGGGGGCAGGCGCAGGGCCTCCATCGCCTGCTCGAGCTGTGATTCCAGATCCCAGGCGTTGCGATGGTCGAGGACCTCCTGCAGCTCGCCCATCTCGGCCAGGAGGCTGTCGTAGTCGGCTGCCGGGTCGGCGAGGAGGGTTGAGATCTCGTTGAAGCGGTCCAGTCTGGTGATGGTGTCGGCGGCTGCCTGGCGGACGTTGTCGAGGACGGAGCACTCCTCGTCGAGCACGGGCTCCTGCTGCAGGATGCCCACGGTGAAGCCGGGGGTGAGGGTGGCGTCGCCATTGGACACCTCATCGAGGCCGGCCATGATGTGCAGCAGCGTCGACTTGCCCGAGCCGTTGGGCCCCACCACGCCGATCTTGGCACCAGGCAGGAAGGCGAGGGTGACGTCATCGAGGATGACCTTGTCGCCGTGCGCCTTGCGGGCCTTGCGCAGGGTGTAGATGAATTCGGCCACGGCCCAAGGATAGGCCGCGGCAGGGGTCAGGGTTCGGCGATCGTGGGGACGAGCACGTGCGCCTGGCCGTTCGCCTCCGGCCCCGCGCCGAGGTACCCACCGTCGACGTTGAGCTCGGTGCCGGTGATGAACGATGCGCGGGGGGAGAGCAGGAACAGGATCGCCTCGGCAACCTCGTGAGCCTCTGCCATCCGGCCGAGGTACTGGAACTCCGCGGCGAAGGCGTCGGCGCGTTCCCGGCTGCCGTACATCACCTCGTGGGCGCGACTCCACGTCCACCCGGGAAGGACGGCGTTGACGCGAATGCCGTCATCGGCGAGGGTCTGCGCGGCATTGCGGGACAGTCCGAGCAGGGCGGCCTTGGACACCGGGTAGAGGATCCGGCCGGCCTGCGAGCGTCGGCCGCTGATGGAGGACACCAGGACCGCGGAGGCACCCGGGCGGGTGCGCAGGTGGGGCACACACATGCCCAGCAGGCGGGCCACGCTCACGACATTGACGTCGAGGATGGCATGCCAGTCCTCCCATGATGCGGTGAGCCCGGGGTCGGTGAACATCGCCGCCGCGCTGACGAGGTAGTCCAGGCCGCCGTAGCCATCAACACAGGCCGCGACGATCTCGGTGAGGAACTCCTCGGTGGCAAGGTCACCGATGCACACGGTGACCTCGTCACCGGCGAGGCCGGCGAGGTGGTGGGCATTGCGGGGGGTGGCACAGGCGACCACCCGCGCACCCCCCGCACGCAGGCCCTCGATGGTGGCCACGCCGATGAGCGAACTGGCCCCGGTCACCAGCGCGACGCGGCCGGGGAACTCCCCCGCCCACTCCTGTGCGATGGTGCGTTCGCTCATGGCTGCTCCTTGCGTGGTCGGGACGGGGCGTGGGCCGGCTGGCCAGGGCCGGGTGGCCAGCTCCGCATTGTTGCCGATGGCCGGAAGACAGGTTGCCGATGGCCGGAAGACAGGATGCCGATGGGCCGGAAGACAGGATGCCGGTGGCCCCTGCCGGGGGGCGACTACGCGGCGCGGGCCGATTCCGCCCACGGGTCGGTGTTCTCGGCCTCCGCCGACCGGGAACGGGCCCGCTCGAAGCGGGTTGTGCCCCGCGTGAGGTCGTGCCCGACGGAGGCCGCATCGAGATCGGCGCTCGTCCCGCGCTGCTCACCGTCCTGCCACTGCCGGATGCGCAGCCGGCCGGTGACCAGGACCGGATCGCCTTTGGCGACGCTGGCCGCGACATGGTCGGCAAGCGCCCCCCAGCAGCTCACCGAGACGAAGGATGGCTCGGCGTCCACCCAGAGACTGGTGGCCCGATCGAACCGCCGGGCGTTGGAGGCGACGCGGAAACTGCTCACCATGCGGCCGGAAGCCGTGGTGCGCACGGCGATGTCGGTGGCAACATTGCCCACGACGGTCACGTGAATGTCGTTCATGATGTGCTCCCAATGTGTGGTCGACGATCGTGGATCGTCACGAAGGTGGTGCTGCCCGCAACCGGTGCGGCACGGACACCCTCCGGGGGCGGGGGATGCGGCGACGCCCCCGGCGCCTGGGGTGTTGACACGTCGCACCTGTGGAGCACTGCCAGACTCACCACCGGGCGCCCGTAGCTCAACGGATAGAGCAACCGGCTTCTACCCGGTTGGTTGGGGGTTCGAATCCCTCCGGGCGCGCTGGGCGAGGAGGCTGGTGGGGA
>JAGWXT010000017.1 GCA_018969715.1 Actinomycetales bacterium
CAAAGGACCACGATGTCTGAGTTGTGGATCACGAACTGGCGGTAGTGGGACGAGTCCCGCACCGCCTCATCGAAAGCGAGCTCCCCGTCGGTGCCGAACATGGGCAGCATCTGGGTACCGCCGTTTCGAGTCTTGCGCGAGCGCACGTACTTGACATGCCGGCACGTGTGTCCTCCGTCGTCCCACGGGCAGGTGCAGCGCAGGTCGCCCGTCCTCGAGTGTTCCTGCACCTCGTAGACGGCGAGTCGCTTCGCGGGAAGGAACAACTGCACGATGCGCCAGTCGGACATATTGCGGCTCGCTTTCGCTGTCGTCGGTGTGGGTTCGGGGTTCGGGTCAGCGGCGGTCAGGTGGCGTTTGCAGCGGCGGCGCGGCGCGTAGCCGCTCGCGGCGACTGCCGCCGACATCGCGAACGTTGTCGACGCTCTCGAGCGCAGCTGCCACAGCCCACGAACCCAGGCGGGGGCCAACGCGGATGATGCCGAGGGGGCTGACGATGAGGCGGCCAGCCATCGCAACAGATGAGGGGATGCGCGGGAGCGGCGGGGTGGGCTGGTTCAGGAAAGAGATCCTTCGTTTGGCACAGACACTCGACGTCGATGACGTGCCAGAGAGGGCATTACCGGGCGGCGCGGTAGGGCTTGGGGGTTTACGAGGCAAGACGCTGGCGCAATTATACACTCTTGCACTCGCAGAGCGTCGTGTTCCTGTTTGCGAGGTGATACGGATTCCTCATGCGATCGCACAGGTCAACGAAGTTCCAGGTGCTTTGCGTCCACGATTGCCCGTATGGGGGTGCCAGTTCCAGATGCGGCGTCGACGTCCCGGCCTCGCTCGCGGAGTTCAGCGCGGTCCCGGGATCATCACGACGTGCAGCGTCACCGAGTACCCGAGGCGTTACCGGTTGCTGCCGTGAATGCTTGGAATGCCGCCGTGACATCGGGAGCCTTGGCGGTGAAGCGTCGAAATCCTCGGTTGGGCGTTCGGAGATGCCATGGGCGGCCTGATCGGGGACGTACTCATGCTGCGCCGCGGCAACTGGTCCGGGACATGGAACGGATGTCGCCGACGCTGCTCGACTCCGGTTTCGAGAGGGTGCTTCCCGCAACGAAAGGCACTGGCCTGGCGCAGGGCGAGCGTGTGAGGTCGATCTTGACGCGTGTGCCCGAGGCCTTTGACGCTGCTTCAAGTGAGGTGGCCCGAGAATCCGGTCTGCCTGTGGATTTGGACTGGGCGGCCGCATTCAGCCCACCCGCCCTCGGAATCGAGACCGGTGTCGATGGCGCACCGGGGCAAGTGCGCCTGCCCGGGATGCTCCGGGGTATGCACCAACTCCTGGGGTACGGCAGCGTGGGCCTGTCCTTCGAGCGCAGCGGACGGGTCCTCGCCGACGCACGGTGTCAAGCAGATTTCTGCTTACTACCTGTTAATCTGCCAGCATGAGAACGACGCTCAACATTGAGGATTCGCTGTATCGGCTGGCGAAATCCACGGCCGCCCAGCGGGGCTGCTCTGTGACCTCCCTCATTGAGGAGTCACTGAGAGTGGCGCTCCAGTCAGCGCCCGTGAGCGAGCGATTGCCCCCGCTGTTCGTCTCTCGCCAGGCTCCGGGCCTGGTCGCCGATGTCGATCTCTCCGACAACAGCGCCGTTCGCGACCTGCTCGACGAGGCCGACGGTCGCAATGCTCTGCCTTGACGTCAATGTGCTCGTGTACGCCGTACGACCTGACACTTCGCTCCATTCAGCAGCGCGGACAGCCGTCGATGCCATGCGGAGCGGGATTGAACCGGTGGCACTGCTCCCGGAAGTGGCCGTCGGGTTCCTGCGGGTAGTCACGAATGGACGAATTTTCGCGGCCCCGGAGACCTTGGACGACGCAGTCGAGGCACTGCAGAGCGTGCTTGCATCACGCGTGATTCGAATGACCGAGGCTGGCCCTGGCCGATGGTCGATATTCGAAGACCTCGTGCGGGGACAGGGATTCGTCGGCGGCGACCTCCATGATGCTCTGCTCGCCAGCGCCTGCATTGACATGAGGGCGACCTTGGTGACCGCCGACCAAGGCTTTGCTCGATTCAAAGCCCTGGACGTCCGCCTCATTGACAGCGAATGACACATGAACGTGCGCTCACCGCGATGGGGGGCGGCGTACTGCGGGGCCAACCTCCCGAGCCCGCGCCGTTGCCCGCCTGTTCACCGCTGGCATCTATCCTCGCCGCGGTTCCGCGGCACCTCCGAGCAGTTGCGGGGCAGGTGAGGCTCGACCTATCCCGCGCTCACATCAGGCGCCGGTTCGTTCGACATCCTCAAGACTCAGCCGGAGCCGTCGGGTGCTTGACCGAGCATGAGCGCCAGCCTGCGTGGGCTCGGGTGGACGGTTTCGGTGATGTGAGGTCACGGCCTGATAGGCCGCGGTGACGGCGCAGAGTCGATCCTCCGCGTAGGGCCGTGTCGCCAGCAACCCACCAACGGGCAGCATTGTTGCTGCATCGTCATCCATGGCCATACCGATGGGAAAGGCGACCAACGGAAATCCGACGATATCGAAGGCGTCTGCCCGCTCAGCCGCAAACACATCACAGGCGGTGAAGACCTGGTCCAGTGCCATCTCGGCAAGCAGCAGTCTAGCCCGCTGACCGCGCACGTACTCATCACCGCTGACGAACAGGCCCTGCATCCAGGTGGTCAAGGACACGCCGAACAGTTTCAAGTCCGAACGCAGATACTCAAGAAATTGCTCACTTCGCTCGGGAAGACGCACGCTGTTGAATGCGTATCCGGAGAGCAGGGCCCACGCATCAGGTAGACGGATTTCGACGATGTCGATGCCCAGGTTGGACATTGTGTTGAGCATGGTGCGGCGCAATGCACTGACGGACTCGTCCCCAGTCAAGTAGTCCGTAGGTACGCCCAATCTGGTGGACCAGCGGATGGTCACGCGGCCCTTACGACGAACTGGCGTCGCCGCTTTCACCAGATCCGGCACCTCCGGCAACCCGAGCGTGCGAAGGTCATGCGGGTCCGGGCCCGCCATCGACTGCAGCATGATCGCGGCGTCCTTGATGTCGCGCGCCAATGGCCCCGGATGATCCCGCGTGTAGCTCAATGGGATGACCCCGAAGAGCGAACAACGACCCATGGTCGGCTTCAAACCGGTCAACCCCTGCACCTGCGCAGGAATGGTGATGGAGCCGCCCGTTTGCGTTCCGATGCCCACAGTGGCCATCCGGCCCGCCACGGCAGTCGCTGAGCCAGTCGAGGAACCACCCGGGTAGACCGCCGGGTTCTGCGGTGTCCAGGCATTGACAGTGGTGATCGCGCCGTCCGGCGTCGTGGCACGAGTTGTTGCCAATGGCCCCATCTGGGTCTTGCCCAGCACGATGCCGCCGGATCGCTGCAAACGCGCCACCACGGTGGCGTCGAAGGTTGGCACGAAATCCCGATAGATGAAGCTGTTGGCCGTCGTCAGCACGCCATTGGTGAAGAAGTTGTCCTTCACCGCGATGGGTATGCCCGTTAAGGCAGGTGAGTCCGGGCCGACCCGCAATCGTCGAGCCCGCTGAATAGCGCGCTCTGCCAGCACTGTGTTCCAGGCCTGGTACGTGGCACCGAATCTGGCGATGCGCTCCAGAAACCGCTCAACAAGGTCAACCGGAGTCAAGGATCCTTCCCGCATACGCGTTGCAGCCTGAGCGATAGTCAGATCAAGCAGATCGATGTCGCGGTCAGCGGGCTCCTGCAGATAGAGATCAACAACCGGCCTGGTCAGCGGACCTGCTGCAGCGCCAACCGGCACACTGGCCAATCCCCAGGCTGCCGCCGAGGCCAGGACTAGGCGCTGCAGGAATGCCCGCCGGTCGAATCCTGTGCTTGCAGGTGCCTGATCGGATCCCTCAATCAGCCCGGTCATCGATCACTTTGAGGCTTCGTGTAACCCGAAGTCGGAGAGGTCCGCGTCCACTGGCCAAGTTGCGCAGGGTACAACGCCGGAAGGTGCACCTGGTCATCCATGGCAAAGACACTTATCGCGGGCGGGACACGCCTCAAGAACTCACGCAACGACGCGAGGATGCGTACCTGATCGGCCGGCGCCTCAGAGGGGAATCGCCGTCGAGGTGTTCCTGCGGCAAGGCAGTGAAACGGAAGGAGGCCTGCCCTGGATCTCGAGTGAGTACCCCGATCAGATCGAAGCGGTCATGCGGCCACTTGCCCGGAAGATCACTGGCATTGTCAATTGGGAAGGCCTTGACCAAATCGACCATGGACCCATGGTGCCAGACAATGAGCGCCGGACGCGAATCGCCGAGCACCGAGGCAGCCAACTGGGCGACTTGGTCGTGCTCAAATCTTGGTCGTGCTCAAATAACGAATCCACGTTGAAACCAAGGCGACCGGCCAACCGCGACGCGGTATTGAAGTCCAGCTCCAACAAGGCAGACTGATCCATAGCCATCCTGCAAAGTCCTTCCGTGAGTAGTTGCGGTGCGGCGCAGCCGGACGAGGTGCCCGACCTTCAGGAACGGGATGCGGCGTTCGCGGATGAGCCGGCGTACGAAGTGTTCGGTGATGTTTGGGTAGTTCGGTGATGTTTGGGTAGTCGGCGGCGGACATGAGAACGTTGGAACCCATGCCCCTCGACTCAGGCCCTTCGCACCTGCCCAGTGCTGATCAGGCGGCGGCAGGGAGCGCCACCCGGTCGCCGAAGCGGGGGATCGCGCGGGCGACGACCGCGCCGATGACGGCGGCGGGCACGAGAGTCCAGGTGCCCATGAGGGCGCCGATGACGATGCCGAGCAGGATCGCCGCCCACCACGGCATCCTCGCGGTGGCGATGGTTGCGGCGACGACGCCGACGACGATCGCGGCCTGCGCATTCGGACCGGCCGGAAGCGTGAGGCTTGCGAGCAGGCCGACCGCGGCGCCGATGAACATCGCCGGGAAGAACGCGCCGCCGCGGAAGCCGGCACCCAGTGACACGGCGTAGGCGATGGTCTTGAAGAAGATGATCGCGATGAGCGCCGAGACAGACGTGAGGGTCGGGAGGTCGGCGATCAACTCCTCACCCGAGGTCACGACGTAGCCGACCGGCTCGCCGGTGATCGCCTGCATGAGCAGCGCGCAGACGGCGACGACGGTGCCGGCGCCGACGAGGACGATCAGCCTGGGCTGGCCGCCCGCGGTGCGGGCGATGAGCGCGGCGATGACGCGAGCGATGGCGACGGCGACCGTGGCGATGATCGCGACCGGGATGGCCCAGGCCAACTGGGGAACCTCGATCGCCGTCGGCGCACCGCTCACCGTCGCACTGCCGGTGAGGATCGGGCCGACGACGATCGCAAGGATCGCGCCGAGGGCACCCAGGCCGATCACCTTCGTCTGGTCCTTCACGTCCTCGATCTTGAATCGACTGGCGAGGACGGTGCCTACCATGGAGCCGGTTGCGACGAGCGCGACCTCGGGGCCGAGCACCGCACCCCCCCACAGGGTCACGAGGATCGCGAGGATCACGCCGACGTACTGCTTCGGCGTCACCGGGCTCACCGTGATCCCACCGATCGGCTCGTGGCCCGCATCGCCGGCATACCGGCGGATCACGTACACCAGGGCGCCGGCGGCAATGAGCATGCCGAGGACGTACCAAGCCGGCGCCCTCCCCCACTGCTCGGGCAGCGTAATCCACAGCGCCTCGATGCCGAGGTTCACAATGTGCAGGACGATCACGCCCAGGATGAGGCCGACGATGACCGCGAGGATGCCGGCGGGCAGGGGCGTGCGCTGCGCGGTCCCGTGAGCCATGGCCCGAACCTAGGGGGTAGCCCCCTGCGGCCGTGACCCCGGGACTCGCGGGAGTGCGTGCACGAGCGCCGCCACCGACGGCACGAGCGCTAGGGCCTGATGGTGACGGGCTTGGCGGTCGCGCCCAGCTGAATCAAGTTGGGTGCGTACGTCACCGACACCCTGCAACTGATCCGGGCGCCGACGTCGGCCTTGGTGGTGACGTACGACGTGCGCTGCCTGCCGATCATCACCCGGTCATTGCGCAGCCACTGGTACCGCGTCTGAATGGCCGTCCACGTGCCTGCCTCACCCTTGGCGCAGGTCAGCGTGGAGCCGCTGGTGCCAGTCCCGGTGACCGTGGCCGACAGCAGGGTGCCGTACCCGCTCGGGATCCTGCCTATCGTGAGTGTCGGCACGTTGGACGGCGAACTGACGGTGTTCCCGGAGTTGACCATGCCGATGTACCAGATGCTGCCATCCGGCCCGGTGGCCACGGAAAAGGGGAGGAAGTTCGGAGCCGGCAGTGGCACCTGGGTGACGGTCCCGGGAGTCTTGGCACCGGGAACCACGAGGCGTCCCAGTGCATTGGCACCCGGTTCGTTGAACCAGAGGGTATTGGCGGGTCCTTGCGCGATGAGCGTTGGGCCTGCGCCCGCGGGTAGTGGGTAGTTCGTGACGGCTCCGGTTGACGTCATACCGCTGATCACGCTGTCCGCGTTCCGAGTGACGTAGATGCTCCCATTCGCACCAGTGGTCAGCGATCCAATCGTTGGCGTGGAACCGTCTAGTGAGGGAGGGGTGGTTGTGGTGATCGGGATCGTCGTTACTTGACCAGCCATGGTGATCCGGCCAATGAGGTTTGACATGGGAATGGTGAACCAGAGACTGTCCAATGGCCCGGCCGTGATCGAGTAGCCATTCATCGTGCCGGTCGAGCTGACCACGATTGACGTGGAGCCCGCAACGGGAATGGGGAACAGGGTCACTACGCCATCCGTTGTGATGCGCCCGATCGCGTTCGCGGAGTCCAAGGTGAACCAGAGGTTTCCATCAACGCCGGCGGTGATGCCGTAGGGGTTGGCCTTGGGCAGAGGTACCAAGTACAAGGTCACCACCCCCAGCGGAGTGACCTTTCCGATGACGTTGTCGTAGAACCCGGTGAACCACATGTTGCCATCGGGCCCGGCGGTCAACTCAAACAGGCCGGACCCCATGGACTGGCTCGGTACGGTCGGTATCGGAAAGTACTTCACCGCACCCTTGGGGGTGATGACTCCGATGGAATTGTTCGCGTTGTTTGTGAACCACATGTTGCCGTCCGGTCCGGCAACGATGTCATTGCCACCATACCCGGCCGGACCAAGGTCGAATGACGTAGCGCCGCGGATGGGGGCCGCCGCCGCGCTGGGTGGCGCCGCCGCGCTCCCCTGCGCCAAGCTGGCCACCATGACCCCGGCGAGCAGGCTGACGAACAGCGGGCGCCTAACGAGATTGCCAACCCCCGCGACCCGACCCGTCGTTGCTGACCTCACCGGATCCACCTTCCCTCACGAGTTTCTCCGCTCGGCCTCAGTGACGCCGGGCTCACCCTAACCCGGCCCCGGCCGCGATGTGAGGTGCCCGGGGCTTCGCCGCTGCTGACAGATCCCACCGGGAAGGCCATGTCGACGTAGGCCAGCAGCCAGACGACGTTCGAGCTTGCATCCGGTGCATCTCGAATGAGTTGCAGGGAGGAACCGGGAACGCGATCCAACTCGTCAGCTATCCTCCACGCGTGAGTACCTCGCGTTGGAGCCTGCGATCGTCGAACTCAATCCTGTCGATCGGCTCCCGCAACTCCGTACTCTCCATCGGCTCGGTGGGCTCCGCCCTCTCCGTCGGGTCCATCGGATCCTTCGCAAGCATCCTCTCGATCGCATCCTTCGTGAGTTTCGCCAGCGTGATGTCCGCCGTGTCTGCCGGCGCGATCATGTCGTGGCGGATGAGGGGCCTTAGCCGCGGACGGCGGGGGTCGGCGAGGACTACGCGGTCGTGACGGCTGGCCCTGTCGCACCCTGACGCCAGGACCTCAGCGTGGCTGGTGGCAGCGCAATAGTTCGCGAACGAATCGTCCGAGGACGCGACGGTGCCGAAATACGTGGCGTAGGTGCGACCCTTGAAGCCGACGCGACTTCCCCGCCTGACCTAACTGTGGTCATGTACTGACGTCGCTGAGTGCGTCCCGTGTAGATCGGGGGTTCCCTTGACAGTCTGCACGTGTTGCTCGCGGAGCGTGCCGCACCGATGCAACCAACCACCGATGCCGACCGCCGCAAGGTCTTCCGCGTCCCAGTTCACCCCGCAGGGGGACCGGTGGGTGGAACTCCCCGGCGCTCGGAGTCCGGGGTCGATCACCTCCAGTACGTTCGGCGCGTGCGGACGTATGTGGGGGTGACGGACCGGGACTGGGCTGCGTTCCTGGCGGCGAGGCCGGAACTGGAAGAGGTCAACTTCTGGCTTCCGAACCCGAGTACTGGATTCGCTGCACTGAAGCAAGGTGAGCCTTTCCTTTTCAAGACCCACTATCCGGATAACAGTCTGGTGGGCGGGGGCTTCTTCGAGGGCTATGTGCCGCTGCGCGTCAGCGAGGCTTGGAAATTCTTCGGCGAGGGCAACGGTGTGTCCGATGCGGAGGCGCTCCTCGCGAAGACCGGGAAGTATCGACGTTCCCGGTCGGATCAGGGCTCAGGTCCGAGCCATGAGTTGGATCACGACGACCCGACGATCGGCTGCGTCATGCTGAATGGGGTGACCTGGTTCGGTGAGTGGTCACTGCCGGCACCAACTTCGTTCGCCAAGAACATCGTGCGTGGCAAGGGCTACGACGCTGGCACCGACTCAGTCGTGGACTTGGCGCTGGGGCGACTCATGGCAGACCACACCGCCGCCGACGTGACCGACGACAATCGCCCGGCGGTCGCTCTGGGGCCGACGCATGGGACGCCGAGGCTGGTGGTGCCTCGCATGAACCAGGGGGCCTTCCGGGCGGTCGTGCTTGACGTCTACGAGTCCCGTTGCGCCATCACTGGCCATCGTATCCGTCCGACGTTGCAGGCAGCTCACATCCGCCCCGTCGCTCACGGCGGTGAGCATCGAGTGGACAACGGCCTGCTATTGCGTTCAGACATCCACACCCTGTTCGACCTTGGCTACGTCACTGTTGATCCCACGTACCGACTGCGAGTGAGCGCTCGGCTGCGCGAGGACTTCGGCAACGGTGAAGACCTCTATGCCCGTGAGACTGCCGGGGAACAGATCGCACTGCCGCGAGGTCCTGGCGACCGCCCGTCGCGTGAGGCGCTGGAGTGGCACGGAGACACAACCTTCCTCGCTGGGTGATTGGTCAGCGGCGTCTCATCGGGGCCACTGCGGTGTCGGCGACCCGAGGCATCAAGCAAACCAAGATCCCCGACATGGGTCTCGTGCAGACGGACCTCGAGGTCAGGCATCGGTCGAGCTCTCGGGAAGCTCGGCTGTCAGCGTCATCCCGGTCAGCCGCATGATGTCGAAAATGCGGGTGAGGGCAAGGGATGTCTTGGTCTGGACACAGGCCCGGTGAGTGCGATCAGCCATGGGAACCATAGGAATACTCCGATGGCACGTGTCTATCGAGATTTCCTGATGGAAGTAGACCATCGGCGGCGCCCCCGTCGCCAGGATTGCTCGCCTATCCGAGCGTCTCCGCCGATCGAAGACACCTTGTTCAGTGATGGAGATCGCGCGTGATGTAGACAGCGCGTGTGTACGCTTCGCCCGTGCTTGAGGCGGCTCTCTTTGGCGCGGTAGCCCAATTCGCTCTGGTTGTCGGCGCCCTGTTGGTGTGGAAGTTCCCCGGGCTCAAGAAGCCGGTGATCGTCGGTGCCCTAATGGCCTTCGGCGCCGGGGCCGTGATCTCGGCGGTGTCCATCGATCTCGTGGCCGTTGCCTATGACGAGGCAGGCGCTGGTCCGACTGCCCTCGGCATCGGGGTGGGCTGCTTGATCTACTTCGGGATCATCAGGCTCCTGGAACGCCCGGGCAAGCAGGAGCAGCCAGCCGACGCCGTTCCGGGGGAGGTCGAGGGCGCCGGACCACACGGCGACCTGGCGGTTCACGGTGCCTCCAAGAAGGAAGCTCGCAACCTGACTGTCGGCATGGTGATCGACGGCGTGCCCGAGTCCATCGCTGTTGGTCTCACCCTGCACACAGGCGCAGCCGGCGTCTCCGCGGCGCTGGTCGGCTCCATCTTCATCGCGGCGATCCCTGAGGCAATCGGCATCGCTGCGGCCCTGCTGGCCGGGGGCATTGCTTTCGGGGCAGTGTTGCTGCGATTCTCCTTCATCGTCGTCCTCGGCGCAGTATTCGCTGCAGTCGGCTACTCGCTGCTCTACGGCGCATCAGACTCGACACAGGCGATGATTCAGTCCGTCGCAGCCGGAGCCTTGCTCGTCGTGGTCATCAACGAAATGATCCCCATCGCCGTGCGTGCGGTGAAGGGCTGGGCCGGCATCATCGGCGCAGCCGGCTTCGTGTTCTCCGCGATCCTGACCTGGGTCAGCGGCGGCTAGCCTCCTGGTACGGGTGACGCGGCTGCCCAGGCACACGGCTTTCCGCTTGACGATCAGTCCACCTGCGTGAGCAGGACAACCGTCGCGAGCGCCTGCTACGTTCTGCTCGCATTCCAGAGCAGCTCTTCCATGGCACTCGTGCGCTGTCCCGTCTGGATCGACCTCGACGGACGCGCTGGGCGACGAGGCGATCGACCCGTGCACCCTGACGTTGTTCTCAGCGGCGCAGTACGCCGACCGCACCCCCGGCGTGGTCGATCACCCGCAACGCCCGGGTGTGGGTCCCAACGGCGCTCGCGTACTACCTCTACCGCGGGGCCTTGCCGCGAAACGGCTGCGCCGCCGACTCCAATGGCAATGCCGCGGGCACGTCACTCGAGGACGCCATCCTGCAGGGCTTCTTCGAACTGGTGGAGCGCGATGCCGTCGCGACCTGATGGTACACCCGCATCCCCCGGCCCGCAGCAGACCTCGATGCGTACGCCGCGCACTTCGATGAGAAGTACCTGCACCAGGTGCAGGATCACTACGCCCGCGTGCTCGATCGCGACCTCTGGGTCCTCGACATCACCAGCGACCTCGGGGTCCCCTCCTTCGCGGCCGCATCGCAGGCCCGCACGGGAAATCCGCGGATGCTCCTCGGCTTCGGCGCCCACCGCGACCCGCGCACGTCCTCAACATGACGGCACCCGATGTCGGCATGCCGGTCGTCAAGGTGATGGTGCCGGGAATGCGGCACTTCTGGCCGCGCTACGCGCCGGGCCGGCTCTATGACGTGCCGGTATCGATGGGGTGGCTGACCGAGCCGCTCACCGAGGCGCAGCTGAACCAGACCCCCATCTTCTGGTAGCGGCGGATACAGGTAGGTCAGAACGCGCCGGTCGATCAGTCGGACTACCTGCCCACGAGGATGGCCTCAGAGTCCAAGATGGGTATCGCTACCGCGCCGCCCTTCAGGGGGAAGCGGTCCTGCCCTGGATAGAGCACGAAGGTGTCTGAGATGCCCAGGTCCCGGGCCGCCCGGTAGAACCCGGCCGATGGCACCGGGGCGGTCGAGCGCTTGACCTCGATGGCGATCTCCGGCTGGCCGCCTTTGACCAGGACGAGGTCGATCTCCGCACCGTCGGCCGTCCGGTAGAAGGCCGGTTGCCACGGTCCGTTCTCGGTCAGGCTGATGACCGTCTCGATGGCGAGCGTTTCGAAGCTCGGCCCGGCGACGGGGTGCCCCAGCAGCTCGTGCATCGACCCGATCCCGAGCAGCGCATGCAGCAGGCCCGTGTCACGAAGGTAGACCTTGGGCATCCTGGTGAGCCGCTTGCCGAGGTTGTCCAGCCATGGTGTCAGGCGTCGAACCATGCCGAGGTCGACGAGCAGGTCGACGTACCTGCTGACCGTCGGGCCGCTGATACCGAGGCTGGCGCCCAGTCGACCGGCGTTGAGGGGGCCGGTCGAGCCGTGCGCCAGCATCTGCCAGAGGCGATGGACGGTCTCGCCTGGCAGCCGGGGTGCGAACATTGGCACGTCGCGGTCGAGGAACGAGCGAATGAAGGCCTCCCTCCAGCGGAGGCTTTCATGATCGTCCCCCGCCAGCAGGCTGTCGGGGAACCCGCCACGCAGCCACACGGTGTCCGGGGTCAACAGATGGCCGCCGCCATCGAAGTGGTCACGGGCCTCGAGGGCATCGATGGGGTTCAGGTCGACATAGGCCATGCGTCCGGCAAGGCTCTCCGAGGCCATCCCGATCAAGTTTGGCGATGCCGACCCAAGGAGCAGAAACTGGCCGGTCCGAAACCCGGCTCGGCGGCTTTCGTCGATGACCCCGCGCAGGGTCTCGAACAACCCCGGCACTCGGTGCACCTCGTCGAGGACGATCAGTCGGCCAGCCTGGGAACGCAGGAAGGCGTCCGCATCGTCGAGGCGGCGCAGGTCCGCAGGCCGTTCCAGATCGAGGTAGATGGCTTCCGGGTGGCCGCTGGCAATGTCAAGGGCGAGCGTCGTCTTGCCCACTTGGCGTGGGCCGAGGAGGGCCACGGCCGGGAACTGCTGCAACTTCTCGCGCAGATACCCTTCAACCCGACGGGGAATCACCCCGTAATTCTAATACGAGATATTGACTTTACGGGGTCGACCAGGGGTCAACGGGGATCCCAATCCCGGCTGCTCATCGAGATGGCGATCTCGCCGATCGAGCCGTGCCGGTAGTAGTCGAGGCCGGTCGCCGCGGCAAAGGCATCGCTGTCGCCGGTGCCGATCGGAACCGCCCCGAGCCCCATCGCCGTTGCGGTGTAGGCGACGGTTGCCTGGCGGACGCCGACGTGCTTGACCATGAGCGCGTACGCGATGCGCGTGTACATGCTTCGCCCATGCTTGAGGCGGCTCTCTTCGGCGCGGTAGCCCAATTCGCTCTGGCGCCGAAGGCCATCAGGGCACCGACGATCACCGTCCTCTTGAGCCGGGACGACGACCGGATCATGAGTCTTCCCCGCTCCCGCTCAACAACGGACGTGCACGCTCGTTCCCCGTCACGCCAACTCACCCTGCGGCTGACAGCAAGGGAGGCTCAGCCTGAGCCGCGTCAGCGCCCGTAGTGATACCGGCAGGCCGCAATGCGCACTTCAGCCTCGGCACACTTGTAGACCAGTCGGTGCTCATCGGTGATGCGACGCGACCAGTACCCCGAGACGTCGTACGTAAGCGGATCAGGCTTACCGATGCCCTCGTTGCCGTTGCGCATGATGTCCTCGATGAGCAGGTTGATGCGCTTGAGCACCTGCCGGTCCTCTGTCTGCCACCACAGGTTGTCCTGCCAGGCATTGCGGTCCCAGTCCAGGCGCATTAGCCATCCGCGACATCAATCACGTCGTGGACCACTCCCTCGCCTGATTCCAGACGCTCCATTGCATCAAGCAGGCGACGGGCATTCGCCGGTGACCGCATCAGGTAGGCGGTCTCACGCAGGGACTCGAAGTCAGCCAACGAAACGATCACGACCGGTTCGTGCCCGGCGCGCGTGATCACGATTTCCTCGCGATCATCGACCACAGAGTCGAGGACCTCGGCGTACCGGGCCCGGGCCCGAAGGAGTGCCCTCAGCCTGGGGCGTGTACTTCACGGTCGATGACACCGATGCCGCAGTTGCTGCCGCGGTTGCGAGCGGCGCGCAACTGCTGATGGGTCCGGAAACGATGCATGCAGGCAGGCTGGCGTACCTGGCCGACCCGGAGAACGCGATGTTCGGGCTCACCACACCTGCCGCATCCGGATGACCCGCGGTCAAGCGAGGTCACGCCGACGGCTCGGGACGGCGGTCGCCATGCTCGGCGATCCGCAACGCCTCCTCGTTGTCCTCCTGCAGGTCGGCCTCGAGGAATGCTGCGGTCTCCGGGAGAGCAAGGTGGACGTCGTTGACGTCATTGAGCTCAACATGGAGGTCCGCGGCCTCAAGATCGAGTACGTGGCCACCCTTGGTTCGATCATCGCTGATGAAGTGCAGGTGCCAACCCGAGATCGCGATGGACTTCACGTACGCCGGGCTCCAGAAGCCGATGAGCGTGCCCGGCACATCGGCGAACTCGAAGATCCCCTGGTTCGCCGTCGCCGCGACGAGGTCGACACCGGGTTCGGTACGGCAGGCCACCCGCACGCGCATCACGGGGAAGTGCCCGGTCGCCTTCAGCGAGAGCATGCCGTTGGTGGAGGTGCGCAGCGCATCAAGCCGCTCGGTCAGTTCCGCATACGAGCCGATACCAGTGATCACCGATGTGCTGTCGGGGGCGAAGTTGACGACGCTCGCGAACGGGGTGAGCGCATCATCAGGCGCCTCGACCACCGTGCCGTCCGACCTCGCCTGGTAGCAGTGCCCATCGATGAGGATCATCTCGCCATCGAGATCCTCAAAGGTGCCCAGACCGAGGTCACCGTGACGACGCAGATCCGCGACCGTGACACACCCCTGATACAGACCCCGCACGATGGCACCAGAGGTCGAAACCTGGAACATGGAATGGTGTTCAATATCGAGCGCCTCAGCAAGGGCCAACTGCACGATATGGGCGATACTCTGGCCGCTCGTACGCGACCGCTCCTGCAGGGCACGCCAGATGGTGCCCGACACGCGCGTATCGAGCTGCTGGGCGCGGTGGTCACTCACACTCGGTGATCCTAGGCGAGTCGCAGTATGCCCCCCGGCGAGCACTCGTTCCGATTCGGCAACCGCCGGCCAGCGAGCCCAATCAACCAGCTGCGACAGGTTGCACACCAACCGCGGACGCTGGTTGCAGGTAAGCGCCCGGTGCGGTGGTCCCCACGCAAGCGGTTGCCGATGCGGCCGTCGTTGGCGGCAATGCGGGGGAGGGACCTGCGGTGGAATACGCCGTCATACGTTTTTGGATGGGTAGTGACCTGCAGTGGGACGCGGAATCAGCGGCCTACATCCGGAGTCGTGGCGACCGGTCCTGAGGCGCTGATGGCATCGACCCGGACTGGACGCACGAGGCGATGTCCGATGTTGATCTACTGGCATTCACCAACCGCCGATCGTGTCCTTGTGATCATCGCCGCCCGCTACTTGGACGGAGATCTTCATGGCATCAAGGCCTGGCCAGCGACGGGAAATGTCATGCAACTGTCTAGGTTCTCGAACGCCTTGACCTTGAGCGGTCTTCACGATGAGTGAGACGGCATGCAACGCGTCGATGTCCCGGAAGAGAGCAGGTCTGAGGGAAGAGACGGCAGGAGCGTTCCGTTGACGGGCCGCCGGCGCGGCCGCTGCTACGCCGTCGCGGTGTGGGCGGCGAGCCGGGCGAGGGTCTCCGCACGGCCAAGCAGTTCGATGGACTCAAACAGCGGCGGTGAGACCCGTCGCCCGGTGAGCGCGGCGCGCACGGGGGTGAAGGCATCGCGGGGTTTGCGTCCCAGGCCCACCACCAAAGCGGTGCGCAAGACGGCCTCGATCTGCTCGGCGTGCCAGTCCGACGGGACGAGGCCGGTCAGGGCGGTATGTGCGGCGGCGATCACCAGCGCCCCGTCCCCGGTGACCAGTGACGCCGCAGCCGGCTCCACCGGGGGTGGGCCGCTGATGAGCAGGAAGCCCAGCAGCCCACCGGCCTGGTCGAGGGTCTCCATCCGCTCCTGCACCAGGGGGGCAGCGGCGGCGATCAGGGTGCGCTGCTCCGCCGTGGCGGGCGCCGACATCAGCAGTTGCCGTTGCAGGGCTGCAATGAGGTGATCGGTGAACTCCGCCAGCGGCAGGGCGCGGATCCAGCGGGCGTTGATCGCGCGCGCCTTGGCCAGGTCGAACCGTGCGGGTGAGGGATTCACCCGGTGGATGTCGAAGGCCGCGGCCATCTCGTCGAGGGTGAAGAACTCCTGATCCTCACCCGGTGACCAGCCGAGCAGGGCGAGGTAGTTCAGCAGCCCCTGCGGCAGGAAGCCCGCGGCCTGATATGTCGACAGCGCCGCCTGCGGATCACGCTTGGAGAGCTTGGCATTGCCCTCACCCATGACATAGGGCAGGTGGCCGAACTGGGGCATGATCCCCGCACCGATCCCCAGCTGTGCGAGGGCCTCGTGCAGGGCGATCTGCCGGGGCGTGCTCGACAGCAGGTCCTCCCCCCGCAGCACGTGGCTGATCGCCATCAGCGCATCGTCGACGGGGTTGACGAATGGGTACAGCGGCTCGCCAGTGGCGCGGACGATGACGTAGTCGCCCACCTGCGACCCGACCACGCTCACCTCGCCGCGTACGCAGTCATCCCAGGTGAAGGTGCGCTCGGGCATCCGGAAGCGGATCACCGGGCCGGTGCCGGCGGCATGGGCGTCGGCGACGAGTGTCGTGCGCTCGGCGGGGCTGAGCGCACCGCAGCGCCCGTCGTACCCGGAGGAGCGGCCCGCCGCACGAGCCTCGGCGCGACGCTGGTCGAGTTCAGCCGGCGTGCAGAAGCACGGGTAGGTGAACCCGGCCTCGGTGAGGGCGGCGAGCACGTCGGCGTAGATCGCCGAACGCTGCGACTGTCGGTACGGGCCATATGGGCCGCCCACCTCCGGCCCCTCATCCCATGCCAACCCCAGCCAGCGCATCGCCGCGAGCAGGGCCTCATAGGACTCCTCGCTGTCGCGGGCGGCGTCGGTGTCCTCGATGCGAAAGATGAACGCACCGCCGTGGTGCCGGGCGAAGGCCCAGTTGAACAGTGCCGTGCGGATCAGCCCGACGTGCGGGTCGCCGGTCGGGGAAGGGCAGAACCGCACCCGAACCGGATTGGTCATCGCGGCCCGCCGCCCAGCGTGCTCGCACGCGAGGTCTGCCCTAGCTCGGCCGTGGGCACCGCGGCGTGCGGCTCCCGGCCGGCGCGCAGCAGCCCGTAGGTGACCGCATCGGCGATCGCCTGCCAGCTCGCAGCGATGACGTTGTCACTGACCCCGATGGTGTCCCACTCCCCCGCCCCGTCACTGGTCTCGATCAGGACGCGGGTGACGGCGGCGGTGCCGCGCTCCCCGGCGAGGATGCGCACCTTGTAGTCGACCAGGCGCAACCCGGCCAGTTCCGGGTACAGCCCAACCAGTGCCGACCGCAGTGCGTTGTCCAGTGCGTTCACCGGCCCATTGCCCTCACCGGTGGCAACCCGCCGCTCCCCGGCGGCGTGCACCTTGACGGTGGCCTCGCTGGCGATGGTGCCGTCGGGACGCTGCTCCACGATCGTCCGCCATGACTCCACCGTGAAGTGGCGCAGCCGCTCCCCGCCGATCTCATCGCGCAGCAGCAGCTCGAAGGAGGCGTCGGCGGCCTCGAAGGTGAAACCCGCCGCCTCCAGCTCCTTCACCCGCGCGATCACCCGGTCGGCCATCACCGCCTCGCCCTGCCCTGCGGCGGCAAGGTCAACCCCGAGTTCCCGACTCTTGAGCACCACCGAGGCGCGGCCGGCCATCTCCGACACGAGGGTCCGGGTGTCATTGCCGACGACGGAGGGCTCGATGTGCTGGTACAGCATCGGATCGATCTTCACCGCGCTGGCGTGCAGTCCCGCCTTGTGCGCGAAGGCACTGGTCCCAACGTAGGGCTGGTGCTGGTTGGGGGTGACGTTGGTGACCTCGCTGATGGCGTGGGCGACCCGGGTCATCTCGGCCATCCGCTGCGGGGCGATGAGATCGCGCCCCTGCTTCAACTGGAGGTTCGCGATGACGCTGAAGATGTTCGCATTGCCGCTGCGCTCCCCGTAGCCGTTCGCCGTGCCCTGAACGTGGGTGACGCCGGCGGTGACCGCAGCCAGCGTGTTCGCCACCGCGCAGGCGGTGTCATCGTGGGCGTGCATCCCCAGCCGCGCCCCACTGGACTGCAGGACGCTGCCGACGACCTCGGTGACGCGATCGGGCAGCATGCCGCCGTTCGTGTCGCACAGGACGACCACCTCGGCGCCCGCCGCCGCGGCGGTGCGCACCACCTCGAGGGCGTAGTCGGGGTTGTCGCGGTAGCCGTCGAAGAAGTGCTCGGCGTCGAGGAAGACGCGGCGGCCCTCGGCGCGCAGGAAGGCGATGGTGTCGGCGACCATCGCGAGGTTCTCCTGCAGGGTTGTGCGCAAGGCGAGGGTGACATGCCGGTCGTGGGACTTCGCCACGAGGGTGATGACCGGCGCCTGGCTGTCGAGCAGGGCGCGCACGAGTGCATCGTCGCCGGCCGCGACACCCGGGCGGCGGGTTGCGCCGAACGCCACCAGGGTGGCCGCACTGAGGGTGAGGTCGCGAGCGGCCCGCGCGAAGAACTCGGTGTCCTTGGGGTTGGCACCGGGCCAGCCGCCTTCGATGAAGTCCACGCCGAGGGTGTCCAGATGCCGGGCGATGATGAGCTTGTCGTTGACCGACAGGTTGAGCCCCTCCTGCTGGGCGCCATCGCGCAGGGTCGTGTCGTAGACGTGGAACTGCTCGGGCACCGGACTCTCCTCGACGGATGGGGGACGGGGGCGGGGGTCAGGCCGCGGGCTCGGCCAGGGGCGGGGGTCAGGCCGCGGGCTCGGCCGGGGGCGGGGGTCAGGCCGCGGGCTCGGCCAGCAGCACCGTCCAGCCATAGGGGTCGGCAGCCCGCCCGGTCTGGATCGACACCAGCGCCTCCCGCAGCCGGGCGGTGACCGGACCGGTGCCGCCCTCCCCCATCACCCACGTGTCGGTGCGGGTGCGGGCGGTTCCCACCGGGGTGATGACCGCGGCGGTACCGCAGGCGAAGACCTCACTTATGTCACCGGATTGCACGCCGGAGCGCCAGTCGGCGAGGCTGATGCGGTCCTCCCGGGCGGGGATGCCCAGGTCGGGTGCCAGGCGCAGCAGGGAGTCCCGGGTCACCCCCGGCAGCAGCGCCCCGGTCAACGATGGCGTGACCAGGTGCGCATCGGCCCCGCTGCCGTAGACGAAGAACAGGTTCATGCCGCCCATCTCCTCGATCCAGGCATGCTCGGCGGCATCCAGCCAGACCACCTGATCGCAGCCATGCGCCATCGCCTCGGCTTGCGCGACCAGCGATGCCGCGTAGTTGCCGGCGCACTTAGCCTCGCCGGTGCCGCCGGGAGCGGCGCGGACGTAGTCATCGCTGACCCACACGGTGACCGGGTTGAGCCCGCGTGCGAAGTACGGACCCGCCGGTGAGGCCAGCAGCAGGAACAGGTAGCGATTGGCCGGTCGCACCCCCAGCCCGTTCTCGGTGGCGAACATCAGCGGGCGCAGGTACAGCGAGGTCTCCGGCGCCGTCGGCACCCACGCGCGATCGACCCCAACCAGTGCATGGAGGCTGGCGAGGAAGGTCTCCTCCGGCAGCACGGGCATCGCCATCCGGGTGGCGGAGCGGGCGAAGCGCGCGGCATTGCGGTCGGGACGGAACGCCCGGATGCTGCCGTCCGCCCACTGGTAGGCCTTCAGCCCCTCGAAGATCGACTGCCCATAGTGCAGGGCCATGTTCGCCGGGTCGATCTGCACCGGCGCATAGGGCACGACCTCGGCGGGGGCCCAGCCATGCTCGTGGGTCCACTCGGCGATGACCATGTGGTCGGTCATCACCCGGCCGAAGCCGGGTGCGGCGAGCACCTCCGCCCGCTCCGCGTGCGAGCGCGGGCTGAGGCTGCGGCGCACCCCGACGGCGGGCATCGTCAGCGCACCGCGGCGGCGAGAGCGTCGCCGACCTCGGTGGTGGAGCGCTCCGTGCCACCGCGCGCGGCGAGGTCGGCCGCGACCGCCGCGGTCACCCGCTCGGCGGCGGCGGGCAGCCCGACATGGTCCAGCAGCATCGCCAGCGACAGCACCGCCGCGGTCGGGTCGGCCTTGTTCTGGCCCGCGATATCGGGCGCGGAGCCGTGCACCGGCTCGAACATGCTGGGGTTGGCGCGACTGGGATCGATGTTGCCGCTGGCGGCAAGCCCAATGCCACCACCGATGGCCGCACCGATATCGGTGAGGATGTCGCCGAACAGGTTGTCGGTGACGACGACGTCGAAGCGCTCGGGGTTGGTGAGGAAGAACATCGCCGCGGCGTCGACATGGAGGTACTCGGTCTCGATCTGCGGGTGCTCGGTGGCAACCTCGTCGAAGACCCGCTGCCAGGTGGACCCCGAGTGGACGAGCACATTCGTCTTGTGCACGAGGGTGACCTTGCCGCGGCGCCGGCTGGCGCGGGCGAAGGCGTCGCGGACGATACGCGACACCCCGAATGCGGTGTTCAGGCTCACCTCGGTGGACACCTCGTGCACGGTGCCCGCACGCAGGATCCCGCCGGCGCCGGAGTACGGGCCCTCGGTGCCCTCCCGGCAGACGATGAAGTCGATCTCCGCGGGCCCCTTGCCCGCGAGCGGACCGCGCACCCCGGGGAACAGTCGCACCGGTCGCAGGTTGACGTGGTGGTCCATGGCGAACCGCAGCGGCAGCAGGACACCCCGCTCGAGGATCCCCGAGCGCACCGACGGGTCGCCAACCGCGCCGAGCAGGATCGCGTCGAACCCGCGCAGGGCGGTGACGGTGTCGTCGGTGAGCAACTCACCGGTGGCGAGGTAGCGCCGGGCGCCGAGGTCGAACTCGGTGGCGGTCACGGTGATGCCCGCCTGCGGGGCGAGGGCGTGCAGCACCTTCATCGCCTCGGCGGTGACATCCACCCCGATGCCGTCCCCCGGGATGAGGGCGAGGCTGAGGGTGCGTGGCGGACCGGCGTGCGGCGCCCCCGCAGCGGCCGCCGAAGTGGGGTGGGTGATGGTCGCAGACACGACCGACACAGTAGCCGGCGCAGTCGGCGGCGCTGGGCGTTGCTACGCTGGCCCGATGAGTGGTGCGCTCCTCCTCCTTCCCAGCCGCGGCGAGGCCTGACACCGGCCAGCTCGCCGCGGGGCTCGCGGGTTGCCGGTGCCATCTGATGCCCACCCGCTGCGAGGAGATGAGATGACCGTCCCCACCACACCCGGCCGGCGACGCGCGCCAGCCGGCACCGCACAGCAGCCCTCCCCCATGGCCTTCGGCCGCTACCGGCCGGCCACATTGATCGACCTGCCCGACCGGACCTGGCCGGACCGCACCCTCAGCCACGCCCCCCGCTGGTGCGCGGTGGATCTGCGCGACGGCAACCAGGCCCTGATCGACCCCATGTCCCCGGCGCGCAAGCGGCGCATGTTCGAGCTGCTCGTCCGGCTCGGCTTCAAGGAGATCGAGGTCGGGTTCCCCTCGGCCTCGCAGACCGACTTCGACTTCATGCGCCTGCTCATCGAGGAGGACCTGATCCCCGATGACGTGGTGATCCAGGTGCTGACGCAGGCACGGGAGCCCCTCATCGAGCGCACCTTCACTGCGCTGGCCGGGGCCGATCGAGCCATCGTCCACCTCTACAACTCGACCTCCAGCCTGCAGCGGCGGGTCGTGTTCGGGCTGGATCGGGCGGGGATCATCGACATCGCCGTGCACGGGGCGCGGCTGTGCGCAAAGTACGCCGAACTACTGCCGGGCACCGATGTGCACTTCGAGTACTCACCGGAATCCTTCACCGGCACCGAGTTGGACTTCGCCGTCGAGATCTGCGATGCGGTCACCGACATCTGGCAGCCCACCGTGGAGCGTCCGGTGATCCTCAACCTGCCCGCAACGGTCGAGGTCGCCACGCCGAATGTCTACGCCGATGCCATCGAGTGGATGGGCCGGCACCTGGCACACCGGGAGGCCGTGGTGCTGTCATTGCACCCCCACAACGACCGGGGCTGTGCGGTCGCGGCCACGGAGCTCGGCCTGCTGGCCGGCGCCGACCGGGTGGAGGGCTGCCTGTTCGGCAATGGGGAGCGCACCGGCAACGTCGACCTCGTCACCCTGGCGCTGAACCTGTTCAGCCAGGGTGTCGATCCCGAGTTGGACATCCGCGATATCGACGAGGTGCGGCGCACTGTGGAGTACTGCAATGAGATGCGCATCGGGGAGCGCCACCCCTACGGCGGGGACCTCGTCTACACCGCATTCTCCGGCTCCCATCAGGACGCCATCAACAAGGGGCTGCGCGCCCTGGCCGAGGCGGCCGATGCCGCGGGCCGGCCGGTGGCCGACCACCCGTGGGAGGTGCCGTACCTGCCGATCGACCCCCGTGATGTCGGCCGCACCTACGAGGCGGTGATCCGGGTCAACTCCCAGTCCGGCAAGGGCGGGGTGGCATACATCATGAAGACCGAGCACCGCCTCGACCTGCCGCGGCGGCTGCAGATCGAGTTCAGCCAGGTGATCCAGCAGCAGGCCGATGCCGCCGGCGGGGAGATCACCCCGGGGCAGATGTGGCAGATCTTCACCGATGAGTACCTGCCCAATCCGGCCGCCCCGTGGGGTCGATTCAGCCTGGACTCCGTTGCGCAGCGCAGCGAGGCCGGTGGCCAGACCACCCTCACCGCGCAGGTGCGCGAGCACGGCGTCCGGCGCACCCTGGCCGGGGCGGGCAATGGTCCGCTGGCGGCCTTCCTCGACGCCCTCGCCTCGTGCGGGGTCGACGCACGGGTGCTGGATTACCACGAGCATGCACTCAGCGCCGGTGGGGATGCGCAGGCAGCAGCGTTCGTGGAGTGCGCTGTCGGCGATGGGATCCTCTGGGGGGTCGGCATCGATGCGAGCATCGTGGTCGCCTCGCTGAAGGCGATCATCAGTGCGGTCAACCGCTCCCAGCGCGAGCACGCTCCCTGACCGGTGGCGGGCCGGTGATGGGAGTGCTGGGACGACGGTGGCCTTGGCTGGTGGTTGCGGTGACCGTCCTGGTCACGGCCCTCGTCGTCCTCCTGCCGCTGCTGGCCACGCCCACGACCGGGAACTCCGATGACATGGCGTCGTCAGACGTTGCCACCCTCGAGTTGCTCGATCAGCGCATCGAGGTGCGCGCCGACGGGACCCTCCACGCCACCGAGCGGCTGAGCGTGCTGTTCCCCGTCGAGCGGCGGGGGATCTTCCGGCTGTTCGACACCCGGGCCGCTCGTGAGCAGGGGGTGATCGAGGTGGACCTGCGCGAGGTCACCCGCGATGGGGCGCCCGAGCCGTGGGTGCGCATCAACGGCGATGATGCGTGGAGTGCCCGGATCGGGGTGGCCGACCTCGCCCTGCCACCGGGCCGCTACACCTACGGCCTGCGCTACCAGACCTCCCCGACCATGGAGCGCATCGATGGCGCACCGGTGTGGTGGTGGGACGTGATCGGCTCCGGGTGGCAGATGCCGATCCTTGCCAGCACCACCGTCGTCACCCTCCCCGCTGCGCCGGCCCAGGTGACCTGCATGGTGGGGCGGTCCACCCCGTGCACCGTCGAGGTCGACGATCGAACGCTCACGGTCCGCACCGGCCCGCTGCCCCCGTTCACTCCGGTGACCCTGCGGGTGCAGTTCACCCCCGGTGCGGTGGACCCCCTGCCGATCCGCGGCGTTCTTGACTCCGTCCTCCCCCCGTGGTGGCTGGCCGGGCTGACGATCGTCCTCACTGGGCTGCTGCTCCCGATCGGGATCCGTCAGGCGCTGCGCTCACGTGAGTCGACCCCACCGATGCCGGTGCGCTTCGACCCCCCGGCGGGCGTGACCCCCGCCCTCGGGGCGTACCTGCTGCAGGAGTGGCTCAGCGCGTCCACGGCGCTCACCGCCACCGTGGCCGACCTCGGCGAGCGGGGGATCCTCACGCTTGCGCGCACGGGCTCACCGGCGCAGGCGGGCTGGACGCTCACCCGGACCAACCACCCGGCGGACGACCTCGGCGAGGCCACTGCGCGGCTGCTGGCCGACCTCGGGCTGACCGACGCCGGCGACTCCCTGCACATCGACCAGCAGGTCGACGCGGTCGCCGGGGCACGGGTGGACGGTGCCGGGCGCACCTTCGTGCACGGCACCGCCACCGAGGCGCGCAGCCGTGGCCTGCTCACCGCCACCCGGCAGTTCCCGCGTCAGGTGCTGTGGGGGCTCGCCCAGCTCGCCGCGATCGCGGCCGCGTTCCGGGGAGGGCAGGTGACGGTGCTGTGCGTGCCGCTGCTGGCCTATGCGGTGGTCGCCGCCCCCGCGATGACCGCGCAGGCCGGTACCCGGCGCACCCCCGCGGGCCGGGAGGTGTGGGGGCAGGCGGCGGGCTTCCGGATGCTGCTCGCCACACCGGCGGGGGTGGAGCGGTTCGACTTCGCGTACCGCCGGGACCTGTTCACCGCCTACCTGCCGTGGGCGATCGCCTTCGGCGTGGCCGATCAGTGGGAGGAGGCGTTCCGGCTTGCCGGGGTGAGCCCGGGCACGCCGACCTGGCTGGACGCCACCGGCAGCGGATGGACCGCATCGTCACTGGCGGGTGCTGCCGGGGTGGCCGGGTTCGGCGCGGCGGTCACCTCCGCCCTCGCCGCGTACAGCGCACAGCAGTCCAGCAGTGGTGGGGGTGGGGGCGGCGGCGGTGGGAGCGGCAGTGGTGGGGGCGGCGGCGGCTCCTGGTGACCCCGCCCCTGGTGACCCCCGCTCCTGGTGACCCCCGCTCCTGGTGACCCCCGCTCCTGGTGACCCCCGCTCCTGGTGACCCCCGCTCCTGGTGACCCCCGCCGGGGCTAGAGGTCGACCGCCCGGCCGAACCGAGCGCCGATCGCGGCGGTGATCTCGGCGACCGTCGGCGCGTCGATGCCCTCGTCGACGGTGAGCACGACGAGCGCCTCCCCGCCGGCGGCCGTGCGGGCCACCTGCATCCCGGCGATGTTGATGGCCGCCCGGCCAAGGATGTTGCCGATCATGCCCACGACGCCCGGCCGGTCGTGGTAGCGGAAGAACGCCAGATGGGCACTGATCGGAACGTCGACATCGAACTCGTCCACCGCCACCAGGCGTGCCACCCCATGCGGGGCCGGTGCGGTCGCGGCGACCGCAACCGATGCACCCGCGGTGGTGTCCAGTCGCACCCGCACGACACTGCGGTGATCGGCTGGTTCGCGGCTGACCTTGAGCTCGCTGGTCACCCCCCGCTCGGCGGCGAGCAGGGGGGCGTTGACATATGAGACCGGGTCGTGCACGAGGCCGGTGAAGATGCCCTTGAGGGCACTGAGCGCCAGCACCCCCACCTCGTGCTCGGCGATCTCCCCGGCGACGCCGACCTCGACATGGGTGATCGCGGCGGGGGCCAGTGCGCAGGCGATCTGTCCGAGGTGCTCGGTCACCGGCAGGTAGGCGCGCACGTCGACGGCGATCACCCCGCCGTCCACGTTGACCGCATCGGGGACGAGTTCCCCGGCCAGTGCCAGCCGCACCGAATGCGCCACCGCGATGCCCGCCTTCTCCTGCGCCTCGTCGGTGGAGGCCCCCAAGTGGGGGGTGGCGACGACGGTGTCGAGTGCGAACAGCGGGGAGTCCGGACACGGCTCCACCGTGAACACGTCCAGCCCGGCGCCGGCCAGCCGACCGGTGGTGAGCGCCTCGTAGAGGGCTGCCTCATCGACGATCCCGCCGCGCGCGGCGTTGATGAGCACCGCGGTGGGCTTGACCAACGCCAACGCCTCGGCGTTGAGCAGTCCCACCGTCTCGGGGGTCTTGGGCAGGTGGACGGTGAGAACGTCCGCCGTCCTCAGCAGCTCCTCGAGGGTGACCATCCGCACCCCATGGGCGGCCGCACGGGTGGGCTGGATATAGGGGTCGTAGGCGATGAGGGTCACACCGAACCCGGCCAGTCGTTGGGCGACGAGCACCCCGATGCGGCCAAGGCCGATGATGCCGACGGTCTTGCCGGCCAGTTCCACCCCGGTGAAGCGGGATCGCTGCCACTGGCCGGCCCGCAACGAGAGGTTCGCCGGGACGATCCGGCGCAGCACCGCCAGCAGCAGCCCGACTGCGAGCTCGGCGGCGGAGGTGATGTTCGAGGTGGGGGCGTTGACGACCATCACGCCGCGGGCGGTCGCGGCCTTGACGTCAACGTTGTCCAACCCGACACCGGCGCGCGCGACAACCCGCAGCCGGGGTGCCGCGTCGAGGACCTCCGCATCGACTTTGGTTGCCGACCGGATCAGCAAGGCCTCAGCCGCCGGCACCGCGGCGAGCAGGGCCGCCCGGTCGGCGCCGTCGACGTGATCGATCTGAAAGCCCTCACCGAGGGCGGCCATCGTCGCCGGGGAGAGCTCCTCGGCGATCAGCACGACCGGCCGGCTCATCAGCGCGCGGCCGTGCCCTTGAAATCCTCATCCTGCCCGCCGACCCACGCCATCATCCCGCGCAGCCGGGTGCCGACCTCCTCGATCGGGTGGGCCTCGGCCGCGGCCCGCTGGCCGGTGAACTCCGGTGCACCGGCGTCCTGGTCGTCGATGAAGCGCTGGGCGAAGGTCCCGGAGGTGATGTCGTCGAGGATCTGCCGCATCCGCTTGCGCGTGTCCTCATCGATCACCCGCGGACCGGAGACGTAGTCGCCGTACTCAGCGGTGTCCGACACCGACCAGCGCATCTTCGCCAGACCCCCCTCGTAGAGCAGGTCGACGATGAGCTTGAGCTCGTGCAGGCACTCGAAGTAGGCGACCTCCGGCTGGTAGCCCGCCTCGACGAGGGTCTCGTAGCCGGCCTGGATCAGGGCGGTCGTGCCCCCGCAGAGGACGGCCTGCTCCCCGAACAGGTCGGTCTCGGTCTCCTCGGTGAAGGTCGTGCCGATGCCGCCGGCGCGCAGTCCGCCGAGGGCGGCCGCATAGGACAGGGTCAGCGGCAGGGCATCGCCGGTGGCGTCCTGTTCGATGGCGATGAGCACCGGCACGCCGCGCTCGATGAGGTACTCCCGGCGCACCAGGTGGCCTGGCCCCTTCGGGGCGACCATGACGACGTTGACATCGGCGGGCGGGGTGATGTAGCCGAAGCGGATGTTGAACCCGTGACCGAACAGCAGGGTCTGCCCGGGGCGCAGGTGAGGGGCGATGTCCGCGGCGTAGAGGCCACGCTGGGCGGGGTCGGGAACGAGCACGACGATGACGTCGGCCTCCTTCACCGCGGTGGCCGGGTCGACCACGCGCAGGCCCGCCGCCTCGGCCTTTGCGCGGGAGGCGGAACCGGGCTTGAGGCCGACCCGAACGTCCACGCCCGAGTCATGGAGGTTCAGGGCATGGGCATGGCCCTGGCTGCCGTAGCCGAGGACGGCCACCGTGCGGCTGCGGATGAGCGAGAGGTCAGCATCGGACTCGTAGTAGAGGTCAGCCACGGGTGTCTCCTCGGGTCGGGACGGGGTCGGGACGGGGTCGGGACGGGGTCGGGACGCGGTCGGGACGGGGTCGGGCGGGTCGGGGGTCGGGACGGCGGTGGGACTGCGCAAGCCTAGGGACGCGGGCCGGGGGCGGGCCCGCAGGTGGCGGCGTGTGCACCCACGGGTCAGGGGGCGGAGTCGATCATCCGCCTCGCCCCGCGAGCCATCGCCACGACCCCCGACTGCACCAGCTCGGCGATGCCATAGGGCTCCAACACCCGCAGCAGGGCGGCGAGCTTGTCGGTGGAGCCGGTGGCCTCGATGATGATCGAGTCCACGCCGACATCGATGACCTTCACCCGGAACAGGGTGACGATCTCGAGGATCGTGCTGCGGATCGTCGCGTCCGCGAGCACCTTCACCAGCAGCAGCTCGCGTTCGACACTGGCATCCCGGGTGAGCACCTCGATGGTGAGCACGTTGATCAGCTTGTCGAGCTGGGCGATCACCTGGTCGAGGGAGGCGCGGTCCATCGCCACCACGACGGTCATCCGGGAGATCCCGGCGACCTCGGTGGGACCCACCGCAAGGGACTCGATATTGAACCCGCGCCGGGAGAACAGGGCGGCAACCCGGGCGAGCACCCCGGGGGTGTCCTCGACGAGCACCGACAGGGTGTACCGGGTGGTGGCAGCCTCACGCATGATCGGTCAGTCCTCCCGGTCCCAGTCGGGGGCGAGGTCGCGGGCGACCTTGATATCGGAGTTGGACGTGCCGGCAGCGACCATCGGCCAGACCATCGCATCCTTGTGGACGACGAAGTCGACGACCACCGGGGCATCGTCGAGGCTCATCGCCTTGTCGATGGTCGCGGCAACCTCATCGGGACTGTCGCAGCGCAGGCCGTGGCAGCCGTAGGCGGCGGCGAGGGTGACGAAGTCGGGGAACCGGTGGGAGTGCAGATCGGTCTGCGAGTACCGCTCGTTGTAGAACAGCGTCTGCCACTGGCGAACCATGCCCAGGGATGAGTTGTTGATCAGGGCCACCTTGATCGGGATGTCGTTGATCGCGCAGGTGGCGAGCTCCTGGTTGGTCATCTGGAAGCAGCCGTCGCCGTCGACCGCCCACACGGTGGCATCCGGCCGGCCAACCTTCGCGCCCATCGCCGCCGGCACCGCATAGCCCATCGTGCCCAGCCCGCCGGAGTTCAGCCACGTGCGCGGATGCTCATAGCGGATGAACTGCGCCGCCCACATCTGGTGCTGGCCGACACCGGCGGCGTAGATCGCCTCGGGACCGGCGATCCGGCCGAGGGTCTCGATGACGAACTGCGGTGACAGGGTGCCGTCACTGGGGTGGTCGTAGCCGACCGGGTAGGTCGTGCGCCAGCTGTCGAGGCTGCGCCACCAGGCGGCGTAGTCGCCTGTCCGCCCGGCGGCGTGCTCGGTGACGAGGGCGGCGGCCAGGCCGGTGAGCGACAGTCGGGCATCGCCGGCGACTCCCACGGCAACCTCCCGGTTCTTGCCGATCTCCGCAGGGTCGATGTCAAGGTGGACGACCTGCGCATCGGGGGCGAAGGTGTCCAGCCGGCCGGTGACCCGGTCGTCGAACCGGGTGCCCACCGCGATGAGCAGGTCGGCCGACTGCAGGGCGCCGACCGCGGCGACACTGCCGTGCATCCCGGGCATTCCCAGGTGCTGGGGGTGGCTGTCCGGGAACGCACCGCGGGCCATGAGCGTGGTGACGACGGGGATGCCCGTGAGGTCGGCCAGTCGGCGCAGCTCGGTGTGCGCCTCGGCGCGGATCACCCCGCCGCCGACGTAGAGCACCGGACGACGGGAGTCGACGATGAGCCGGGCGGCCGCGGCGAGGCTCGCCGGATCCGGCGCACCGGGCAGCCGGTAGCCGGGCAGGTGGATCCGATCCGGCCAGTGGAAGGTGGTGGCGGCGGTGAGGGCGTCCTTGCTGATGTCGACGAGCACCGGGCCGGGACGGCCGGTACCGGCGAGGTGGAAGGCCGCGGCGATCGCATGCGGGATCTCGGCGGCGTCGGTGATGAGGAAGTTGTGCTTGGTGATCGGCATCGTGATGCCGCGGATGTCCGCCTCCTGGAAGGCGTCGGTGCCGATGGCATGGCTGGGCACCTGGCCGGTGATCGCCACCATCGGCACCGAGTCCATATGGGCATCGGCGATCGGAGTGACGAGGTTGGTCGCACCCGGCCCGCTGGTGGCCATGCACACGCCCACCCGGCCGGTGGCCGCGGCATAGCCCTCCGCCGCGTGACCGGCCGCCTGCTCATGGCGCACGAGGATGTGCCGCACTTGGCGGGAGTCCATCAGTGGGTCGTAGGCGGGCAGGATCGCCCCCCCGGGGATTCCGAAGACCACGTCGACCCCGGCGGCCTCCAGCGATCGGATGAGGCTTTGGGCCCCGGTGATGTGCTCGCTCATCTGTGCTCCTTGGCTGGGCGCTGGGGTGCTGGGCGCTGGGGTGCTGGGCGGTCGGGTGCTGGGCGGTCGGGTGCATGAAAAAACCCTCCCACCGGATGGCTCGGAGGAGGGTGCGCGGCGGATCGACGCTCGCTAGGCCGCGCGCCCCCCACTGGCTACGGAGCCGAGGACGATGCCGGCTGGGCTGGCGGATGACATGTCTGCAGCATAGACCCGGCTGCGGGGGGCCTGCCGGCTGGCCGGGTCAATCGCAGACCGCGCCCAGCGAGGCCGGCCCGACCAGCCGGGCGTACTTCGCGAGCACGCCGCGGTCGTAGCGCGGGGGCAGCGGGGCGAAGTCCGAGCGTCGCTGGGCGAGCTCGGCCTCGTCGACGAGGAGGTCCAGCCGACGCTCGGCCAGGTCGATGCGCACCCGGTCACCGGTGCGGATCAGGCCGATCGGGCCACCGTCCACGGCCTCCGGGCAGACATGCCCGACACACAACCCGGTGGTGCCACCGGAGAATCGGCCATCGGTGATGAGCAGGACCTCCTTGCCCAGACCGGCACCCTTGATCGCCCCGGTGATCATGAGCATCTCGCGCATGCCTGGCCCACCTTTGGGTCCCTCATAGCGGATCACGACCACATCACCGGCAACGAGGGTGCCGTCCTCGAGTGCGGCCATCGCCGCCTGCTCCCGCTCGAATACCTTCGCCGTCCCCTCGAACTGGGTCACCGGGACGCCGGCGTTCTTCACCACCGCCCCCTCGGGTGCGAGGGAGCCGCCGAGGATCGTGATCCCGCCGTTGGCGTCCAGTGGTGAGCCGATGGCGCGCAGGATTTGGCCATCGGGGTCGGGCGGTTCGAGGTCGGCGAGGTTCTCCGCCACCGTCCGGCCGGTGACGGTGAGGCAGTCACCGTGGAGCAGGCCGGCATCGAGGAGGGCGCGCATGACCACCGGCACCCCGCCCACCCGGTCGACGTCGCTCATGACGAACCGGCCGAAGGGCTTGACGTCGGCGAGCAGCGGCACCCGGGAGCCGATCCGGTGGAAGTCGTCCATCGTCAACTCCACGCGCGCCTCGTGGGCGATGGCGAGCAGGTGCAGGACGGCATTGGTGGAGCCGCCGAAGGCCATGATCACCGCAATCGCGTTCTCCAGGGACGGCCGGGTGATGATGTCGCGGGCGGTGATCCCCTGCCGGATGAGCTCGACGACGGTCTCCCCGGAGCGACGGGCGATGCCATCGCGGCGACGGTCCACGGCGGGCGGGGCGGATGAGCCGGGCAGCGACATCCCCATCGCCTCGGCGGCGCTGGCCATGGTGTTGGCGGTGTACATGCCGCCGCAGGCGCCCTCCCCGGGGCAGATGGCGCGCTCGATGCGGTCGACATCCTCCCGGCTGAGCAGCCCCCGCGCACAGGCACCCACCGCCTCGAAGGCGTCGATGATCGTGACATCGCGCTCCGACCCGTCGGTCAGCCGCACGTGCCCGGGCAGGATCGACCCGGCATAGACGAAGACGCTCGCCAGATCGAGCCGGGCGGCCGCCATGAGCATGCCCGGCAGGGACTTGTCGCAGCCGGCGAAGGTGACCATCCCGTCCAGCCGTTCCGCCTGCATCACCGCCTCCACCGAGTCGGCGATCACCTCGCGGCTCACCAGCGAGAAGTGCATCCCCTCATGCCCCATCGAGATGCCGTCGGAGACCGAGATCGTGCCGAACTGCATCGGGAAGCCTCCGGCGGCGTGGACACCCTCCTTGGCGTTGATCGCCAGCCGCGCCAGGGACAGATTGCAGGGGGTGATCTCATTCCAGGATGAGGCGATGCCAATCTGCGGCTTGCTGAAGTCGTCATCGGTCATACCGACCGCGCGGAGCATGCCGCGCGCTGCGGCGCGCTCCAGACCCTCGGTGACGTCGCTGCTGCGCGGCTTGTTCGTGACGGGAGAGGTGGTCATGGGCGCCACCCTAGACAGGGGAGGCCGATGAAGTGGCGGCGGTGGGCGCCGGCGGGTCCGCCCCCAGTGGCGGCAGTGGCCGCCGGCAGGTCAGGCAACGACGTTGCGCACCTGCTCGCCGTCACGCAGCCGCCGGCACTGGTCGGCGAGCAGTGCGCGGGCACGCGGCCCCATCGCGGTGGAGTGACCGCCGACATGCGGGCTGATCAGCGCCCCCGGCAGTGCCCACAGTGGATGCCCCGGGGGCAGCGGCTCCGGATCGGTGACGTCCAGGGCACAGCGCAGGCGGCCGGCCGCAACCTCGGTGATGAGCGCCTCGGTGTCGACCAGTCCACCGCGTCCGACGTTGACGACCAGGGTGTCCGTGCGCAGACGGGCGAGGGCAGTGGCGTCCATGATCTGGGCGGTCGCCTCGGTCAGGGGCAGCGCGAGGATGACGATGTCGGCCTCACCCAGGGCGGTGGCGTACTGCGTCGATCCCAGCGCCACGACACCCGATCGTGCCGAGCGGCCCGCGAGCGTCACCGTCACGCCGAAGGGTGCAAGTCGCTCGGCGATCGCCCGGCCCACGTTGCCGGCACCCAGGATGAGCACCCGCGAGTCGATGAGCGCCTGCCGGCGTGAGTGCTGCCAGCGTCCTGCGTCCTGGGCGCGCACATCCCCGGGCACCCCGCGCAGCACCGCGAGGATGAGGGCGAGGGCCTGCTCGGCGGTGGACTCCTCGTGCACCCCCTCGGCATTGCACACCGTCACGGTGCCGGCCCCGGCCCCGGGGGCGGCGGCCGGATCGGGGGACGCGCCGGGAGGGGCGGCGATCCCCCGCCACGCCTCGTAGCCGACGGTGAGCAACTGCACCAGTCGCAGCCGCGGCATTCCCGCCAGGGGCAGCCCCGACGGCGGGGTGCCCATATAGGGCGGGACGTAGACCGTCACCTCCGCCAGTACCTCCGGGGGCACCGACATCGGCTCACCCCACGGGTAGGTCACGGCGGTGAACGGTGGGGGCACCACCTCCGCCAGCCCCGCCGGATCCCGGTCGGGCAGCAGCACCACGCCACTGGCCCCACCGTTGGCCACGGCACTGGCCCCACCGTTGGTCACGCTCATCCCGGCGTTCTCCCTTCGCTCACCCGGCCGCCTCATCGACGACGCCCAACCGCTCGAAGACCAGTGCGCGCACCCGGGCGGCGTCAGCTCGACCCCTGGTCTGCTTCATCACCGCCCCAACGATCACCCCGACCGCGGCATGCTTGCCGGCGCGGATGCGCTCGACGACCTCCGGTTCGGCGGCGAGCGCAGCATCCACCGCCACCCCGAGCTCACCGTCACCGCCGACCACCTGCAGATCGCGGGCGGCGATGACCGCATCGGGCTCCCCCTCCCCGGCGAGCACCCCCTCGATCACCTGCCGGGCGAGGGTGTCGGTGAGCGTGCCGGCGTCAACGAGCTGCTCGATTCGGGCCACCGCAGCGGGGGTGATGGGAAGGTCCGCCGCCGACACCCCGAGCTGGGTGGCGCGGCGGGCGAGTTCACCCAGCCACCACTTGCGGGCACCCGCGGGGGTCGTGCCGGCGGCGACGGTCGCGGCGATCAGCTCAACTGCGCCGGCGTTGACCACATCGCGCATCTCCGCGGCGGTGAACCCCCACTCGGCGTGCAGCTGTTCCCGTCGCAGGTGCGGTGCGGCGGGCAGGTCCTCCCGCAGGCGGG
The DNA here is from genome assembly GCA_018969715.1 of Actinomycetales bacterium. Taxonomy (GTDB): domain Bacteria; phylum Actinomycetota; class Actinomycetes; order S36-B12; family UBA5976; genus REEB473. Next base: position 33,101 of record JAGWXT010000017.1, read on the forward strand.
CCACCCACGCGGGATCGGGTTGGATGGGGACGAGATCCGGTTCGGGGAAATAGCGGTAGTCCTCGGCCTGCTCCTTGCTGCGTCCGGCACTGGTGGTGCCATCGGCCTCATGGAAGTGCCGGGTCTCCTGGACGATCGACTGGCCCGCATCCAGTCGCGCCGCCTGCCGGCTCATCTCGTAGCGCACCGCGCGCTCGACACTGCGCAGGGAGTTGACGTTCTTCGTCTCGGTGCGGGTGCCCCAGGCCGTCGCCCCGATCGGGGCGAGGGAGACGTTGACATCGCACCGCAGGGAGCCCTGCTCCATCCGCACATCGGAGACCGCAAGCGCCCGCAGCAGGTCGCGCAGCTGGGTGACGTAGGCGCGGGCAACCTGTGGTGCGAGGGCGCCGGTTGCGGTGATCGGACGGGTGACGATCTCCACCAGCGGGATGCCCGACCGGTTGTAGTCCACCAGTGAGTATCCGGCGTCGTGGATGCGCCCGGTGCTGCCGGCATGGGTGAGCTTGCCGGTGTCCTCCTCCATATGCACCCGCTCGATGCCCACGCGGATCACACCGTCGGTCTGCGACTCGGGGTCGACCACCGGCACATCCAGCCACCCGTCGGTGCACAGCGGCTCGTCGTACTGGCTGATCTGGAAGTCCTTGGGCATATCGGGGTAGAAGTAGTTCTTCCGCGCGAACCGGCTGTCGGCGGCGATGGTGCAGTTCAGTGCGAGCCCGATGCGCACGATCGAGGCCAGTGCGGTGTCGTTGCTCACCGGCAGCGCCCCGGGCAGGCCCAGGCACACCGGGCAGGTCTGGGTATTGGGGGCGGCTCCGAACTCGGTTGCGCACCCGCAGAACATCTTCGAGGCGGTGGCCAGCTCGACGTGGACCTCCAGCCCGAGGACCGGCTCATAGCGGGTGAGCACCTCGGCGTAGTCCACCACCGGCTCGGTCACGGCCGGCCCCCCGACAGGCTGGGGGCCCGGTCGAGGAGCAGGCCGCCCCACTGCTGCTGCTGGTCGGCGGCGAGCGCCCCGGCAACCCGGTACATCGTGGCGTCCGCGGTGGCGGCGGCGATGATCTGCAGCCCCACGGGCAGGGCGGGTGCGGCACCGGCCGGTGTCAGGCCGATCGGCACCGACATCGCCGGCAGGCCGGCCAGGCTCGCCGGCAGGGTGGCAAGGTCGGCCAGGTACATCGCAAGGGGGTCGTCGATGCGCTCTCCCAACGGGAAGGCCGGCAGTGGACTGGTGGGACCGACCAGCGCATCGCAGTGGGTGAAGGCCGCCGCGAAGTCATCGGCGATCAGCCGTCGTACCTGCTGGGCGGATCGGTAGTACGCCTCGTAGTACCCGGTGCTCAGCGCGAAGGTTCCCAGCATGATCCGTCGCTTGACCTCCGGGCCGAAACCGGCGGCGCGGGTGGCCGACATCACCGCTGCCACGCTGTCGTCGTCGCCTCCGACGCGCAGGCCGTAGCGCATCCCATCGAAGCGGGCGAGGTTGCTGGAGGCCTCACTGGGGGCGATCAGGTAGTAGGCGGCCAGAGCGTGAACGACGTGGGGCACCGACACTGTCACCACCTCCGCACCCAGGTGCTGCAGCCGGTCGATGGCGTCGGCGGTGACCGCACGCACCTGCGCATCCCAGCCGGGGCCGTCGTGCTCGGCGATCACGCCGATGCGCATGCCGGTGAGACCCTCCGCCGCCCCCGCCTCGGCCGCCGCCCGCAGTCCCGGCCACTGCTGGGGGATGGACGTTGCATCCCGCGGGTCGTGACCGGCGATCACCTCGTGCAGGGCCGCGGTGTCCGCAACGGTGCGGGCCATCGGACCGGCCTGGTCGAGGGAGGAGGCGAAGGCGACCAGGCCGTAGCGGGACACTCCGCCGTAGGTCGGCTTGGCCCCGACGATGCCGGTGAGGGCCGCCGGCTGCCGGATGCTGCCACCGGTGTCGGTGCCGATGGCCAGCGGGGCGAGGTGGGCGGCCACCGCAGCAGCGGAGCCGCCGGATGACCCACCGGGGACCCGGTCGAGTGCCCACGGGTTGCGCGTGGGGTGGTAGGCGGAGTTCTCCGTCGAGGACCCCATCGCGAACTCATCGCAGTTGGCCTTGCCGAGGATCACCACACCGGCCGCCCGCAGTCGGGTCACCACCGTCGCGTCGTACGGTGGCCGCCACCCTTCGAGGATCCGCGATCCGCAGGTGGTGGGGATACCCCGCTGGACGAGGACATCCTTGAGGGCCAGCGGCACCCCCGCGAGGGGTCCGAGGGGCTCCCCGGCGGCGCGCTGGGCGTCCACGGCATCGGCCTGTGCGCGCGCCCCATCGGCGTCGACGTGCAGGAAGGCCCCGACCAGGGGGTCGACCTCGGCGATCCGCGCGAGGTGCGCCTCGGTGACCTCACGTGCACTGAGCTCGCCGGCGGCAATCTGTGCGGCGAGGGTGAGGGCCTCGGCCCGGGTGATCGCCTGCGGGCTCACGGCGCCTCGCCGAGGATGCGCGGGCTCACGGCGCCTCGCCGAGGATGCGCGGCACGCGGAATCGGTCATCCTCGGCGGCGGGCGCCGCCGCGAGGACCTCCGCCACCGGCAGGCTGGCGGTCACGAGATCCGGGCGGGTGACATTGGCCAGCGCAACCGCGTGGGACATCGGGGTGACGCCGGTGCGGTCGACGCGGGCTACCTCGCTCACCGCGTGGAGGATCGCACCGAGTTGGCCGGTGAAGTGGGCGACCTCATCGTCGGTCAGCGCCAGCCGGGCGAGGTGGGCGAGATGGCGCACCTCCTGCTCGCTGATGGTCGCCTCACCCTGAATCCCGGAGTCGTCGACCACGCCGCGAGTCTAGGAGCGTTCGGGGGGCTCCGCTGCCCGTCTCAGCCGGGCGTCGGCGGCCTCAGCCGGGCAGCGCTGCCGGCGGCGGTGTGGGATCGGGCGCCAGCAGGGCGCGGAAGCCTGCAGCATCGAGGACGGGCACACCCAGGGCGACCGCGCGGTCGTACTTCGACCCCGGGTTGTCTCCGGCCACCACCCAGTTCGTGCGCTTGGACACCGACCCGGTGACCTTGCCACCCCGCGCGGTCACGGCCTCGGCAGCCGACTCCCGCGTGAACCCCGGCAGGGTGCCGGTGAGGACGAAGGTGAGCCCCGCCAGGTGCTGGGACAACCCGGCGTCGGCCTGCTCCTCCTGCGCAGTCACCCCGCAGTCCAGCCATCGCTGGGCGATGGCCGCGCGCCACGGCTCGGCGAACCACTCCACGATCGCCTCGGCGATGACCTCCCCGACACCATCCACAGCGGCGAGCTCGGCATGCGTGGCGGCACGGACCGCCGTCAGTGACCCGAATGCGCGGGCCAACGCGGTGGCGGCGGTCGGTCCGACATGACGGATCGACAGCGCCACCAGCACCCGCGACAGGGGACGGGTGCGCGCCTGCGTCAACTGTGCGAGCAGGGCCACGGCATTCGCCGTCAACTGCGGTGCGGTGCCGGCGCGACCGGCGCGGGTGAAGAAGGGGCACCGCAGCAGGTCGTCCTCGGTGACACCGAACAGATCGCCCTCATTGGTCACCAGCGCGCAGTCGAGCAGTGCCTGCGCGGCCTTCTCCCCCAGCCCCTCGATGTCCATCGCGGCCCGGGTGCCGACATGGTGGAGTCGTTCCCGCACCTGTGCCGGACACCCGCGGGCATTGGGGCAGCGGATGTCGGCATCACCCTCGCGCTCCGGGCCCAGCGGTGTGCGGCAGACCGGGCAGAGGGTGGGCATCTGGAATGGCCGCTCACTGCCATCGCGCGCCTCCACGACCGGGCCGATCACCTCGGGGATGACGTCGCCGGCCTTGCGCAACAGGACCGTGTCGCCGATCAGCACGCCCTTGCGCGCAACCTCACCGGGGTTGTGGAGGGTGGCCATCGTCACCGTGGACCCCGCCACCCGGACCGGCTCCATGATCGCGAACGGCGTGACCCGACCGGTGCGGCCGACATTGACCTCAATTGATCGCAGGCGGGTGCGCACGACCTCCGGCGGGTACTTGTAGGCGACCGCCCAGCGGGGGGTGCGGCTGGTCGCCCCGAACCGTCGCTGTAGGGCGATCTGGTCGACCTTCACCACCACCCCGTCGATCTCATGGGGCAGGCTGCGTCGACGCTGGCCGAGGTCGTCGATGTAGGCGCGCACCTGCTCCGGTGAGGTGACCACCGCCGCCTCACTGGAAACCGGCAGCCCGAGCCCATCGAGCAGGTCGAACGCTTCACTGAGGGTCGCCACGGTCAACCCCTCATGGGCGCCCAGGCCGTGGCTGACGAAGTGCAGCCGGGCCAGCGCCCCGGTGGCGCGGGCCTGCTCGGCCAGCAGGCGCTCGATGCGGGCCTGCTGGCGGGCACTCGGTGCGGCACCGGCGGCCGCTCTCACCTCGCGCAACTCCACCTGCCGGCGGTCGATGCGCTGGCGGAGGGTGCCGGCGGCGGCATTGCGGGGATTGGCGAAAGGGGACCGTCCCGCCGCCATGACCTCGTCATTGAGGTCGTTGAACTGCCGGAGGTTGAAGTAGATCTCCCCACGCACCTCCAGCAGGGGGATGGGTTGGGCCAGGGTGCGCGGGATCGAGTCGATATAGGACGTGTTGAACGTCACGTCCTCACCGACGCGGCCATCCCCGCGGGTTGCGCACGTCCGCAGCGTCCCCTCCGCATACACAAGGTCGACGGCGAGGCCGTCCACCTTCGGCTCGGCGATCATCGTCGGGAACTCCCCCAGCTCCTTGACCACCCGCGCCACCCATGCGTCGAACTCCGCCTCGTCGAAGACGTCATCGAGGCTGAGCATGCGCTCGAGATGCGCCACCGGCTCGAACATCTCCGAGCGGGCGCCCCCCACGGTCTGCGTCGGCGAGTCGCTGGTGACGAGCAGGGGATACGCCCCCTCAAGGGCGAGCAGCTCGGCGTAGTAGGTGTCGTACTGCGCATCCGACAGCGTCGGCGCATCGTCGAGGTAGTACTGCTGCCGTGCCTGCTCGATGGCCTCCACCAGCGCCACCCAACGCGCCCGGGCGGCAGGGGGTGGGGTGTCGACGTCGCTCACCGCACTAGTGTCGCGATCCGTGACATCGGACGCCCCCCCGACCCCCGACTGGATACCCGACCCGGACCACAGCCGCGGCCTGCTCGCCGACCTGATGGTCGAGGTCGGCGCGCACGACTTCACCGCACTGCACACGTGGTCGATCACCGACCCCGCCGGCTACTGGCGGCGGGTCTGGCGTGACGCCGGGATCATCGGGACGATGGGCGAGCCGGTCATCGCCGACGCCGGATTCCGGCCCTCATCGTTCTTCCCCGACGCCCGGCTCAATGTCGTGGCCACGCTGCTGGCCACCGACGGACCCGGCGGGGCGGATGCCCCCGCGGTCATCGCCGTGGACCAAGCCGGTGGCCGGACCACCCTCAGCCGCGGCCAGCTGCGGGCGACGGTTGCGGCGGTGGCCGCGGCGCTGTGCGCCGAAGGGGTTGGCCCGGGCGACCGCGTGGCGGCGTGGACCGGCAACGGGTGGGCAACGGTCGCCTTCACCCTCGGGGCGCTGAGTATCGGGGCCGTGGTGTCGACGGCGTCGGCGGACTTCGCCCCCCAGGGGGTGATCGACCGCTTCGGGCAGGTGGGACCCACCGTGCTGCTCATCTCGGGCCGAAGCGCCTACGGGGATCGGATCCGGGATCTGCGGCCCCTGCTCGGCGAGACCCTCGGAGGGCTGCCGACGGTCACCCGTGTGGTGACCGTCCCCGATGCCGGGGAGCCGTCCGCCGATGCCGCTGGCACCGGCGAGTCGGCCGGTGTGCCGGTGACGGGATGGGACGCGTGGCTCGCCCCGCACCGGACCGCCCCCTTCAACCCGCTGCCCCTGCCGTTCGACCACCCCGGGTTCATCCTGTTCACCAGCGGCACCACCGGCGCACCCAAGTGCATCGTCCACGCCGCAGCCGGGATCCTCCTCAAGGACGCCAGTGAGCAGGCACATCACCTGGGGATCCGCCCGGGCGACCGGGTGTTCTACTACACAACCACCGGCTGGATGATGTGGAACTGGCTGGTCATGGCCCTTGCTCGCCGCGCGACGATCGTGCTCTACGACGGCCACCCGATGTTCCCGGACCCGCTTGCGCTGCCCCGGCTGGCCGCGGCGGAGCGGGTGACGTTCCTCGGCCTGTCCGCGGCCCTCATCGACGCGCTGCGCGTGAAGGACGCCCGGCCGGGGGCCGACTGCGACCTGAGCACCGTCCGCACCATCGCGGCCACCGGCTCTCCGCTGGCCGCGGACTGCTTCGACTACGTCTGGGCGCACCTGTCAGCGCGGGCGCAGTTGGTGTCGCTGTCGGGCGGCACCGACATCTGCGGGTGCTTCCTGCTGGGGGCGGTGACCGAGCCCGTCCACCGTGGGGAGTTGAGCGTGCCGGCACTGGGCCTGGCGGTGGACATCGTCGACGCTGAGGGTCGCACCGTCCCGGCGGGGGGTACCGGGGAGCTCATCTGTCGGGCACCGTTCCCCTCCTGCCCGATCGGCTTCTGGGGGGATGTCGACGGCACCCGGATGCACGCGGCCTACTTCGCGGCGATGCCCGGGGTGTGGACGCATGGCGACTTCGTCACCCGCACCCGGTCGGGCGGCTACGTGATCGAGGGCCGCTCGGACGCCACCTTGAACGTGAACGGCGTGCGCATCGGGCCGGCGGAGATCACCCGTCCCCTCACCGCGGTGCCACCTGTCGCCGAGGCCATCCCCGTTGCATGGCGATCCCCGACGGGGGAGCGGATCGTGCTGTTCCTGCGCCTGGAACCCCCCACCGGCGACGGGATCATCGTGGACCCGGCCACGGGCACCCTCGCGGCGGACTTCATCGGACAGGTGCGCGCCGTCATCGGCTCCCGCGCCAGTCCACGCCACGTGCCGGCGGTTATCGTCGCCGCACCCGATCTGCCCCGCACCCGGTCGGGCAAGCTCGCCGAGCTCGCCGTCGCCGACGTCATCAACGGCCGCCCCGTCCGCAGCACCGAGGGGTTGGCCAACCCCGAGGCGCTCACCTGGTTCGCCGACTGGGCCGCCGACTGGGCCGCCGCCCAGCCCTCGCCGTAGCCCGGCGGCACTGCGTCGGCTCACTCGGCGGGAGCTGGATTGGGAGCTGGATTGGGTGCTGTGGCGGTGGCTGTGCGGTAGCGTCCGGCCATGCCAAAGGCGATCACTCGGCCTGCCGTGGGCATCCTCGCGGCAGCCCTGCTCCTGCCCTGGGCCAGCACGGCCGCACAGGCCGCGCCCGCGCAGTACCGCCAACTCGATGATGCCGGGCTCGTCGGCGTGCTGCCGACCGCGGCGGAGGCACCCCGCTGGCTTGGGGGGACGGCGCCCACGCAGCAGGGTGAGGCGAGGGTCGCGACGCCCACTCAGGGAATCGCGATCTGCTCGGTCGGCGAAGGTTCACTGCAGGACCCGGATGACGAAACGGATATCCGTGGGGGGGCGAGGGCCGAGCGCTACGCCTCTCGCATCATCGATTACGGCCGCTACCGCCCCGTCGGGTGGTCGCAGGTGATCTTCCGGATCTTCCAGTTCCCCAGTGCGGTCGCGGCCGAGGACGCCTGGGCGCAGCTGCTCGTCTCCGCTGAGAAGTGCACCGGAACATGGACGCTGCCGTACCCGGACCCGGTCAACGACACGTTCAACGGAACACAGGCCATCCAGCAGACGGTACGCCCCGGCAGCGCCGCCTTCGGGTCACGTTCGCTGATCCGCACCTCCACCGCACTGGGCACGCGCACCGGTGCCGCGTCACCGGATCGCACGGGAAGCGCGATCTCGGAGTGGCGCCGCGTGGGCAATGTGATCTACGAGGTCAGGTTTGGAACAGCCGTGCAGGGTGAGGTGCCGACGGCGGTGTCACCCTCGGACCGCCTGACCGTCAATGCGCTGTCCGCGCTCATTGGCGAGCGCTACCTGTCAGTGACAGCTCGCTAGGGACGGAGCGGATCGGGCGTATCCCGCCGCCTCGGCGCAGGTTCGCCCCCCTGCTAGCTGCGCTTCACCCAGATCAGCTGCCCCTTGACCTTCCGGCACACGTAGGCGTCGCCCTGGTACACACGCTGCGCCCCGGCCTTCTTGCAGGTCTTGACCTCAGCGGTTGGGGTTGTCGCGGGTGGGGTTGTCGCAGCGCTGGCGGCAGCCGGCTTGAGCGTGAGCAGCCCGGAGGTGATGCGGGAGTTCGCATGATTGCCACCGGGGGCGTAGCCGTACCAGACCCGAAGCTGCTGGCCGATCAGCTTCACGGCCGGATCGAGCACGCTCACACCTGACGGAGCCAACAGCGGCTCGGTCCGCAGGGTCCACGACAACCCGTCGGTCGATGCCAGGATGCGCAGCTCCTGCGATGTCTGCGCGCTACTTCCCGGCCGCGGTGCACCGGTGGTCGAGGCGATCATCAGGTAGGTGCCGTCGGGCATCCGCAGCGGGGCCGGGTCGACGAGGTTGGGATCGTTCGCAATGATGCCGGGTCGCTTGGTCCACGCCAGACCGTCCGGTGAGGTCGCGATGTACATGCCGTGCTGGGGCTCCATGCTGTTGTAGTAGAGCAGGTAGGAGCCGTCGGGCTTTTGCAGGACGTGCGGCACTCCGCATCCCACGCTGGACACCAGCACGCCCGGCTGCGTGGTCCAGTTGGTCAGGTTGGTCGAAGTCGCGTACCGCAACTCCTTGCGCTGCTTGCTGCACTCGACCTCCGAGGATGCATTCGGGTTGATCGCAGCGAAGTACATGCGGTAGTTGTTCGGCCCCATCTTGACGATTGACCAATCGAAGCCATTCGGCAGCGTCGCACCGGCCACCGGCGACCACGCGGTCCCGTCCTTGCTCGTGTACATCGTCGCCGGGTTATCGGTCGTCCAGAGGTAGTACGTGCCCGTGGCGTCGTCGTAGAAGACCTCCGGCGAGACCCCTGGCGGGGAGGACGGGGTCGCCGCCAGGCCGTCGAGGCTGGCCCCGGCAATCGTCGCGGGCGTCGCGGACAGCACGCCGTCGGCGTGGGCCGGTGCACTTGCGCCGCCCAGGACGAGCGCGGCCAGCAGTATCCCACCCAGCAGGCTGTTCTTCATGACTCCTCCAGTTGAGCCACCTGCGTGGCCCGTGTCGTCGACTCGGGCAAAGCGGCGTAAGGCTACTCGCCCCCGGCGCAGATGTCTCATCCGGCATCGTCGCCTAGTGAACGCCACCGCAGCCCGGGAACCGCGGCGAATGCCATGTCGGCGCTGACGAGTTCTGCATCAAGACTGAGGGCTACCGCGGCGAGCACCGCATCGAAGGCCCCGAGGGACGCGGTAGTTGACCAGAAAGCCGGTCCTGCATCGAGATAGATGGGGCTGACGATCTGAAGCGGAGAGAGCAGCCCTCGAGGACGCGATCCCCCTGCTCCTTGCTCGGCAGCGAGAGGCTCTGGACGCCACGGCCGCCGGCATCCCGGAACTGCCCACCTTCTCGGGAGGCGGATTGCAGCCCGGAGTGGACCTCGATGGCAATGCATCTCTCGGCGAGTTGCTCGACGAGGGTGCGCCGCTCCACGTATTGCGTTGAGGTCAACGACCTGCACGACGAGGTCTCTTCGACGTCTGACAACGATG
>JAGWXT010000030.1 GCA_018969715.1 Actinomycetales bacterium
CGAACGGCGGCGGCGGTGGCCCGATGAGCCGGCCGCGGTCCCGGAGGCGCTGATCCGGCTGTCGGTGGGAATCGAGCACCCGGCGGACCTGTGGTCCGACCTCGACCAGGCGCTGACCGTGGCGGTCCCCCGGTGACGGGCGCGGGCGGCGCGGCCACCCCCGGCGCGGCCACCCCCGGCGCGGCCACCCCCGCCGCGGGGATCGGCATCGTCGTGCCCACCCTCGGCCGGCGCGTCCCCGCCCTCGGCCGGGCGCTGGCCTCCCTCACCGCGCAGCGCACCACCCTGCCCGCGGACTGCCCGCTCACCGTCGTCGTCGTGGTGCCCCCCCAGCCCGAGGCGCGGGCCGTTGCCACGGCCGCCGGCGCGGCGATCCTCGATGACCCCGGCTCCTTCGCCGGGGCGATCAACGCCGGCATCGCCTGGCTGCGCCAGCACACCACACCCGAGCCGGCCTATGTCGGGTGGCTCAACGATGACGATGAACTGCTGCCCGGTGCGCTCAGCCGGGTGGCGGCACGCCTCGACGCCGATGCCCGCGCGGTGGCCGCCTTCGGCCAGTGCTGGTACGTCGGTGCCGATGACCGCCCGCTGTGGCTGTCGGCGTACGGCCGCTGGGCGCCGTCGATCCTCGGCTGGGGCCCCGACCTCGTCCCGCAGCCGGGGCTGCTGATCCGAGCGGCCCAGTGGCAGCGCATCGGTGGGCTCGCCGACGACCTGCACTTCGCCATCGACCTCGACCTGCTGCTGCGCCTGCGTCGACGGGGGGGCCTTGCCTATGAGCCGACCCCGGTGGCCCGGTTCCGGTGGCAGGAGGGGACGAAGTCGGTGTCGGAGCGGCATGACGCGCTGCAGGAGGCCACGCGGGTGAAGCGGGCCCACGCCGGTGCGGTGGGTCGGCTGGTCCTCACGGCCACCGAGCCGGTCGTGCGGTGGGCCAGCCACCGCGCGGCCGGACGCCTCACTGGAACTCGCGGCACTCCCCTGCCAGCTGGATCGTCGCGGTGACCAGGGCAAGCTCGACGCTGATGTAGTCCTGCGAGTTCTCGGCGTCGGAGATCGCATCGCGCAGGGCGGCGGTGGCGTTCGCAAGGGTCTGGTACTTCGGGTCGGCCGCGGCCGCATCCTTCGCCGCGGATGCCGACCCGCGGGCCTTGCCGAGGGCGCCGGCGAGGGAGCCGCCCTCGCCGAAGGAGATCCGGGTGATCGCATCATTGGCCTCGAAGCCGAGGGTGCAGGCGCGCTCGGCCGCTGACTGCCCCGGTGCGGTGCACCCACCGAGTACGGCAACCGCGCCCACCAGACCCGCCAGTACCGCTGACCGTCCGACCCAGATCCTCATTGGCCCTCCGCCTTCACACTGCGCGACATGAACGCGGCCAGCATCTCGCGCGGCGGCATGTCCTCGTGCACGACGCGCACAACCTGCTCGGTGATCGGCACCGCCACCCCCGCGTCGGCGGCGAGCCGGACGATCGGACGGGCCGACCGGATCGCCTCACACGTCTGGCGCACGCGGACGGTGGCCTCCGCAACGCTGAGCCCCTCACCGAGGGCGACACCGAAGGAGCGGTTGCGCGACAGCGGCGATGAGCAGGTGGCGATGAGGTCCCCCACCCCGGCCAGCCCGAGGTAGGTCACCGGCTGGGCGCCCAGGGCAACCCCCAGCCGGGTCATCTCCGCCAGCCCGCGGGTGATGAGCGCGGCCTGCGCGTTCTCTCCGAAGCCCAGCCCGACCGCGCACCCATTGGCCACGGCGATGACGTTCTTCATCGCCCCGGCGAGCTCGGTGCCGATCAGGTCGCTCGTCCAGTAGGCGCGGTAGCGGGCCCCGCTGATGAGCTCGGCCACCCCGCGCGCAACCTGCTCATCGGGCCCGGCGATCGTTCCCGCGGCCGGCTGCCCGGCGAGGACCTCCCGGGCGAGGTTCGGCCCGGACAGGGCGGTCAGCCGATCCGCCGGCCAGCCGAGGGCGTCGCGGATGACCTCGGTCATGCGCAGCCCGCTGCCCAGCTCGATCCCCTTCATCAGGCTCACCACTGTGGACCCCGCCGGCATCGCCGCCCCCCAGTCGGCGAGGTTGTCGCGCAATGACTGCGCGGGCACGCACAGCACGACGAGGTCTGCGTCGGCGAGGACGGCGTGCGGGTCGGCGTCGGCGGTCAGCGCCGACGGCAGGCGGATCCCGGGGTGGTACTCGGGGTTCTCATGCGCCTGCGTGATCGCCTCGGCGATCTCCGGCCGGCGCGCCCACAGCCGCACCGGGATCCCCGCCCCCGCCAGCAGTGCGGCGAAGGCCGTCGCCCAGGAGCCCGCGCCCATCACCGCGATGTTCATCATCGCCCCGGGGGGGTGCGCGGTGGGCGGCCGCACCGACACGGGAGCGGGCCGCGCCCCCGCGGTGGGCGGCCGCGGCCGGCCTCAGTCAGCGGAGGTCACCTCTCGGGTGCCGGTGCGCGGGTTGAAGCGTCCCGCTGGCCGCGGCTCACCGCGGATGTCGGCGAGCATGGTGGTGATGGTGTCCATCACCCGGGTGGTCGTGGCGAGCAGTTCGTCCATCGTCGGCACCGTCGGGTTGATCCCGCTGAGGTCCACCGGCGGCCCCATGCGCAGGGAAAGGGTGCGACGGGCGGGCAGTCGCGGCAGGTAGGTGCCGTACGGGAGGATCCACTGGCTGCCCCACAGCGCAACCGGCAGCAGCGGCACCCCGGCGGTCGCCGCGATCCGCACCGCGCCGGTCTTGGCCTGCATCGGCCACAGCTCGGGGTCGCGGGTGATCGTCGCCTCCGGGAAGACCACGACGACCTCACCGGCGCGGGCGGCCTCGACCGCGGAGTGGAAGGACTTCACCGCATCAGCGCTGCCGCGCACCACCGGGATCTGGCCGGCGCTGCGCAGGAACGGCCCGAGCCCGGGCACCTTGAACACCCCGTCCTTGGCGAGGAAGCGCGCCGGTCGTCCGGCCTCCCAGCACAGCAGGGCAACCGCGAGCGGGTCGAACCACGACAGGTGGTTGGCCGCGATGACGACCCCCCCGGTGGCGGGCAGGTGCCCGGCACCGCGGTAGTCGCGCACGGTGGAGGCGAGGATCGGCCGGTACAGCAGGAACGCCGCGACGCGGTAGGCCCAACCCACCTTCACGCGTTCCGGCGCGGCGGTCACGGCGCCACCCGGGTCGTCCGCGCACCCGCACTGCCCGCGCTCGGCACGTTCGTAGGCTATCGGGCCGACTTGCCAGACTCACACCCGTGAGCGCTGACGCACAGGTACCGGGGTGGACGGTGGTGATCCCCGTCAAGGACCCCGACCGCGCGAAGTCCCGGCTCGGCGACACCCCGCCCGGACGCCGGCGCGTGCTGGCCGCCGCATTCCTCGCCGACGTGCTCACCGCGGTGGGTCGGGTCGCGACGGTCGCACGGGTGGTCGTCCTGCCCGGCGGTGAGGACCTCAATGGGGAGATCCGCGCGGGTGTGGCCGGGGTTTCCGGGCCGGTGGCGGTACTCGTGGGCGACCTGCCCGCCCTCACCGCGGCCGGGCTGGCGGCGACCCTGCAGCGGTGTGCGGCCGCACCGGTGGCCGTCGTGCCCGACCGGTACGGCACCGGCACCGTCCTGCTCACCGCACGAACGGCGGCCGACCTCGACCCGTGCTTCGGGCTGGGGTCAGCGGCCGCGCATCAGCGCCGGGGTGCGCTGCCGGTGCCCGCCGATGATGCGGGGCTGGCCTGCGATGTGGACGTCGAGCACGACCTCCACCATGCCCTCGGCCTGGGGGTGGGGCCGTTCACGACGGCCGCGCTCACCGCCCTCACGCAGCGGGGATCCGACGGATCGGACGCACCCGCACACCGGTGACCTCCATGCCCTCCAGCGCCGTCGTCCCCTGATCGCCCCAGTCGAAGTCCTGCCACGTGGCGGTGCCGTAGAACGCCTCCCGCGTGCCCGGTCGCTGGGCGCGCTTGGAGGAGCTCCAGTACAGGCCGGTCAGCCCGCCGGGCACCGAGGCCCGTGCCCGGTACAACGCGGCCAGCTCCGCGCCCGCGGGCAGGTGCCAGTCGGACAGCCCGCCGCCGGTGTAGGCCGCAGCGAGCCCGGCGGCACTGCCCTCACCGCACAACGCAACTGTCGCGCGCGTATTGGTACGGCCACGCCCGATCCCGGCTGGGGCGGTGAACCGTGCAACGCGCGCGGTGAGGCTGCCGGGACGGTCCGGGTCGGCACCCTCGGGCTCCTCCGCCAGGCACCACCACGCCTTGGGGTCGCGGACGGTGCCCGCCCAGCCGGCGGGGGCCACCTCGAGGGCGCGCCCCCACGGTCGCGGGGTGTCGGCGACATAGAACACCGTCCCGCCGCCGGGGCCGGTGTCGCCGACACGGCAGGGTCCGCCCTCGGCACAGGTGGCGGCGTGCGCGGGGGCGCTGAGCAGGCCCCACAGCAGTGCGGCCACCGCACCCACGGCGGCACCGAGTGCGGGGGTCAGATGCGTGGTCATCGCTGGCCTCCTCGTGCCCGCCGGCCTGGCTGGTTTCGCGCTCACCGTAGTCGCAGGTGTGCAGGGCCTACGGCATGCCCGCCGCTGGCCGGCTTGGGGGCGTGCGCAATGGAACCGGCCTTTCAGAACTCCGTCATGACGGCGCTGATGCTGCTACCGGTGTGTGTGTGTGTCGGCAGCCAGCTTGCCGAGGAGCATGGCGACTGACAGGCGCGCTGACGTGGGAAGGCCGCCGGGCGGCCGCCGGCGACCTAGCCGAGGGTCGTGGGCAGGAACGACGGCCGGCGCGACTCGAAGGCGTCGATCGCGTCGAGGTGGCGCAGGGTGAGACCGATGTCGTCGAGGCCCTCGGTGAGCCGCCACTTCACGTACGGGTCGATGTCGAACCGCGCGAGGACGGCCCCATCATCGCCGGCGATCACGGTCTGCGCGGGCAGGTCGACGCTGATCGGCGTGGTCGGCTCCGCCTCGACCAGCGCCCACAGCCGCTCGATCACCACCTGGTCGAGTTCGACGGTGAGCAGCCCACCCTTGCCGGCGTTGCCGCGGAAGATGTCGGCGAAGCGGGAGGCGAGCACCACGCGGAAGCCGTGGTCCATCAGCGCCCACACGGCGTGCTCACGCGAGGAGCCGGTGCCGAACTCCGGCCCCGCGATCAGGATCGTCGCCCCGTCGTAGACGGGGTTGTTCAGCACGAAGGACGGATCGGCGCGCCATGCACGGAACAGCGCATCCTCATAGCCGTGGCGGGTGATCCGCTTGAGGTACTCCGCGGGGATGATCTGGTCGGTATCGACGTTGCTGCGGCGCAGCGGCAGGCCGGTGCCGGTGTGGGTGGTGAACGTCTCCATCGGGTCCCTCCTCGGGTGTGGTGTCCGGCGTGCGCAACCGGCGGTCAGAGGTCGGCTGGCGCGGCGAGCCGACCACGGATCGCGGTGGCGGCGGCAACCGCCGGGGAGACGAGGTGCGTGCGTCCACCGGGACCCTGCCGTCCCTCGAAGTTGCGGTTGGAGGTCGAGGCGGAGCGCTCCCCGGGGGCGAGGGTGTCGGGGTTCATGCCCAGGCACATCGAGCAGCCCGCCTCCCGCCACTCGGCACCGGCATCGCGGAACACCCGATCCAGCCCCTCGTCGATCGCGGCCAGTCGCACCCGCGCCGAGCCGGGCACGACGAGCATGCGCACGCGCGGGTCGATACGCCGTCCGCGCATGACATCGGCCGCGGCACGCAGGTCCTCGATGCGGCCATTGGTGCACGAGCCGAGGAAGACGGTGTCGACGGCGACCTCCCGCATGGGGGTGCCGGGGATGAGGTCCATGTACACCAGCGCCCGCTCGGCAGCGGCGCGTGCCACCGGATCGGTGAACTCCGACGGGTCCGGCACCGCACCGGCCAGCGGCACACCCTGACCGGGGTTGGTCCCCCAGGTGACGAAGGGGGTGAGGGTGGCCGCATCGATGACGACCTCCCGGTCGAACACCGCATCAGCGTCGGTGGCGAGGCTGCGCCAATAGTCGACCGCGGCCGGCCACGCATCCCCCTGCGGGGCGTGCGGGCGCGACCTGAGGTACTCCTCGGTGGTGGCATCCGGTGCGATCATCCCGGCGCGCGCACCGGCCTCGATGGACATGTTGCACACCGTCATGCGGCCCTCCATCGACAGGGCGCGGATCGCCTCACCCCGGTACTCGATGACATGCCCCTGGCCGCCCCCGGTCCCGATCTGCGCGATCACCGCGAGGATGAGGTCCTTCGCGGTGACACCGGCGGGCAGCTGGCCCTCGACGGTGACGGCCATCGTCCGGAAGGGGTTGAGCGGCAGCGTCTGGGTGGCGAGCACATGCTCGACCTCGCTGGTGCCGATGCCGAATGCCAGGGCCCCGAAGGCGCCGTGGGTGGCCGTGTGGGAGTCCCCGCACACGATGGTCATCCCCGGCTGGGTGAGCCCCAGCTGCGGGCCGACGACGTGGACGATCCCCTGTTCGACATCGCCCAGGGCGTGCAGCCGCAGCCCGAACTCGGCCGCATTGGCGCGCATCGCGGCGATCTGCGCGGCCGACACCGGGTCGGCGATCGGCTTGTCGATGTCGATGGTGGGGACGTTGTGGTCCTCGGTGAGCAGGGTCAGATCGGGACGACGCACAGCGCGTCCGGCCGCCCGCAGCCCGTCGAACGCCTGCGGGCTGGTGACCTCGTGGACGAGGTGCAGGTCTATATAGAGAAGGTCTGGCTCACCGTCCGCGGATCGCACAACGTGGCTTCGCCACACCTTCTCCGCCAGCGTCAGGCCCACCGGTCCTCCTCCGCCATCTCAGGGGCGCCGGTACTCCCCCACCGGCAACCCGCCAGCCTACCCGCGGCAATGTCCGCGGGGATCGCGTCGCCATCGCGGGGCGACCACGGTGCTGTAGCCCCGACGGGATTCGAACCCGCGCTACCGCCTTGAGAGGGCGGCGTGCTAGGCCGCTACACAACGGGGCCGTGCTGTGGTGTGAAGGGCTGGGGTACCAGGACTCGAACCTAGACTAACTGAACCAGAATCAGCTGGGCTGCCAATTACCCCATACCCCACTGGCGCACACATGCTACCCCGGCGACGGTCCGGACGGGCAGGGGGGCGCGCAGGGTCGACATCGGCGCGGCCACCGACGTAGCGTGGTGGTGCGCCGGTCACTCCACCGGCCACCCACACCAGGGGAGGCACCGTGATCACCTCGACGCCCATCAATCCCTCTGACCTGCGACTCGTCATCACCGGCGGTGCCCGCGGCATCGGCGGCGCGGTCGCCCGCGAACTCGCCGGACTCGGGGCGAGGGTCCTCATCACCGACGTCCTGCCGGCGGAGGGCACGGCGCTGGCCGACTCCCTCGGCTCCGGCGTGCGGTACGCCGACCTCGACGTGACCGACCCGGCAGCCTGGCAGCGGGTTCTCGACGAGGCGCAGACCTTCCTCGGCGGGGTCAACGCGCTGTTCAACAACGCCGGCGTCGTGCTGTGGGGCAGCACAACCGGCACCGAGTTGGCGGACTTCCGCCGCACCATCGACATCAACCTCTACGGGGTGTTCCTCGGCATGCACACCACCGCCCCGCTGATCAAGGCAGCCGGTGGCGGGGTAATCGTGAACGTCTCCTCCACGGCCGGCCTCCAAGGCTATGCCGGGATCACCGCCTACGTCGCCAGCAAGTGGGCAGTGCGCGGCATGACCAAGGCCGCCGCCCTCGACCTCGCCGCCGACAACATCCGCGTGATGTCACTGCACCCGGGGCCGATCCGCACCCCCATGACGGCCGGCCTCGGCGACGAGACCGCCGCCGCACAGCCGATCGGCCGATTCGGAGAGGTCGACGAGGTCGCCCGGATGGTGCGCTTCATGATGCTGGAGGCCACCTACTCCACCGGATCGGAGTTCATCGTCGACGGTGGGGCCGTCACCGGCCAGGTGCTCCCGCTCCCGGAGTCGTGACCCCCGCGGGTATGGCCCTGGTCGACAGCCAGGGTCATACCTATGCCGCTCGACGCGTTCCGCCGCCAACTTGGCCCGCCGACCCCGCTCTGCCCGGTCTCGGCGGAGGTCGCCGGTTCAAGGCCAGTGAAAGTCACCCTCAGTATCCGTTGCGTCGTTGCTCAGTCAGCAACCGCTGGTGAGCCGCGGCCGGCGGTGAGTCGAGCTCACTCGACTCAGCGACAGTCCCGCACCCGGCGCTCATCGTGGGCGTGACGTCCGTCGTCAGAGGACCACGATGTCTGAGTTGTGGATCACGAACTGGCGGTAGTGGGACGAGTCCCGCACCGCCTCATCGAAAGCGAGCTCCCCGTCGGTGCCGAACATGGGCAGCATCTGGGTACCGCCGTTTCGAGTCTTGCGCGAG
>JAGWXT010000018.1 GCA_018969715.1 Actinomycetales bacterium
CCGATCGCGGGGGGCGGCCGACCCGCGGGCCGCGGCCGCGCTGGCCGCCGAGTGTGAGGCCGCCATCGTCGTCGTGGGCCTCACCCCCGCCGATGAGGGGGAGCACCTGGCCGCACTCGACCGGGAGGCAATCGCCGCCCTCGGGGGGTTCGCACGCACCCGGGCCGGCGGCTGGCTGATCGGGACCCTGCTGCGCTGGGCGGCTGCCCGCGCCGTGGCCGGCGGGGATCGGCGAGACCTGCACCTGTCCGCTGACGATTGTGCGCTCATCACCGCCGTCGCCGCGGTGCAGCCGAGGACAGTCGTC
Organism: Actinomycetales bacterium; assembly: GCA_018969715.1. GTDB lineage: Bacteria > Actinomycetota > Actinomycetes > S36-B12 > UBA5976 > REEB473. Next base: position 308 of record JAGWXT010000018.1, read on the forward strand.
GTCGTGATCGGCGGCGGCACGATCATGCTCGACCCTTGGGATGCCGAGGTCGCGGCGATCCTGCTCGCCTGGTACCCCGGCATGGCCGGGGGCCATGCCCTCGCCGATGTCCTCGCCGGGGAATGTGAACCCACCGGACGCCTGCCGTTCGCGATCCCCCGGCAGCGCAGCGACCTGCCGGTCCTGGACTGGACCGCCGACACCGTGACCTATCCCAGCCGATGCGGCCAGCAACTGCTCGACGAGCAGGGCACCCCGGCGGCGTATCCGTTCGGCTTCGGCTGCGGCTACGGCGATGTCACCGTCAGCGACCTCACCGTCACGCGCACCAGCGCGCTGACGCTGTCGGCGCGGATGACGGTGCAGTGCACGGGCCCGCTGGCAACACGGTCGGTGATCGGCCTGTACCTGACCACGCCCACGATGCCCCAGTGGCGTCTGTGCGGCTTCACCAGCGTCGACCGGCTCGCGCCCGGCACCGGCATGACCGTGGAGATAGCCGGACGGCTGGCGCCACTGGCGCGCTGGCAGGACGGCGGCTGGGTGGCCCCGGCATCGGAGATCACCGTCCACGCCGCCCGCTGGTCGGGCGATCCGGCGGCCCCGCAGGCGCTGTGCCCACCGCGGTGACCTGCGCCGGTGCCTGCCGGCCGGGCGGTTGGGGGTGGGCGATCCGAGCGGCGCGATCCCGCTCACCGTCGCGCAGGCGCCGCTCACATCGCGCCATCGTTTCTGCTGTGGCCGGCAGCCGGTAGGCGGTGGCGACGGTCCGGGCAAGGTCCGCCCGGTAGTCGTGCCCGCGGCGGGTGAACTCACCGGGGACCACGCGACCGGCAGCGATGGTTGCCCGCAGCACCCACAACCAGGTCAGGACTGGCCACCAGCGCCTGCCGGGTGACAGTTCGCCACCGCGACCCCCGGCTCGGGGCAGCCAGGACGGCCGACGCCACAGCAGGTCGGGTCGGAGCAGGACGACCGGGTCGTCATCGTGCTCGAGCAGCCAGATGCGTGGCTGCGCCACCAACGACGAGTCTGATCGTCGCGGATCGTCGAAGGCGACCACGCCCGCGAGCGGCTCCGCGGGACGATGATGGGACCGCGTCCGGCCCTCACCGAGGCTGGCGACCTGCCCCCGCCGCAGGGCTCGCTCCGCACCCCCGGGAGTGCCCACCCACACGGCACTGGTCACGCCGTACCGGTCGAGGTCGGCCAGCCCTGCGGGCAGGGCGCGCACCTGCGCGGTCGCACCGAGGCTCTCCCCGTACAACAGCAGCCGCGGACGGCTGCCCCTGTCGGTCACTGCCGCCGCAACCGCAGCCAGCAGCAGTCGCTGGGTCCGGGCGGCCAGTGGCACCCGGGAGGTGGAGAGGAAGGACGGCAGCACTCCGAAGGCGACCGCGATACTCGCGCAGTCGCCCCCGCTGAGCAACTCCAGCGCCTGGACGGGGGTGGGGTTGGCGTAGCCGGTGCCGGCCGGGGAGATCAGCAGCAGGTGGCGACGGTCGGCGGCACCCGTCCGGTGCATCTCGGCGATGGCCATCGCAACCCTCGCCTCGGGGGTGGCGGCAGCATCCAGTCCGACGAAGATCCGAATCGGGTGCGCCACCGGCACGGTCCCGGTGACGCCGGCGATGTCGTCCGCACTGCTCACCGTGCGGGTGAACCGCACTCCCTCGCGACCGAGACCGCCGACCGGGACTCCCGACTGCGCGCTGCCGCTGACGTACCAGGTGGCAGCCACCGCCAGCAGGCCCGGATCCGGCTGTCGGGCCCTGCGGGCGAGCAGGTGCACTAGCCACCACCCGCCATCGGATGACCCTGCTAGGGCAGGTCGGGGAAGAACAGTGCGATCTCCCGGGCGGCTGATTCCGGGGAGTCCGAACCGTGGGTGACGTTCTGCTGAGTGGACACCGCAAGGTCACCGCGCACCGTCCCCGGTGCGGCATTCACCGGGTTGGTGGCCCCCATCATGGTGCGCCACGCAGCGATCACGCCCGGACCCTCGACCACGGCAGCAGCCAGGGGCCCGCCGGTGATGAAGGCCACGAGGTCATTGAAGAAGGGCTTGTCCTGATGCTCCGCATAGTGCGCCCGCGCCGTGTCCTCGGGGAGGGTGCGCACGTCACAGGCGATCAGGCGGTAGCCGCGCCGCTCCAGGCGGCTCAGGACCTCACCAACGAGGCCGCGGGCAACGCCGTCGGGCTTGACCAGAACGAGGGTGCGCTCACTCACAGGCCCTCACCCTAGCCGCCCCGACACCGATCAGCCGGCGAGCCGCTCGCCATGGGGGGGACGCGGCCGGAGCACGGGCAGCTCGAGGGTGTCATCGCCGAGCAGGGTCCGGCCCGGCGACCCTGCCACCGGCGCCGGCTGCATCCCGACATCCCGGACACCGCCGACATCCCGGACACCGCCCGCAGCCAGCGCACCGTCAGTATCCCGAGCATTGAGGTGGCGCAGGACGGCGGCACTCCACTGGCCCGCCCGCGCATCGGCCTCGGCATAGACCGCGGACGGCTGCCAGCCGCGACGCGCGACGGGGACCTCCGCGTAGGGGGGCAGGTCGGTGCGCAGCCGGCGCTCCTCGCCGGCATGGCCGGGGCCGGCCGTCGTCCGCCGCTGCGCCGGGGAGGCGAGGGGTCGATCGGCGGTCACCGCCCGTCGTGGGACCCGCGGTCGGGCGGGCGGTCGGGCACCGTCGCCCATGGCGAGGATCACCGCCAGCAGCGTCCACGCCAGCGCCGGTGTCGCCCCGATGGCAAGCACCCACCAGGGCAGCGGCCAGATCAGGATCGCGGCACTGGATGCTGCAAGGAAGCCGAGCATCACCAGGGTGACCACCCGTCGGCGCTGTGCCGGACGTGGTGCGGCCGACGGGCGCGGGGTAGGGCTGGCACGTCGCTGCTGTGCCCGCTCCGCTGCTACCCGGTCGGTTGTCTCGGCAAGGGTGCCCATTGCCCGACGGAATCGCGCGACATCGCGCATCTCGCTACGGCGATCAGATCGGCTGACGAGCATCGGCACCAGCACGATGGCCCATACGGTAAGGATGATCGCCCACAGCACCCCGGAGCCCATAGTCCAGCAGGCTAGGTGCCGACACCGCACATCGGGGTTTTCACTGCGGCGTGTCGAGATACCGGCGTAGCAGCCCCTGCGGCACCTCCTCGGCGGTGATCGCGTAACTGAGATGGTCGCACCACCGGCCGTCGATGTGCATGTAGCGCTCGCGCCGACCCTCGTAGCGCAGGCGGAGCTTGTCGACCACGCGGATGGAGGCCCTGTTCTCCGGACGGATGTTCACCTCAACCCGGTGCAGGCCGATGGTGAAGGCCCAATCGCACACGAGGGCAACGGCCCGCGGCATCAGCCCTCGTCCGGCATGGGAACGGGCAAGCCAGTAGCCGACCTGCCCACTGCACAGTGAGCCCTGGGTGATCCCACCGAGGGTGATCTGCCCGATCACCGCGGCGTCCACGGTGAGGAGGAATGGGTAGCTGCGACCCGCACGGGCCTCCGCCCGCAGGGCGCTGACCATTCCCATCAGGCCCAGCGGGGCGGCGGCGGTCGGCACCGGCAGGGTCGCCTCCCATGGCCGCAGCCAGGTGTCGTTCTCGGCGCGCAGGCGCCGCCAGGCGGGTACATCGCGCAGGCGCAGCGGCCGCAGGATGAGGTCGCCGTGAACCAGCCGCACTGGCCATCGGCCGGTCACCGGGTGCGCCCTCCGACGGCCGCTCGCCTCAGGTACACCGGCTCATGAGCTGATCAGCCCACGACCGGGGGCGAGCAGCACCGCACAGCGCTCCCCGGCCGCGACCGCGGTCACGGCCTCTGGGATCACCAACCAGCCGGGTGCCTGAAATGCGCCCGGCGGCGCCTGTCCACGGGGGTGGGCGGTCACCGGGCCCAGGCGGGCCGACCCACCCTCCGGCTGGCAGGCAAGGGTGGTGGGAACCAGGGAGCGCAGCCCCGCCGGCGAGCGCAGTGCCCTGGCACTGCGAGCGACGATGGTGCGCGGGAACCGCTCGGCGTTCCCCGACATCACCCGCAGGATCGGCCACGCCAGCAGTGCCAGGGCAAGTTCGGCGCGCTCGGGATCGGCTGGCACGGACAGCACCGGCGCCCCGGCGGGACGGTGCCATCGGCAGGTCAGTTCGGGGTCAAGCGCCGGGGTGAGCAGCGTCCCGGCCACCTGCGGCTCATCGGCACTCACCAGCAGCAGGTCCGAGCCGGCATGCCCGGTGCGCCACACCTCGGCGGCCGGCGTTCCAGTGGCGAGGGGAACGGCCATGCCGATTCGGCCCCCCATCCCGCGCACAAGGTCGGGCAGGGGTGCCAGGCGGGTGCGTGCGGTGGCCAGTTCCGCAGCGATGACGATCACGCCCACCCGGGGGACCCGGTGACCGCCGAGTGGGTGAACCGTCGCAAGCAGGTGGGCGAGGACGGTCGGGAAGCCCCCGGTCCACTGCCCACCGTCACCACCGGGCGGACCGGGCTGGTTGAGCGGCGCCGACCCGCCTGCCACGGCGCTGTGGGTGTCGGCCATGGCAGCCCGTGGTCAGCCGTGACTGGTGTCGAAGTCGCCCGCCACCAGTTCCCGCAGGTACTCGCGCAGGGGCGGCCCCAGGTCGGCACGGTCCACGGCGATCCGCACGACCGACCGAAGATAGGACTGCTTGTCACCGGTGTCATAGCGCCGGCCGGTGAACACCACCCCGGTCACCCCCGCCCCCGGTGACCCAACTGGCCGGTGCGCGAGGACTCGCAGCGCATCGGTCAGCTGGATCTCCCCGCCGCTGCCGGGGCTGGTCTGGTCGAGGACGTCGAAGACCTGCGGGGTGAGGACGTACCGGCCGATGATGGCGTACTGACTGGGGGCACTTCCCGCCGGCGGCTTCTCGACCAGATCGGTGACCGCCACGACATCCGCCTCGGCGGTGGGCACCACTGCGGCGCAGCCGTAGAGCGAGATCTCCGATGGCGGCACCGCCATCAAGGCGATGACGCTGCCGCCGGTGCGTTCATGAACCTGTGCCATCCGAGTGAGGATGTAATCCCGCGGGTCGATCAGGTCATCGCCGAGCAGGACGGCGAAGGGCTGGTCACCGACGTGGATGCGGGCACATGCCACCGCATGGCCAAGGCCCCGCGGTGTGCCCTGACGGACGTAGTGGATGCTCGCCAGGGAGGCGGGGTCGCGTGCGGCGGCCAGCAGTGCTGTTGAGCCTTTGCGCGCGAGCACGGCCTCAAGCTCATGGTTCTCATCGAAGTGATCCTCGAGTGCGCGCTTGTTCCGGCCGGTGACGAATAGCAGATCGTCCATGCCCGCCGCGGCCGCCTCCTCGACGACGTACTGGATCGCGGGCTTGTCGACGACGGGCATCATCTCCTTGGGAGTGGCCTTCGTCGCCGGGAGGAAACGGGTGCCCAGGCCAGCCACCGGGATGACCGCCTTGCGCACCACGGTGCCTCAGCGTAGGGGCAGCCGGCGTGCCACTGCACAGGGTGGCCCTGCCAGACTCACCCGACATGGCGCATCCGGCATCCCCGCCACCGGGGCAGCCGGCCACAGACGCAGTCGCCGCGACGAAGTCCGCCCTGCGCCGCACGCTGCTCGCCGACCGACGGCGTCGGGTGCGCCCGGACCGGGCCGCGGCGGAGCTGACCACCAGCGTGCTGGCCGTCCTCACCGGTGCCGGGCTGCTGCCGGTGGCTCCCGCGCGCCCCCCACTGCCGATGGCCAGCTTCATTCCCCTGCCCGATGAGCCCCCGATGGCCGCGGTCAACTCGGCGCTGCTCGCACACGGTGTGCTGCTGTTCACACCGGTCACCGCCGGCGAGGACCTGCGGTGGCAGCCGTGGCCGGCCGGGGGAACCGCAGTCCCGCTGCCGCCGGTGGCCGCCCTGCTCATCCCCGCGGTCGCGGTCAGCCGGGGTGGGGACCGACTCGGCCGCGGCGGCGGTCACTACGACCGGCTGCTGGCGGGTCTGCCCCGATGGCAGGACGGGGGTCCATTGCGCTGTGCGTGCGTTGACCAGTGGGATGTCCTCGCCCACCTGCCGCGGGCCGCCCACGACCAGCCGGTGGACGTCATCGCGACCGAGCGGGCTCCGCACTGGGTTGCAGGATCAGTTCGGCCTGTGTCCTCGCCGCCACCGCAGCCGGAGTGAACGGCCAGTCGACCTGCTCCCCCCGCAGCCACGCGGGGGTCTGGTCGGTGTAGTGGGCATTGAAGGGATGGCCGCTGGCACCGGTGAGGTTGATCCAACTGGAGGCGTCACGGTCAGCGAGGTCGACGACCATGCGCATGCTCGGCAGCCAGGTGACAGTGAACCCGTCCGGCGCCTCCCACCCGGTCGCGTTGACGATCGCGGACCCGCCGCCGGTGGCGAAGGGGCCACGGTTGACGATCGCCTCGATCGGGCCGACCCCCGACTCCCCCAGCGTGCCATTGCGCAGGTCGAGGGTGTGCAGGGCTCCCCACTGCCAGGCCCGCCAGTCCTCGCCGAGCTCAGCGCCCAGCCGGCGCGCCGCCCGATCGAGGGCGAGCACGACGATCGCATCCCGATCCTCGACCCCCGGTGTGCTGACGTCGTCCCACCAGGCATTCGATGGCTGCGCCCACAGTCGGCGCACCACCTCCCACCATCGCTCATCGCCGTTGGCCTCGTGGCCGGCGGGGAGCTCATCGTCGAAGGTGGCCGCGAGCAGTTCCGCCCAGAAGGCGGCGAAGTAGGCCGCTGCCGCCGAGTCCGCAGCCATCGCACGCGACCACGTCCCCAGTGCCTGGAACGGCTCCCGGCTGGCGGGGGCGAGGTCAGCCGGGGTGACAGCCCGCTGGAGAGCCGGCACGAGGAAGTCGGCCAGGGCGCTGTGGGTGTCCTGTTGAATTGCGCGCATCGCGGCGGCATCCAGTGGTCCACTGCGCAGCCGCTCGGTCAGCAGGTCACGGATGCGCTGGCCGCGTGCACCGTAGGCGAAGTCCACCCCCATCGGGTACGGATAGCGCGGGTCGGTCACCGCCTGATTGGCGGTGACGAGGAACCCCTCCGCCGGGTTGCGGACCCGGGGCAGGGCTGCTGCCGGGACCATTCCCGTCCAGGCGTAGGAGGAGTCGAAGCCGGGGACCGGCCAGGCGCCGTCCCAGCGGCTGCGCTGAGGCAGCAGGCCGGGGGTCTGGTACCCGATGGTCCCCTCGCGCGTGGCATAGACGATGTTCTGCGCGGGGACGGTGAACAGTGCCGCCGCCCGCGCGATGTCGTCGGCGTTTGCCGCGGTGTTGAGGCCGATGATCGCGTCTGCGGTGCGGCCCGGGCTCAGTGCCGTCCAGGCCAGGGCGACGGCGTACCCGTCCCCCCGATCGCCGATCGTCGGCGCGGTCGCGCCCACCTGCGCCCACTCCTCGGACACGTCGCTGAGCAGCGGCCCGTGCTCGGTGGCCCGGATGGTGAGCGGGACCGGCTCACCCCCGGCGACGGCGATGGTCTCGGTGCGGATGCGCAGTGGCCGCGGCGCCCCGTCGACGAGGTAGGCGTTGCCGACCACCTGCTCCAAGAAGAGGTCGCTGACATCGGCGCCAAGGTTGGTGAAGCCCCAGGCGAGGTCGGCGTTCTGGCCGATGACGACACCGGGCATGCCGGCGAAGGAGAAGCCGCTGACATCGAAGGGGCACTCCGGGCCGACCGGCTCACAGCGCAGCCCGTTCTGATACCAGACACTGGGCAGGGACGGGGCCAGATGCGGGTCATTGGCCAGCAGGGCGCCCCCGCCGGTCAACTCGGGACCGACCACCCATGAGTTCGACCCCACCCCGGTCCCCGCGCGATCGAGGACCGCACTGGCCTCGGAGAACCGCTCGCTCACCCGCTCGAGGGCGGCAGTCGCCCCCGATGGTGCGGTGACGACCGCCGCCGAGACCGGGGGGCCCTTCGGTCGCGCCGACTGCCGGTAGATCCCATCCACGGCCGTCCCCTCGGTGACGACGGTGCGATGACGGTCATAGGGGTACGGGGGGTACAGCTCAAGGGTGCGGGGGACTCCGATGGCCCCGGCGACGATGGACCGGTCGATCTCCTCCACCATGTTGGCGCGCAGATCCCATGCCATCGCCTTGATCCAGGCCAGTGAGTCGATCGGTCCCCATGGCTCAATGCGGTAGCCGCGGTTGGTGAGCCCGAGGATCCGGTAGGCGAGCCCAGCCCGCCCGCCGGGGTGCTCGGCCAGGTAGGCGTTCACGCCGGCCGCGTAGGCGGTGAAGACCTCACGGGTGAAAGGGTCCAGCAGCGGCCACTCCTGCTCGGCGACGCGACGCCAGCCCATGGTCCGGATGAAGGCGTCAGTGCTGACCTGGCTAGGCCCGAACATCTCCGACAGGCGCCCAGCGGTGATGTGTCGGCGCACGTCCATCTCATAGAAGCGGTCCTGAGCATGGACGAAGCCCTGGGCGAAGGCAAGGTCAGCGGCTGTGCGCGCAGTGAGGTGCGGTACCCCCCAGGCATCCCGGCGGATCGTCACCTCGTGGTTGAGCCCGATGACCTCGCCGAGGCCGGCAACCCCGGTCGGGGCGATCTCGATGGTGCCGGCAGTCTGCGGCATCGGCGAGCGAATCGCCTGATGGACGACGCCGGCGAGGATCACCCCCAGCACGACGCAGGCGACCGCAACCCAGGCCAGCACGTGAAGGACGCGGCGCACCCGGTGAGGCTACGCCGCCCCGGCCCGAATTGCCCAGCCCCCCGAGGGGAGAACCCCCCGGGGGAGAACAATGCGCGGGTGGCTCGGTCCACCCGCCTTGGGGTCCTCGCAGTCTGCCTGGCCGTGCTGGCTGCGGCCCTGCCCGCCGCGGCCACGACCGCCCCGAGCGGCCCGCCCGCCGGGTCACTCCCGCGCGCCGGGTCACTCCCGCCCGCCGGGTCACTCCCGACCGCCGCGGTGACGGACCCATGGTCGAAGCCGGCCGATGTCGGCAAGCCGTACCCGGGAACCACCCGGGGTGTGTTCACCTTCCGCGGGAATCCCACGCGCACGTATCTCGGCAGTGGACCCGTCCCGCGAACGACGCCGCGGCGACTGTGGCGCTACCCCGTCAGCGGTGCCATGTGCGCGGTGTCCGAGGTTGCCGGGGAACCCATCCGGTGGTGCGGCACCGGCTGGACTGGACAGCCGGCCGTGGTGGAGCGCGAGGGACGGACCTGGCTGATCGTCGGCGCCTACGACAACGCGTTGCACTTCCTCGATGCGAGTACCGGCGAGCCGATCCTGCCCAGCCTGCCCGTGGGTGACCTGATCAAGGGGTCGGTGACCGTCGACCCCGACGGCTACCCCCTCGTCTACGTCGGCTCACGGGACAACTACCTGCGCGTGGTCGCCTTCGACGGCCCACGGCCACGGGTGCTCTGGCGGCTGTCCGCCTATGACGTGTCACCGGTGCGGTGGAACAACGACTGGGATGGATCCCCGCTGGTCCTGCGCGACCACCTGTTCATCGGCGGTGAGAACAGCCACTTCCACATCGTGGCCCTCAACCGCTCCTATGACCGACGCGGAACGGTCCAGGTCGACCCTCGACTGCTCTTTAACGTCCCGAGCTGGGATGCCCAACTTGAGGCGGAGGCCGGAACGGGGGCCTACTCCATCGAGGGGTCGGTCGCGATCTGGAACTCCACCGCCTACTTCGCCAACTCCGCCGGCCTCGTTCAGGGCTGGGACATCTCCGGCATCCGCGACGGTCGGCCCCCCCGTCGGGTGTTCCGGTTCTGGACCGGCGATGACACCGACGCCACCGTGGTCGTCGATGAGTTGGGGCACCTGTACGTCGGGGCGGAGTTCGAGCGCGGCACCGCCCGGTCCCGCGCGGTGGGCCAGATGATGAAGCTCGACCCCTCCCGTCCGGATGATCCGCTCATGTGGTCGGTGAAGGATCAGGGACGCATCCCCGGCGGCATCTGGGCCACACCCGCCCTCCACGGCGACATCGTCATCTTCGCAACCGACGGGGGGCGGGTGCTCGGCCTCGATCGCGCAACCGGTGCGCAGCGGTGGGAGCTGCGCCTGCCCGGTCCGCTGTGGCAGTCCCCGGTTGTCGTCGACAACGTGCTCATCATGGGTGACTGCGCCGGCTGGCTGCACGGTTTCGATGTCACCGCCACAACCCCCCGGGACCGAACGCCATCGAACCCGCAGCCGGCCGATGAGCAGCCACGCCGGCTATGGCGGGTCCGGCTCGATGGCTGCATCGAGTCCACTCCTGCGGTGTGGCAGGGACGCATCTACGTCGGCACCCGCGGCGGCGGGGTACATGCGGTGGGACTGCCCCGGCGCTCATCCGCCACCTGAGGGTCTCGCTCGTCCTACGCTTGGACGGTGCCCACGTATGAATACCGCTGCAAGGACTGCGGGACCGACCTCGAGGCCGTCCAGTCCTTTGACGACCCGGCCCTGACGGTTTGCCCAACCTGCGGCGGCCCCCTGCGCAAGCGCTACGGCTCGGTGGGCGTCGTGTTCAAGGGGTCCGGCTTCTACCGCACTGATTCGCGGGGCGGCGGTGAGGGCGGGGCATCCGCGGGTGACACGGCGGGGCAGGGCGGACGTGAGGGCAGCCCTGCGAAGGACTCGGGTAACGGGACCGCCACCGGCGGCACGTCGGGCACCTCCGAATCCGGTGGTGGTGGTGGCACGGGTGGTGGCACTGGTGGTGGCACTGGTGGTGGCAGCGGTGGTGGCACTGGCAGCGGCACGGGTGGCAGCAGCACCACCGCACCGTCGAAGTCCTCGACACCGGCACCGAGCGGCAGCTGATCCTCCGAGCCTGTGGACAGTCGGATCCGAATGCGGTGATGCCGGCCTACCGTCCGCCCTGTGCCCGTCGCCTCCCGTGCCCTGCGTCGCCATCGCCGACTGGTCGCGGCGATCCTCGCCGGCCTCGCCGTCCTGCTCCTCACCCCCATCGTGCGCCCGCCCGGTGAGGGTGCCGGGCCGGTCGTCCTCGCGGCCCGCGACCTGCGCACCGATCAGGTCCTCACCGAGTCCGATCTGGTGGCCTCCCGCCTTCCCGCCGGCTGCCTGCTGCCGGGGGGTTTCACCGACCCCACTGCGCTGATCGGTCGGCGCCTCGCCACCGGCGTCCTCGCCGGTGAACAGGTGCTCACCATGCGGCTGCAGCCGCCGGCGGACAGCCGCCCGGCACCGATCGTCCTGCCGCTGCCGGTCAGCGGACTGCCGCCGCTTCGAGCCGGTGACCGGGTCGACGTCCTCGGTGTCCCCAAGGCGGGCGGCCTGGCCATGGTCATCGCACGCGATCTGGTGATCGCCAGCGACCCGCTGCCCTCCGCCACCACCAACCCGGGGGTTGGCGTCGTCCTCGTCGAGGTCAGTGAGGCGGTCGCCCTACGCCTCACCGGTGCAACAGGGCGCATGTCCCTGACAGTGGCGCTGCGTCGCTGACCCCGCCACCCCCCCGGGGCTCGCCTCCCGGATCACCGTGCTCGCCCGCACCCCCCGGGCTCGCCCCCAGGAACGCCGAAATCGCCCGGACCGCGGATCCAATCCGGCTACAGTGCCCACACGGGATGCTCACACATCTGCTCCCCCACCCGTGGGCGCAATGAACGGAAGTGAGGGCTGGGCTGCGTGAGAAAGTTCGCCCTTCCCACCCTCGGTGCTCTCCTCACCGGCTTGACATCGATGCTCGCCGTGCCACTGCAGGTGAGCGTCGACGGGTACTTCTACCTCTCCAGCGCGCGTTCACTGTTCACCGAGGATCGGGACCGGTTCTACGCATTCGTCCGGGAGCCGGGGTACCCGATCCTGCTTCGCACCGTCCATGACGTGCTCGGCAGCGCCGATGTCTGGCTGGGACTGGTCCAGGGGTTCATGCTGGGCTTCGCGGTGTTCTTCATTGGCTTCCTGATCCTGCCGCCGCGGCGGAACCTGCGCACCGTCGTGCAGTTCCTCGGCCTGTATCTGGCCGCGATCAACCCCGTCTACTTCGCCTACTCCGGGTACGTGCTGCAACAGCCATGGCAGGCGTTCCTGCTGGCCGCCTGGTTCGTGCTGATGTGGTTGGCGCTGATGCGCCAGTCGCTTGGCAGTGCGGCCGGATCACTGCTGGCGGGGATCGCTCTCGCGGTGGTCAGCGCGTGGAGCAGTATCGCCCTGTCCTACCTCATGTACCTGCCGCTGACGGTGCTGTCCGCGTGCGTGCTCTGGCGCACGTGGCAGCTTGTGGAACGCCGACGCATGGCGCGCGCCATCAGCGCGGCACCCGCCCTGGGCCTCAGCGGCATCACCGCATCGCAGTCGCCGAGCCGGTACCGCATCACGATTGCAATCGTGCTGCTGGGCTCCCTGCTCAGTGCGGTGGTGATCGCGGGCCTGGCGACCGCCACCACCGAGGGGTGGTACCGCGCCGGCGCGGCGGCGGTGAGCGAGGGTCGCAATGAGCTCCAGCCGGCGGCCGAGATCACCCCGCAGGAGGCAATCGGGTACAACCTCAGCGCCCCGTGGCTGTTGATACGCCGCCTGCCCACGCTGGTGTTCGGGGTCGGTGCGGTCACCATGCTCGGTCCCACCGTCAGCTCCGACCGGGTGCAGGAAAACGTCGTGTTCTCCCGGATCTCGTTCACACCCCAGTGGCTGTGCGGTGCGTACCACGACTTCACCTTCTACCCCTACACCGACTACGCCCGCGGGTGGATCACGCAGACCTGCCGTGACCGGTGGGCACAGGGCGTGCTCGCCGACTACGCCCCGATCGGGGCGTGGCTGTACCGACTGGCCTCCATCGCTCTGCTGACCGTGTGGGTGCCGCTGCTGCTTGCCCGCCGCTGGCGGGAGCTGCTGCTGTTCCTGCCGGCGTACGGATTCCTCGCCGCCTACGTCTCGGTCAACTTCCTGATCGACCGGTACGGCCTGCCGCTGTACGCATTCGGCATCGGAGCGCTGCTGCTGTGGGGGCGCCTGATCGACTCGGGCGTGATCCTGCCGTTGGCGATCCGGCGAGCCTGGCATCACCCATCCCCGGCCAACCTGCGGTTCGCCCGCTCCCGCGGCGCCCGAGAGGTGGACCTGCCCGTGGTACCGGCGGCGCTGATCGATGAGCGCTGGTACCGGGCAACCAACGACATCGATCCGGCGACCCCGGTCGTCCAGCACTACCTCGAGGTCGGCAGCCCCGCGGGGCGCAGCCCGCACCCGCTGTTCGATGAGCAGTGGTACCGGCGCCATACCCACGACATCCCGGAGGGGATGTCTGCGCTTGCGCACTACGCAACCTTCGCCCCCAGCCAGTTGCGCAGCCCACATCCGCTGTTCGACGAGGAGTGGTATCGCAGCCGGACACCCGATATCCCTGCCGATGTCACCGGACTGGCGCACTACCTCACCGTGGGTACCTTCGCGGATCGATCCCCGCATCCGCTCTTCGACGAGGAGTGGTACCGCTCGCAGACGGCGGTACCCGAGGGGATGAGCGCACTGGAGCACTACCTCAGTGCCCCACTGGCCGAGCGCGGCAGCCCGCATCCGCTCATCGACGAGCAGTGGTACCACGCCCTGCACCTTGACGTTCCCGCCGAGCTGACCGCGTTGCGCCACTATGTCGAGCATGGGGCCAAGGAGGGGCGGGCAACGCACCCGGCCATCGATGAGCGCGCAGTAATCCGGATGGTCGGGTACTGATCGTGATCACTCCGTCATGCTGATCTTCTTCACCAGCGTCAACAACGCCTACCTCAGCAAGATCAGTGTGCTCGGCGAGAGCCTGGGGCGACACCATCCGGACGCTCACCGCGTCCTCGCACTGCTCGATGAGCCGCCGGCCGGCATCACCCCGGCGGATGTGAACTTCGACGAGTTCTTCCTGCCTCACCAATTGGGCATGCCCGAACTTGAGCGCTGGCTGTTCGGGCTCACCGTGGTCGAGGCGTGCACCGCCCAGAAGGGCATCGTCATGACCGACCTGCTCAACCGACCCGGGTGCGAGGGCGTGGTCTTCCTCGATCCCGATATCGAGGTCTTCAGCAGGCTGGTCGAGGTGGAGCAGGGCCTCACGGAGAACTCGGTCCTGCTCACCCCGCACCTAACCCACCCGGAGACCACCGCGCTGGCCATCGAGGACAATGAGATTGCCGCACTCACCTATGGGGTGTTCAACATCGGCTTCCTCGCACTGGCACCAACTGACATGGGACGGGCCTTCACCGACTGGTGGCGCGAGCGCCTGCTCACCTACTGCGTTGCCGACGTCGAACGGGGGCTCTTCACCGACCAGCGCTGGGTCAACCTCGCACCCGGCCTGTTCGACGAGGTGGCTGTCCTTCGCCACGACGGCTACAACGTCGCCACGTGGAATGTCAGTCAACGGCAGCTGCACAAGCGGGGTCGGGACTACACCGTCAATGGCGTGCCCCTGCGCTTCGTCCACTTCTCGGGCTTGGATTCCGGATCGCATGCGCGCATGCTCGACCGGTACGCCGGCAGGGGTTCGGTGCTGTCCGCACTCAGCGCCTCGTATCAGCGGCAGGTGGCCGCCCATGCGGCGCGGATCGGCCCGGTGGGGCCATGGCGATACGGGGTGCTGCGGGACGGCACACGCGTCGAGCCGGAGTGGCGCACCCGCTTCCGGCTTGATCCGGTGCTGCGTGCCCGACCCGGCTCGCCCTTCCAGTGGAGCTCCTACGACTTCGGGGCGCGGCCAGCCCGCCAGTCAACCGCCCTGCAGCGGCTGGCCCTCGATGAGCTGACCTTCCCGCTCGCCGATGGCCTGGCACTCGAACCCATTGATCACGCAGCCATCGCCAATGAACCAGGCAACCCACTCATCGCTCACCTGCGTCGGCGAGCCGATGCCCTCCGCTACGACGGCGCAGTCGCCCTGCGCACTGGCACCCAGGGGCCGGTGGGTAACTTCACCTTGGCCGGACTGCTGGACCCTGCCCGCCCCACGGTGCTGATGTTCACCCACGGCGGCGGCGGTGGTGTTGACGTCCACCGCGATGGCATCGTCGGCACGGTCCGCGACCGAGTCAATGTCGTCACCGTCAGCCCGGTCTTCGGCACCCTCCATCTGCGCGCGCCGCGCCAGGTTCGCGTGGCGGTGGCCAGCGCGGATTTCGACAACGATCAGCGCTTCCTGCTCACCGACCTCACCGATGCCGACGCCCTGATCGCCCAGATTCCCCATGACCGCATCCACGTCCACCATCCACTGGGTATGGAGGCGATCGTCAAGCGCACCTGCGCCCAGACCGGCGTCCCCTACGACGTGACCGTGCAGGATCACTTCCTGCTGTCCTGGAACTGGAACCAGGCTGGTCGCGATCCGGATGAGGATCTTGCCGCAGGGGAGTCCCCGGACCTGCCACCCGACCTGCATCCAATCGAGCGCAGCCTGCGTCAGGCCTGGGGGACGAAGGCGGAGTGGCTGGCCCTCCTGCACGGCGCCGATCGCATCGACGTGCCCTCGCACTTCCTGCACAGCCGCCTGACCGGCACCTATCCCGAGCTGCCGGCCGCGATCGCCTTTCCACCTGAGCACCCCGCACCGGAGTCACTGAGCGTGCTGCGGCCGTACACCGGGCCGATTCACCCGCTGCGCATCGCGGTGCTCGGCCCCTATGGCACCCACAAGGGGGCAGAGCAGGTGGCGGCGCTCGTCGCCCAGCTGGCGGTGAGCCCGGCCGACACTGAACTGCACGTCATCAGCGCCATGGGAGTTGGGGCACCCAATCGCCGGGGGGTGACGTTCCACGGCGCCTATCGACGCCGGGAGATTCTTTCCACCCTGGGCACGATCGACCCCCATCTCATCTGGCTGCCGAGCGTCTCACAGGAGTCCTATGGACTTGTGCTCAGTGAGGCGCTGCTCACGGGTCGACCGATTCTCGCCAACGCCGTCGGGGCATACACCGAGCGATGCGCACCGCATCCGTTCGCAGAGGTGATGCCGCTCGGGGAGGAGCTCTCGGCGATCCTGCAGCGGATTGAGGCCCTCGTGGCGCGCTTCGCCGCCGAGGTCACCGAGCCCGCAGTAGCTGCCCTGCCGCTGGCGCCGTGGCAGGTCGCCGCGCGGCGGTACTACCCGCAGGAGTATCTGGCCTGGCTTTCGACCTGATCCTCGCCCGCGGCAGCATCAATTGCCCGCGGCGCCCTCCGGTCGCGCGGCAGCATCAATTGCCCGCGGCGCCCTCCGGTCGCGCGGCAGCATCGATTCGGTACACCCACACCGTTGCCGCCAGCCCGACGATGATCAGCAGGACGGCAATGATGAGGAAGACCACCGACACACCCATGGTGAGGGTGGCCACCCCAGTAACCAGATAGCCGATCGGTGGGGCGGCGCTGAACAGGGCGGTCTGCAGCCCGAAGGCGCGGCCCTGCATCCCAGCCGGAATCCGCGTCTGCACGAGGGTATTGAGCAGCGGATTCACCGGACCCCACAGCAGCCCCAGCAGGAGACCCAGTGCGATGAAGGGCACCGCCGGTGGCAGCGCGGCCATCGGCAGCAGGACAACCCCTGAGCCAACTGCGCAGACGCTGAACAGAATCCGGGTCGACACGCGCGCTGACAGCCAGGGGTACGCAAGTGCCCCGACCACGCCGCCGACGGCGGCCGCAGCGAGGATCAGTCCGAGGGTTGCCGGCTCGGATCGCGACTCAAACCATGTCGGCAGGAGCACACCCTCAATCGGCAGGTACACCCCCGCCAGGACGACGATCGCGAGGGTGATGACGCGCAACAGGGGGTCTCGCCACAGGGCGCGCAGGCCATCACGGGTCTCGGCAAGCAGACCCAACCCTCGCTCGTCCGCGCTCATCAGCGTCGATGTGACCCGCAGGGTCGCCATGGCGGCACCGGCCAGTGCGAACATTGCCCCCGCCGCAATGAACCCGGCACTCGTTCCGACCAGCGCGATCAGCCCACCGGCCAGTGCCGGTCCGATCACCCACGCAGCTCCGAAGACCGCCTCATGGACGGAATTCAGCTGCGCAAGGCTCACGCGCGAACGGTGAGCCACCGGGGGGATGAGCGCCTTGCGCGCCGCGTAGCCGACCGGGTCGAATGCCGCCCCGAGTGTCGCGAGGGCGATCAACATGGGCAGGGTGAGCAGGTCCACCGCCGCGACGATGGGGAAGAGGATCACCGACAGGGCTGAGAGCGCATCGCTGATGATGGCGACCACGCGCGCACCTATCCGGTCCACCAGAGTGCCGGCCAGCGGAATGAGCACCACTCCCGGCAAGGCGGCAATGGCAACAACGACCCCGGCATCCAGTGAGCTGCCGCCCTTCGCCAGCACCAGCCAGGGAATGAGCAGCAGCACCATCGCATTGCTCAGGGCGGACACCAGGTTCGATGCCTCAAGCGAGGCCAGCGCCCGCCAGCGGGCGATGCTCATCGGCACCCCCGCCAGCGGGCGATACTCATCGGCGCCCCCGCCTCTGCGGTGCTGTATTCAGGGGGCAACCGGCCGCCGTCGGAGGCGGATGCGATGAGCGATGAGCAATCCGGCCGCCACTGCGGCCGCTCCGATGAGCGCCCCACCGACCAGCCAAATGCCACCCCTGTCCCAGCCACTGCCGGCCTCGCGCCAGGTGAGCAGGATCGAGATGGTGGCCAGTGAGGTCTGGTCGTTGAGGTAGGCCGACTGAGCAGTCAGGGAGTCAAGTTCCGCCTGCCGCTCGGCGAGGGCCGTCTCGGCCGCGATCAAGTCAGCGGTCGAGTCGGCATCGTTGATGAGCACCCGCAACCGGGCAATCGCGTCAGTAAGGGTGCGGATGCGGGCGGCGGTATCGACCACCTGCAGCGTCACATCAGTACGGGTGACGGTGCGGCTGGTCACCGCGCCGAGGGTGCCCAGCTGATCAATCGCGTCATCGAATGCGCCCGCCGGTACCCGCACCCGCAGGCTGACGGTGCGCTCCTGCGGTTCCGTCGGATCGGGCAGCTCATCGGACTCTTCGTCGACACGTCCGTCGAGATCGGCGACAATCGTGCGCGCCTGCGCGGCGGCGGCTGCAACGTCCGCAGTAGCCAGTGCGAGGTAGCCCGTGACGATGATGCTCGGCTGCACGGCATCGGCAGCCGGCGCACCCGGCTCAGCCACGCTGGCCTCCGACATCGCGCTCAGGCCCGCGGAATCCGACATCGCGCGCTCCGCGCTCGCGGCGCACCCCGCGAGGACCCCGCACAGGACCGCGACAATGCCGATCAAGCGCAGCCGCAGCCCGCTGCGGTTGTCGAGTTGCGTTGCGGACTGGTTGTGACGGACCTGCTGGCGCAGGGACGCGGGCAGGCGGGGAAACGCGGCATGCACCCGGTCAGGGTACGCCGCCCATTCCGCAGGAACCGAACGCCGGGTGCGTATCAGCGTCGCTGGCGCACGCCCGGCTGCTGCAGGATTGCGGCAACCGGCTCCGGGAACGTGCCCGTCAGCACATCGGCGAGGGTGAGCCCCTCCAGCACCTGCCGCATTGCTCCGCGCAGCGCGACCCAGACCTCGGGCAGTGCCGCCGCGGCCCCCGGGTAGGTCACGTCCTCAGGGCGCTGACCACGCACTCCCGCCAGTGGCCCTTCGAGGGCGCGCACGATGTCGGCGAGCGTCACCTGTTCGGGCGCACCTGCGAGGCGGTAGCCGCCGGCGGCTCCCCGCTGACTGCTGACAAGCCCGCGCTGGCGCAGGTGACCAAGGATGCTCTCAAGGAAGGTGAGGGGGATTCCCTGAGCGCCGGCAATGTGGTCGGCCTTCATCCAGAGGTCCGGGTCCTGCTCCCAGTGCCGCGCAAGTTCCAGCAGCGCTCGCACCCCGTACTCAAGACGGGCGGAGATCTCCACGGCGCCATTGTGGCCGGGCCGGGCAGATGGCGCATTCGGCTGGCCTCGGCGCCGGCGGTGCGGCGGTGCGGTGGGCCGACACGCCCACGCACCCTCTACCCCTGGCCGCATCGCCCGCCAGCGTGTCCTGTAGCATTTGTAGAGTATTTCCATCGACATACCATTAGTTGTCACTTTTGCCGGGAATTCGCGGTCCGCCGGATCTCACCGTCCACATGTCCCTGACAGTGAAGGAGCCCCATCGTGCCGGGCGCTATCGGTCTCGTTGCAACCGTGGGGATCTTCATCGAGCGGCTGGTGTTCTATCCACTGCGTCAACGAACTCTGTCAACAAGGGGGCTGCTGTGACATCCGTCGGAACGACCACGCCCAGTAACCCCCCGCGGCTGCTCATCGTGGGGGGAGGGGCAGCGGGCTGCCTCGTTGCCATCCAGGTGCTGCGCCGAGCGCGCGGGCCCCTGCTCATCGAGGTGGCTGAGCCGCGGCCCCGGCTTGCCGAGGGGGTGGCGTACGCCACCGGTGACCCAGCACACGTCCTGAATGTCCCGGCAGGGCGAATGTCGGCTCTGCCCGAGCAGCCCGATGACTTCCGAAGGTGGGCCGGCTCGGATGCCAGCGCGTTCCTGCCCCGCGGTCGCTACGCACAGTACCTGCGCGACGTCCTCGCGCAGGCAATCGCGGACGCTCCCCCGCAGGTGACTTTCCGACACCGACAGGACCGTGTACTCAGCCTGCGCGCGCGCACCGGGGGTGGCTTCACTGCTGTCCTGCCCCATCGCTTCCGGCGCGATGTGGATGTCGTGATCCTGGCCACCGGCTATGACGGTCCGGGCAGTCCCGGTGACGCGGTTGACGATGCTCGTTCCCGACCCGACTGCGGGGACCTCATCGTTGACGACGTCTGGGCCGCCCGTGACACCTCAGCACGGGCACCGAGCACCACATCGCAGGCATCGCCCGAGGGGCCGCGGGAACTCATCGCCATCGGGACCGGATTGACCTTCGTCGACCAGGCAGCAACCCACCTGGGACGCGCGCCGGAGAACACGATCATCGGGATCTCGCGCCACGGCTGGCTGCCCCATGCACACCGCGGCCACCACGGCGAGCCGCCACCCTTCACCGCAACCTCCGACACCGAGGTCGGAGACATGGTCACCTTCCTGCGCGGACTCGGCGACAAGTGGCAGGACGGTGTCGATGCGCTGCGGCCGCACATTCAAACCATCTGGCGGCAGTCCACTGATGAGCAGCGCCAACGATTCCTCACCGAGAACGGGGCATGGTGGTCAGTGCACCGACACCGAATGGCACCGGAGGTCGCGGAGCGATTACGCAGCTGGCAGTCCGAGGGGCGCCTGCAGATCGTTCGCGGTGCGGTCAGTGAGGTGTCTCGGTCCGGCAGTCGAGTGGTGGTCACGACAACGGGTGGCCAGGTCATCAGCGGGGATGCGCTGCTGAACTGCACCGGCCGGGATGGCCGGCCGCGCCGAGGTCTTGCGGCAGAGCTGCTCACCCGCGGCCTTGCCACATCGGGGCCGATGGGCTGGGGACTGGGCGTCGATCTGCCGAGCCTGCGGGTGCGTCGCAGCGCCACCGAGGCGCACACCTCGCTGTACGCCATCGGTCCGCTGGTGTTGGGTGAGCTGTTCGAGACGACCGCGATTCCGGAGATCCGCGCCCAGGCTGCCCTCATCGCCGAGGCTGTCTGCTCGGCGCTGTCGCCGGTTACGCCCGCTTAAGCCGGGACCGGCGTCGACGACACGGCGAGCGGGCCTGCACCATCGATGACCAGGCGATCATCCTCCCGGACCAACCAGTAGAGGAGGGCATCCCCGGGGTCATAGGTGACCGCCATCAGCACCACCCCATCGGCGAGGACCATGCAGTCACCGAAGTCCGTTTGGGGCTGCGCGAGCAGGTAGGGGTAATCGGCGCTGATGATGGCCATGAAAGTCGCCAACGGCACCCGCTCCTGGTAGGCACGGCTCGCCTGCGCCCGGGCGCCGGCGAAGTCACCGCGACCGAGGGCCTCAGTCTGGGCGCCGATGACCTCGCGGACCTCAGCTTGGACCACCGGACGACACGGTGACGCCGACGGGACCGGCGAACCCGACGGGACCGGTGACCCGGACGGGACCGGTGACCCCGACGGGACCGGCGAACCCGCCGGCTCGGCCGCCGTCGGCAGCACGCCTCCCCCGCACCCAGTACTCATCCCGGCAAGACTGATCCCCGCAAGGAGGAGTGCACCCGCCTTCAGTGCACGGCGATTGGGCGCAGGGATGCGTGACGTAGGACGCCCCGAGATGATCGCGCCGGCGGGCCGGCTGCGCCGCCATGACCGCATGACGCGAGCCTCCCACAGCAGCGGCCGCATCGCACTCCGTCCCGCGACACCGGTGGGCTGCCGTCGTGCGGTCAACCCCGGTCAGCCTGCTCCCTTCCGTCCGGGTCGCCGTCCTCAGCCAATGCCTCACCATGGACCGGGTCACCGACACACAATCCGCTGATCATGTGCACGCGTCCGAGAACTCCCATGCTGTCGAGGATCTCGGCTACCTCCTCGCCGGTGGCGAGCCGCGTGGCACAGGTGCGCACCTGACCGGTGAGGGCATCGGCCTGCGGCTGGGCCGCCGCCTCACCCGAGCGGTACGCCACCTCGAACAGGTCGGCACACCCCATGAGGAGCGCACCGGCGTCCTTGCGGTCCAGCGCCGCTTGCGAATCCGCGGGGGCATAGAGCCGATCAAGCACCCCGGCGAGAGCACGCACCTGAAGAGAGATCGCCGACAGCCACCGGGATCGTCGCGCAAGTGCGGCGCACTCAGCCACGTGACGGGAGGCGCGAGGGTTGAACCGGCGTCCCTGCTCGACCTGCTCATCGGCATCGGTGATCGCCAGCAGATTGCGGCGCAAATCCCGAGACGTCGACAGGAACGGGTAGCGCCCCTCACCGTTGACCACCGGGCCAGCGCCCACCTGAGTCGCCATCGCCCGCAGTTGGACTGCCAGGGCAGTTGCGCAGTCATCCTGAGCCTGCTGGGAGCGGGCCAGCGGAAGCCGCGGTGGTGGCAGGCTGAGGGCGATGAGCCCGGCGGCACCACCGATGACGACGTCGACGATACGCATCAGGTCGGCGCTCCAGGCGGTGCCACCAACGGCCACAACAAAGACGACGGCCACCGGCAGCTGCATCTGACCGCCCGTGGCGAAGGGCAGCCGGCGCGCGATCAGCAGTGCCAGCAGGACCGCAAGGCCGAATGACCACCAATTGATCCCAAGCACCGTGACGATCGCAGCCGCGAGCAGGACCCCGCCGATCGTGGCAGCTATTCGCTGGATTGCGACACCGAAGGTTGCGTAGGCGGAAGGCTGAACGACCATCAGCGCAGTGATGGGGGCAAAGATCGGAATGGCACTGCTGTCCAGAGCACTGGCCACCACATAGGAACCGGTGGCTGCGACGGTGGCCCGCGCAACCTGTCCAAGCGTGAGCAGACCACGGTTGCGCTGCTGCAGGACCGTCCCGGTGGGGTTCACGGGAGGCGCTGCTCGGCAATGCTGTTACCACCATCAACGACAATCACCTGGCCGGTTGTGTAGCCGCCGCCGGAGCCGGCCAGCCAACCGATCGCGGCCGCCACCTCTTGGGGCTCACCTGAGCGGCCGAGGGGGGTGAGCCGGCCCTCCGCCGCTTCCGCTGGCTGCTGCGACCCGGTGGTGATCCAGCCGGGCGCAACGGCGTTCGCCGTGACGCAATGACGTCCCTCGTCGACGGCGAGGGCGCGTACGAGTCCGGCCATGCCGGCCTTGGCCGTGGCATAGGCAGCCTCACCGCGCATCGCCATCACCGGACCCGTGACACTGGCTACGACGACGATGCGCCCACGACCGGACCGTCGCAAGTGTGGCAGTGCTGGCCGGATGAGGTGCACCGCCGTTGCGAGGTTGCGATCGAGCGCTCGTTGCCATGCGCCGGGATGGATCTCCGTCAACGTGCCCTGTTCGGCCGTCGTGTCGGTGCCGGCAGCGGTCATGCCGGCATTCGCCACGACGATGTCCAAGGAACCGAAGGCTTCTACGGTGTGCGTGATGAGGTCCGCGGCGGCCGCAGCATCGATGAGATCCGCCGGCTGAGCGAGGGCTGACCAGCCGCTGTGGCGCAGACGCTCAGCCCGCTCCAAACAGCGCGCACCCAGTGATGTCAACATCACGCGGGCACCAAGTGCGGCGAGGGTCTGCGCCGTGACAGCACCGATGCCATCGGCAGCCCCGGCCCCGCTGATGAGGGCAACCCGTCCAGAAAGATCGAAGGCGACGGGCATCGCGCCCCCCACGGACGGGATGCTCACGTCGTGATCGCGCGGCGCACCGAACCGACGCGTGTCGTCCGTGCTGTCTCCACGAACCAGCCACCCCGTTCGGCAACCAGGTGATAGACCACGACGGCGCCTGGCTGGCAGTCAACCTCAAGGAAGATGGAACCTGGGGCCCGCACCTGACAGCGCAGAGGGGTGAGTTGGGCACCTCTGGTCAGGAATCCGTAGTCGAAGGTCATCACCTGGGCGAACTGCCCAAGGTCAATGCGCGCGCGCAATCGGTCACTGGTGAAGGTCATCGCCTCGGCGAAGTCTCGTGCGGCAAGGGCAGCGGCCTGCCGGCGGACGGTCCGAAGGGCCGCCTCACGTTCCTCATCGGCACACCCCTGACCCACCGCAATCGTGGCGGCCGGGGCGCCTTGCGGGGATGGTGGCGGCGGTGCGCCACCTGCGGGTGTCCAGGCGGTTGCCGTCGCCACGAAGGCGAGCCCGAGGGTCACTGCAAGGGAACCGCGCACCCGCCATCCACCCGCGCCCGCGCCCCCCACACGACCATGGGATCCAAGGCATCCCATCAGCCACATTTGACATATTGACCACAGACGCCCCATAGATCCCACGTCGGTGAGCCTTCCACCTCCGAGGAGGTCGGACGTGGAGCGTGGGCTCCGTGTCGTCCTGAATCCGGGCGGCAGCACCGGCGTCCTGCCACCCGGCAAGGTTTAAGAACGCCACCCCACCCGCTGCCGCCCGCCCCTTCACAACTGGAAGACTCACGCAGCGTGAGCGACTGGCGGCTACTCCGAATTCTCAGCCGAGCCCACGGCGGCGGAATCGTGGCAGCCGTCACGGCGCTCGTCCTCACGGTCGGGGCGTGCGCCCTGCCCGGATCCACAAACGAGCCGACATCCGGCACACCCACCGCCACTGAAGCGTCATCACCCGATGCCCAGCCGACCGATCAGGGTGGCGTGCAGGACGCGTCGCCGGAACTGACAACCCTTGTCCCCGGCGCGCAGAAACAGGTGGTCTTCACCGCTCCGGTGGTGGCCGGCGAGCAGGACCGCTTCCTCATTCGCAGCCTCCTCGTCGTCGGGGCCGCGACGGCGCGACTCTTCATCGGGCAGACCCTCGAGTGCACGGGCCCGGACCTTGCCCGTGTCGATGGCCTTGAGGTTGGGCGGAATGTCGATGCCGCAACTCCCATCGGCACCCAGTTGCGCGGCCTGTTCATCTTCGAGCCGACTGCGCCGGGGGAGTGGACCTGCCGCACCCTCGTTCGCGTCGCTGAGCCCGGTCGCCATGGGGTGATCGGACGTCTCCTCGACATCGTCACGGAGCTGTTCACTCGGTCCGCCCCGCCCTCGCTCACCCTGCAGACGAGGCAAGCCAACCCGGTGGTCTTCTCCCAGTTGCGGGTGAGCGCCCCGCTGCCGGAATGGGCTCAGGAGATCCGCCCACCCAGCACGCCGGTGCCGATTCAGTCCGGCGAGTCGGCGACGATCTCAGTGGACGTCGACGGAATCCCGGCAACTGTCGGTCGGATCGAGTTCGCCGCCATCCTCTCGGTCTCCACCTGCATCGAGGCGGACTATCCCAAGGCATGTGCAGAGGTGGAGCGGCGCGACCGTCGCGGCACCAGCACGCTCCTGCCGACATTCACCGTGACTCAGTACGGATCCGGCACCTCATGCATCCGCGCGACAGCCACCGCCGCACAAGGCGCCGCTCAGCAGGTGATCACGTGGCAGGAGCATCACGGCACCCTCACCTTCGCACTGCCAGAGGTACGCCCCGCAACCGCCGACTGTTCCGGCCGGTTTCGCGTCGACATCACGGTGACGGTCGTTGAGGGCAATGGCGTCGTCCTCGAACCGGGTGTCGCCCTGATGCCCCGCTCGCTGATCGTCGCCCTGCCGTCGTCAACTCTGTAAGGGCGCTGACGGTGCACTCGGGCCATGCGTCCGCGGTTGCGCCCGCGATGAAGCCCTACTGGGGAAACCCCGGGGGCCTGCCCAGAATGTTGATGGCCGGTCTCCCTGGTTGGCGGTGTCGGTGGTGCAGACGAGCGGGCTCGGTTGGGCCCTGCACATCCACACCACCCTCGACATCAGCATCGTCACCATCCTGCGGGGCCACACGACGCAACATGAGGCACCGGCAGACTTACCTGACTAGCTGGCCGCCTTCACCTTGATGGTGAGAGTGCCAACGGTCTCGTCGTCCATTGTGTTATCCGCCCCGGGCGGGGATGTGGTGACGACGACCTTCGTGCTGCCGGGACGCAACGCCGTGATCGTCCACGTCGTGGTGCCAGGAGCACCGACCATGTTCTTATTGGTCTTCGGTGCGGTGTACTTGCCCTTGGAGACCTTCACGACCGACTTGTCCCCGGCCGCACAGCAGCCACCTTCGGCCTGCCATGAGTAGCCGGTCGTGCGATTGGTCGTAAGGGTGAGCAGCACCGTGTCGCCGACCGCCATCGTGACCTTCGCAGGCAGTTTGGTGACCGTCTGGGACTCGCCGGTCGCAGCAGCCGGCACTGCGGTGACCAGGACCGCGCATGCGCCAATCGCCATCGCGGCCGTGAACGTGCGCCATCCGGTGTTCCTGATTGCCGGGTTCTTCCTCATCTGGTTACTTCCTCTCGGTGGGGGGTCCGTCGACGGGGGTGTCGGATCAGCAGGAGGCTGACCTCCCGGTGACGGGAACTTCCTGTGAAAGGCCCGGGACAGGCCTTCCTTCTGACGAGCCGGCCGACCCTGCGGGTTCCCTGCGGCCCGACATGAACCGAAAGTATCCCCCTCACGCCCGCAGTGCCGCCCCCAGCTCTGCCAGCGCCTCGACCAGCAGATCCATGTCCGCCTGCGTGTGCGCCAAGGACACCAGCCACTGCTCATCCAGCCCCGGTGGGGTGAGAATGCCGCGGTTGATCCCCCACAGCCAGCTGAGCTCAGCGGCGTGGAAGTCCGTTCGCTTGTAGTCCCGGTAGTTGCGGACGGGATCTTGCGACCACGTGACCGCACCCTTGACGCCGAAGCCGACGGTGTGGGCTGGCAGTTCGTACTCGGCGATGATCGCGTCCATCGCCGCCATCGCGCGGTTATTGCGCTGCTCGGCCTCGGTCAGAGCCTGCTCAGTGCACACCTCGTCCACGGCCACCGCTGCGGCCATGACGAGTGGATTGCCGTTGTAGGTGCCGAAGTGGGGCATTCGACCATCGGTGACCCCGGCCATGATCTCGGCCCTGCCGCCGAAGGCCGCCAATGGCAGACCCCCTCCGATGCTCTTGGCCAGCGTGACCAGGTCCGCAGTCACTCCCAGCCGCTGTGAGGCACCCGCATACCCTGCGGTGAGCCCGGTCTTCACCTCATCGAAGACCAACAGCACGCCGTGGTCATCACACGCCCGCCGCACCCCGGCGAGGTAGCCGGCATCGGGCAGGACGATCGAGATGTTCTCCAGCACCGGCTCCATCACGACCGCGGCGATCTGCCCGGCCTGCTCGCGCAGGAGGGTCCGCAGTCGCGCGAGGTCGTTGTACCCCACGACATGCACCAGCCCCGCGGCCACCTCGGGCGGGATCACGGGAACGGGCGCATCCTCCGGTCCCGCTTCGATCACATCGGGCTTGACCGACACCGACAGTGCGTCGTAGCCCCCGTGGTAGCCGCCCTCGATCTTCACGATTCCCGGGCGACCGGTGACTGCGCGGGCCAGCCGGACCGCGTACATCGTCGCCTCGGTTCCGGAGTTGGTGAAGCGCAGGCGATCGAGCCCGAAGCGTCGTTGGAAGCGCTCGGCCACGTCAGTTGCGGTCGGTGAAGGCGTCACGAACAGGGTGCCGGTCTGCAGCAGCGCTTCCGTCACCCGTGCGACGACGATGGGATTGAGATGACCCACAAGCATCGCGCCGAAACCCATGGACAGGTCCAGAAAGCGGCGGCCATCAACATCAGTCAGCCACGCTCCCTGCGCGGCAGTGATGGCGATGGGGTACGGATCCCAGTGCTGGAACGACGAGGTGACACCCAGCGGCAGCGAGTCGGCAGCGCGCCGATTGTGCACCCCTGACCTTGGCGTCTGGGCGGTGAACCGCTGCCATTCGACGGCCAACAGTGCCTGCACCCGGTCGGGATCCAGCGGCCGGATGGCCCCGGGCAGGTGGCGCCAGGTCTGCGGATCGGGCGGTGGGGTGTCGACGATCGGATCCAGCGTTGGGACAGCCATAGC
Source organism: Actinomycetales bacterium (assembly GCA_018969715.1). Taxonomy (GTDB): domain Bacteria; phylum Actinomycetota; class Actinomycetes; order S36-B12; family UBA5976; genus REEB473. The sequence goes on from JAGWXT010000018.1 coordinate 27,696, forward strand.
CTCTCCTTGGTTACTGGGCAGTTGCTGAGTTCTTGGGAATCTCCCCGGACGTTGCTGGAGTTCTTGGGAAGTTCCCCGGACGTTCCTGGGTCGCTGGGGCCGTGAGCCTGACGAACGTGCGGGCCTACTCGACAGTACCGGTGCTGTGTCAGCGCTGCGGGCCCTGAGGCGACAACGTCCTGCAATCGATTGGCGCATCGGTAGGGTGCCCACATGCGCCGATACGACCACTGGATCAACGGAACCCTCACGCCGCCGACGCAGGGTCGTTACCTCGCCACCATCGATCCGATGACCGAGCAGCCATGGGCCGAGATCGCCCACGGCTGCGCCGACGACATCGACCGGGCGGTGCGTGCGGCATCCGATGCCTTTCGCACCTGGCGCTCCGTCAGCCCGAGTGCCCGCGCGGACCTGCTGTGGCGCCTTGGTGACGCCATCGCCGAGGCTGCCGATGAGCTTGCCGCCCTTGAGTCGCAGGACGCCGGCAAGGTCATCCGGGAGGTCCTCGGCCAGATCCGCGGTCTGCGCGCCTGGTACCGCTACTACGCCTCCTGTGCCTACCACGCAGAGGGTCGACAGATCCCGCACGATCGGCAGTCGCTGCTGGTACTGACCTCGCGGGAGCCGTACGGGGTGATCGGGGTCATCCCGCCGTTCAACTCCCCGCTGCTGTTGGCCTCGATGGTGGTGGGCCCGGCACTGGCCGCCGGGAACACCGTGGTGGTCAAGCCGCCGGAGATCAACGCCCTCTCCCTGATCCGGCTCGCCGAGATCGCAGCGGACGCGGGCATCCCCCCCGGTGTGATCAACGTCGTCACCGGTACCGGGAGCGAGACGGGGGATGCGCTCGTCCGACACCCCCAGGTGCGCAAGGTGTGCTTCACGGGGGGCCCGGAATCCGCTCGCATGGTCCTCACCGCCGCCGCTCCCGGGCTGAAGCCCACAACCTTGGAACTCGGCGGCAAGTCGGCGAACATCGTCTTCGCGGACGTGGATGTCGCGCACGTTGTCAATGGCATCATCGCGGGGATCTTCGCCGCCGCCGGCCAGACCTGCGTAGCCGGGTCTCGCCTGCTCGTGCACTCCACAGTCGCTGATGAGCTCATCAGCCGAATCGTCGAACGCGCCGGGCGGGTCGTGCTCGGCCGTCCTACCGACCCGGCAACAGAGATGGGCCCCATGTCCCAGCCGCGGCTGCGGGATGGCGCGCTCACCCGCATCGCCGCCGCCCGTCAGCAGGGTGCCGAGGTCCTCGTCGGTGGCGCGGGGGCACCGGTACCGGATCGCGGGTGGTTCCTCGCGCCGACGGTCGTCGATGGGGTCACCCCCGATATGGCGGTCGTGCGGGAGGAGATCTTCGGCCCGGTGCTCTCCGTGCTCCGCTTCACGGAGGAAGAAGAGGTCATCGCACTGGCCAATGGGACCGACTACGGCCTCGCCGCCGGTATCTGGACGCATGACCTCGGTCGTGCCGTCCGGGTTGCGCGGGCCCTCGAAGCGGGAACGGTCTGGATCAACACCTACCGGGCGCTCACCTACTCAGTTCCCTTCGGCGGGACCAAGCAGAGCGGCTTCGGCCGCGAGAACGGCATGGACGGCTTCCTCGAGTTCACCGAGCCCAAGGCCATCTGGATCGAATCCAGCACCGAGCAGCTCGGCGACCCCTTCACACTGCGCACGTGATGGGGGTACCCACCCGCACCCTCCTTGCTGCGGAGCCACTGAGCCCAACCCCCGTCACCACCCCAACCCCCGCCGCCACGCCATGGTGACCCTGCGGGATGTCGCCGAGCGTGTGGGCGTCCACCCCTCAACAGTCTCCCGCGCACTGGACCCCGCAGCTGCCCGACGGGTCAACGAGGCGACGCGCCTGCGCATCGAGCACGTCGCAGCCGAGATGGGCTTCCAAGCCGACGCCGTCGCACGCGCCCTGCGACGCGGTCGCACGGGCACCATCGGCATCGTGGTTCCCGACCTCGGCAACCCCTATGCCGCGCCGGCCCTGCGCGGCATCGCCGCCGGCCTCGATGATCGCGGGTACCTGCCGATCATCACCGAGACCCAAGATGAAGGCCACCGACTGCGACCCGTCCTCGAAACCCTCGTGGCGCGCCGGGTGGACGCCATCATCAGCCTGGCCTCCCGCCACGGTGACAGCGGCCCGTTGCTGGCCACGGCCGCGCGGGTCCCGATCGTGCTGGCGATCCGCGACCTGCCGGGATCGGGGCTGCCCGCCGTGATCAGCGATGATCACCACGGTGGCGGCCTGGCGGCTGCACATCTGATCGCTCATGGGCATCGGCAGGTGGTGCAGGTGCGCGGACCGGCTGCCGTTGAGGGCTTCCACCGTCGGGCAGTGGGCTTCCGTGAGCGCGCACAGCAGCTCGGCGTGCACCAGTGGGAGCCACCCGCCGAGGCCGTGCTGCCGACGATCGATGAGGGACGACGCCTCATGCGCATCGTCCTCGACGGTGCGAGACCCAGACCGACGGCCGTCTTCGCGCACAACGACCTGCTCGCCCTCGGTGCGATCAGCGAGGTGCGTGCGGCCGGCCTCGACTGCCCCGCCGATATCTCGGTGATCGGCTACAACGACACCCCACTGACCCCGTACACCGACCCGCCGCTGACGACGATCGCCCTCGCCGCCGGTGACCTCGGCCGACTTGCCGCGGAGATTGCGCTGGCCCTCATCGACGACCCCGAAACCCCGGTTGCGCGTATCTCCCGCGCGCCATCCCTGGTGGTGCGCGGGAGCGTGGCCGACCGCCGCGCAGTGCCTCGAGTCTCATCACCCGCGAATTGATTCCCGTGCCTCACGTGGCACCTGCGTGTGAGCGTGCGGTTCCGCCGGCCTTGACGCGGGTGCCCTTGCGGACCTCGGGCAGTGCGGTCGGAAAGCTGCCTGCGCTGACTGGCGCAAGGACGTCGTGGTCGTCCAACCCTCAGCGCCGATGCGCAGGGCCGGCGCTCGCCCGATGTGGCTCGCGAGGATGGGCGATGAGCGATCCATCGACGAACTGATCGCATGGGTCAGCGCCGGGGGGCCGGGCCGGGCCGAGATGCCGACCGGACTGACCCGCCATGCGTTCCGCCCGGACACGCGCCCCGCGTCGCGGAGGAGGTCGGCCTAGACCGCGGTCGCCAGCAGCGCGACGAGCAGCGTGCGCGGACCGGTCACCTCGCCGGTGACTCCGCACTCCCGGCCGACCGGATGATGATGGTGGCCCTGGCTCTGGCCGCACCGGCGAACCGCATAGACACCCTCTCATCCGCGCCGCCACGGTCCCCGATGACGCGGGCATTTCTTATCTGAGGCACGGGAACCATGTCGCGGACAGTTTTCGTGAGTCTCGTCGCGCCGTTGACATGACGACGAGGGGTGCGTAGCATTCCCCCGTCTGACAAACGATTGCAGGACGAGGGCCGCTGGCCCTGATGCCACGCGATGGGAGTGCTGATGCCGCCGGTTCCCGCCAGTGAGTTCGCGCAGACCACCATCCCGGCCCCTGGAATCATGGCCGTGGACTGGGAGGAGCGCGTCGACTACCGGCGGCTGCGCGACTACCGCATCGCGCGCGTCCGGGACGCACTCGCCCGCAGCGACCTCGGGGCGCTGCTGGTTTTCGAGACCAACAACATCCGGTATGTCACCGCAACGCATATCGGCACCTGGGCCTTCAACAAGTTCGAACGATGGGCACTGCTGACCCGCAGTGGCACGCCATGGATCTGGGACTTCGGATCGGCCGCAAAGAACCACCGGCTCTACTCACCGTGGCTGGAACCCGATCACTCGCGGGGGGGCAACAATGGACTGCAGGGGGCCATTGCACCGCTGGTGGGCCTGCCGGCTGGCACCGCCGGCGAGATCGCGGCCATCCTGCGTGAGGAGGGAGTGGCCGATCTGCCCCTCGGTGTGGATGTCATCGAGATCCCCATGCTGCGGGAACTCGAGCGCGCCGGGCTGACGGTCGCCGATGGTCAGCAGGTGATGCTCGACGCCCGCGAGATCAAGAGCCGCGACGAGATCATCCTCATGAATCAGGCGGCATCGATGGTGGACGGGGTGTATCAGGACATCCTTGAGTTCCTCAAGCCTGGTGTCCGGGAGAACGACGTTGTCGCGTTGGCCACGCGGCGACTGCTCGAGATGGGCTCCGAGCATGTCGAGGCGATCAATTCAATCGCCGGCGAGCGGTGCAACCCGCATCCCCATGTGTTCTCGGACCGGTTGATCCGACCCGGTGATCAGGCATATTTCGACATCATCCACGGCTTCAATGGCTACCGGACGTGCTACTACCGGACCTTCTCGGTTGGACGTGCCACGCGTGCCCAGCGGGATGCCTACACCCGAGCACGTGAGCTGATCGATGCCGCGATCGCCCTCGTGCGGCCCGGTGCCAGCACTGCGGACATCGCGCGCGTCTGGCCGGACGCCTCCGCCTTCGGCTTCAGTTCCGAAATGGAGGCATTCGGACTGCAGTTCGGGCACGGCCTGGGCATGAGCCTCCATGAACGGCCAGTCATCAGCCGCCTGAACTCGCTCAGCCACCCGGTTGAGATCAAGGAGGGCATGGTCTTCGCATTGGAGACCTTCTGGCCGGCCGCCGATGGTCGCGGTGCCGCCCGGATCGAGGAGGAGGTCGTCGTGACCGCGGATGGGGCGGAGTTGCTCACCCTGTTCCCGGCCGAGGAGCTCCTGATCGCCAACGAGTACTGAGCCGGTCATGCCCGATCTGCTCGCCACCACCTGGACCACCTGCGGTGATGCGGTACCCAAGCCCGGTCGCCACCGAAGCCCCCTTGAGTTTCCGGAGCGCATCGCCGCCGCGGCTGCCGCCGGCTTCGTCGGCTTCGACCTGCTCGGCCTCGATGTCGCCCACTGGTGCCAGACGCGCCCCCTGGCCGAACTGCAGCGGCTGCTGGATGACCACGGGATGCGCTGGCGGCAGATGGAGTTCCTCGCCGACTGGTTTCTCCCCGCTGGTCCGCGTCGCACCGCCTCGGATGCTGACCGGGCGCTGCTGCTCGATGCCGCGGCCGCCCTCGGCGCCGACAACATCAAGATCGGCGGCGACACGGTCAGCCTCGCACCACCGGACCTTGATCGGTGGGCAGCCGAGTTGTTCATCCTGGCGGACGAGGCAGCGGCACGTGGCTTGGTGCTCTCCTTCGAGTTCCTTCCCTACTTCAGCAATGTCCCCGATCTGGCCAGCACTGTCGCACTGGTCGAACGCACCGGCCATCCGGCCGCCCGGATCTGCCTGGACATCTGGCATGTTGAGCGCTCGGCGACCACCATGGCGCAGGTGGCCGCGCTGCCAGCATCGCTGATCGGGTGTGTTGAGCTCAGTGACGCCACACGGCAGCTCGTGGGGGATCCCTACGATGACACCTGCGATCGTCGGCGGTATCCGGGACGCGGCGAGTTCGCGGTCGTCGACTTCATTCATGCGGTGGCGGCAACCGGCTGGCGGGGACCCTGGGGGGTCGAGATCCTTGCCGCCGATCATCGCTCGCGACCACTGGCGCAGTCACTCCCGGAGGTGGTCTCGTCCACCCGGGCCGCCTTCACACAGGCCGGGGTCGCATGAGCTGCATCCGGCCCCACCCGGGTGGCCTCATTCCCGTCCGGCCCCACCCGGGTGGCCTCATTCCCGTCCGGCCCCACCGGGGTGGCCTCATTCGCGGGGCTGGGCGGGGACCGCATACTGCACTGCATCAGACAGCCGCCGCGCACGGAGGAGGGTAGGCGATGGCCGGACGCCTCGCAGGGAAGGTCGCCTACATCACTGGTGCCGCTCGCGGCCAGGGTCGAAGTCATGCCGTGGCGCTCGCCGCGGAAGGCGCGCACATCATCGCCGTCGATGCGTGCACCGACATCCCCGGTATCCCCTACCCGCTGGCATCCGCGGCCGAACTCGAGCAGACAGCGGCTGCCGTGGCCGCCGTCGGCGGCCAGATCAGCTGCCATGTCGCAGACGTGCGGGACCTTGCCGCACTCGAGAAGGCCGCCCTCGCCGGAGTCGAACGCTTCGGTCGACTCGACATCGTGATCGCGAACGCCGGAGTGAACAGTCCGGTGATGCATGGCGATCACCTCGGCGAGGAACAGTGGCGGCTGGTGATCGACATCAACCTCAACGGCGTTTGGCGGACGGTACGGGCCACCGTTGAGCACATCATCGCCGGCGGCGAGGGCGGCTCGGTGGTCATCACCAGCTCCGCGGCCGGCCTCAAGGGCTACCCGAACATCGCCCACTACTCGGGCGCCAAGCATGCAGTGAACGGCCTGATGAAGTCGATGGCCAATGAGCTGGCGGCGCATCGCATCCGAGTGAACTCGCTCAACCCCACTCAGGTCGACACACCAATGATCATGAACGATCCGATGTACCGGCTGTTCTGCCCCGATCTGCCCAGCCCCGGGCCGGTGGAGTTCGCCCCCGTATCGCAGGCGATGAATGCCCTCCCCGTCCCTTGGGTCCAGCCGATCGACGTGAGCAACGCAGTGCTGTTCCTGGTCTGCGATGAGGGGCGATTCATCACCGGTGTCGCACTGCCGGTCGACGCCGGCACCCTCGTGAAGTAGCAGGCCGTCGTCCGCCACCGGATATGGCCTCCCGTCAATCCCAGCCCCCCACCTGCCAGCCCGCATTCCGATCGGAGGCTCGCCCCATGACCAGACTCGCTGGCCGAGTCGCCTTCATCACTGGTGCCGCACGCGGTCAGGGCCGCAGTCACGCCGTCCGCTTGGCCGCGGAGGGGGCCGACATCATTGGGATGGACAGGTGCGCCGACCTCGCCACGGTCACCACCTACCCCCTGGCCACTCCCGATGACCTCGACCAGACTCGGGTACTCGTCGAGGAGCAGGGCCGCCGCTTCTTCGGCTTCATCGGCGACGTACGCGATCGGGATGGCCTTGCATCGGGCCTCGCCGCCGGCGTCGCCGAACTGGGTCGGCTTGACATCGTGTGCGCAAATGCGGGCATCTTCTCCTTCGGCGAGGCGCACCTGATGTCAGAGGAGACGTGGCTGGAGACGATCGACGTCGACCTGTCAGGGGTTTGGCGCACCGCGGACGTTGCAGCACCTCATCTGATCGCCAATGGCGGCGGCTCGATCATCATGATCGGTTCCACGGCGAGCATGAAGGGCTATCCGAATCTCGCGCACTATGTCGCCGCCAAGCACGGGGTGATCGGCGTCATGCGAACCATGGCCTTGGACCTTGCACCACACCGGATCCGGGTCAATGCTGTCTGCCCGGCCCAGGTTGACACCCCCATGTTCCACAATCCGGCCATGTACTCCGTGTGGTGCCCGCAGATCGAGCAACCGACTGACGATGACTTCCGCCAGGCGTCGGCGGCAACCATGCCGCTGCCCACGGTCTGGCTGGACTGTGCGGAGGTCAGCGCCGCCGTCGCATTCCTGGCCTCCGATGAGGCGCGCAGCATCACCGGTATCGCACTCCCAGTGGACGCTGGCACCCTGCTGCGTTAGTGAGACCGCGCGGGTCGCAGCATGGCCTCGATGTCGCTGCCCTGATCGGTGGCCGCGAGAAAGGCGCACCCGGCGGCCCCCACCCATCCTTGCAATAGATGGCTGGTCGTGCGGTGCCACGTCAATGCCAGGTCGCTCGCCGCGGCCGCCGCAGCCAGGGAAGCCACCGTGAAGTAGTGCAGGTGCTCACGCTTGACGGAGTGGTAGTCGGGCCCAAACACGACGTACTCGGCCGCCTGGATGTTTGGGGTCCGAATCAGGACTGAGCCGGTAGCCGTGAGCATCCCGGCTGCCGCGACCAGAAGCGCGCCGGGATCAGGGTGATGCTCGATCAGGTCATTCATGACGATCAGGTCGTATCCCTGGCCGCTTGGCACCGCATTGAGCTGGCCCACAACTGCCGTGACATTCGGATGCGTGCCCGCCTTCATTACTGCGTGGTCGCTGACGTCCACCCCCATGCCAACCCAACCGTGGCTATCCGCACACGCATGCAGGAAGTCGCCGTATCCGCATCCGACATCGAGCACCCGAAGTCGATCGGTCGGCAGTCCGTGAAACTCAAGCAGGGCGCGGGCCTGGCGGGCCTGACGCTTGGACTTCTCGATGCGCCAGGGCTGCGCCGAGTAGTCGCCGTACCCGACACCGTGACGGCCTCCCTCGAAGTACTCGCGGTCGTACACCTCCGCCTGCAACCCGGCGGGCTGAGCCAGCCCCTCGTCCCAGAGCACGCGGTGTCCGAACCCACCGTGGAGCCGCAAGGACAGGGTGGCGTCCGCAGTGACCGACACCGGCGACGGGGACCGGCGGTCCCGCGCAAGCCAACCGTCCATGACGACCTGCGGCCAGCATTCAGCGAGGATGCCGACCGCAATCATCGTGCGCTGGGCAGGATCGGCATCCGTGATCTCACCGAGCTGAGCGGATGCGGCACCGGTCAGAGCGCCAAGCGCGGCGGGAGCGGCCATCAGACGCAGGAGCGCCTCCCTGCAGTGCTCGACGGAGGAGTTGAAGACCGCCCGCCCCCCAAGAATCAGCGTCACCCGATCGGTCTTGCCGCCGCGCTCGGTCCTCAGGTCAGGGGCAGTCATCACGGCCGTGTCGAGGAAGCGATCGATGCGCTCATCCGTCACAGCCACGTCAGTCGCTCCCGAACTCGCTCGTAGATGCCCATCACCGCACAGGCTGCACTGCCGGATGCCGGCACCATCGCCCACCCGAGAGACGGGATTCCCGCCAAGATCGCTGCCAGTTCGGCCGCGAGTGAATCATCCGTCTCGGTACGGAGCACCAGCCACTCGCTATCGCGCTGTGTCATGCCTGACTGCCATCCCCAGCGACGCCCCCGGCAGTACTGCTGGGCCCCATAGGAACGGGAGCGGCCGGTGACCTCACCGTAGCCCTCGGTGCCAAGGACGAAGACCCGAAAGGTGCTGCGCCACTTCACCAGTGATACCCCCACACGGATGATCGTCGCACCACTGTCGCTCATCAGGATCTCGGCATGCTCCTCGATGCCCGTTCCCCAGAACGGACTGCTGCCGACGACGGAATGGATGACCAGATCACCCTGCGCCAGACCGCACACCAGATCGAGAACATGGATTCCCGGGTCAAGGAGGACACCCCCGCCGGCGGCTGTCGGATTCAGCTTCCATGACTGTGCATCACCGGGTGAGCCACCGTGCCCGAATTCAACGTCAACGGAGATGAGCTGCCCGAACTCGCCGGCCAGGGCGTCCGTGACCAAGGCCGCCAGCGGGGGCAGGAACCGGTAGTTGAAGCCGACGTGCAGCCGCGCGTCCCCGGCGTGGGACTGCAGGTCAGCAGCCTCGGCAGCGCTTCGTCCCAGTGGTTTCTCCACGAGTACTGAGACACCACGTGCCAGCAGGTCTCGGGTGACGACCGTCGCCGACTCGTGCGGCAGGCAGACAACGGCGAGGTCCAGGGCGGCGTCAAGGAACGCGGGCGGGTCCAGGAACGCCGCCGGGTAGGCACCATTCCACCGATCGGGATCGATGTCGCTGACCGCCACTACCGAAGTTCGGGAGCGGAGCGGTTCTGCAGCCAGGGCGCGTAGGCGCGCCCAACCCATCTCACCCAGGCCGATGACACCGACCCTCGCCTCCGTCACAGCCGAGTGCGTCCTCGCGCCTCGCTACGGCGCCCGGTCATAGGCAAAAGCCTCCTGATGGCGATATGGCAGTACTCTGATGCGGTGGCGGTAGTGGGTAGTCTACCGGAGGCGCCGGTCCTGCATCTGCCGGTCAACGATCCGACTGACCCAGAAGTGACGGTGCTGGTCCCAGCACTCAACGAGTCCGCAACAATTGAGCAGTTCATCGCTTGGTGTCAGGAGGGGTTTGCTGCCGCCGGTGTCAACGGCGAGGTGGTGATCATTGACAGCAGTGACGACCGCACGCCCGAGCTCGCGCTCGCGGCTGGTGCCCGCGTCCTTCGTGTGCCCCGACGCGGCCTGGGTGCGGCGTATCGTGATGCACGCGGCGTGGCCCGAGGGTCCTGGGTGATTCTCGGCGATGTTGACTGCACATACGACTTCCGGGACCTTCGCGGCTTCCTCAATCACCTGCGACAAGGCGATACGTTTGTCATGGGGAATCGGTTCACTGGAACAATTGACCGTGGCGCGATGCCCATCCTGCATCAGTACTTCGGCAGCCCGTTGACAAGTGGTCTGTTCGCCCGCGCATTGGAAGTACCGGTCGGGGACATCCATTGCGGGATGCGGGCGATGCCGACTGAGTTCTACAACTCCCTGCCGTTCACCGAGTCCGGCTGGGAGTACGCATCCGAGATGATCGTTGTGGCTCGCCGCCGCAAGGTTGCCATCAGCGAGGTGCCAATCGCATTCCATATCGCCCCGAGGGGACGGCTGAGTCACCTGCAGCGAGGATCACCGTTGATCGCCTGGCGGGCAGGCATCGGCACCCTCCGGGTGACGTTCACCCAAGCTCCCGACTTCCTCGTTCGCGGCCTCAGTCAGGTGCTGTTCATCCTTGGCGGACTGGGGGTCGTGATGCTCAGCGGAGGCCCCGTGAGCGTGGGGCCGTTTCGCTTCAGTCTCGTCGTTCAGGCCTTCAGTCTTGCGGTCTCGCTGTTCGGACTTGGCCTGTTCGGCCTCGTTGCGCTCACTCGGGAGGTCCTCGCCGAGCGGGTTCCGCTCATCAGCGTTCTCGTGGGCAGCAGGTGGCAGGGATTCTTGCGCGGCCTCGTTGCGGGTGCCAGTGGGGGACTGCTGCTGATCGGCATCTGCGTGAATGCCTGGTGGCGCGCTGGCTTCACGATCAACCCCAGCCAGGGGTGGATCGGGCACCTCGCCATCACGTCCTTCTGGCTCGTAGGCTGCTGCGCCTTTCTCGGTGTCCTAGGCCTGTCCCTTCGCCTGTTGGTCCGCCTGCGCCAGGACCCCGTACTGAGCCTCAACCGCCGATGAGCTCATCGCCAGTGCAGCCCGCACACCCAGCCCACGCATCAGGAGCGGTCGCGTCAACCTGGCTGGCTCCCCGCGATGTGGTGATCATCGGTGGCGCCGGATTCATCGGCTCCAATCTCGCTCTCCGGCTGCTGCAGGATCATCCCTCCTGTTCGCTGACGCTCATCGACAACATGTCCGCCGGTGGCTCAATGCGGATTGCCGATCTCGCCGGTGATCAGCGAGTCCATGTGCACGAGGTCGATATCCGAACCCCGCGCGACCTGGCTGGCCTGCTGCCGGCCGGAGCACTGCTGATTCATCTCGCTTCGAACCCCAACATCGCTGCCGCCACAACGAATCCAGCCATCGATTTCGACGCTGGCACCGCGGTCACGAACGCGGTGGTTGAGGCAGCACGAGTGTCGGGCATCGCACGGATCGTCTACGCCTCCGGTAGTGGGGTATACGGAGATCGCGGGCAGGCATTGCTGCGTGAGGACGATGCATGCCTTGCGCCGGTTTCCACATACGCCGCCAGCAAGATCGCAGGCGAAGCGCTGCTAAGTGCGTACGCGGAGATGTTCGACATTCCAGCTCACGTCTTCCGCTTTGGGAATGTCGTTGGACCGCGGCAGACCCACGGCGTCGGCTTCGACTTTGCACTGCGCTTGATGGCTGACCCATCTGCGCTACGAGTGCTCGGGGATGGCACGCAATCCAAGACCTATGTTCATGTCAACGACGTGATTGACGGAATCCTGCTGGCTCTCGCCACGGACAGCGGAGAACTATTCACTATTCTCAATATCGGCACTGATGAGTACCTAACGGTGGCGGACATTGCATCCCTTGCCATTGAACTGATCTGCCCCGAATCCGCAACGCGTATCGAATTCGGCGACTCACCTCGCGGGTGGCTCGGGGATGTTCCCGTCATGCGCATGTCCTCCCAGCGGATCCGCGCGAGGGGATGGTCGCCGCGAGTCTCGTCAAGGGATGCGGTGGCGGAGGGGATCTGCTGGGTGCGCGACTGCCTCAGGCCGGACGGGTCGCCACGCTGATGCCGCTCGTTTGCGCCGCAGGCAACCACGGAATCACCGGCCTTTGCCGCTGCCGCGGTACCGTGGCGCCGTTGGCCCCGTAGCTCAGGGGATAGAGCAGAGGTTTCCTAAACCTTGTGTCGCAGGTTCGAATCCTGCCGGGGCCACCACCTTTGCCGATCACGCTGATGAAGGGCGTTCAGGCCGTCCATCAACCCCTCGGCTTGATCGGACTTACGGCACCTCGAGTCGCAGGTCCGATTTGTGCTCGAGCCACGTACGCGCCAGTAGGCGCCAACCCACCCGACAGCACACGCGCGCCTCTAGGCAGTGCGTAGACTGGCAACGAGCTCAGGCACGGCAACCGGC
>JAGWXT010000019.1 GCA_018969715.1 Actinomycetales bacterium
CAACCCCCACCCCCACCCCCACCCCGATCGGCGGCGGGGACCTCGTTCCACCGCCTGCCGTTCCGGGCACCGCACCCGGGACCCTGCCTGAGGTCGTGCCCGACCGCACCGCGACCACCGGACCGGTGGCCCAGTTGGGACGTGTCACGATCCCACCACGCACCCTCACCCGACCGATCGAGCCGCTGCGCAGTTGGCCGGAGGACACCGAGCGATGCCGCAGCCCGGTCTCGGCGCAGCCGGGGTCCAAGATGTTCCGCGATTTCATCCTCGAGGCCTTCCCCAAGACCAAGGACTACGGGATCGCCCGGTCCTGCCGGGCGCGATTCGGCTCCCCCACCAGTCAGCACAAGGAAGGTCGCGCGTGGGACTGGGGCGTGAGCGCGCGGCGAGCCAGTGACCGTCGTGCCGCCGCGCAGGTCATCGACTGGCTGCTGGCAACGGATGCGCAGGGCAACACCTATGCCAATGCACGGCGGGTGGGACTGATGTACATCATCTGGAACGGACGACTGTGGACGACCACCGAGCCGACCTGGCGCCGGTACACCGCCTACGGCGGTCACTACGACCACGTCCACTTCTCCTTCACGTGGGCTGGGGCGCGTGGGCTCACATCGTTCTGGCGCAATAAGCCGCGCTACTCCGGTCCGCTGTGCGAGGAGCCGACGCAGCCGGTGCCCGCCCGGGGGCCCGGCGATCGCACGGTGATCGACATCCCCGAGACCGTTGTCGCCGACACCCGTCCCCACCTGCCCAGTGCCTGCACATTCGCCCCCGGGGATGCCCGCGGCAGCGTTCAGGTTGCGGGCCTCAATGGGGTGCCCAGCAATGGCGTGGTGGCGGTGCGAGCGCGCATCCAGACCACCAAGCCGGATCGTACGACGAGCATCCGCGTGGGCGGGTGGAGTGACGCCGCCCTTGCCGCCACCGTCAACAAGGATGACAACTTCGTCTCCGAGTGGTTCCTCGCGCCGCTGACCCCGGACGGTCGGCTGGTGCTGAAGAGCTCCAAGGCACCGGTGGGGGCGATCGTGTGGGTTAATGGCTATGTGACCGGCGTATTCGACCCGACGGCCCCGCCGGCGCCGGAACCGATCCCCCCGGCACCACCCGAGCAGCGTCCGGGGAACTGAGATGGCGGTCGTGACGGCGGGTGCGGATCATGGGGGGTACGTCCTGAAGTCCGAGCTCGTGGCGTGGCTGCGCGATCACGGGCATGCGGTGACCGATGTCGGCACCGATTCCCCCGACCCGACCGACTACCCCCTCTACGCCGGTGCGGTGGCCCGGCATGTTGCCGCACATCCCGGTGAGGTGGGGTTGCTCATCTGCGGCTCCGGACAGGGGGTGTGCATGACGGCGAATCGGGTGCCGGGGGTGCGTGCGGCCCTGCTGCGCACCCCGCAGGACGCCCAGTTGGCACGCCTTCACAATGATGCGACGATCGCCTGCTTCGGGGGTCGGGTGACGGGAATCGACGAGGCCACCGCGATTCTGGCGACCTTCCTGGACACGCCGTTCGAAGGCGGACGCCATGCGGGGCGCGTGCGGCTGATGGATGAGCAGGTATGAGGGTGCAGCCGTGAGCCTGCCGGGTCGCCGGCGGGTCGGCCGAGCGGCCTTCCCATGTGAGGTCGAGCGGGGGTGAGCCCCGCGGGCCGCGCGCTGCGGACGGTGGCGCTCATCGCGGTCCTCGTCGCCGGACTGGCCGTCATGGGTCGGCTTGCCTGGTGGCAGTTCCAAGGAAGCCTGCCGGTGGCGAGCAGGGTTGACCCCACGGTGGTGCGCACCCCGGTGGCGCTGACGGAGGTCGTGACCTTCGGACGCTTCGTTGAGCCGACGAGGTTCGGGCAGGTCGTGACGGTGCGCGGCCGGTACGTCGCCGCCGGGCAGTTCATCAGCCCCGGTGCCCTCCCCGGGGAACGCTGGGTGGTCACGCCCCTGCGCACCCCCGACGGCCGCAATGTTGCGGTTGTGCGCGGTACCGCGGCCGGCTCCAACACCGGCTCCGGATCGCAGCAGCGGGTCCCAGGTGGCGAGGTCAGCATCCGTGGCTACCTGCAGCCAGCGCAGGCTCCGGCGCCGGATGCGATCAACACCGATGTGCTCGTCCGGCGGTGGGCCGCCCCGATGTACGACGGCTATGTGGTGCTGGCCGCGCAGGTGCCGCCCAGCGAACTTCAGCCGGTCAGTCCAGCGGCACTGGTCGGACCAAGTACCGGGATCCGTCCGCGCAACCTTGCTTATGCGGTGCAGTGGGTGGTGTTCGCGGCCTTCGCGGTCTACCTGGTGACGCGGGTGATTGCCGGCTGGTACCGCGCACCCCGCACGCCCGGCCCCCCGGGGCCGCACCCCACGCCCCACGCCCCTGAGCGGGAGTTAGCCGGGTGACTACAGCCGGCTGCGGGCGAGTTCCTCGGCGAGGAGTCCGTCGAGCACGCCCGGCCGCAGTGGGCCGACGATGCGTGCGGCGATCCGTCCCGCAGCGTCGATGACGATCGTGCTCGGCAGTGCCTTCGGCGGCACGCCCGGAATGGCGGCGAGGATCCGTCCGTCCGCATCGACAATCGACTCGAATGTCAGGCCCGAGCGTGCGGCGAGGTCGCGCGCCGCCTGCGGGGTGTCCTCCACCGTCAGCCCCAGCACGGTCACCCCGGTATCGGTGTACCGGCGATCGACGTCGGCGAGCAGCGGCAGCTCCGCCACGCAGGGCGGACACCAGGACGCCCAGGCATTGACGACGATGACCCGCCCGGCCAGCTCCGCGGTGGAGACCTCGGCGCCGGACAGCGTGGTGCCGGCGATGACGGGAGCGGCAACCCGTTCTGCTGGCGGCACGCGGGTGACCCCGATGCGGGGGTCTGGGGCGGCCGGTGAGGGCGCCTGCCACACCGTGAAGGCCGGTTCAGTTGCGGCGCACCCACTCAGCAGCGTGGCCAGCAGGACGATGAGCGCAGCGACCAGCGGCCGCCTCGACACGGTGCGAGGATACGTCCATGACCACGCTCATCACGGCGTACCGGGTGATGTCCATGATCGTGGGCACTGTTCTGGTGATCTTCATCCTCATCGCAATGCCGCAGAAGTACCTACTCGACCAACCGCTGGGTGTCGAGGTCATCTCGCCCATCCACGGTTTCCTCTATGCGGTGTTCGCCCTGATCGTGATCATGCTCGGCTTTTCCGACCGCTGGTCGCTTGGTCGGATGGTGCTGATCCTGCTCGCCGGCACGGTGCCGTTCGTCTCCTTCTACGCCGAGCACCGAACCGTCGAGTTCCTGCGGGCGGAGGGGCGGCTCGCTCCCGCGGGCGGCCGCTCAGGTGCCGAGAATGTTGATCGCTCGGGCGACCACGAGGGCCGCCAGCCCGAATGAGATCCCGGCCTGCAGCGCCATGGCCAGCTTCGCCCAGACCCGCAGTGGCGGGGTGTCGGAGGGGGCGAAGGCCAGCGACGTGAAGGCCGCCAACGCAAGGTAGTCCCCGAGGTGCGGCTGCCACGTCCTGTCCACCAGGCCGGGGGCCTGCAGTTGCGGCCAGTAGAAGGCGGGCATCCGGTACGAGGTGTGGGCGCGCAGCGCGGGTCCGCCCGCGTCCAGCTCCCAGTACCACAAGGTAAACAGCGCGATGTTCATCACCCACACGGTGAGTCCCGTGCGCAGCACCTCGGTCGGGCTGAGCGCTCCGGTACCCGAAGCCAGCGTTATCACGACGGTGATGAGGGTGACGAGGTTGGACAGGGACAGCGCAACGATCAGCACCAGGCTCAGTCGTCGCAGCAGGATCGCCCGCCCAAGGGAAAGGAACGGATTGAGAGCCAGCAGGGCGACGATGAGCGCGATGACGACGATCGCGGCCGGGGTGCGCCATGCACTGCCGACCCCCCCCGGCAACGACATGTGCAGCACCAGGAGGACGACCGCGATCAGCGCGCCGTAGTTGCGCTCCCGACGCAGCCAGCCCGCAGGATCAGTGGGGCCGTCCATGTGCCTATCCTTGCAGCGCCATGGTGCCGCACGAGGTCGAGATCACCGTTCTGGGCAGTGGGGGATGGTTCGCCACCCACCGCCACACGACAAGTGTGCTCGTGCGCACGCCCACCGGATCGCTGCTGCTCGATGCCGGCACCGGCGCTGGACTGGCGGCTGCGGGTGCGGCTGGTCCCCTGGGGCGCAACGTCCACGTCGTGCTGACGCACTTCCACCTCGACCACGTCATCGGTCTGGCGTGCCTGCCAGCACTCGGAGCCGACACCAGGATCGAGGTGTGGGGTCCGGGACGGGTGCTCGGGTCGGCAACCGAGGCGATCCTCGACGGGCTGTTCGCGACCCCCCTGTTCCCCACACCGCTGCGCTCGTTCATCGCGGACGTGCATGAGCTGGACGTCGGTGCCAATGACATCGGCGGAACCCAGATTGATGTCCGTCATCAGGAGCGCCACCCCGGCGGCTCGGTTGGACTTCGAATCGGTGACTTCGCCTTCATCACCGACACCGAGCCGGACCCCGGGACGGTGGACTTCGTGGCGGGGTGCGGCATCCTCATGCATGAGGCGTGGCAGGCAGTGCAGCCGGTCCCCGGACACTCCGCCGCGCGGGAGGTTGCGCAACTGGCGTCTCTGGCTCAGGTGGGGTCGCTGGTACTCAGCCACGTCCACCCAATGCAGGATGCACCCGAGGCACTGCTCGCGGCAGCGCGGCCAACCTTCCCGGCAACCCGGGTCGCCTCGGACCTCCTGCGGCTGGGGTAGGGCTGCCGTCCTGCCGTAGTCCACGATGGTCCCCGCCGGGCCCGATTCGGGCCGCTAGCTCAACGGTAGAGCAACGGACTTTTAATCCGCTGGTTCCGGGTTCGAGCCCCGGGCGGCCCACCGGCAGTCCCCACCGGCGGTTCCCACCGGCGGTTCCCACCGTCCCACCTGGGGCGTCCCCGGTGACCGCCGGGTGCCGTACGAGAGGATCGAGGCATGGCTCACGCCCATGGCACTGGGTTGGCCGACCGGTGATCCGCCACCTCAAGGGCCCGGCACAGTCCGCCGCTCCAACTGCGGCCACCGGAGCTGTCGGCGGTGCCGATGACCACGTGGCGAACGTTGTCACCGAGATCATCGACGCTGTTGCCGAGCGTGGCGATGAGGCCGTACGGCACTATTCGCGCACTCTCGACAATTGGCAGCCGGAGCACTTCCGACTCAGCGACGACGCGATTGCGGCAGTGATTGCGCAGGTGCCGGCGCAGACCCGCAGCGACATCGCCTATGCGCAGACGCGTGTCCGGGCATTCGCCGAGGCGCAACTGGCGAGCATGTCCGAGATCGAGGTGACCGCTCTGCCCGGAGTCATCCTTGGTCATCGTCACCTGCCGGTGGCCACGGTCGGTGCGTACGTCCCCGGGGGACGCTATCCGCTGCTCGCATCGGCGCACATGACGATCCTCACCGCCAAGGTGGCCGGGGTGCCCCGCGTGATCGCCTGCACACCCCCGGATCAGGGGCGGCTGCCCGCTGCGACGATCGCCGCCATGCACCTGGCCGGCGCCGACGAGATCCACATCCTGGGTGGGGTGCAGGCCATTGCCGCGCTCGCACTGGGTACCGCGAGTATCGCTCCGGTCGATCTCATCGTCGGTCCGGGCAATGCCTATGTGGCCGAGGCCAAGCGACGGTTGTACGGCCGAGTGGGCATCGACCTCATTGCGGGGCCGAGTGAGATCCTCATCGTCGCCGACGAGACGGCTGATTCCTTCACGGTCGCGGTGGACCTGCTCAGTCAGGCCGAGCATGGCCCGGACTCACCGGCGGTGCTCATCACGACGTCCCCCGAACTGGCCGTGGCGGTCCTCCGTGAGGTTGCGGCGCTCCTGCCGACCATGCCGACGCGGGCCAATGCCGAGCCCGCCTGGCGCGACCACGGGGAGGTGATCGTGGTGGACGACATCGAGCAGGCCTACTGGCTCGCCAATGAGCGCGCCTGTGAGCACGTCCAGATCCTCACCGCCAACCCGCGAGAGGCCCTTGATCGCATGACGGCTTACGGGGCCCTCTTCCTTGGTCGGCATACGAGCGTCCCATATGGCGACAAGGTCATCGGGACCAACCACGTGCTGCCGACCCGCCGAGCAGCGCGGTACACCGGAGGGCTGTGGGTTGGACGATTCCTGCGAACCGTCACCTATCAGGAGGTCACCGACCCGCAGGCGAGTGCGGCGCTGGGCGAGGTATGCGCACGGCTGTCGAGGGTTGAGAGCTTCGAGGGCCATGCCCGGTCAGGTGACCTGCGGCATGTGGGCTTCGATCGGTCCGCGCTCGCGTGGGCGCCGGCGCCACCCGACCCCGGGTCCTGAGGCACCGGGACCCGCGCCCGCGTGGGCGCCCGCGTAGAGTACGTGACACCGAATGAAGTGACCTATCTCGTGGGCGATAGTGCAGGAGGGCATATGAACAAGGTGCGCGCCGCGTTGGTCCAAGCGTCCTGGACCGGTGACAAGGAGTCGATGATCCAGGCCCATGAGCAGTACGCGCGAGATGCCGCCGCGGCGGGTGCGCAGGTCGTGTGCTTCCAGGAGTTGTTCTACGGCCCCTACTTCTGCCAGGTGCAGGATGCCGCCTTCTACTCCTATGCCGAGTCGATTCCCGGCCCCACCACGGAACGCTTCATCGAGCTCGCACGCCAGTTGCGCATGGTCATCATCCTGCCGATGTACGAGCAGGAGCAGGAGGGCTTCCTCTACAACACCGCTGCGGTGATCGACGCCGACGGCACCTACCTCGGCAAGTACCGCAAGACGCACATCCCGCATATCGGTGGATTCTGGGAGAAGTTCTACTTCCGCCCCGGGAACCTCGGGTACCCGGTGTTCGACACCGCAGTGGGCAAGATCGGGGTGTACATCTGCTACGACCGCCACTTCCCCGAGGGCTGGCGCGCACTGGGCCTGAACGGTGCGCAGATCGTGTTCAACCCCTCCGCCACCTCCCGCGGACTCTCCCAGTACCTCTGGGGCATCGAGCAGCCGGCGGCCGCCGTCGCGAATGAGTACTACGTCGGGGCCATCAACCGGGTCGGCATCGAGGAACTCGGCGATGACGACTTCTATGGCCAGTCCTACTTCGTGGACCCCGAGGGCAGTTACGTCGGGGAGCGCGGCGACCCCAATGCCCCAGAGGTGCTCGTGCGGGATCTCGACCTAGACCTGATCACGGTCGTGCGCAACCGCTGGGCGTTCTACCGCGATCGTCGGCCTGACGCCTACGCCGATCTGCTGCGCCCGTAGGTCGCGAGCGGATACCCGTCCGGCCGTGCACCCCCTCCGGATGCGACACCGCAACCGGGTGCCCCACCCCAGCCTGATGAAGCCCCAGCCCCGGTGATACCTGAGGCACCCGCCTCCCCCAAACGCCAGAGGAGTGTCCATGCGCACGATTGAGCACTGGATCGACAATGCCCTCGTCGGGTCGACATCCGGACGGACTGCGCCGGTGTACAACCCGGCCACCGGTCAACAGCAGGCGCAGGTGGTCCTCGCCTCCGACGAGGAGGTGGACGCGGCCGTCGCGTCAGCTGCCCGGGCCGCCCGTGGCTGGCGGGAGACGTCGCTGTCGAAGCGCTCCGACATCCTGTTCACCTTCCGCCACCTCGTTGTCAGCAGGCGGGCCGAGTTGGCCGAGATCGTCACCAGTGAGCACGGGAAGGTCCCCAGCGATGCGGCCGGCGAGATTGCCCGGGGGCTGGAGAATGTCGAGTTCGCCTGCGGGATCCCACAGCTGCTGAAGGGCTCCTTCACTGAGCAGGCCTCCACGGGCGTGGACGTGTACTCCATCCGGCAGCCCCTTGGCGTCGTCGCCGGCATCACGCCGTTCAACTTTCCCGCGATGGTGCCCATGTGGATGTTCGCCAACGCGATCGCCTGCGGCAATGCCTTCATCCTCAAGCCAAGTGAGAAGGACCCATCCGCGAGCCTGTTCATCGCCGCCCTGCTCAAGGAGGCCGGCTTGCCGCCCGGCGTCTTCACCGTCCTCCAGGGTGACAAGGGAGCCGTGGATCGGCTGTTGTCCCACCCTGATGTCGCGGCGATCAGCTTCGTCGGTTCGACCCCGGTGGCGCGGTCGATCTACACCCACGGCACGGCCCACGGTAAGCGCGTTCAGGCACTCGGTGGCGCGAAGAACCACATGGTTGTCCTGCCGGACGCTGATATCGACATGGCTGCCGACGCCGCCGTGAGTGCCGCCTACGGCTCCGCTGGTGAGCGATGCATGGCGGTGAGTGTGGTCGTGGCCGTCGGCGGGGTCGCCGATCCGCTCGTGGATGCGATTGCCAAGCGACTGCCGATGATCGAGGTCGGCCCCGGCAGCCAGCCCTCGGCGGAGATGGGGCCGCTGATCACCGGGGAGCACCGCGACAAGGTGGCCGGCTACCTCGCCGACGCACCAGCGGAGGGAGCCACCGTGGTCGTCGACGGTCGCACAGCACAACTGCCAGCCGAGGGGTTCTTCCTGGGGGTCTCGCTGATCGACAATGTGCGGCCAGGGATGCGCTGCTACGACGAGGAGATCTTCGGGCCGGTCCTGTCGATCGTGCGCGTGGACACCTACGACGAGGCGGTGGCGCTGGTCAACACCCACCAGTTCGGCAATGGCACCGCCATCTTCACTCGGGACGGCGGGGCTGCGCGGTCCTTCCAGTTCGACATCAACGTCGGGATGGTGGGGGTGAACGTTCCTATCCCGGTGCCGGTTGCCTATTACAGCTTCGGCGGCTGGAAGGCATCCCTGTTCGGCGACAGCAACATGTACGGCCCGGCCGGGATCGACTTCTACACCCGGACCAAGACCGTCACCGCCCGCTGGCCCGACCCGGCCACCTCCCAAGTGGACCTGGGCTTCCCCCGCACCCGCTGACCGGACGGCCGTCGCCGGCGGAACGCCGCGTGCCCTGCACTTGACACATCGGCCAGAATCGACCCAACGGCAGATGCCGGCCGCCGCGGGACCCGACCGACCCAGCAAGAGAGCAACTGACCCAGCCGAAGAGTAGAGGTGTGACCGTGCAGATCGGTGTCGTCCTTCAGTGCACCCCCCCCGCAGCCCGGGTGATCGACCTGGCCCGCCGGGCGGAGGCCTACGGCTTCAGCCACGTCTGGACCTTCGACTCCCACATTCTGTGGGAGGAGCCTTACGTCATCTACAGCCAGATCCTGGCTGAGACCCGCAAGATCGTCGTGGGCCCGATGGTGACCAATCCCGCCACCCGGGACATCACGGTTACCGCATCCGTGTTCGCAACCCTCAATGAGATGTACGGCAACCGTACGGTCATCGGGATCGGGCGAGGGGACTCCGCTGTGCGGGTCACCAATGGCAAGCCGGTGTCGGTCGCGGAGCTGCGTCAGGCGGTCGTCGACATCAAGGGACTGGCCAATGGGGAGGCCATCGAGTATCGCGGGAATCACCTGCGGCTGCCCTGGGCGGGAGCCAGTCGTGCGGAGGTCTGGGTTGCCGCGTACGGGCCGAAGGTGCTCGCGGTCACCGGCGAGGTCGGCGACGGCTTCATCCTGCAGCTTGCCGATCCGGCGATCGCCGAGTGGACGATTGCAGCGGTCAAGCGCGCGGCCGCGGACGCTGGCCGGGACCCGGAGTCACTGGCGATCTGTGTTGCCGCCCCCGCCTACGTGACCGACGATGTCGAACATGCCCGCGACCAGTTGCGATGGTTCGGCGGCATGGTCGGAAATCACGTCGCCGACATCGTCGAGCGTTACGGGGAGGGCGGTGGTGGTGTGCCGTCCGCACTGACCGACTACATCCGCGGGCGCCAGGGATACGACTACAACGAGCATGGCCGCGCGGGCAACACCCATACCGACTTCGTCCCGGATGCGATCATCGACCGCTTCTGCATCATCGGCCCGATTGCCGAGCATGTCCGCCGACTGGAGGAACTGCGGGCCCTTGGGGTCACGCAGTTCGCCCTGTATCTCCAGCACGATGACAAGGACCGCACGCTCGCGGCCTACGGGGAGAAGATCATCCCGGCGCTGGCCGAGACGGTGCTGGCCACGCAGTGACCGGCCGGCGCGTCGTCGCCCCGCACCCCGGGGCGTTACGGAAGGATGACGCGAACGACCCACGCTGGCAACCTCGGCAGGAGACACTCCACCCATGACCTCGGCGCTGCCCCCGGGGCGCCGCCGGTCATTGCGTGCACTGCGCACCACTGCGGTGTCGGCGATGTGGGCGCTGGCCGGGGTTGGCCTCGTTGTCCTGATGTGGGAGGCCGTCAAGGTGATCGGCCTGCTCATCCCGCTTCCCCTCAACACCGATGACCTGGCGATGCCGCACGTCTGGACGATGATCGCCGGGGCCGCCCAGCCCGAGGTGCGCGGATCAACCACGACTGTCGCGGAAGCCGTGCTCGCGGCGAGCCTCTACTCGCTCAGCCTCGCCCTCGGCGGGTTTGTCATCGGGGTCACCGTGGGGCTGCTCCTGGCCGTCATCATGCAGCGCTTCAGCTTCGCCGAGCGAGGACTGCTGCCCTTTGTCATCGCCTCGCAGACGGTGCCGCTGATCGCCCTCGCGCCGCTGATCGTGGGCATCGGCAACCGCATCTCGATCGGGCCACTGCAGTGGAACACCACCGCATCGGTGATGTTCATCGCGGCCTACCTCGCATTCTTTCCCTTGTCTGTGGGAGCGCTGCGTGGACTGCAGGCGCCGACAGCAACGCACATCGAGCTGATGCGCTCCTATGCCGCAACACCCGGGCAAACCCTGCGGGCCCTGCGGTTCCCGGCATCGGTGCCCTATCTGGTAACCGCACTGAAGGTGTCCGCGGCTGCCTCCGTCGTCGGCACCCTCGTGGCCGAGATCTCGATCGGACGCCGCGGTGGTATCGGTCGGCTCGTCCTGGAGTACGCACGTGAGATGACGGCCTCACCGGCGAAGGTGTACGTGGCGGTCGCGGGCGCGATTGCGGTCGGCCTGCTCGCCGCCGCACTGGTCACGCTGATCGATGTTGCGCTGACACGCAACCTTCCGAAGGAGCTGGCGGCATGAGTGACACCCCTGTGGATTCGGCGCCCGCCCCGGCAACCCCCGCGGTGGAACTGAACGGTGTCTGGAAGATCTTCAATGAGGGCCTGCCCACTGAGGTCATTGCCCTGCAGGATGTCAGCGTCGATGTCGGCTACGGCGAGTTCATCGCCCTCATCGGCCCCTCCGGGTGCGGTAAGAGCACCCTGCTGCGCGTGATCGCCGACCTCACCCACCCCACGCGCGGGGAGGCGACGGTGGCGGGGTTGAGCGCGGCCGCCGCACGGGAGCAGCAGCGCTACGGCATGGCCTTCCAGCAGGCAGCGCTGTTCGACTGGCGCACCGTGCGGCGCAATGTCGAGCTGCCGCTGGAACTGCAGGGGGTTCCGCGGGCCGCACGCGCCCGGCGTGCGATGGAGCTG
Source organism: Actinomycetales bacterium (assembly GCA_018969715.1). Lineage (GTDB taxonomy): Bacteria > Actinomycetota > Actinomycetes > S36-B12 > UBA5976 > REEB473. The sequence continues at coordinate 11,452 of JAGWXT010000019.1, forward strand.
CTCACGATGGTGGGGCTGGCCGACTTCGCCAACCATCGACCATGGGAGCTGTCAGGTGGCATGCAGCAGCGGGTTGCGATCGCCCGGGCCCTTGCCGTCGACCCGCCCCTGCTGCTCATGGATGAGCCATTCGGCGCACTGGATGAGATGACGCGGGAGCGGATGCAGAATGAGTTGCTCCGGATCCGGGGGGAGACGGGCAAGAGCGTGGTCTTCGTCACCCACTCGATCCCCGAGGCGGTGTACCTCGCTGACCGAGTCGTCGTCATGTCCGCGCGCCCGGGTCGGATCACCGCCGTCATCCCCGTGGACCTTCCCGAGCGCGGCGAGCAGACACGGGAGGATGAGCGCTTCTTCGTCGCCGTCACCCGCGTTCGGGAGGCGCTGCGAAGTGGCGAGCCCACCGAGGTCGGGCGTTCTCGGGTCGGCGAGGTCTAGATGAGCCCGCGCCTCTCACTCATCTGGCCGCCGATCCTCGTGGGCTGTGCCGCCCTCGCCATCTGGCAGGGCGTCGTCGTCGGCTTCGGCATCAAGCCGTTCCTGCTGCCGGCGCCGTCCCTCATCGCAACGAATGTCGTCGACAACGCTGGCGTGATCCGCGAGGCCGCCGTCTATACCGCGACCACAGCACTGCTCGGCCTGCTGATCGGGATCATCGCGGCGATCCTCGCTGGCCTGCTGGCCAGTCGCTTCATCGTGGTGAAGCGCCTCGTCACACCGCTGGCCGCGGGGCTGGCCGCCGTGCCGATCATCGCGCTGACGCCGATCTTCAACAACATGTTCGACATCACCAGCCGGACGCCCCGGGTGCTGGTGACGGCGATCATCGTCTTCTTCCCCGTCTTCGAAAACGTCACCCGTGGCCTGACGCAGGTGCCGACGGCCCAGTTGGAGTTGATGCGCTCCCTCAATGCGGCGCCGGCGACGATCGCTCGGCTGGTCCGCATCCCCAACGCCCTGTCGTTCTTCCTCACCGGATTGAAGGTGGCGGCCCCGTTGGCGGTCATCGCTGCCCTCGTCGCGGAGTACTTCGGCGGTCCACAGCAGGGCCTCGGGGCTCGGATTGCTTCCTCCGCGGCCAATACCGCTTACGGCAGGGCGTGGGCCTATGTCGTCGCGGCCATCATCGTCGGACTGTTCTTCTACCTGATGGTCCTCCTGCTGGAGCGGCTGGCGCGCCCGTGGACTGGGCGGGCGCGTGCGACCTGAGCCGCTGACTCAACCGAACCGACCCAACCGAACCGACCCAACCCAACCAAGAAGAGAGAGGAAGGAACAGCAATGCGCTCCCTTGCAACGCGGCGGATGACCGGCCTGATCGGGCTGGCAGCCGTCGCTGCCATCGCACTGAGTGCCTGCGGTGGCGGTACCACAACCGAAACCGCTGAGACCACTGAGCCCGCGGTTGAGGAGACCTCGGCGGCAGTCGTCGAGGAGGAATGCGTCACCCCAACCCCGGTCAGCCTGCAGCTTCAGTGGTTCGCCCAGGCGCAGTTCGCCGGCTACTACGCGGCCAAGGACCTCGGATTCTACGAGCAGCAGTGTCTGGACGTGACGATCCTCGAAGGTGGGGTCGACATCGTGCCCCAGACGCAGCTGGCACAGGGTAATGCCGACTTCGCCATCTCCTGGGTGCCGAAGGCACTCGCCTCGCGTGAGCAGGGGGCGAACATCGTCAACGTCGCCCAGGTGTTCCAGAAGTCCGGCACGCTGCAGGTTGCGTGGGCGGACTCCGGCATCACCACCCCTGCCGACTTCAAGGGCAAGAAGGTCGGAAACTGGGGCTTCGGCAACGAGTTCGAGGTCTTCGCAGCGATCACCGGTGCTGGTCTGGATCCGGCGAAGGACGTCACCAACGTCCAGCAGGGCTTCGACATGCTCGGGCTGCTGAACCGGGAGATCGATGCCGCCGAGGCGATGACGTACAACGAGTACGCGCAGTTGCTCGAGGCGATCAACCCCGACACCGGCGAGCTGTACCAGCCGGAGGACTTCAACGTGATCTCCTACGAGGAGGTTGGCGTGGGGATGCTGCAGGATGCCATCTGGGCATCGGAGGAGCGCCTTGCGGACCCGGCCTACCAGGACATCACGCAGCGCTTCCTTACTGCCTCCTTCCAGGGCTGGATCCACTGCCGGGACAATGCGGAGGAGTGCGCTGACATCGTCACCGCGAACGGCTCCAAGCTCGGCAAGAGCCACCAGTTGTGGATGATGAACGAGGTGAACAAGCTCATCTGGCCGTCACCGAATGGAATCGGTGTGATGGACCCGGTCAAGTGGACGCAGACCGTTGAGATCTCGCTGGGGACCAAGAACCTCGAGGGCGCGACGGTGCTCACCGCCGAACCGGCGGAAGGCAGCTACACAACCCAGTACGCGGAGGTCGCGAATTCGATCCTCGTCGGTGAGGGCTTTGACGTCACCGGTGAGGGCTACACGGCGATCGAGGTCGTCCTGAACGAGGGCGGCAACTAACACCTGCCTCGGTGGGGGGCTCGGCGCGGCCGGGCTCCCCACCGGGGTTGCCGTGGCTGGCGATGCAGGATGATGTGGGGGTCGATTCTCGGGGCTGGGCACTGTGGCGATCTTCGAGGAGTATCAGGACGTTGTGGGAACTTTCATGGAGTGCGTGCGAGCCGACAGAGAGACTCATCTCGGTGAGAGTGGGGCACCGCAGCGACGACAGCTCATGATGGAGCATCGGCTCGACATGGTCGTTCGGCTAACGCAGCAGGCTAAGGGCGGCAGTCAAACCCGGCTGGTCATCCACTAGGCGGCGCACCCGCGCATGGGCACGTGAGCGCATCGCCTCGCCGGCCGCTGCGCTCATCAGTGTCGAGTGGATGAAACCCGCCGCCTCCTCTGGGCTGGACCACACCAAGCACTCCTGCCCCGCGCTGAAGATCGAACGGATTTCGGCGCAGTCCTGAGAGACGAGAACGCACCCGGCAACCACGGAATCAAAATTGCGACCAACCACGTGATAGCGGCTGATCGTCGGATCGTCCTTGAGATACCGGATGTAGTTTTCCCGGATTGTGTTGGAGACCAGCGAGAATCGACAGGATCGCAGGGCCGCGAGGTACTCGGCCCAGGACGCAATCCCCTCATTTGTCCTGACCGCGATACCCAGTTCGCGAGCGCGCAAGAGAAAGCGTCGAGTCTGATCCTCCCCGTCTGGATGACGCAGCAGCGGGACGAACGCGTCAAAGGGGCGCTCCCGCCACTCACCAGGCAGGGACAACGCAGCGATGTCCTCGGGGACGAGTACTGCCTCGGGTGCCGGCCCGAAGGAGGCTGCCGCTACACCCATCGCTCGCACTGTGGCGCTTGTTGACCCGAGGGCGAGGATTGCTGTGTCGCTCCCACCCGTCAGTGACGTCGCGGCAGCGAACTGTTCATCCACCGCATCCCACCAGACAATCAAGGTGCGGACGCCATTAAGTCGAAAACGCTTCCACAGTCGCCACACTCGCACCAGACCAGCAGGTGAGACACCAGTGAAAAGTCCGGGGTGCGTGAACACCACCAGTTGCGGATCCCAACGATCAAGCCAGTGTCCCACCTGCCTGGGGGATGCAATCGCCATCTCGGGTAAACGTGGATGCCGCCACCGGATGTCTGCTCCCAGTCGCTGAATGTTCTCGGCGAGGCGCAGCTCCTGACTCGCATATGCCCCTGTAACGGGCCGCCCCTCAAAGAGAGCGCCATGCACGGCACTACTCGTCACGAGTAAGCCCAGTGGCTCGAGGCGCGAGCTGACCATTCGGCGATGTTGTCCTTCGGGCAGCGAATCAAAGCCCTGCCTCAGTTGGCGCTCACGGAGCCATCGCCATGTGAGGTGCTGCCACCAATAGGGATAGTGTGGGTAGAAATTTGGGCTGAAGAAGCGGAATGCACGGTGGCGTAGGCGCAGGAAACTCAGGCGCAGATCACGCTTTTCCACTTCCTTAGCCTAGGCTCACTGGGAGGTGCCGGTGATGCAACGCTCCGACATGGAAACGGAGCAAGATAGGTAGTGAAGTGCGCGCATTGAGCCAGCCATTCGAGAGCGGTGAGAAGTTTCCCATTTCCCGCGCTGGCACTTACTGCTGCGAATGATGAGTTCATTCAGCAACCGCGTCGACGCGTAGCAAGAGATGGCACGGGCCCTGCCTCCGCGTCAGGGGAGGGCGGACCACGTCCACGTGGTCGTTGCGCTGAGCGGTGAGGTCGGTCTGACGACCGACTCCGCTTGATCCAGGCTGTTGGGCGGTGCCGTCTGGGGCTCAAGGCAAAGGGCGTCCGGGTGCTCGTCGTAGACGACGAGGTAGTCGCAGGACGAGTCCACCGTCAGGTGCGGACCCCCCGGCCAGTTGATGGCAGCCGGCGATCGCAGATCGGTGAAGCAGTCGTCATATGGACCCGCCGGCGGTGTGACACGGGTGCCGTCCGGCAGGCCATCGACACCCCGCCGGAGCATGGTCGCCGCATCGAGGCTGAGGACCGCGGGCGCGCAACCGGGCAGATGGCGCCGAAACCATGGATGCCAGCCGGCGGACGCCGGGAACGGCGCCCCGTGGGCTGTGACGGTCAGCCCCAGGTGCAGCGACTGTGCGGTGAGATGGATGGTATGCGTCACCAACCCCGGCCACGGCCAGTCCGGACCCAGGTCGCAGGCAAAGGTCGCATCGCTGATCTGCCGCCAGCGGCGGCTGAGGACGGTGCCGTGGATCGCATGCGGCGGCATTGTCACCGGGAGCTGGTAGGCGCGATCACCCCACCTCACCACGCCGTGACGGACCCGGCCGGCGTACGGGGCCATGATGTAGGCACCCCACTCGATGGCGCCCGTCCCGATGCGGGCGAGCAACTCGACGCCGCCGATGCTCAGGGAGGAGAGGCGACCACCGTGCCGCAGGTCGACGGTGACCGATGCATCACCGGCGGTGAAGGTGACGTGGTCCGGATCGCTCACCCGGTGACTGTAGAGGCGGGTTTGGCCGGCATCGCGCCGCGGGCTACTGTGGGCAGCCCGGTGAGCAGAGGAGGATCCGCGGGCAATGGCGAGTGACCCCGTCCGGATGGACAACCCAGCCCTCGATCGGCTTGCGGAGTCGGTGTATGCAGCGGTGGTGTCCGACGTCTGCGACCGCCTCGGCTGGCGCACCCGCACCATGGCCCCCGGGCTGCGAGTTCTCAGCGGCTCCGGCGTACTCATCGGCTTCGCTCGGGCGGTGCGCGCGGAACCGGTGAGCCGACCGCCGATCCGGCACTACGGCGCGGAGATCGACCTGCTCGACTCATTGCGGCCCGGCGAGGTGGTCGTCGCGGACACCGGCGGCAGTGACGACGCCTTCTGGGGGGAGTTGTTCGCCACCGCAGCGCGGGCGCGGGGGGCACGCGGGGTCATCGTGGACGGCTATGTCCGGGATCTCGTCCGACTGCAGGCGATGGATTTCGGGGTGCACGCGCGCGGCACCCGACCCGCCGACAGCCTTGGTCGCCTGTCAATCGTTGCTGGGGGCATGGCCACCGTCTGCGGAGTTGAGGTGCGCGATGGCGACCTCGTCGTCGCCGATGCCGATGGTGTGACGGTCGTGCCGGCCGAGATCGCCGAGCAGGCGATCCCGCTTGCGGTGGAGAAGGCTGCCATCGAGAGCGATGCGCGAGTGCTCCTGCAGGGTGGGGCGCTGCTGGCGGACGCCTGGCAGCGCTACCAGGTGCTCTGACCGGTCATGCGCGCCCTTCGCTGGCATGCGCGTGGTGACGTCCGACTGGACGACGTCGCGCCACCGCCGCCACCCGGCCCCGGTCAGGTACAGCTTGCCGTGGCATGGTGCGGGATCTGCGGCACCGACGTCGAGGAGCTCCGACATGGTCCGGTGTTCATCCCGACGGCCGGCCCCCATCCCCTCACCGGGCGATCAGCGCCGCTGATCCTCGGACATGAGGTCACCGGTGAGGTCATCGCCCTCGGGGCCGGGGTGACCAACGTCCGCCTCGGCGATCGAGTGGGCGTTGATGGCCTCATCTTCTGCGGGCACTGTGCGGCGTGCGCCGATCATCGGGTGAATCTGTGTGACCAGCTCGGATGCATCGGGCTGATGGCCGACGGTGGCCTCACCGAGCGATGCAATGTCCTGGCAATCACGTGCTTCCCCCTGCCAGCGAGTGTGCCGGCCGAGGCGGCGGCGCTGGCCGAGACGCTCTCGGTCGGTGTGCGGGCCCTCAACCAGGGCCGGCTGCAGGCGCGGGATCGGATCGTCATCGTCGGCGGCGGACCGGTTGGACTGCTGGCGACCGCCGCGGCTCGCGCCCGCGGGGCTGCGCACATCACCGTCATCGAACCGCTGGCGCACCGCCGCTCACTCGCCCTGACCCTCGGTGCCGATGTCGTGAGCGATCCGCAGGATGTCGATGGGCTGGCTGGCGATGTGGTCGTGGAGTGCACGGGCAATCCGGCGCTCATCCCCTCGGCACTCGCCCTGACCGCACCGGCTGGCCGCCTGGTGCTGGCCGGGATCTACTCCGGCTCGGTCACCCTGTCACCGCATGATCTGGTGCTGGCCGAACGGGAGATCATCGGAACCCTTGCCCACATCTACGATCAGGACTACCGGGAGGCGGTCGGCCTGATCTCCTCCGGCCGCATTGACGTCCTCCCGGTCATCAGCGATCGGGTGCCGCTTGCTCGCAGCCTCGATGATGGGCTGCTCGCCCTGGCTGGCAACCCAGCGGCTCACGTGAAGATCGTCGTCCACCCATGATGCGCCGCGGCGATGACCTGCCAGCGCGCCACGATGGACCGCCGACATGGGAAGGAGATCGGACGTGACGGATCCGCGAGTGGCGGTTGTGCGCTTCGACGGTGGCCAAGGGGAGCCGATCATTGGCGTGCGCACCGCCGCCGGCGTTCATCCACTACCGGGTGCGCTGATTGCGGACCTGCTGTGCACAGCCGCGGGGTTCCACGCTGCGGTGGCGGAAGCCCTCACCACCGACCCCGGTCAGCCACCGGCTGGTGAGCTGCTGGCACCCGTTGACGGTGCGATGGAGGTCTGGGCCTGTGGGGTGACCTATGAGCGTTCGCGTGCGGCTCGCGTTGCCGAGAGCGATGCGGCGAAGGACGTCTACGAACGGGTCTATGACGCCGAGCGGCCCGAACTGTTCTTCAAGGCTGCGGCCTGGCGGGTGGTCGGCCCGCAGCAGGCGGTGACAGTGCGTCGGGATGCCCGGGTGAGCGTCCCCGAGCCCGAGGTGGGCCTGGTGGTCTCCGGGGATGGCCAGATCGTCGGGTTGACGATCTGCAATGACATGAGCTCCCGGGATATCGAGGCCGAGAACCCGCTCTACCTGCCGCAGGCGAAGATGTGGCTCGGCTCGACTGCGGTGGGACCTGGCCTGGTGCCGTTGACGGAGGTGGCCGACCCGTACGACCTGGCGATCTCGATGGGAATCGAACGCGCAGGCGCCACCGTGTTCCATGGAACGTCGAGCACCGCACAACTGCACCGCCGTTACGACGATCTCGTCGCATATCTGGTTCGCGAGGACAAGTTCCCCGGTGGCGCGATCCTGGCAACGGGAACGAGTATCGTCCCGGATCTGGATTTCACCCTCATGGCGGGCGACCGGATCACCATCGAGGTGGCGGGACTGGGAGCCCTTGTCAACACCGTGGCCCGTGGTGCCGATGCCGCGGGGGTCCGGTTGCCGCAGCCGAACGGTTCCCGCACCTCATCGAGGTAGTTCGGGCGCCGAGGTTCATGCACGGTGACTCACGTGGACGGTCGACGCGCCCGCCACGCCAGTTGGGCGGCAGCGATGACGAGCACGACGGCAAATGCCCGCTGCACCAGTGAGGTAGGCACGGTGAGGGCGAGGTTCGCCCCGATAACCGCGCCGATCGCGGCGGTCACCCCAAAGCCGAGGCCACGTTGCCAGTCGGTGTAGCCATCCCGACTGAGTCGGATTGCTCCGAGCAGCGCGATCGGCACCATGACGATGAGTGAGGTGCCGGCGGCGAGCGTCTGCGAGAAGCCGAAGAAGGCAATGAGCACCGGGATCAGGATGATCCCGCCACCGACGCCGAGGAAGGCGGACAGCAGCCCCATCGCCGCCCCCGCGCTGAGATAGCCCAGCAGCAGGGGCAGGCTCAGCGCCGGCTCATTGCCGGCGGCGACCACCGGTTGCGGCCACGCCAGCCGCACCGCAGCGATGATCAGCAGCAGGGCGAAGGCGAGCTGCAGCCACCGATCCGGTGTGCGGCGCACAATCGACGTTCCCAACCAGGTGCCCATGAGCCCACCAGCGATGAGTGCGGGTGCTGCTCCCCAGGAGACACTGCCGGCGAGGGCGTAGGTTGCGCCCCCGGTTGCGGCGGCCAGCACGATCATGACCAGGGACGTTGCCTGGGCGCGCTTCTGCGCGACGCCGAGCAGCAGGACCAGCACTGGCACCAGGATCAGCCCGCCGCCAACGCCGAACGCTCCTGAGAACACCCCCACCAGCACGCCGATGCCGGCATCCCTGGCCCGCGCCCCCGTGGGACCACCCATCACGCCGACACGGTGCGTTGCTCGGCGCGCTCCAGCCGCGCGGTCAGCCGCACCTGATCACGCCACCATTCGACCGCGGCGAGCATCATCCACAGTCCGTCGAGCACCATCGCCAGTGCCCACATCAGGGCTCCGGCGAAGTGCTGGTCGGTGAGCGCCGACACCCCAAGGCTCGCTGCCGCATCGGCATAGGGCCGGTACAGCACCACCGGTGACAGGTGAATGACCATGCCGAGGACGGTCTCGGGGATCATCATCAGTCCGAGGCTTACCAGGCGAACTGATGCAGCCGGTCGACGGGCGATGAGGTCATCGCCGATCAGCGGGTAGTAGAAGATGAGCGCGGCGATGAGGTAGACCGGCCGCTCGATCATCGACATCGCATCGTGATCGGTGAGGACCCAGGACATGACCGGGGGTAGGTGTGAGCCGATCAGCACGCCTGCGAAGAGCAGCCAGCCAAACCACGGTCGGGTGACCAGCAGCATGGTCGGACTGCGCAGCACGCGCACGAGTACCCGACGCCCATGGGGTGGCAGGTTGTGGAATGTCAAGCGCACCGGTGACCCGAGGACGATCAGCGGTGCGGCCACCATCATGATGATCAGGTGACCGAGCATGTGCGGCCAGAAGAGCTGATGCGCCCACGCGTCAAGGGGTCCGGTTGCCGTGATGGCGACCAGGCAGCTGCCGGTGAGGAAGGCCAGTGTTCGGCCCAGTGGCCAGCGCCGTCGCCCGGGCTGAACCCGGTCCACGGCACGCGCCATCCGGGTCACCCGACCAGCCGCCCACAGATACGTCGTCCCGACGGCCACCAGGTTCACCAGGACGAACAGGTCGAGCGTCCAAGGGGCAAGACCCGTCGGGATGAGCACCACGGGGGCAGGCTAGCCGCGCCGGGGCGTCCGGCGACCTTGACGGGAGCAACCGGCTAGGCCATGATCAAGCGGTGCTCCGCCGCGCAGCAGTCGCCCTCGCCGCACTGATCATCGGTGCTGGGGTGGTGGTGGGAGGTATTGCGGTGGTCGTGGGCGTCGGGGTGTTCGCTGTGGCCAGCGGCAGTGAACCGGCACCCCTGACGGCAACGGTCACGGGAACCAAGCAGACCGCCGAGGGCACGTTGCCGCATGCGGAGCTCGATCTGGCGGTCTACCCCAACTCGTCGGCCAGTGTGCCGCCGCCGCGAACCTTCTCGCCGATTCAGGCCGACTGGCTCACCGGCCAGCCCTTCTACTCCCCGTCAACGAGCATCGTCGTGCCCGCCAACAGTGTCGTGACCATCCATTTCTCCCAGTACGACAGTGGCGGCTCCCTCTACAACTCATTCTTCGCCAAGGTCCACGGTTCCCTCGACGGCACGATGATGGTCAACGGCAAGCCGGTTGACTCCCTGCCGCTGGACAAGGTGGCGCACACCTTCACGGTGCACCAGTATCCCGAGGGCGGCCAGCCGGACTTCTTCCTCTCCGTGCCGCTGCCGATGAACCCGGCAAACGCACCCACGGGCGCGGACGGCTACCCCACGACGCCGCAGAAGGTGAGCGTGACCTTCCGCACTGGCGAGCCCGGCAGCTATGTGTGGAACTGCGAGTTCCCGTGCGGGGACATGTACCAGCAGTTCGGGGGTCCGATGCAGACGCGCGGCTGGATGGCCGGCACCTTCGAGGTGGTCTGATGGCCGAGCCGATAACCCCACGGACACCTGCTGATGAGTTGGCGCCATGACTGAGCCCGGGGCAGTGGGCGTCACCGACGAACCCGAGGCCCCGACCAACCGGCCCGATTCCGAGCACCGTCTCCGGCAATGGCTGCGGCGCCCCTATGTGCGGGCGATCGTCATCCTCACGCTGATCCTCAGCCTGGTGATGCTGCCGCTGGGCTGGCTCATCGTGGCCGCGATGAATGGCACGGGTGGACCGGCTTCACCGGTCATGAGTTCGATCCAGCTGACGATCATCGTGCTCACGGTCGCCGCGGTGCCGATCACCGCCTTCGTCTTCGCCGTCATGCTCTACAGCCTCTTCGGCTGGCGGCATGTGCGCGGTGAACAGGTACCCAAGGATGACAGTCCTGCCATCCGCACCAACACCATCGGGGTGGTGCTGTGGACCGCCGTGTCATCAGCACTGGCGGTGTTCTTCGTTGCCTGGGGGCTGGTGGCACTCGCGCAGATAACGGCGAACTCCTACGGCACCCTGCCCGCCAATGAGCAGCCGCAGGACCTGGATCCGCTGATCGTCAACGTCACCGGACAGCAGTGGGTGTGGACATTCGAGTATCCCCAGCACGATCGCGTCACCTCCGATGTGCTGTACCTGCCGGTCGACCGACCGGTGTACTTCAATGTCACCTCCAAGGACGTCATTCACAACTTCTGGGCGGTTGAGCTCGGTGTGAAGATCGACGCCAACCCCGGCGCGGTGACCCAGACCGGCGTAACGCCCAACAAGGTCGGCACCTTCAACCTGCGATGCGCCGAGCTCTGCGGCATGCACCATGCGTACATGCAGACCCGCATCCAGGTGATGCCGCAGCAGGACTTCACCAGCTGGGTGCGAGAGATGGGCGGAGGCCGGACGGCATGACCCTCACCGCAGCGGGGCCGAGTGCGGCCGGAACCGCCGAGGTCTTCGGCGATCACGTTCCGCAGCCGGCACAGCATGGTCGCCCGGGTGGTGTGATGCGCCACCTGAATGCCGGAACCGGCATCGCATTGGGCGCACTGCTCGCCATCGCCGCCTACCTCGTCACCGACCTGCTGATCGCCCCCGGAGCCACAACTTTCACGTTTGCCCCCACCGCCCCGCTCTACGCGTACTTCGCGGGTCTGTGCGGCTGGATAGTCGGCTTCACGGTAGGTATCGGCGCCCTTGTCGGGCCCTACCGGTGGCTCATCGGCCGTGAGCTCACCCATGCCGATGCCGAGTACCTGGCCGGCCGGAACCTCGGTGTCAGCCGCTACTTCAAGTTCACCACCGATCACAAGGTCGTCGGCGTGCAGTACCTCGTCGTCACGCTCGTCATCTTTGCCCTCGGCGGAACGCTGGCGATGCTGATCCGCACCGAGCTCGGAGTGACGTGGGCGGAGGTGTTCAGTCCAGCCATCTACAACAGCATGATCGGCACCCATGGCATCGCCATGATCATCGGGATGATCGTGGTCGTCATGGGCCCATTGGCCAACTTCATCGGCCCACTGATGATCGGCGCCCGTGACATGGCCTACCCACGGCTGAATGCCCTCAGCCTGTGGCTGCTGGTCGCCGCGCTGCCGTGCCTGATCAGTTCGCTGTTCTTCGGCGGGATCCAGGACGGCTGGTCGGTCTACCAGCCACTGGCCTCGCAGGCGCCGCCGGGGATGCTCGGCTACCAGATGACCATCGTGGTCTTCGCCATCTCCACCGGTGTGGCGAGTGTGAACGTCATGATCACGATCCTGATGATGCGCGCCAAGGGCATGACGTGGTCGCGCACACCGATCTTCATCTACGGCATCTTCGCGGCCGCACTGATGGGGCTGTACGCATTTCCCTTCTACATGTACTCGCAACTGCTGGGGATGGGCGATCTGCTTGCGGGCACCTCGTTCTTCAATCCACTGGAAGGGGGAAGTGTCTGGCTGTACGAGAACCTGTTCTGGCTGCTGGGCCACCCGGAGGTCTATGTCATCCTCATCCCGGGGATGGCTGTGATGATGGAGATCATCCCCGTGTTCTACCGAAAGCCCCTTTTCGCCCAGAACATGGCGATCGCGGGGATCGTCGGGGTGGTCGCCCTCAGCGGTCTGGTCTGGGCGCATCACATGTACATGACCGGCTGGGCGCCGGCGGCCAACTACCCATTCATGCTGTCAACTGAGCTCATCTCGATCCCGGTTGGTCTGCTGGTGCTCGTCGTCATCGGAACCATGTGGCGCGGGACGGTGTGGACGCGCCTACCAGTGATGGCCGTCTACGCGGTCGTCTTCAACAAGTTGATCGGCGGCATCACAGGGGTGTACCTCTCGGATGTGCCGGTTGACCAGTACATGCACGGATCGATGTTCGTTGTCGCCCACTTCCATTACATGCTGATGGGTGCGGGGTTGTTCGGAGCCATGGGTGGTATCGCCTACTACTTCCCGAAGATGACCGGCCGGCTCTTCGATGAGCGCACCGGCGCCTTCGGGCTGTGGACAGCCTTCCTCGGCTTTCAGCTGACCTTCGGCTCAATGTTCGTCGCTGGCCTGCAGGGTCAACCCCGGCGGGTGCTGCAGTTCGACAACCTGTTCAACCTCTCCAACTGGATCTCCACGATCGGTGCCTACGTGATCGGCTTGGGGATGCTGCTCTTCCTCGTCGCCATCGTCAATTCGTGGTTGCTGGGACGGCCGGCACCGGCGAACCCCTGGGGGTCGAAGTCGCTGGAGTGGCAGACCGCCACCCCGGTGCCGCTTGAGAACTTCCCGACGCTGCCGGTGGTCACCGGACCCCCGTACGACTACGGCGTGCCTGACCCGTACCTCACGGCCACCACCCCTGCTGCCGGGCCCACCCCCCACCAAGCCGCCGCCCAGCCGGCAGCAACGGCGGATCCCCGATGAGCACGCCAGCCGGGGGTGCGGTCACCCTGCCGCGCTCCCCCACGACCGGGGAGCCGATGACGACGGTGGCTCGTCGCAGCCTCGGGGGGCTGTGGTGCTTCCTGGTGATGGATGTCTCGGGCACCCTGGCCCTCGTCATCAGCTACACCTACCTGTGGTCGCTCAACGTCAACAACGGCTGGGCGCCACCGGGGGCCAGCCTCAACGCCAGCCAGACCAATGCCGTCCCCGCGAAGGGCACCGCAACCTTTGCGACGGAGTGGCCCTTCTGGGCGATCCTCATCGGCGTGACCTGCGCGATGCTGCTCATGTGGTGGGGTTACCGCCAACTCCTCAGCGGCCGACCGGGAGCCCTCATCGGGCTGGGAACTCTCAGCCTGATCGTGATCGTGGCGATGCTGGTGGCACAGGTCTGGCAGATGGCCACATTCCCCTTTGGTACCGGCAACGGCGCCTACGCCTCGGCCGTCTACGCGCTCACGGCAAGCAATGTCGCACACCTACTCCTCGTCGCATTCCTCGCGCTGGGGATCGTGCTGCGCACTCGCGCCGGCGTCGTGAGCAGCGCTGTCCCCTATCAGGCGCGACTGGTCACCTACTGGTTGATGTGGGTCAGCATTGCCTTCCTGCTCGGTGCACTGCTCACGTCCTTCCTGCTCGACAGCCCCAACGTGAACCCGACGACATTCGGATTCTTCACCACCCAGTGACCTCTCCCCACAGCGCGCGGCCGATCCGGCTGCCACGCCTGTGGCCGCGGCTGGTCGGCGCCACCGTGGTCGGGGCCGTCGTGGTGCTCACGGTTCTGGCCAGCCTCGACGCCTTCGCCTCGGTAGCGGGCGTAGGCCTGCCTGAGGCACCCCTGGTCACCCGGCTCAGCTTGCCCATTGACGTCTACCTTCGGGATCTCGCGGCCGCCCTCACCGTGGGCTGTGCCGTCGTCGGCGGTGTGCTCACTCCGCGGCCCGATCCGCACCTCGGCCGCCTTGCCTCGTCAGCGGCACTGCTGTGGCTGCTCCTCCTCCTCGGGCAGTTGGCCCTCACCAGCTCCGAGGTCTTCGCCTTGCCGCTGACATCCGCACTGAACGCCGAGCTCCTTGGGCCACTGCTGTGGCAGACCACCCTGGGCCGAGTCCTGCTCCTGCAGATCGTCATCGTCGCGGTGGTTGCGATCCTCGCCTGGGTTGTCCTTGATCGAGCGACCGGCCTGATCATCGCGGGGGCGGCGGTGGTCGCCGCCAGTCTGCCGGGGGTCACCGGGCACTCCGGGATCAGCGGTGAGCACTGGGCGGCAACCGTCAGCCTCGCTGGCCACATCGCCGCCGCGAGCGTCTGGGTCGGCGGTCTGGTCGCAGTGATCGTCTACGCTCGGCGACATCCCGCGGCGGCGGGCCTGATCATCCGTCGCTTCAGTGCCCTGGCGCTGGTGTGTGTCGTCATCCTCGCCGAGACCGGGGTGCTCAATGCAAGCCTGCGGATGGCGGGGGTCTCCCCGCTGCTGACCTCTCCCTATGGGGCACTCCTGCTGGCGAAGGCTGCGATCCTGATCGTTCTCATCGGCTATGGCTGGCGGCAACGCCGGGCACTGGCCGCCGAGATCGACAGTCGTCCGACGGGGGCGACCTGGTCGGACCTGCTGCGACTGGGAGTCATGGAGGTTGTGTGGATGGCGGCGGTCACCGGGCTGGCAGTGGCCCTCTCACGGACCGCCCCGCCGCCCGTGCCGGCCCCGGGCGATCGGCCGCTCGCGGCAGGACTGCTCCTCCTGGCCATCGGACTGCCGTGGGCGGTGGCCACTGTTACCTCGCCGGCGGTGTCGCCCTCATCGGCCTCGTCGCCCTCGCCGGCGGTGTCGCCGGTTGGGCGGGTGCTCCGCGCTTATCCCGAGATCGCTGCCATCACGCTGATCGTGACGCTGGCGCTTCTGGGCACGCTGCTCGGCAGTGCGGTCCTGATGGGCATCCTGGGTCTGCAGTGGAGTGCCCTGCTGGCAATGATCCTGCTGCTCGCGGCGGGGTGGCTGTTCACTACCGCCGTCCGCGGACCATCGGCGTGGCCGGCGATCGCGCTGGTCATGATGGCGTTGCCGGCGGCGACGTGGTGGATCGGGCACTTTGCTGGCCGACCGCTGGATTGGTGGGGATTGGACGTGATCGCCCTCGTGGCCTGCGAAGCCTGCCTTGGCTCAATGCTCATCACGAGTCGGCGCGCCACTGCGCGCCACCAGGGTGCTGACCTGCCCGCCACCGGTGTCGAGGCGATCAGGGCGCGCGCATGAGCACGCCCCCCCTCCCGTCACGTGAGCGGCAGCGGCGCTGGCGCGATTTCTGGACGCTCCACATCCCGCTTGTTCTCGTCCTGCTGCTGTGCGCATCGGCAACCTGGCTGCAACTCATGCGCGCACTGTCCGGGGTGGATCGGTCATGGGTCTACACCGTCCAGTGGCCGATCATCGGGGCCTTCGCGATCGCGGTGTGGAATCACTACCGCCGGCACGGATCCCTCACGCGCTTTATCACCACCTACTACCAGCAGCGGGTGGCGCGCTTCGCCGCACACGGCACCGAGCGCGAGCCGGGTGCCCCGCCGCTGGCTGACGCAGCGGCAGTGACATCGTCCGCTGACCCATCGTCCGTTGACCGGCCACCGGCGGATTCACCGTCCAGCGACCCGCTACCGGCGGATCCGCAGGAGCGCGCATGGCGGGAGTACCTGGCTCGACTGCACGCCGCGGATCCGCCCGGGGGTCCGCCGCCCCGCTCACCGGGTCGCTAGATTCCCCTCATGGCCAGTGACTCCTTCGCCGGACGGACGGCACTCGTGACCGGGTCGACACAGGGAGTGGGCGAGGCCCTCGTCCACGAACTCGTCACCCAGGGCCTCGCTCGCGTGATCATCACCGGTCGCGATGCCCAGCGAGCCGAGCAGGTGGCAGCGCGGGTCCGGGATCGCGGCTGTGAGGCGCACGCGATCGTGGCCGATCTCGCTGACGCCGCTGCCGTCACCCAACTCGCCGCTGCGGCCCAGCAACGCTGCGGGGTCATCCACCACCTTGCCAACTGCGCTGGCATAACCGACCGCAGCGAGCTGTGGGACACGACCGTTGACTTCTTCGACCGGATGATGGCGGTCAACGTTCGCGCTCCGCTGATGCTGGCCCAGGCAGTTGCGCTCGGCGCGCGTGCCGCCGGGGTGCCGGCGTCCATCGTCAATGTCGGCAGCATCGTCGGCTATGCCGGACCCGACTTCCTCACCGCCTATTCCATCTCGAAGGGTGCCCTGCTCACGCTGACGAAGTCACTCGCCAATCAGTGCGCCGCCTACCGCATTCGCGTCGTCCAGGTGAACCCGGGCTGGACCGATACACCGGGTGAGCACGCGATCCGGGTGGGTCACCACGGTGAGCAGTCCGACTGGCTGGTGCGAGCCGAGGCCGCGCAGCCCTTCGGCCGGTTGATCAAGCCCGCCGAGCTGGCTCGGACGCTTGCCTTCGTCCTCAGCGATGAGGCGGGCCTGATGACCGGGGCGATCATCGACTACGACCAGCACGTGATCGGACTGCCCACCGGCGCGGCCGCACCCGGCACATGAGCCGATGAGGGCGGCGGCGCCGGCGGGTTGCTCCCACACCACCTCGGCCATCGAGGATCGACTGGCCTATGCCCACGATGCCTCCCACTACCTGCTTGTCCCCGAGCAGGTGCACATTGCTGGTGACGCAGTCGAGGTGGGCCGGATCCTCGTCGAGGCCACCCAGTCGGGGACCCCGCTGACCTTCCGCTCCGGTGGCACGAGCCTGAGCGGGCAGGCGCAGTCGGATCGACTGCTCCTTGACACGCGGCGAAACTTCCGCCAGATCAGTGTGCTCGACGCTGGGCGCCGAGTGCGGGTGCAGCCGGGTGCAACAGTCCGGCAGGTCAATGCCCGGTTGGCCAGCACCGGCCATCGGCTCGGACCGGATCCGGCAAGTGAGGTCGCGTGCACCATCGGCGGGGTCGTGAACAACAACTCCAGCGGCATGGTCTGCGGCACCGAGAACAACACCTACCGCACCTTGGAGTCGCTGATCGCCGTCCTGCCCAATGGGGTGGTCGTGGACACCAGTGCGGTGGACGCTGATCGGCAGTTGGCCGAGCGGGCACCGCAGGTGCACGAAGGATTGCGTCAACTCAGCGCTCGGGTGCGCGGCAACCCGGAGTCAGTGCGGACCATCACCCGGCAGTTCTCCCTGAAGAACACGATGGGCTACTCCCTCAACGCCTTCCTTGACTACGACGATCCGGTGCAGGTGCTTGCCCACCTACTCATCGGCAGTGAGGGAACGCTCGCCTTCCTCGCGGAGGCGACCTTCCGGACGATCCCCATCCGCAGTCATGTCGCCACCGCCTTCCTCGTCTTCCCCACACTCGTTGCCGCAACGCGCAGCCTGCCTGAGCTCGTCGCCAGCGGCCTGTCGGCGATCGAGCTGCTTGACACGACATCCCTGCGGGTTGCCCGCACCGATCCCGGCTCAGGTGGGGTGCTTCCGGCGAACCTGGTGGACGGACAGGCGGGGCTGCTGGTCGAGTACCAGGAGACGACGGGGGATGCCCTTGGGGAGCGGCTCATCGATGGGGAGCGGCTGCTGCACCGCCTGGACCTGTGCGCACCGGCTGCCTTCTCCACCGATCCCGGACCACGCGGCGACCTGTGGCATCTGCGCAAGGGCCTCTACGCAACGGTCGCCGGTAGCCGGCCCTCGGGGACGACGGCCCTGCTCGAGGATGTTGCAGTGCCAGTGGCTGCGCTGGCCGAGACCTGCGCCGGGCTACTCACCCTGTTCGGACGGCATGGCTACGACGACAGCGTCATCTTCGGCCATGCAAAGGATGGCAATATCCACTTCCTGCTCAATGAGCGATTCGACGATGCCCGCACGCTGGCGCGGTACACCGCCTTCACCGAGGACATGGTGGAGTTGATCCTCGGTGCTGACGGCACCCTCAAGGCGGAGCACGGGACCGGACGGATCATGGCGCCATTCGTCCGACGCCAGTACGGGGACGAGCTCTACGACGTCATGTGCCAGATCAAGCGACTGTGTGACCCGGCGGGCATCCTCAATCCCGGGGTCATCATCTCCGACGATCCGGTGATCCACCTGCGCCACCTCAAGACCACGCCGCCGGTGGAGGCGGAGGTTGACCGCTGCGTGGAGTGCGGCTACTGCGAGCCCGTCTGCCCGAGCCGCGATCTCACGCTGACTCCCCGTCAGCGCATCGTGCTGCGGCGGGAGTTCGCGCGCGCCAGCCTTGCTGGCGACACATCACTGGCGGCACAGCTGAGACAGGCATACGCCTACGACGGACTGCAGACGTGCGCGGCGGACGGGATGTGCGCAACCGCCTGTCCGGTGTTGATCAACACTGGAGACCTCGTCACCCGACTGCGCGCGGAGGAGCAGGTGCCAGCGCGCGCTGGCGTGTGGTCGTGGGCCGCCGGGCACTGGGCGCTGACGACGACCCTTGCCAGCCGTGCCCTCAGCATTGCCCGGGTGTTGCCGCCGGCACTGGTCCGCAGCACCGCCGGGCTCGGCCGCCGGGTGCTCGGCGCGGACACCGTGCCGATGTGGGAGCCGACGCTCCCCAGGGGTGGTTCGCGCCGCCGGCACGTGCTCACATCGGATCCGGTCGCCGTGGTGTTCCCCGCCTGCGTGGGGGCGATGTTCGCGCCGGAGGCGGGGGGTGTCGGGGCGACGGCGGCACTGATCGACCTGTGTCAGCGCGCGGGCGTTGCGGTCACCGTGCCCCGTGGCATCGCTGACACCTGCTGCGGGACGCCGTGGAAGTCCAAGGGGATGCGAGAGGGGTATGCGCTGATGGCGGAGCGCGTGCTGCCCTGGCTGCTGACGGCAACCGATGGCGGACGCCTGCCGGTGGTCGTTGACGCCTCCTCATGTGCGGAGGGATTGCGCCAGCTGATTGAGCAGCAACCGGCCGACAGCGTCGACATCCGCCAGCCGCTGGTAGTGATGGATGCGGTGGAGTTCGTCCAGCAGCACCTGCGCGCCCGGCTCACCGTGACCGCACCCGTGGCACGGATGGCGGTCCACCCCACCTGCTCCACCGCCCGGCTGGGGAGCACGCCCGCGCTGCTCGCCCTTGCCCACTGGTGTGCCGATGACGTCGTGGTGCCGGCGTCCTGGGGATGCTGCGGGTTTGCCGGTGACCGGGGGATGCTCCACCCTGAGTTGACCGCCGCGGCCACCGCCGAGCAGGCGGCTGAGATCGGCGCCGTCGACTGTCAGGAGCACGTCTCGTGCAATCGCACCTGCGAGATCGCGATGACCCGGGCCACCGGGCAGCCCTACCGCCACATTCTCGAGGTGATCCTGGACGCCACTGCCGGCTAGAGGCGTCCGGCCGCGCGCAGTGAACCGAGGAACTGCCGCAGGTGGTCGGTGCTCGGATCGGTCAGCACCTGCTCCGGTGGACCCAGCTCGGCAAGCAGGCCGCCGCGGAGGAACCCCACCTGATCGGCGACACGCCGCGCGAATCCCATCTCGTGGGTTGCCACGACCATCGTCATCCCCTCATTCCGCAGCTCTGATACCAGATCCAGTACCTCGGCCACCAGCACCGGATCGAGGGCGCTGGTCACCTCGTCGAGGAGGAGCAGCCGCGGGCCGGTCGCCACGGCGCGCAGGATCGCCACCCGCTGCTGCTGGCCGCCACTGAGGCGATCCGGGTACTCGCGCGCCTTTCCGGCGAGACCGAAGCGGGTGAGCAGGGCCTCGGCCCGGTCCTCCGCCTGACGACGAGGTACTCGGTGTACCCGACGCGGGGCGAGGGTGATGTTGTCGAGGACGGTTAGGTGGGGGAAGAGATTGAAGTGCTGGAAGACCGTGCCGATCCGCCGGCGGACGTGGTCGGGGTTGACTCCGATGGCGGTGATGTCCTCGCCATCGAGGATGACCTGCCCATCGTCTAGACGCTCAAGCAGGTTGATGCAGCGCAGGAGTGTGGACTTGCCCGATCCGGAGGTGCCGATGAGCACCGTGACGGTGTGCTCCGGCACCTGCAGGTCGATATCGCACAGCACCACCTCACTGCCGAAGGACTTGCGCACCCGGTGCAGGCTGAGCACCGTCGAGGTGCTCACATCGCACCACCCTGACTCTGCCGGCGGGCCGAACGGGCGGCCAACCAGTCGGTGAATCGGGTCATCGGAATGGTCAGTGCGACGAACAGCAGTCCAGCGACCAGGTAGGGAGTGAAGTTGAAGCTCTTCGCGGTCACGATCTGGGCCGCCTTGATGGCATCCACAGCGCCCAGCACTGAGATCAGCCCGGAGTCCTTCTGCAGTGAGACGAGGTCATTGAGCAGTGCCGGGGTGACGCGGCGCACAGCCTGCGGCAGGACCACGAAGCGCATCGTTCCGGTGGTGCTCAGCCCAAGGGCCCGCGCCGCCATCCGCTGTGTCGGATGGATCGACTCGATGCCCGCACGGAGGACCTCGGCAACGTAGGCGCTGTAGGTCAGCACAAGTGCTGCTCCGCCGTAGAACACCACCGACGTCGGCGCATGTGCTAACTCAAGTGCCGGCACCCCAAGGCCGAGCACGAGGATCACCAGCAGCAGCGGCAGGCCACGGAAGATGTCGGTGTAGGCGGTGGCGAGCATGCGGATTGGAAAGAGCACGGCGGAGGTCGTCGTTCGCGCCAGGGCGATCGCCGTCGAGATGACGATGATCAGCAGTGCCGCGATGATCATCACCCGCAGGTTGAGCAGCAGACCCTCGAGGACGAGGGGGAATGCCGTCACCGCATAGGTGAGGGAGAGGAACGACCGGCGGAATGCCGGCCAACCCGGTGATGAGGTGACCAGCAGCGTCAGCGCACCGAAGACCACCACCGTGCTTGCGGCCGCGACAAGGATCGAGCGGCGGGAGGCGCGCTGTGCGGCGGCCTCGCGCGCACGCTGGAGGTCCGAGGTGAGATAGGTCGTCGGATCGGTGAGGCTCACGGCGGATCTGAACCGTCCATGCGCCGTGCGCCGGTGCACATCACGGTAGTGCCGACACCGGTGGGCGGACGCTGGCAAAGCGGCCACCCACCGGTGTCAGGCATCATGTTGGCTACTGCCGCAGGACCGGTGCGGAGACGACGTCCGCCAGCCACTCCTGCTCGATCGCAGCAAGGGTGCCGTCGGCGCGAAGCGCGTCGACAGCTGCGGTGACGCAGGTTGTCAGCGGGCTGCCAAGGTTGAGCACCAGGCCGAACTGCTCACCCTCGCTGGTGGTCTCGAACTGGCCGACGATGACGCCGTCCTCGAGCTCAACCGCCGTGATGTAGAAGGCGGTGGGCAGGTCGACGATGAGGCCGTCGATCTGCCCGTTCGCGAGCGCCTGCTTGGCGATGTCATTGTTGTCGAATGCTGCGACATCCTTACTGGGCTTGATGACCTCGGTGATGACGTCATAGGAGGTCGTGCCGATCTGTGCACCGAGCTTCGCATCAGCAAGGTCGGCCAAGGAGGCAGCGCCGTCAATCGGGCTGCCCTTCGTGGTGATGAGAGCCTGCTTGACGTCGTAGTAGCCGCTGGAGAAGTCGACCGCCTGACGTCGCTCATCGGTGATGGACACCTGGTTGATGTCGAAGTCGAACTGCTTGGGCCCTGGGGCGATCACCTGGTTGAAGGGAACTACCGTCCAGGTGACCTCATCCGGGGTGAATCCCAGCTGCTCGGCGATGGCGTAGGCCACCGCGGATTCGTAGCCCTGCCCATTGGTGGGGTCATCGTCGACGAACCACGGCGGGTAGGCCGGCTGGTCGGTTCCGATTGTCAGCGTGCCGGCGGTGAGCAGGGGCAGGTTCTCCTTGGCGCACGGGTCCGGTGCCGGCTCGGCTGCCGGTTCGGATGCCGCCTCGGTGGTGGGCTCGGCCGGTGCCTCGGCGGCCGGTTCTGTCGCACCGCCGCAGGCGGTGAGGATCAGTGCGCCGGCAGCGGTTGCGGCCAGGCTCATCAGGGCCCGGTGGCGCGGACGAAGTGCCCGCACGGCCGCAGCCCCCTGGGTGGTAACGGTGTCGTCGACGGGTGCAACCCGGTCGTGACGTGACATGTGCTGAGTTCCCCTTTCATTGGAGACGCCCGCTGGGGACGTCCCATTCCGATGGGACGTCGGAGCGACGACCCATGCTCTGGGCCGAGTTGAGGGCGGCCCGCGATTTGCCGTGCCGGTAGCACGACCGAGTCCACATCCGGGGGCACCCACCGCGGTGGAGGGTTGTCGGTCAGCAAGCCGGATCTTGACGCTGACACTCGTGACTCACCACGCAGGTTACCGGACAGGGTTCCCGGTGTCCCTGCGGGGGGCGGTTCCGGGGGCGCGCGTTGTGCGAGTGGGTACCGCAGGGATCCGCGCGAGTGGGTACCGTCGCGCAAGTGACCTCATTCCCCCCCGTCGGGGGCACGCTGACCCTGCGGACCACCACCGTCGCCCACGGTGGCTGGTGTGTGGGTCGCGTCGCGGGGCGCGTTGTCTTCGTCCGCGGCACCCTGCCCGGTGAGCTGGTGACCGTCCGCTTGCGGAATGTTCCGGCCCATGGCCGGTTCGCGCACGCCGACGTCGTCGAGATTCATGAGCCAGCGGAAGGCCGGACGACTCCGCCATGCCGGTACGCCGGACGGTGCGGCGGCTGCGACCTGCAGCACGTCACCCTCGACGGGCAGCGCCAGTGGAAGGCCGCGGTGGTCCGGGAGCAGCTGACCCGGCTTGGGGGTGAGCCGCCCGGTGCATGGAGCAATCTGGTTGTCGAGCCGGTGCCGGGGGATGCTGACGGACTTGGCTGGCGGACACGAATGCGGTTTGCTGTCGATGCCGCCGGTCGCGCGGGGCTGCATCCCTTCCACAGCCACGACGTGCTGCCCATCGCCGAATGCCCGATCGCGGCGCCGGGGATCGCCGCACTCGACGTCCATGCACGTCATTGGCCCGGGGCGAGCAGTGTGCTCGCCCTTGCCCCATCCGGCGGCCCCGCGGTCGCCCTCGCCGATCCGCGTCGCGGCGACGTCAGCGTGACTGAGACGCTCGGTGACTGGTCGTGGCGGTGCGATGCCACGGTGTTCTGGCAGATCCACCCGGGGGCGCCCGCGCTGCTGGCATCGGCGGTCAGCACCGCCCTCGATCCCCGGCCCGGTGATCGCGTTGCTGACCTATTCGCCGGTGCCGGACTGTTCACAGTGGTCCTCGCCGAGGCGGTCGGAGCAGCTGGACGAGTGGATGCCGTGGACTCGGACGCCGCCGCGATCCGCGCAGCGCGTGGCACTCTCGGCGGCAACTCGTGGGTGCACCTGCACCGGGGACGGGTGGATACCTGGACGCAACGTGCGCGTTCGCGGGGTCACCGCGTCGACCTGATCGTGGTCGATCCCCCGCGGCAGGGGGTGGGGGCCTCCGTCATGGATGATCTGCTCTCCCTGGGGGCCAGAGCGCTCGCCTACGTGGCATGTGACCCGGCGTCGCTGGCCCGGGATGTCCGCACAGCCTCAGACCGCGGGTGGCAGTTGACCTCTTTGCGCGCCTTCGACATCTTTCCCATGACCCACCACGTTGAGTGCCTCGCAGTGCTTACCCCCCGCTAGCCTTGAACCGCGCCCTATTGCTTCGGCGCGCGAGGAAGCAGGCCCGCGATGTGCGCCGCGAGGGCGTCGATGGCGCCATGGTCGTTGCTGTCAAGGTCCCGCACATCGACGTACTCGTAACGGTGTCCGGCCGCCCGAGCAAGGACGATCCGACCCGTGTCGAAGTAATCGGTTGGCTGCAACTCGACGACTGTAGAACCAGTTGGCAGCCAAGCTGCGTTGAGCAGACCGGCGCCATTGGCTGCAACGATCATGTGGGAACTGGCAAACAAGGCAATTTGCTGCTTGAGAGTCAACTTTGCCGTGTCAACGATGAGGAAGCCGTGATGCGCCAGAGCCTGTTCAAGGGCCACCATCGCCGCAGTGGACCGCGTTGCCGAGGATCGTGTGACGAAGATGCCACCCGCAGGCGTTGGCGGTATTTGCGTTGGATGGGACTGGTCAATCGTGTCGACAGTATCGAGCAGACAGCCTCTAATCAGTGAGATGTCCGTCGCGGTCAGAGTGAATTGAGTGCGACAGCCGATGAGCATGACGCTTGGGCACTCAACGACAGCCTTGTCCGGCGCCCATATCGGCACGTTGAGTGGTTGAAGTGAATGATGAGCCCAAGTGGGGAGCCCACCGGGGTCAATGAAGGCTGACTGTGGAAGGTTGTCTTCCTCGCAGCACTGGACACCGCGAATGAGCATGGGGAGCGTCTCAGAAAACCAGTGAAAGTAGTTCGTGCTGCGCGGGATGCTGATCCAGGTGAAGCCCGATGGCGCCTGCTCGTGCCGCCTTCGGAACAGATCGCGAACCGGCACCGTCACGCTATATCCGCCGTCGCCAGCTGTCAGACCAACTGTGCGCCCATCGTTGGGTGAGACGCCATGGATGATGGGCGTTGCGCTAGGGACGTGCACGTGGACATCTCGGAGGAGAAAAGAGCGCAGCGGCTTTGCGATCTGCCGGTAGCGAAAGTCTGGCTCTCGTGGGTCGTGAACCTCGTACTCCCCACCGCCATCGTCAACGTTGAAGGTGGCGACGAGGTGACGGGTGATACCTGCCTGACGGCTGTTTGCCCCGTAGTCGAGGTTCGCGGCGTAGAAGGCGGTCGGGGTGTTGAATACCCACGTCGACAAGGGGTGAACCTTCACGGTGTTGATGTATCTGCGGGCAAGCGTCGGGGATCCGGTGGTGGCGGCAACGAGCGCACCCGCAACCAGACCTGTGATGCCGATCCCGCGCCAGGTGACGGCCATGTCAGGTTCTCCCCCGCAGGTGGTGTCGACGCACCGCGCTCGTTGAGCCGCTGGGCGGGGCCATCACACAGACAGGCTATCGGGGGCCCGCATCGCCACAGGGCTGCGAACGCAAGGTCACAATTCGATTACAGCGCTGGACAGCGGTCACCACCGCCCCTAACGTGTCGCCATGAGTGAACGACGTTCAGGTATCTGAACACATGCTTTGTTGCGAGATTCGAGCACCCGGGCAGTTCGGCCTTGTGCAGCGCCAGATGCCCGTGATTGCGGGCGATGAGGTCCTGATCGAGCCGCTCATGGTGGGCCTGTGCGCGACCGATCGGGAACTCCTCGATGGATCGATGGTCTACTTGCGAACCGGACAGACGTCACTTCCCCTCGTCCCCGGGCATGAGTGGGTGGGACGGGTTGCTCTTGCGGGGGAGGCGGTCACAGCGCTCGCCGCTGGCGACATCGTTGTCGGGGAGTGCAGCCTGGGCTGCGAGCAGTGCGCAATCTGCCGCGCAGGCGACTATCACCGCTGCGAAAGCCGCCGCGAGACCGGCATCATGGGCATCGATGGTGCCCTGAGTGAGGGATTGCGATTCCCGGCACGGAGCGCCCACCGAGTGCCAACCGAGATCGACATTGCGGACGCGGTGCTCGTTGAGCCGCTGGCTATTGCCGTGCGAGCCATCGACCGCCTTGAGGTGTCAGCGGGCGATGAAGTACTCGTCGTCGGGGCCGGAATCATTGGCACGCTGGCGATCATGGTCCTGACCGCCGACGTGGGTGCGGATGTCACTCTGGCGGAACCCGATGAATGGCGAGTCGAGCGTGCTCGGGCGTTCGGTCTCCATCCGGCACCGCCAGCGGGGACCTACCGTCGGGTACTCGAAGCCACGGGTCACCCAGCCGGAATCCAGCGGGCACTCCAGTCGCTCGCCCCAGGGGGCCGCTTGGTGTGTGTCGGGCTCACCGGACAGCAGACCGTCGCCATCGACGTTGATGGACTCGTTGTCCGGGACCAAGAGATGTGTGGTTCCCTTGGTAGCCCGGGGGTGTGGCCGCGCACCCTTGCGCTTCTTGCCGCTGGCGTGATCCAGCCGCAGAGTCTCATCAGCCACGAGTTTCCGTTGGTGGAGGTTGCCGCCGCCTTCGATATGGCGGGTCGGCGTGAACCCGGAATCGGCAAAGTTGTGGTGAGGCCCCATGGCTGAGGCCCGGGAGGCACCTGCTCACCGCACCGTCGTCATAACCGATTGCGATTTTGGTACCGGCGAGATCGAACAGGGGATCCTCGCCGACCATCGGTTGACCGTCAGCCTCGCCCAGGCGCGGACCCAGGCGGAGGTGATCGCCGCAGCCCACGGGGCAGTCGGCCTGCTCGTGCAGTACGCCCCGGTGACCGCTGCGGTGCTCGACGCCCTGCCAACAGTCCAGGCCGTGGTGCGATACGGGGTCGGCCTGGACACCATCGACCGGGCTGCCGCCGACCAGCGCGGTGTGCTCGTGAGTGGGGTCACCGACTATTGCACCGATGAGGTTGCGGATCACTGCCTGGGGCTCATCCTCTGCTGTCTTCGGTCCATCGCCAGCGCCGATGCTGACATCAAGCGAGGCGGATGGCCGACCCCAACCGAGCTACCCCGACTGAGCAGAATGCGCGGAACAACGATCGGGCTGTTGGGCTTCGGTCGCACTGCGCGCGCGCTGACCTCTCGACTGATCGCCTGCGGAGCCGTGGTGCACGCCCATGACCCACACGTGGCCGCGGCCGAGATTGCCGCCCACGGTGCCCTGCCAGCCGCCTACCAGGATGTCGTCGGTTGTGACGTGGTCTCCCTTC
>JAGWXT010000031.1 GCA_018969715.1 Actinomycetales bacterium
CTTGAGGTACGCCGCCACGTTCTGCGCCCGGCGCGTGGACAGCGACTGGTCGTTGTTCGTCGAGGAGGTCTGCTGCACGAACCCGACCACCACCGCCCGCTGACCCGCCTTGCCCGCCTTGCGGACCAGCGCATCCAGCGCCCGCCTGCCCTGCGCCGTCAGCTCCGGCGACATCGGCGCGAAGAACACCTGCGCCGACGAGGTCCGCGCCGCCACCTGCCGCACCGGCGTCACCTGCACCCCCAGCGACACGCTGCGCACCTGCCCCGACAGGGCGAACCCATTCGCCTGTAGCGTCTGCGACCCGAGCGTCACTCCGACCGGCACCGGCACCGACCCTGCGAAGGCACCTGTCGCATCGACGGGCAAGGTGCCAACCACCGTTCCCGGCAGCACGTACAGCCGGACCTGCGACCCGGGCAGGAAGCCAGTTCCCGAGGTCTGGGCCACCGGCTGACCCGGCACGCACTTCCCGGCGATCGCCGAGGTCGGGTTAACTGCCAGGGATCGCGCACCGGGCTGGCGCGATTGCAGGACCAGTTGGGACTGGCTGCCGAGCGCGAGCGGATCCCCATTCGCACCACGACTGGAGATCGCCATGGCGAAGCCTTCGCCGCTGATCTGCAGCCCGGTCGGCGACGCGGCAGCGTTCGGTACCACTGAAAGCGCGGTGGGTACCCCGTTGAGCAGGTACAGCGATGCACCCAACGGAACCCCGGTCATTGGGATATTCGCGTTCGCAGTACCCGGGATCGGATCCAGGCTGCCCGCCGAAACGCCCGGCGAGGTGGACGGGCTCGCGGAGGCGCTCGTCGACGAACTCGCCGACGGCGTGGGAGCCGCCGTGCCGCCGCCGCCGCCGCCACCACCGCCGCCGCCGCCGCCACCGCCGCCGCCGCCACCGCCACCGCCACTGGATGCAATGGTGATCGTGATGGACGACGTATCGGCCGTGCCGGCCGTGTTGGTCGCGCGCACCGTGAAGGTGGACGAACCCGCGACAGTCGGCGTCCCCGACAGCACCCCGCCCGAGGCCAAGGTCAGCCCCGCCGGCAGCGAGCCGGTCTGCACCGCGAAGGTCGGCGACGGCGACCCGCTCGCCGCAAAGGTATAGGACGAAAACGCCGCGCCCACCGTGCCCGAGGTCGACGGGGACTGAGCCGTGAATACCGGCGCCGTGCCGCCGCCGGTATTGCACCCTCCGGTGCAGCTGAAGCGCACGATCACCACGCCGCTGCCGCCAGCCCCACCAGTGCCCGCCGTACCGCTGATGGTCGTACCCGACACCGACGCCGTGGCCGAGGCGCCGCCGCCACCGCCGCCCGTGCTCGCAGTGCCCGCCGTGCCGTTGCCGCTATCGGACCCCGCGCCCCCGCCGTCGGTCGCAGCTCCGCCCGCGAAGACGGTGGTGGATGAGTCCTGGAAGGTGAAGCCGGCCCCGCCACCGCCACCGCCGTACCCGGTGGTGTTGCCGACGAACAGTCCCGCGGTCGGGACCGTTCCCGCACCGCCATCGCCTGCCCAGCAGGGCGTGGGGAAGGGGGCATCCGACCCGCTCGCCGAGTCGCCTCCACCGCCCCCGGTCACGTCGAAGTTCATGGCCGTGATGACCGCGGCGACGCAGGTGGCGTTCTCGTAGGCCCCGGTGTTGCTGCTTCGACCGCTGTCGCCGCCATCGCGTGCGGCACCCTTGCCGCCGGGCGCCGTGACGGTCCCGAAGCTCGACGTACCCCCGTCACCACCCTTGGCACCTGCGCCGGATGCGGTTGCGCCCCCTGCCCCGGCCGTCACCGATACCGTGCCGGAGACCGACTGGGCTGTCTGCACGGTGACCTGGCCGCCGCCGCCACCACCACCTCCCTTGGAGGATCCCGTGGTCGTCGATGACTGCAGCAGGGCATTGCCGCCAGCCCCGCCGCCGCCCACCACGAGCACGTCAACCGAGGTGACGCCGGTCGGGACCGTCCACGTCTGCGTGGTTGCCGAGGTGAAGACCAGCTCGCACACCGTCCCGCCGCTCAGGGAGGTCGCCGTCACGCCGGAGAGCCCTTGGTCCAGGCAGTCGGTCTGGGTGGTCGCCTGGGATGGCGCCAGGACAGGCAGCAGCGCGCCGCCGAGTGCTGCCAGGCCGACCAGGACCGCAATGACGCGGGCTCGGGTAGAACGCCGGATCGCGACGAGAGGCCTTGGCGCCATGACTCCCCTTCCATCGCGCAAGCCATGCATGCATGACCTGCGGTAGGGAAATCGTTCTAACAGTCGCGCGCAGACGGGCCGGCCGATCGCTCGGTTACCCGTGCATTCGCGCCCCGTGTGGTGCTACCCGCGATCGCTGCCGCGCACGAGGGGAAGCCATGGGCTCAGGTCCGAGCGCTCACCCGAGGCCCGTACCTTGCCCTGGGCGACCGCCGATGCCCATTCAAGGTCTCCGCTTGCCAGCAGGATCCAGGTACGGGGATCGGTCTCCACGACTGCCGACGGGGTGCCTCGGCGATGGGTGGTGCCGGCGACCGCCTGCACCACGGCATAGGGCGGGATGCGTACCTCGACGCTGCGGCCCGGGGCCTGTGCCGCCAGCAGGCGCAGGGCAGCGCGTACCGCCAACCGAATGTCAGCCGGCTCGGTGCCGCTGCGATACGCCCTGGCTGCGTCCAAGATCAGCAGGGCGTCGGCATCCGGTACCGAGCCCATCGCAAGATCACCAGAACCCACGGCGATCTAGGCGGGATCGTCCAGGACGGCGGGCAGCGCGGCGTGATGCACCCGGGCCAGCTCCGCCAAGCCGACCGCGAAGAGCCCCTCGAACTCCAGGGTGGCTCCATGCGGGCTCACCTCGCCAACCCTGGTGGTCGGCAGCCCGGCTG
Organism: Actinomycetales bacterium; assembly: GCA_018969715.1. Taxonomy (GTDB): domain Bacteria; phylum Actinomycetota; class Actinomycetes; order S36-B12; family UBA5976; genus REEB473. The sequence goes on from JAGWXT010000031.1 coordinate 2,865, forward strand.
CCTGGCACAGGTCGAGGAAGCTCGCCTCGAAGTTCGGTTCGGGGACAACGATGGCCCGGGACGCGGACTCACTGAACAGGAAGACGAACGGGTCCAGGCCAGGTGGAATCTGGCAGCGAGCACCGGTTCCGGAGGAAATGGCCATCTCGACCAGGCCCTGGGCGAGTCCGCCATCGGACAGGTCATGGGCAGCAAGGAGCATGCCCGCAGCTGCCGCCTCCACCAGGATCTTGCCCAGGCGCTGCTCTACGGCGAGGTCCAGCCTGGGCGGCAGCCCTCCCAGGTGGCCATGGACATGATGCGCCCACTGGCTGCCGCCGAACTCGTCATGGGTGGCGCCCAGCAGGTAGATCCGAGCCGGCCCCGTACCCCAGTCGCTGCGTACCCGGCGGCGCACGTCCTCGATGACGCCGAGGACCCCGACGACGGGGGTCGGCAGGATCGCGGTGTCGCCGGTCTGGTTGTAGAAGGACACATTGCCCCCGGTGACCGGGATGCCCAGCGCCAGGCAGCCGTCCGCCAAGCCGCGCACCGCCTCTGCGAACTGCCACATCACCGCCGGGTCCTGTGGTGATCCGAAGTTCAGGCAGTTGGTCACGGCCAGTGGCTTGGCCCCCGTCACGCAGACATTCCGATAGGACTCCGCCAGGGCCAACTGCGCTCCGGCATAGGGGTCGAGCTTGGCGAAGCGGCCATTGCAGTCGGTCGATACCGCGACGCCCCTGCCGGTGCGCTCGTCCACCCGCACCATGCCGGCATCCTCGGGCTGGGCCAGCACGGTGTTGCCCTGTACGTAGCGGTCGTACTGGTCGGTCACCCAGGACTTCGAGGCGAGGTTCGCCGAACCCACCAGGTCCAGCAGGGTGGCGCGCAATTCCTCGGGCGAGGATGGCCGTGCGAGCGCCGTGGGGTCATCGGCCTGCAGGCCGTCCTGCCACGCGGGTCGGTCGAAGGGGCGCCGGTAGACCGGGCCGTCATGCGCCACCGAGCGCGGGGGAACGTCCACGATCCGCTCCCCATGCCAGTCCACGGTGAGCCGGCCCGAGTCGTTGACCTCCCCGATCACGACCGCCTCGACATCCCACTTCGCGCAGTGGTCCAGGAAGGCACTCAGGTTTGCCGGTCGCACGATGGCGCACATGCGCTCCTGCGACTCGCTCATCAGGATCTCCTCGGGCACCAGGGAGGGATCCCGCAGCAGCACCCGATCCAGCCAGACGTGCATCCCGCCCTCGCCATTGGAGGCAAGCTCGCTGGTCGCGCACGAGATGCCGGCGCCGCCGAGGTCCTGGATCCCCTCGACCAGCCCGGCGCGGAGCACGTCCAGGGTGGCCTCGATGAGCAACTTCTCCATGAAGGGGTCGCCAACCTGCACACTGGGGCGCTTGGCCGGTCCGCCCTCAGTGAAGGCCTGGGAGGCGAGGACGGATACGCCGCCGATCCCATCGCCCCCGGTCCGGGCTCCGTAGAGCACCACCAGGTTGCCGACCCCGGTAGCACTGGCGAGGTGAATGTCCTCATGCCTCATGGCCCCGATGCACAGGGCATTGACCAGGGGATTGCCCAGGTAGCTGGGATCGAACGCCACCTCGCCGCCGATATTCGGCAGGCCGAGGCAGTTGCCGTAGCCGCCGATGCCGGCCACCACCCCGGGCAGCACGCGGCGGGTATCGGGCGCATCCAGCGGCCCGAAGCGCAGGGCATCCATCACGGCGATCGGTCGGGCCCCCATCGACATGATGTCCCGCACGATGCCGCCGACCCCGGTCGCGGCCCCCTGGTAGGGCTCGACATAGGACGGGTGGTTGTGGCTCTCGATCTTGAAGGTGACGGCCCAGCCGTCGCCGATATCGACCACCCCGGCGTTCTCCCCGATGCCGACCATGAGTGCCTGGGAGTCGGGGCTCTTCTCGCCGAACTGGCGCAGGTGGACCTTGCTGGACTTGTACGAGCAGTGCTCGCTCCACATCACTGAGTACATGGCCAGTTCGCTCGAGGTGGGCCGGCGGCCCAGAATGCCTCGGATGCGCTCGTACTCATCCGCCTTCAGGCCGAGGTCGGCGAAGGGCTGAACCGCATCGGGTTCGCGCTCGGCCCGGGCAACCGTGTCCAGGCTCATGGCCGCGCCCGGCTCAGCAGGGACTGCAGCACGCTGGCGAAGAAGCCCAGGCCATCGACGCCGGGGCCGGTCAGGGACTCGACCGCATGCTCCGGGTGCGGCATCAGGCCCACCACGTTGCCCCGCTCATTGCGGATGCCGGCGATGTCCAGGCGGGATCCATTGGGGTTCACCTGCAGGTACCGGGCGATCACGCGGCCGGTGCCCTCGAGCTCGTCGAGGGTCCGGTCATCTGCCACGTAGCAGCCCTCCCCGTTCTTCAGCGGGATCGTGATCTGCTGGCCCGGCGCATAGGCGCAGGTCCAGTCCGAGGTGGTGTCCTCGATCCGCAGGTGCTGATCACGGCAGATGAAGTGGCGCGAAGCGTTGCGGGTCAGCGCACCGGGCAGCAGGTGCGATTCGCACAGGATCTGGAACCCGTTGCAGATGCCGAGCACCGGGAGTCCGTCCCCCGCCTGTTCCACGATCGGGGTCATGATCGGCGCGAAGCGGGAGATGGCTCCGCACCGCAGGTAGTCGCCATAGGAGAACCCACCGGGCAGCACCACGGCATGGACGCCGCGCAGGTCGGACTCCCCATGCCAGAGCATGACCGGCTCGGCCCCGGCGATGGCCACCGCCCGGGCCGCATCTCGATCGTCCAATGAGCCCGGGAAGGTGACGATGCCGATCCGCATCGGTGCGCTCACTGCCCGTCCTGGTCGCGACGGATCCGGTAGTCCTCGATCACCGGATTGCTCAGCAGCTCCCCGGCCAGTCGCTCCAGCAGGGCCCAGCGCTCGTCGTCCAGCTCGCCGTCGAGGTCGATGATGAACTGCTTGCCCTGCCGCACATCCGCCACGCCGGCAAGGCCAAGCCGGCCGAGCGCACCCTGCACGGCACGGCCCTGGGGGTCGAGGATCTCCGGCTTGAGCATGACATCGACGACCACGCGTCCCATGGCGCTCCAGACGTTCGTTCCGGACGACAATGACGACCGCACTGTACCGAGCAGACCGTGAGCCTGGTCCGTCACTCACCGCCACGTGTCGGGCGCGCCAACCAAGCGCCCCAAGCCGACTCCACCATGTCATCGAGATCATGCGTGGCACGCCAATTCAGCACACGCGCGATGCGCTCCACCGATGCCACCGATGCTTCGATGTCACCCGGGCGACGAGCCGCCACCTCGGGCACCAAGGCAGTGCCGGTCACCCGCGCGATGACTCCCATCACCTCTTGGACCGAGGCTCCACGCCCGCGTCCGACGTTCAGCACCTCGGCCCCCATCTGAGCTTCGACGAAGGCGGCCGCTGCCGCATGTGCCCGAGCGAGGTCGACCACGTGCACGAAGTCCCGAATACAGGTGCCGTCGGGTGTCGGATAGTCAGCACCGAAGATGTGCGGAGGACGCCCCGCATCGATCGCCTCGAAGACCATCGGGATGAGGTTTGTGACACCCGGATCCCCGAGGGACGGTTCGGCCGCCCCCGCGACGTTGAAGTACCGCAGAGATACCCAGGAGAGGTGATCGACCACCCCGGACGAGCGAGCGAGCCACTCGCCGATGACCTTCGTCTCACCATACGGGGACAGCGGATCCAGGGAGAACGTCTCCTCAATCGGGTTCCTGTCCTGGTTTCCGTACACCGCCGCAGACGACGAATACACGAGTCGGCGAACACCGACCTCGCGCATCGCCGCCAGAAGGCTCAGCATGCCGTCGACGTTCTCGCGGTAGTACAGCCACGGGTGCGTTATCGACTCCCCCGGCGACTTCTTAGCGGCCAAGTGAATGACGCCATCGATCCGCTCAGTACGCATCACTGCGCTCAAGGCAGCCGTGTCGAGAACGCTGATGCGATGCAAGGGGACGTCTCCTGGAACCTTCTCGGATCGTCCCGTCGAGAGATCGTCGACCACTACGGGCTCTCGCCCACTCGCGCTCAGCACGCGCACGACATGTGCACCGATGTATCCAGCTCCTCCGGTGACCAGCCAGCGCATCACGAAAAAGTCTTTCCGGTGATCGCCTCATAGGCCTCGAGATAGCGCGCCCGCGTCGCGTCCACGACCTCGTCGGGAAGGGGTGGCGGAGGGGTGCCACTGTCGCGCTGCCAACCGGACTGCGGTGACAGAAGCCAGTCCCGAACGAACTGCTTGTCGAAGGATGCTTGAGCGGCGCCCGGTTGCCACGTGCTCACGGGCCAGAACCGCGACGAATCCGGGGTGAGGACTTCATCGCCCAGGACGATCGTGCCGGCAGTTCGACCCGTCATCCGCATGCCGAACTCGAACTTGGTGTCGGCGAGGATCAGGCCACGATCCGAGCACATCTGCGCGGCACGTTCGTACACCGCGAGGGAGATCC
>JAGWXT010000020.1 GCA_018969715.1 Actinomycetales bacterium
CCACCCCCACCGCACCCACCCCCGCGGCGGATCTGCAGATCCTGCGGGGCGCCGCCGCGCGCACGGCGGCGAACATGACCGCGAGCCTGTCGCTGCCCACCGCAACCAGCGTGCGCACGATCCCGGCGAACCTGCTGGTGGAGAACCGGACCTTCCTGAACAATCACCTCGCCCGTGCCCGTGGCGGCAAGGTCTCCTTCACGCACATCATCGCGTGGGCGATCGTGCGAGCCCTGCGTGACATCCCGGCGATGAACGCCGCCTACGTCGAGACCGATGGCCGTGCGGCCGTGCACGTCAATGGGCACATCAACCTCGGCCTGGCCATTGACCTGCCCCGGCCCGACGGCAGTCGCAGTCTGCTGGTGCCCTGCATCCGGGACGCCCAGGACATGGACTTCCGTGCCTTCTGGTCCGCCTACGACGCCCTCGTCGGCCACGCCCGGGACGGCACCCTCACCCCCGGCGACTTCGTCGGCACCACGGTCACCGTCACCAACCCCGGCACGATCGGGACGATGCACTCCGTGCCCCGGCTGATGGCCGGGCAGGGACTGATCGTGGGCGTGGGGGCGATGGAGTATCCGGCCGAATGGCAGGGCGCGGCCCCCGAGACGCGCGCGAGGGCGGCGGTCGGACGCACACTGACGGTCACGTCCACCTACGACCACCGGATCATCCAGGGCGCACAGTCCGGGGAGTTCCTCCGTCGGGTGAACGACCTGCTGCTCGGCGCGGACGAGTTCTACATCGACCTGTTCAGCTCCCTGCACGTGCCCTACCGGCCCTACCTGTGGGCACAGGATGTCGCAACCGAGCACGATGCGGACCTGCCCAAGGTCGCCCGCGTGCAGGAGCTCATCCACGCCTACCGGGTGCGCGGCCACCTCATCGCCGACACCAACCCGCTGTCCTTCGAGCAGCGCAGCCAGGCCGACCTCGTCATGGCCAACCATGCCCTGACGATCTGGGATCTGGACCGGGAGTTCGCCACCGGCGGCTTCGGCGGCCGCCCATTCCTGCGGCTGCGCGAGATCGTCGACCTGCTGCGCACGGCCTATGCCGGCAGCATCGGCGTGGAGTACATGCACATCCAGGACCCGGTCCAGCGGGCGTGGATCCAGGAGCGGGTTGAGCGACCGCCGCAGCGGCTGACCGAGTCCGCCCAGCTGCGCATCCTGCGCCGGGTGCGGATGGCGGAGTCCTTCGAGCGGCTCCTGCATACCAAGTACGTCGGCCAGAAGCGCTTCTCACTGGAGGGCAGTGAGACCGCGATGGTCAGCCTTGACACGATCCTCAGCCAGGCCGCCACCGACGGGCTGGCCGAGGTGTGCCTGGCGATGCCCCACCGGGGACGGCTGAACGTGCTGGTCAACATCGTCGGCAAGTCCTATGCGCAGGTGTTCCGTGAGTTCGAGGACGTCGTGACCGAAGGTGCGGTGCAGGGGTCGGGCGACGTCAAGTACCACCTCGGCTCACAGGGGGTGTTCCACGCCGAGGACGGCGCGAGCGTGCCGGTGTACCTGGCGGCCAACCCCTCGCACCTGGAGGCGGTCGACCCGGTCCTCGAGGGGATCGTGCGGGCCAAGCAGGACCTGCTCGGACGCGAGCACGGCTTCCGGGTCCTGCCGGTGCTCATCCATGGTGATGCGGCCTTCGCCGGACAGGGCGTGGTCACCGAGACCCTGCACCTGTCGCAGCTGCGCGGCTACCGCACCGGCGGGACCGTCCACCTCATCATCAACAACCAGGTCGGTTTCACCACCACCCCCGAGTCAAGTCGCTCGAGTGTGTATGCCAGCGACGCGGCCCGCATCGTGCAGGCGCCGATCTTCCATGTCAACGGGGATGACCCGGAGGCGGTGGTGCGCGCCAGTGCGCTGGCGTACCAGTTCCGCTGCGCATTCCACAAGGACGTGGTCATCGAGCTGGTCACCTACCGGCGGCGCGGCCACAATGAGGCGGACGACCCCTCCCTCACCCAGCCCCGGATGTACGCCGCGATCGATGCGATGCCCAGTGTCGGCGACCTGCACTCCCAGGCGCTGATCGGACGGGGTGACATCACCGCTGAGCAGGCCGCGGCCATCGCCCAGGAGACCGCAGACCACCTCGCCCAGGTGTTCGCTGCCGCCCACTCCCCCACCGCCGAGCCCGCCGAGCCGGCGCCGACCGGATCGGCGTCGTTCGACTGGTCGCTGGACACCCGCATCCCGGCGGCAACCCTCGATGCGGTCATCGCCACCCAGGCGGAGGTGCCGACGAACTTTCACGTCCATTCGCGGCTGGCACCCCAGTTGGCGCGCCGCACGGCGATGCCAGCCGAGGATGCCATCGACTGGGCGATGGCCGAGACGATCGCCATCGGCTCCCTGCTCGCCGAGGGCCGCACCGTGCGGCTGGCCGGACAGGACTCCCGGCGCGGAACCTTCGGCCAGCGGCATGCGGTGATCGTCGACGCCCAGACCGGCCGGGGCTTCAAACCGCTGAAGCGGCTGGCCCGCGATGGTGCCCGCTACTTCATCTACGACTCACTGCTCAGTGAGTTCGCCGGGCTGGGCTTCGAGTACGGCTACTCAGTGGCCCGGCCGCAGGCGCTGGTGATGTGGGAGGCGCAGTTCGGGGACTTCGCCAACGGGGCGCAGACGATCATCGATGAGTTCATCGCCTCCGGTGAGCACAAGTGGTGCCAGACCTCGGGTGTGGTGATGCTGCTGCCGCACGGCATGGAGGGGCAGGGGCCGGATCACTCCTCGGCCCGGATCGAGCGCTTCCTCGCCCTCGCGGCGGCCGACAACATGACCATCGCCCAACCGTCGCAGTCGGCCAACTACTGCCACCTGCTGCGATGGCAGGCGCTCGGGGGCCACCACCGGCCACTGGTGGTGTTCACGCCCAAGTCGATGCTGCGCTCCCGCGCTGCTGCCAGCCCGGTGCGCGCCTTCACCGAGGGCGGGTTCGCACCGATCATCGTCGACCCCCCGGCCGACCCCGCAGCAACGCGGTTGATCCTGCTCGCAACGGGCAAGATCACCCATGAGCTGGCAGCGGCACGCACCGCCCGCGGTCGTGACGATGTTGCGGTGATCCGGGTTGAGCGGCTGTTCCCGCTGCCGGTGGCCGAGATCCGGGCGGCCCTCGCCGCCCTGCCCGCCGCGCCGCTGCGCTGGGTGCAGGAGGAGCCGGCGAACCAGGGGGCCTACCCCTTCATGGCGGTGGAACTCGCCGGTGAACTCGACCGTCCACTGGCGCGGGTGGCTCGGCCGTCCTCACCCAGCCCCGCGGTGGGCAGCCACCACCGTCACGATGTGGAGCACACGGCACTGCTGGCAGCGGCCTTCGCCTGACGCCGCGCGGGGATCAGGCGAGCCGGACCACGAGCTTGCCGAAGACCTCGCCGGCCTGCATCCGGGCCAGTGCATCGGGCACACCGTCGAGATCGATGACCGAGTCGAGTACCGGGCGCACGCCCGTGCGCTCGAGCATCGCCAGCAGGGAGATGAGCTCTTCTCGCGTGCCCATCGTGGCCCCGAGGATGCTCAGCTGCCGGAAGAACACGTGGCCGAGCCCGGCCGGCGGGTTCGCCCCCGAGGTCGCCCCCGACACCACGATCACCCCACCGGGGCGCGCCGCGCGCAGGGAGTGCAGCCAGGTCGCCTCGCCCACCGTCTCCATCACCGCGTCCACCGGCGCGCTGAGGCGGCCGCCGTTGAGGACCACTTCACTGGCACCCTGGGCCAGTGCCCGCTCGGCGCGCGCCTCATCACGGGTGTGGACGACCACCTGCGCTCCGGCAGCCGCCGCCAGTGCGATGCATGCGGTCGCGACACCACCGGTGGCACCTTGGACGAGGACCCGCTGACCGGGCTGGACCGCCGCCCGCGTGACGAGCATCCGGTAGGCGGTCAGCCATGCCGTCGGCAGACAGGCGGCATGCTCCTCGCTGAGCCAGTCGGGCATCTCGATGAGGTTGGCCGCGGGCACCCAGACCCGCTCAGCGACCGTGCCGTGATACCACTCACTGAGCAGGGTCCGATGAGGGTTGAGGGTGGCATCGCCGTCCGCCCCCGACCCCGGCGAACCGGGCTCACCCGCCCCCGGCCCCGGTTCGGCAATGACCGGGTAGACGATGACCGTTCGTCCGTCGGGTGCGCGCCCGACGGCGTCGGTGCCGAGGATCATCGGCAGCCGGTCCGCGGGCAGCCCCACACCGCGCAGCGACCACAGATCGTGGTGGTTGAGGCTTGCGGTGATGACGTCCACCGGTACCCAGTCCGGCGGCGGGCTGATGGCGATGTCGTCGATACGCAGGCCGGTCAGCGGATCAGCGGGGCTTGTCGACGCAACGAAGGCAGCCCGCACCCGGGCACACTAGCGGGATGACCGACGTGCTGTCCCGGGACCGCAGCTTCGCCAGCGACAACTACGCCGGCGCCCATCAGCAGGTCATCGATGCGGTGTGCGCGGCCAACGATGGGCACGCCCGCGGGTACGGCGATGACCCGGTCACCGGCCGCGCGATCGCGGCGATCCAGCAGGCCGTCGGCGCACCGGTGGCGGTGGGGTTCGTGTTCAACGGCACGGGGGCGAATGTCACCGCCCTTGGCCTGGTGCTGCGGCCGTGGCAGGCGGTGGTCTGTGCCGCGGGAGCCCATATCGACAGCGATGAGGCGGGCGCGCCGGCGCGTCTGCTGGGCACAACCCTGCTGCGGGTGCCGACCACTGACGGCCGCATCACCCCGGCCGGGGTGCAGGCGGTCTGGCGTCGGATCGGGGATGAGCATGCGGTGCAACCGACGGTGGTGTCCATCACGCAGTCCACGGAGTGGGGCACCTGCTACGCACTGGACGACATCGCCGTCCTCGCCGAGATGGTCCACGAGCGGGGCGGACTTCTTCACATCGATGGGGCACGGCTGGCGAATGCTGCGGCCACCCTTGACTGCACGCTGGCGGCGACCACCTTCGATGCGGGTGCGGATCTGGTGAGCCTGGGGGGCACGAAGAACGGCCTGCTCGGCGCGGAGGCGGTCCTCGCGCGACCCGAGCTCGCTGCGGACCTGCCGTGGCTGCGCAAGTCCCTCGGACAGCTGGCGAGCAAGCACCGGTTCCTTGCCGCGCAGTTCGAGGCCCTCTTCACCGATGAGCTGTGGCGGCGCAGCGCGACCCACGCCAACGCCATGGCCGAGCGGCTGCATGCGGGGGTGAGGGGGGTGCCCGGGCTGCGGGTAACGCAGCCGCGGCAGGCCAATGCGGTCTTCGCGATCCTGTCGGCGCCGGCCCGCCTGCGGCTGCAGCAGGAGTACGCCTTCTACCTGTGGAATGACCTCACCGGCGAGGTGCGGTGGATGTGCGCCTGGGATACGCACCCAGCCGACGTCGACCGGTTCATCGCGGCGATCCGGGTCGCGGTCGCCGCCGATCCACTGCCGGTGGATCAGGGGACGGGACTCGACGTTGATCAGCAGGCGGGACTCAGCGCGATGGGGGTGGGGCATCCCCCCGGGCGACCCCGGTGAAGCCGGCGATCACGCAGATCAGCGCGACCGCGCCCAGGCCCACCCCCGCCACCCGCCAGCCCTCCCGCGGATCGCCGATGAGGTTCCATGCCAGCAGCACGGCCAGCGCCTCGCTCAGCAGCAGCGGTGCCAGCGCCCACCGACGCGCCCACAGCACGCCGGCCGCGACGACGACCAGCCCGGCCGCGCCGAGGATGAACAGCACCAGCAGGGCGAGCAGCGCACGCAGGTCACCGGTTGGCTCACCGGTGATCCGGGCGAGCACTGCGCCCACCAGCGAGACCAGTGCCAGCCCCACGATGAGGACCGCCTGCCCGGTGAGGATCGCTGCCGCGACAGCCTGACCGATGCCCACCTGCCCGGCTCGGGTGCGCAGCCGCGCCAGGGCCGATCCGATGGTGGCACCCACGTGCGCAGGGTATGGCCCGACACCGTGGAGCCATCGGGCACCCGATCCGCGGGGCATACGCTGCCAACGTGAGGGCTGCGCTGATCGTCAACCCGGCCGCGACGACAACCTCCCCCCGGATGCGCGAGGTGCTCATCCACGCACTTGCCGCATCCTGCGACCTCACCGTCCACCTCACCGGTGAGCGGGGGCACGCCCGGCGGTTGGCGGCGACAGCCGCGCAGGAGGGCGCCGAGCTGCTGCTGACCTTCGGCGGCGACGGCACCGCACATGAGGCGGTCAACGGCCTACTCGATGCGGCCGTCGCACGGCCGCCGGTGTTCGCGCCACTGCCCGGCGGCAGTGCGAACGTCTTCAGCCGGGCACTGGGCTTCTCGGTTGACCCGGTGGAGGCGACCGGGCAGGTGATTGAGGCCATCGAGACCGACCGGACCCGGCGCATCGGGCTTGGCCGCGTGGGTATCGACGACCGCCCACCACAGTGGTTCACCTTCACCGCTGGCGCGGGACTGGATGCCGAGGTGATCCACGCCATGGAGAGCGTTCGCCGTACCGGCGGCGGCGCCTCTCCGGCGCGCTATGTGCAGGTGTCGCTGGCCGCTCTTGCCCGCACCGATCGGCGCACCCCGCGGCTGCGGGTCCAGCTCGCCGATGGCCGCACGCTCACCGGGGTCTACACGGCGATCATCCAGAACTGCGTGCCCTGGACCTACCTTGGGCGCATCCCGATCTCACCGTGTCCGGATGCCCGCTTCGATCGGGGGCTGGACGTGTGCGCGGTGCGCTCACTGGGAATCGCGGTCACGCTCGGCCTGGCCGGCACCCTGCTGCGGGGCGGCCGCCTTGGCCGCGCTGACCGGCACGTCATCGCGCACGACCAATTGCGGATCACCGTGGCGTCGGAGACCCCGGTCCCGGTGCAGGTCGATGGGGAGGGGTATCCCGCGGGCCGGACGATCACCCTCACCAGCGCCCCCGATGCGTTGGGGGTGCTCGACACGCGCTGACGGGGCCGGCGCGTGGGGGGCCGGCGCGTGGGGGGCCGGCGCGTGGGGGGCCGGCGCGTGGGCCGGCACGAGCTGACGGGGCCGGCGCGTGGGCCGGCGGCGGGGAGCCTGTGACGGAGGCAACAGCCGTCGTTCGCCCTCAGCGTGGCCGTGGCGCTTGTCAGCGGAGCATCAATATGTGACCCTTAGGGGGTTGTTCGAGCATGTGAAGAGATTCACAAGCCTCTGTGGGGCACCCTCGCAGCGGGCTGGCAGCGGTGTTGGGCCCATGCCCATCCCGTCGCCGACCGTGGCAGGGCTGGCCGCCCACGACAACGAGGTGAGCAGGGGTCATGCGGAATCCACCGAGACAGGACGGAAGGCGGCTGGCAATGGACTGGCGTCACGCGGCAGCGTGTCGAGATGAGGATCCCGAACTGTTCTTCCCGCTGGGAAACACGGGTCCTGCGGTTACCCAGATTGAGGCAGCCAAGGCTGTCTGCCGCCGGTGCACGGTGACGGAGTCCTGCTTGGAGTGGGCGATGGAGACCGGTCAGGACTCCGGCATCTGGGGTGGCCTCGATGAGGACGAGCGGCGCAGCCTCAAGCGTCGGCTGGCACGGGCGCGCGCGGCAGGCTACGCCCGCTAGTGGTGTGTCTCAGGTTTGGCTTTCTCGTTTGTAGAGGGGGACGCGTCCGCGTTGGGCCTTGGTGAGGATGGATTCGGCGGGGCGATCGCCGGCTGGGTCACGCCAGTCAGTTTCGCCAGCTCGCGCTGACTCCAGCCCCGCTCCTCGCGCATGCCCCGCACCCGCTCCCCGAGTTCGAACGCCAGCGAGGCTGCCGCGTAGGCGGCCTCGACCGAGGAGTCACCTGCACGGGCGGCCTTGAGTTCGTTCCACGTCATCCGAACCATGCCGATGCCTTCCACATTGCATTCACTGATCAACGCTCGCCATATATATCATCGACGATATCGCGCATTGGACCTCTTGTTGCTCGTGAATTGCATCTGTACGATTCGTACATGTCCGAGATAACCGTGAGTGATGCCCGCGAGCACCTCGCGGAAGTCATTGCCAGCGCCTCACGCTCGGGCGATCCCGTCTATCTGACCCGGCGCGGCAAGCCAGTAGCGGTCATCGTCGATCCGGGAGTCTTCGAACGCCTGCTCAGCGATGCCGAGGACGCTCTCGATCGTGCCGAACTCGCCATGGCCCGCGAGGAGGACCACTACGTGCCTTGGGACCAGGTCAAGGCCGACCTCGGTCTGGTGTGAGGCCGCGCTACGAGATCCGCATCGCACGCCGTGCTGCGAAATCCCTTGCGGCACTTCAGCGCCGTGAACAGCAACGCATTCGAGCCGCGATCGAACTCCTGGCCGAGGAACCACGCCCTCCCGCATGTATCGCGCTGGCAGGTGAGGACAGCGTGTATCGCGTCCGCGTGGGTGAATACCGAATCGTCTATGAAGTCATCGACAAAGTCCTCGTCATCCACGTCGTGGGCATCGGGCACCGACGCGAGGTCTACCGCTGACGCTCACACGACGAAGGCGCAGGGACCACAGAAGGCACCAGGTATTCGCGTCGCCCAGACCAGGAGTTCGGAATTGTCAGGAGGCGCACAGCGAACCGGGCGTGACCTGCCCAGCCCCTGCTCGGCGTCAATTCTGACCCCGATGCCGTCGTCACGAACGTTCACCTCGATCGCGTCACTCTCCACGGCCATGTGGACATCGATATGCGTCCCGCACCCATGAGTGACTGCGTTGTAAATGCCCTCCTCGACGATTTCGAAGATCCAGATGCGCAGAGCCGAAAGGTCTGTGACAGCGTCGAACGCCCGTTCATCGCCGGTCAGCGACACAACGGCGAGTCCCTGCCAACGCTCCACGAGCTGGGCGAGACGCTCAGGCAGTGCCCGGCCGTCATCGAAGGTTCCATCGACAACTGCCGTGAGGTCAACCACGACCTGGTCGAGGATTGCCTGAGAGCGTTCCCGGGTGTCGGCTGCAGTTTCGCCGGCACCGGCAGTTCCGGAATCGAGCTTCAGCAGCATGGCGACCTCAGGGCGTCCGACGCGCACGGCCCTTCGGACCCTAGTGGTGTGTCTCAGGTTTGGCTTTCTCGGTTGTGGAGGGCGACGCGTCCGCGTTGGACCTTGGTGAGGATGGATTCGGCGGTGGCGGTCCAGATGAGGGGTTTGGGGTGCTCGTTGTTCACGCGTAGGTAGGTCTCGATTGAGGAGATGAGGGCGGGGACGCTGGGGAATGCGCCGCGGCGGAGGTTCTTGTCGGTGAGTTCGCGGAAGAAGCGTTCGACGAGGTTGAGCCAGCTTGACGAGGTCGGGGTGAAGTGAAGGTGGAAGCGGAGGTGCTTGGCCAGCCAGGCGGTGACGTTCGGGTGCGTGTGGGTTGCGTCGTTGTCCAGATGTGGATGGCTAGGGGCTTGGGGACGTTGCGGTCGACGGCTCGCAGGAAGGTGAGGAACTCTTCGTGACGGTGCCGGGGCAGGCACTGGCCGAAGACTTTGCCGGTGGCGACGTCGAGTGCGGCGAACAGGGTCGTGGTGCCGTTGCGCTTGTCGTCGTGGGTCATCGTGCCGGCCCGGCCCTTGACCATGGGCAGGGAGGGCTGGGTGCGGTCCAGTGCCTGGATCTGGCTGTTGTCGTCCATGCACAGCACCACCGTCGCCGGGCTCACCCCTCCGTACTCGGCCATCACCCGGCACGACCAGTGCGTGTGCCCCCCGGGAACGTCGTGCAGCGTGAGGTCCACGAACGCGTCGATCTTCGCCTGCGGTATCGACACCTTGCGGCCACGCCCCTTGGCAACCCGGCCCCACCCGGCCAACCCGTCAGCCTCGAAACTGGCCCGCCACGCCCGCACCGACACCGCCGTCACCGCCAAGTCAGCCGCGATCCGGCTGTTCGCGACGCCATCCGCAGCGGCCAGCAACGCCCGCGCCCGCACGACCTCACGATGCGGCGCGGTCCGCGACCGCGCGATCCGGTCCACCGCCTCTCGTTGACCCGGCGACATCACCAACGCAGCAGCAACCCGACTCATCCCCCAAGACCACCTCACAACTGCATAGTCATTTGCGAGACACACCACTAGCCGTCCCCCTCACCGCCGAGCGGGACGGTGACCTCGGCCACCACGCCGGCACCAGCGGCTGGTCCGATGGTCACGCTGCCGCGGAGGTCGCTGCTCACCAGTGACTCGACGATGAGCAGTCCCAGTGTGGGCTGCCCGGTCCTCTCGCCGGCCGGCGGCAGGCCCGGCCCATAGTCGCGCACCGCCACGCGCAGCGAGCGCTCGGTGCGGCTCACTGTCACCGCGACCGGATGAGCAGTCGGACGGCCATGCCGGACGGCGTTCTCCAGCAGTTCGCACACCACGAGGGCCAGCGGCGTTGCCACCGCGGAATCCAGGGTGCCGATGTGGCCGGAGACCGTGATCGCCGGCTCCCCGTCCAGCCCACCCCCGTCCAGCCCACCCCCGTCCAGCCCACCCACGACAAGGCCGATCAGCCGTCGCAGCACACCGTCGAAGTCGACCGCCAGCCCCGGCTGAACCGCGAGGGTCTCGTGGACCACCGCGATCGTTGCCACCCGCCGGCCCGCCTCCGCCAGGGCAGCCGCCGCCGCCGGGTCCCCAACACGTCGCTGCTGCAGGCGCAGCAGCGCGGCCACGGCGTGCAGATTGTTCTTCACCCGGTGGTGGATCTCCCGGATCGTGGCGTCCTTGCCCAGGAGGGCCCGCTCGCTGCGGCGAAGTTCGGTGACATCGCGCAGCAGGAGCAATGCTCCCGTCCGAGTTTGCCCCCCGAGGGGAACGCTGCGGACCGTGAGGGTCGCGTTGGCCGAGGCAACCTCGGTGGTCCCGCTCACCCGACCCCCGGCGATGAGCAGCAGGGACTCATCCACCGGTCCGGGTCGATGGATGAGGGCGCCCAGTCGCTGTGCGAACGGCTGGCCGAGCAGGGCCGTCCCCCAGCCGAGCCGTCGGCAGGCGGAGACGGCATTGGGGCTGGCGAAACGGACCAGGCCAGCGGCATCGCACACGATGAGGCCATCGCCGACCCGCGGCGGGGCGGCCACCGGCGTCTCGGTCGATGGAGGCGGGAAGGAGCCGTCGGCGACCATCGTCAGCAGGATCTCGGCGGTCTCCCGGTAGACCTGCTCGAGTCGGCCGGCACGGCTGGCGTGCTCGTCATGGTGCACGGAGAGCACTGCGATCGGTCGGCCCTCGCGCATCACCGGCACCGCGGTGACCGCAGCGAGGCAGACCGGACCGTGGGCGCCGGCCAAGGCGCGCTCGAGGTCGGGGCGCGCTCCGAGCATCGCCACCGTCCCCACAAGATCGTCCGCCACCCGCGTTGCCGCTGTCGCGGCACGCACCTGTGCCCCAGCGACGAATCCGCCGCCGTGCCACACGGGCAGCCACAGCACCAGGTCGGCCATCGCGAGGTCGGCCAGCAGGCTCCACTCGGCGAGTAGGCCGCGGATCCGCTCAAGGTCGTCCTCGGACAGGTCGGTATGCCGGTCGGCGAGGGCGGCGAGGGTTGCCACCGCGGCAGGATGCCATGCCGTGCGTCCTACGATTCCCTCCATGACAACCGCCCCGGCCTATGGCGCCGCTCGCCCCGCAGCCCGTGTCCTCGCCGACCTTGCCTCGCCGGCGTGGGCCGCGCAGGTCGCGCTCGTCCTGGCGGGGGCGGCGTTCGTCGGGGTGTGCGCGCAGATCGCGATCCCGCTGCCGTTCACCCCGGTGCCGGTGACGCTGCAGACGTACGCGGTGCTCGTGGTCGGCGGCGCCCTCGGGGGCCTGCGGGGGGTGGCTGCGATGGCCCTCTATGCCCTCGCTGGCCTCGCCGGGGTGCCATGGTTCGCGCAGGGTGGCTCCGGGGTGAGCGTGCCGACACTGGGCTACATCATCGGGTTCATTGCCGCGGCGGCGCTGGTGGGCCACTGGGCGCAGGGCGGGGGGACGCGCGGGGTTGCGCGCACGACCATTGCCATGCTGCTGGGCAGTGCGGTGATCTACGCCTGCGGCGTGACGTGGCTGGCCCTGAGCCTCGGACTGACCCCGGGCGATGCGCTGGCGAAGGGGCTGTGGCCGTTCGTCATAGGCGACCTCATCAAGGTGGCCGCTGCCGGGCTGACGATCCCGTTGGCGTGGCGCGCCTTCGGTGGCCGCGGTGGCCGCTAGCGCCCGGGCGGGCGTGGCCGCGAGCGCTGGGGCGGCCGCGGGGGTGACATGGGCGCTCTGACCGGGCACGGTGGCGTGCAGGCCGTCGCCGCCGCCCTGCGTCATGGGGTGCGCGCCCTGTTCACGTTGTCGGGGGCGCATGTGTTCCCCATCTACGACGCGGCTGTCGGCGGCAAGGATCGGGTGACCGCCGGGCAACCCGGGCCCCTTGCGCTGTACGACGTTCGCCATGAGCAGTCTGCGGTGTTCGCCGCCGAGGCGACGGGGAAGCTGACCCGCACCCCCGGCTGTGCGGTCGTCACCGCTGGACCGGGGGTGACCAATGCGGTCAGCGGCATCACCTCGGCATGGTTGAGCGGGGTGCCGTTGGTCGTCCTCGGGGGTCGGGCACCCGATGCCCGCTGGGGTGCCGGTGCCCTGCAGGAACTCGACCACCCCCCGCTCCTGGCGAGCGTGACGAAGGCCGCCGGGACCGTCCACGATGCCGGCCAGATCAGGGCCGAGGTCGATGCGGCATTCCACCTCGCTGGCCAGCCCCACCGAGGGCCGGTCTTCCTCGATATCGCGATGGACGCCCTCTACACCGAGTCCACCACGGTGGCACCGGAGCTGCCCGCGGCGACGGACCGGGAATGCGACCCGGCGGCGCTGGCCACAGCCGCGTCGATCCTTGCCGAGGCCCACGCCCCACTGGTCGTGATCGGGTCGGATGTGTGGAACGACGGTGCCGAGGAGGCGGTCGTCACCCTCGTGACAACCCTCGATATCCCGGCGATCGCCAATGGGTCTGGCCGTGGTGTGCTGCCGCCGGGGCACCGGCTGCTCGTGAGTGCCGCGCGTTCCCATGCGGTGCGGGGGGCCGACGTCGTCCTCGTCCTCGGCGCCCCCCTGGACTTCCGGCTCGGGTTCGGGGTGTTCGGCCCGGCCGAACGGCCCGCCACGGTGATCCATGCCATCGATGCGGCCAGTCAGCGGGCCACCCACGCTGCGGCCCACACCCTCATCGGCGACATCGGGCGGATCGCCGGGGAGCTCACCGAACGGGTGCCCCGCCTGCGCACCGGGGTGCGCGCTGGCAGCCAGGCTCAGTGGGCGCAGGGGTGCGCTGAGCGGGCCGGGGCGGCGGCCGCCGAGCGGGCACAGGAGTGCGCGGCGGACTCGGAGCCGATCCACCCGGCGCGGGTGTACGGAGAGGTGCGCCGACTACTCGACCCCGATGCGGTGATCATCGTGGACGGTGGGGACTTCGCCTCCTTCGCCGGTCGCTACCTCGAACCGGGACGCCCGGGCTGCTGGCTTGACCCCGGACCGTTCGGGTGCCTCGGCACCGCGATGGGGTATTCGCTGGGGGCGCGGGTTGCCCGACCGTCCTCTCAGGTGGTGGTCCTCCTCGGCGACGGCGCGGCCGGGTTCTCGCTGGGCGACCTTGAGGCGCTCGCCCGCCAGCGCATCTCGGTGGCGATCATCGTGGGCAATAACGCCATGTGGGGGCTGGAACGCGGACCGATGCGCATGCTGTACGGCTACGACGTCGTCGCCGAGCTCAGCCCGGACGTCCGCTACGACCAGGCGGCCTGCGCCCTCGGTGCGGTGGGTGAGCACATCACCCGCCCGCAGGACCTGGCCGGCGCCCTGACGCGGGCGCTCGCCGCAGAGGGTCCCGCCGTCGTGAACGTTGCCCTCGACCCCGAGGTCGCCTACCCGCGTTCCACCTTCGGCATCTGACGGCGGCGGGACTGATGGGTCAACAGCCGGGGGGCCAGCCGACGGCCGGCACATCGCCAGGGGTACCGGCCGGCGGACGGCCGCTGGCCATCGACATCGGCGACCGCTAGCGGCAGATCGCGAGCAGCAGCGGGTAGGGGTTCTCCTGAGACCACTGCTGGCCGCTGGGCCACCACTCGAAGTGCAGGTGAACCGAGCCGCGCGATCCGGTGTCACCCATCAGGGCGATGACGTCGCCACCCTTGACCCGGTCGCCGACCTTCACGAGGTTGCGCTCATTGTGGAGGTACCAGTACCCATGCCCACTGTTGCCGAGCAGGGCGACGTGGATGCCATAGGAATCCGATTCGCTCTTGGTGATGACACCGTCCTCAATGGCAACCAGCGGATCACCCCGGTTGCCGGACATGTCGATGCCCTTGTGCAGTCGGCCGCCCCCCCGCGGATCGTGCCAGTTGTCGTGGAGCGTGCCCGTGGGGGCCGGGCAGAACTTCCCGTTCGCCGACCGGCTCACCTGCGCTGCCACGCGCTCGGCCCGGCTCATCGCAACCGACGTCCGCTCCCCGTCCCGCTGCGGCCGGACGATCTCAGTGGCCGCCGCCGGCAGGGCCGCACCCGCGATCAGGGCGGTGGCCATCGCGAGAGCGGCCGCTCCGCGGTGAACGGCCCGCTGCCGGGGAGCCTCAGCAGTCGCGCATCCCTCGTCAGCCGGCATCCGCACCCCTCCAACGTAGCAGCGGACCCTCCTGAAGGCCATGTCAGCCGCCCTTCCGTGCCGCGCCTCCTCCATGGCAACGCCCATCGCCGCCGCTGCCGACTGAGCCGCCCCTGCCGCCCCGGCCGACTGATCCGGCCGCCCGCTCAGCCGAAGGCCGCTCGCAGCACCCGGACCCGCGTCAGCCGTCCCCGCGCCAGCACGACCGCCGTATCAGGCTCGATCGCCTCACAGTCGAAGGTGAGCCGACGTCGTCCGGTGCCGACGAGGACCGCGGTCACCTCCACGGTCGACCCGGGGCGACTGGGAGCGAGGTGCTCAAGGTCGACGTGGACCCCAACCGTGGTCTCCGCCGCCGGCAGGTGCTCCGCAAGGGCGGCCAGGCAGGCCTGCTCGCACCATGCGATCAGCCGGGGGGTGCCGAGAACGGCGACCTCGCCGCTGCCGAGCGCGACTGCAGTGTCGGTCTCACCGACGGTGAACCGCAGGCGGCCGGCCGCCGGCTCCGACCTGCTGCCGGTCACCTCGGTGAAGCCGCTGACCTGGATCACCGTCGTCCCCTCTCGATTCCGCGTGACCTGGGTGTACGAGTAGCCCACGCGCGTCTGCTCAAGTGCCGCCTGGACGCGCTCCCGCAGGCGCGATGGGGCGGCAGGGATCGTGCACGCCCTGGCCACGACGGCCTTGACCGACTGCTCAAGGGTCAACCGCGCACGGCACCCGGGGCACGTGCCCAGGTGGACGAGGATCATCTCGCCCAACGCCGGACTGACCTCACCATCGACATAGGCGCTCAGGTGCTCAACCACCTCACGACAGGTGATGACGCTCACCGTCACTGGGCCTCCCCGGTGACGGCGAGCAGGCCGATCGACTGCGCGTACTCGCTGAGGGACTCCCGCAGCAGCCGACGGCCACGGTGCAGACGCGACATCACCGTCCCGATCGGGGTGTCCATGATCTCGGCGATCTCCCGGTAGGCGAACCCCTCGACGTCCGCGAGGTACACCGCCGTCCGAAACTCCTCCGGCAGCGCTGCCATGGCATCGAGCACCGCCCGGTCGGTGATCCCCGCCAGCGCTTCAACGTCGGCGGCGCGCAGGCCGGCGGTGGCATCCTGCGAGGCGCGGGTCACCTGCCAGTCGGTGAGCTGATCGGAACCAAGCTGCAGGGGCTCCCGCGTGCGCTTGCGGTACCCGCTGATGTAGGTGTTGCGCAGGATGCGGAACAGCCATGCCTTCAGGTTGGTACCGGGACGGAACTGGTGGAAGGCCGCGAAGGCCCGCGCGTAGGTCTCCTGGACGAGATCCTCGGCGTCGGCGGGGTTGCGGGTGGTGCGCAGGGCGGCCCCGTACAGCTGGTTGAGGTAGACGAGGGCATCGCGCTCGAACCGGGCGGCGCGCTCCGCATCGGACTCCTCGGTGTCCGCTCGGGAACCCTCGGCATCGGCGGCACCGACCAGCGCGGCGAGCTCGGCACGCGACACCGGGACCGCCACCGCGGCGTCGGCCAGGTCGGCCCCATCGGGTGCAGCCGACCCGTCCGCGCCCTCCTCGCCCGTCACCAGCCGGCCGTCCATGTCATCGCCTCAGCCTAGGCACCCGCGTATCCGCGCGCCCTGCCGGCGGCGGCTGGCCGCGCGGATGGAGCGCTAGTGATCCGACTGGGGCAGGTCCACGGCGGGAATCGGCGTGATGAGCTCGGGTCCGTTGTTGCGCACCGCGTTCACCCTCGTCGAGACCGGATGGATCGCCAGCCCTACCGCCCCGGCCGGGTGGAGCAGTTGCGTTGCCCCCTCCGGGTCGGTCAGGGCGGGGTCCAGCCACGCGGCCCAATGCTCAGGCGGCACGGTCATGGGCATGCGGTCATGTATGCCCGCGACGTCGGGGGTCGCGGTCGTGGTCAGCAGCGCCATCGTCACCCGCAGCGCCTCGGGGTCATCGTCGGGCAGGCTGCGGTCCCGCCACACCTCGTACAGTCCCGCAAGCGGCAGGATCCCGGCGGCCGCGGGGGTGAAGTAGAACGGCTGCGCGGGACGCCCCGGTGGCCGGTACCACTCGTAGTAGCCGTCCACCGGCACCAGACAGCGGCGTCGGCGGTAGGCGCTGCGGAAGGACGGCTTGCTCGCCGCCGTCTCCTGGCGGGCGTTGATCAGCCGACTCGCGATCGCCGGGTCCTTCGCCCACGCCGGCAGCAGACCCCAGCGCACGACGGCGAGCTGTCGTACGGCACCCTCCTCGCCCGCGTGATCGGGCCCATCGGGACCACCGGAGCCCTCCCCGCGTGCTCGCTCAAGGACGGCATAGGTGCGCTTGGTCGGTGCAACGTTGTAGTCGGGCGACAGTTGGATGGGCGCGTCCGTGGGAATGCTGAACACCGCAGCGAGTTCCTCGGGCGTTCGAGTGGCGGCATAGCGACCACACATGGGATGAGCATGCCGCACCAGGGGGCCGGCCTGTCGCTGAGCGCCCCACCCCCGCGTTGGGGGCAGTGAATCCCGGCGGCACGACGCCGGGCACTCCGTAGCCTTGCCCCATGACCGCGACCGGCTGGCCAGCGCCGACGGTTGCGCACGTCCATGGCACGGTCACCGTCCCCGGGTCGAAATCCGAGACGAACCGGGCCCTCATCCTCGCCGCCCTGGCCGAGGGTCACAGCACCATCGTCGGCGGCCTGCGGGCGCGGGATACCGACCTGATGGCCGCCGCCCTCACCGCATTGGGGGCGCAGATCGAGCACCGCAGGGAGCTCGCCCATGAGGGGGGTGGAGCCCGTGACGTCGACCATTGGGCGGTGACGCCGCTGCCGGGATCCACCGGTGATCCGGGTGCGACGGAGCCCACATCGACGCCGACGGTGTCACCGGTGCGGATCGACGTGGGCCTCGCCGGCACGGTGATGCGGTTCGTCCCCCCGGTTGCCGCCCTCACCGGTGCCAGGGTGACCTTCGATGGCGACCCGCGCTCCCGGGAGCGGCCGATGGCGCCGCTGCTGGACGCACTCCGCGTCATCGGGGCGCACGTGGACGGCGATCGGCTGCCGTTCACCATCCGTGGCACCGGCGGCCTCTTCGGCGGAGAGGTGGCGGTTGACACCCACCAGTCCAGCCAGTTCCTCAGCGCCCTGCTGCTGATCGGCGCGCGAACCGTTCGCGGGCTGCGCTGCACAACCGGTGACCGTCGGGTGAGTGCCGCGCACATTGCGATGACGCTGAAGATGCTCGCCGCCGCCGGCGTGACCGTCACGCAGCCCGATGAGCGCAGTTGGCAGGTTGCCGCGGGTCCGATCGCCGCGCGCACCTGGCGGATCGCACCGGACCTCTCCAATGCCGCGGCCTATCTGGCCGCCGCCGTGGCAGTCGGCGGTGAGGTGAGCGTGCCGGGCTGGCCGCAGCGCACTGAGCAGGCTGGCGCCGCCTTCCTTGGGCTGGCCGAGCAGATGGGCGCCAGGGTCGAACAGGACGGCGACCTGATCACCGTCCGCGGGGATGGCGCCCCCCATGGACTCGATGCCGACCTGGGGGACGTCGGGGAGCTCACGCCAACGGTCGCGGCACTGGCGAGCATCGCCGACAGCCCAAGTCGGCTGACCGGGATCGGCCACCTGCGCGGCCACGAGACCGATCGGCTTGCCGCACTCGCGGACAACCTTGCCGACCTCGGCGGGCGCATCACCGTGGAACGGGACGGCCTGCTGATCGAGCCGCGGCCACTGCGTGGGGGCCTATGGCGCTGCCACGGCGACCATCGGATGGCGACCGCCGGCGCGCTGATCGGCCTGCGCGTTCCCGGGATCATCCTGGACGATGTGAGTTGCACGTCGAAGACGCTGCCGGACTTCGCCGCCCGGTGGCAGGAGCTCACGTCGTCCCCCATCGGCGACGTGGGTACCGCCATCGGCACGCGAGTTCCACCATCGGCGACGTGAGCGATTCCATGCCGGCACGATGAACGTGCGCCGGCTCACCGCCCGCTCCCCCGATGAGGACGACATCCGCCAACGCCGGCAGCCCGCCAGCCGAGCGCGGACGAAGAACCGACCCGCCCACCTCAACGCCCGATCGGCGATCGTCACCGCCGTCGATCGGGGGCGCTTCACGCTCATCCTCGATCCTCCCGAGGGGTCACCCGCAGGATCCGGGGACACCGGCGATGCCGGGTCCCCCCCCGGCTGGGATGGCACCCCCGGCCACGCCCCCACCCCCGAGCGCCTGCTCGCCGTGAAGGCCCGTGGACTGGGCCGGCGTGCGGTGGTCGTCGGCGACCGGGTTGCGTGCATCGGCAGCGGCGCCGGTGCCGATGACATGGCGCGCATCGTGCGGGTGGCCGATCGGGCCCATGTGCTGCGACGCAGTGCCGATGACACCGATCCGGTGGAACGGGTGCTCGTGGCCAATGCCGACCAGCTTGGCATCGTCATCGCGACCACCCAGCCGGCCCCGCAGCCCCGACTCACCGATCGCGCGCTGGTCGCGGCGTGGGATGCCGGCATGGCACCGCTGCTGATCGTGACGAAAGCCGATCTCGCCGACCCCACGCCGATCCGCACCGCCTACCACGACCTCGCGCGCACGATCGTGCTGTCGGGGCGCGACAGCGACGTCGAGCCGCTGCGGGATGCGCTCGCCCACCGCACCACCGTGCTGCTGGGGTCGTCAGGGGTGGGAAAGTCGACGCTGGTCAACCGGCTGATTCCCGGCGCCGATCGCCGGACCGGGGTGGTGAACGACACCACGGGTCGTGGCCGGCACACATCGTCCTCGGCCATCGCCCTGCCACTGCCCGGTGGCGGCTGGCTCATCGACACCCCTGGGGTGCGCTCATTCGGGCTCGCCCATGTGCGACCCGAGGACCTCATCGGGGGCTTCACGGATCTGGCACCCCTCACCGCCGGCTGCCCGCGCGGCTGCCGGCATCTCGACGATGACTGCGCGCTGGCGCAGGCCGACCCCGACCGGATGCGCTCTCTGCGGCGCCTGCTCACCTCCCTCACCTCCCTCACCGACACCAGCGCCGCCAGCGCCTCGGTTAGTGACGCCGGCGCCGCCAACCCCGGTGAGCCCCCGTCCTAAGCCGGTTCGCACTCCCAGCCAGCGCGCCAGCCAGGGCGTGAGGGCGACGGCGGCAAGGTCGAACCAGCCGTAGCCCCCAGCAGCAACCGATGGCGGATTGCCCTGACCGATGACACCGAGGACCGGGTCATAGGGCGCCCAGGTCCACACGTCCAACCAGGTCCCGGCCCACTCCAGTGCGGTGACCACGACGAAGGCGCCCACGTAGAGCAGCCGCGTCGGCCCCCAGCGGAGGAATCCGAGCAGGCAGAGGTACCAGAAGGCGCCCAACCAGTCCGCGGGCCGCACCACCAGCAGGCCGTAGCCAGCCAGCAGCGCTCCGGCGGCGACGGTCAGCGCGATCCACAGCCGCGGCCGCTCGCGCACCCAAGCCGCCTGCGCGAAGGTCAAAGCGGCCAGGTACACCAGACCATGACCCGGCGGAACATAGGCGGGGACGTGCCCGTCGAGATAGCGGTAGGCCCCCAGCCACTGTGAGAAGACGTACTCGATCACCGTGGCGAACACCACGACGATCCCGACCTGAAGGGCAACACCAGCCCGCCGCTCAGCCGGCTCCACCGCCACGAGTGCGATCAGCAGCAGCCAGGTGAGCACACCCAGGAGGTGAACGGCGACACCGCTGGCGGCACTGTCCACGAGCAGCACGCCGCCGATCCAGCTGAGGATGGCCAGGAACGTGAAGCCGCGGCGCACCTCAGCGACGGACGAGCCGGATCGGCAGGCCCCCATCGGGTCGGGCCATCACCAGGGCACGGGTGCGCGGCGGTGGGCCCGCAGGTTCGACATCGAAGGCCTGCAGCACCCGCGCGATGAGCAAGACGCTCTCCCACAGGGCGAAGTCCTTGCCGATACACAACCGGGGACCGGATCCGAATGGCAGGTACCCGCCTCGCACGGGCGGTGGCGCCCCAGGCAGGAATCGATCCGGATCGAACCGCTCGGCGTCAGCCCAGGCCGCCGGGTGCCGGTGGGTCGTCCATGGGCTGATGATGAGGACGGATCCCTCGGGAATTGCCACCCCGCCGACGGTGTCGGCGGCGTCCGCCCGACGTGAGATCACCCAGCCCGGCGGATGCAGGCGCAGCGCCTCATCCACCACCGCCCGCAGATACGGCAGGCGGGGCAGATCGGCGACCTCGGGGATGGCTCCGCCAAGGGCCGCCGCCACCTCGGCGTGCGCCTGCGCCCGCACCGCGGGGTGCGCGGCGAGCAGCCACCACGTCCAGGTCAGGGAACTGGCGACGGTCTCGTGGCCGGCAACAAGGAAAGTGACGATCTGGTCGCGCAGCTCCTCCTCGGTGAATGGCGCATCGCCCTCCTCATCACGGGCGGCAATCAGCAGGTCGAGCATGTCCGGCTGCCGATCGATGCCGGGCTCACCGCTGCGCTCCCGCAGGATCCGGCCGACCGCCCCGTCCAACTGCCGCAGGGCGCGCGCCATCGTCCGATTGAGGGGGCTGGGAACCCAGGCCGGTGGTGCGATCGGGGTACGGGCGCGGGCCACGACGACATCGAGGGCGTCCAGTGTGGCCTGGGCGGTCGCCTCAACATCCCCAGCCAGGTCGGTGCCGAAGAGCGACCGGCACACGATCTCCAGACCGGCGTGCATCATCTCGGCATCGGCGTCGATCACGGCCCCATCGGGCAGGCACCGCCAGCGCTCGATCATGCGATCGGTGACCAGTGCGGTATCAGTGCCCACGCGGGCAATCGCCTCGTGGTGAAAGGCCGGCTGGACGAGTCGACGCTGCCGCCGCCACCCGGGGGTGTCGACGGCGAGCAGGCCATCGCCGGTGACGAGGGCGAGGTTGCGGTACTGGATGGTCCGCTTGCCGTAACCGCGCGCGTTGATGCGCAGTACCTGATCGACATCACGGGGATGGCTGATGAGGTAGACCGGCATTGTCGGCACCGGGAACTGGACGATGTCCCCATAGCGCTGCTGGGTCTGGACGAGGTAGTCCGCCGGCGCACTACGGGCGCGCAGCAGGTCGCGGAACATCTGCGCGGTGGACGGTCCGGGGGCGTTGATCGTCACCCGCCCGACCCGCCGCCCCACCTGCGCCACCCCTGGACCGTCGGCCGGCCAACTGCGCTCGGCTGCCCCGGTGGGCGGAGCCTCCGGTGCCGGCTGGCTGTCCGATGCGGATGTCACGTGAAGACGATCGTCCGGGGGCCGCTGATGAGGACCCGATGCTCGATATGGGCACGCACTGCGCGCGCGAGCACGATCGTCTCCAGGTCGCGGCCACGCCGCGCCAGCGACTGCGGGGAGTCGCGATGGGTCACCGCGACCACGTCCTGCTCGATGATCGGACCCGCATCAAGGGCCTCCGTGACGTAGTGGGCGGTCGCGCCGATGATCTTCACCCCCCGGTCATGTGCCTGGCGATAGGGCTCGGCACCGATGAATGCGGGCAGGAACGAGTGGTGGATGTTGATCATCCGGCCCGCCCACTGCGCCACCAGCCAACCCGGCAGGACCCGCATATAGCGGGCAAGGACCACCAGGTCCGGTGCCCGCGCGCGCAGCGCGGCGGCGAGGGTCCGCTCCTGCGCGGCACGGTCGGCGATCGGATGGTGCTCATAGGCGATCCCCAGCGCCTCAACCAGGGGTGCATGGTCGGGTCGGTCGGACATCACCGCCACGACATCGATATCGAGGTCGTGCGTCCGCGCCCGAACCAGCAGGTCGGCCAGGGCATGCGGCGGCCGGGAGGCGAGGATGACCACCCGCGGGCGCATCC
Source organism: Actinomycetales bacterium (assembly GCA_018969715.1). Taxonomy (GTDB): domain Bacteria; phylum Actinomycetota; class Actinomycetes; order S36-B12; family UBA5976; genus REEB473. The sequence continues at coordinate 22,394 of JAGWXT010000020.1, forward strand.
CCAGCGGTCGGATGGACCAGTCAAGGTCGAAGGCGGGTGCCAGCCGGGCGAGATCGTCGCTGATGGCCGTCGAAGGCGCACCGGAGGGCGGCAGGAACGCGATGCGCTGGTAGAAGCGGCCGTCGACCTCGTCACTGTGCTGCTGGGCGTCGAGGACGTTCGCCCCGTGAGCGGCGATCACCCCGGAGACCGCCGCGACGATGCCGGGACGATCGGGGCAGGCCAGCAGCAGGACGCTCGCCGACACCCCCCTACGGTAGTGGGGCAGGATAGGCGGATGGCAGGTGTGCTCGGGGGGCTTGACGTCCCGCTGGAAACTCTCATCATCGCTGGGCTCGGGCTGCTCCTGGGCCTGGTCGCCGGGCTGCTGCTCGGACGGATCGGGCGACATCGGCTGCGCGGCCGGCTGGGCCAGGCGGAGGGCCAGGTCGCACTGCTCATCGCGGAGCGTGACGCCCTGACCCGCTCGGCCACGCAGTCCGGATCGCTGGCGGACCTGCTCACCCCGATGCGGGAGTCGGTGGAGACCCTGCGCCTGCTCACCGAGCAGGCGAACACCAGCCGCGCCACCGCTGAGGAGGGATTGCGGGCGCAGTTGGCGGTGATCGAGCAGGGCTATGAGGGGCTGACCTCAGCCACCCGGCAGCTGCGCGAGGCGATGGCACGCGGCCAGACGCGCGGCCAGTGGGGGGAGATGCAGCTTGAGCAACTGCTCAGCCACGCGGGGCTGCTGGAGGGAACCCACTACCACCGTCAGGCCACCCACGCCGCCGGTGAGGGGCGGATCCGTCCGGACATCATCATCGACCTGCCCGGTGGCGGGATCGTTCCCGTTGACGCGAAGTTCCCCTTCGACGCCTACTGGGCGGCGATCACGAATGAGGATCCCGTCCAGCGCACCGACTTGATGGCCCGGCACGCCCGGGACGTGCTCGCCCGCACCCGAGAAGTGACCGATCGGGGGTACCGGGAGCTGCCCGGGACGGTCGACTTCGTCGTCGTCTTCCTGCCCTTGGAGTCGCTGCTCGCCGCCGCGATGGAGGCCGATCCCCTGCTGCTGGAGAAGACCTTCTCCCGCCGGGTGATCCTCGCAACCCCGACGACGATGCTGGCACTGCTGCGGACGATCGCCTTCGGCTTCCAGCGGCAGCGGATGGCCGATCACGCCGAGCAGATCCAGCGGGCAGGTGCCGACATGCTCTCGCGTCTGGCAACGATGACGGGGCATATTGAGCGGCTGCGCAGTGGACTGGAGCGCGCGGTCGGCGGCTACAACGACTTCATCGGCAGCCTGGAGAGCCGGGTGCTCGTGCACGCCCGGAACATGAGCGCGCTCGGCGTCGCCAGCACCCTCGGGGAGTCGCCGGCGTCCGTGGATCAGCCGCTGCGGCGGGGGCCCGGGGCGCCGGTGGACCCCCTGCCCGCGGACCCACCGGTCGACCCCCTGCCCGCGGACCCGCCGGTGGACCCCCTGCCCCCGGACCCGCCGGGCGACCCCCTGCCCCCGGACCCGCCGGGCGACCCCTTGCCCCCGGACCCGCCGGGCGACCCCCTGCCCCCGGACCCGCCGGGCGACCCCTTGCCCCCGGACCCGCCGGTGGCCAGCGAGGAGTGACCGGAATCCCACCGCTCCCGCTGCGCTGCGCCAGGGGTGTCGGCGACGCCCTCCTCATTGCCGCGGGTGGGGCGGCCGGTGGGATCGTCCGCTGGCAGATCGGCATGGCGCTGGCTGCGACGGGGTGGCCGTGGGGCACGCTGCTGGTCAATGTGGTCGGCTCTGCGGGAGCCGGCCTGCTCGCGGGGATCCTTACCGACGCGATCCGCACCCGGTGGCTGCGACCACTGCTGGTCATCGGCTTCCTTGGTGGCCTCACTACCTTCTCAGCGGTCAGCGCCGAGACCGTCCTGCTGGCGCGAGCGGACCCGGTTTCGGGGGTGATCGTCCTTGGGGTGAACCTCGGGGCCTCCCTGGTCGCCGCCGTCCTCGGGCTGGACACGGCTCACCGGTGGGTCGCGCGCCGGTCCGCCACGCGCCGAGCCGCGGGGCTTGGTCTCACCTCGGCCAGCCAGGGTGAGCCCAGCGCGGGAGCTCCCAGCCGTCCGCCCACGTGGGGCGGGGGATGACCGACCCCGGCTGGCTGGCCGCGGTCATCGTGGGGCTGGGATGCGCTGCCGGCGCGGTCAGCAGATGGGCGGTGGACCGCGCGCTCACCACCGTCGTGCCGGGCAGGTTTCCCTGGGGGACGGTTGCGGTGAACATCCTCGGATCGCTGCTGCTCGGACTCATCCTCACGCCCCTGATGGACGGCGCCCCTGCGTCCTCGATGTCGGCGGGGACCATCCCCGACTCAGCGGTGGGGCTGTTCCTCGCAGTCGGCTACTGCGGTGGCCTCACGACCATGAGCGCCCTCAGCGCCCATACGGCACTGCTCGGGGAGCGTCGTCGATGGGGGAGCGCCGTGGGGTTGCTGGCGATGACCACCGTCGGCAGCCTGATGGGGTTCACCCTCGGCTGGCTACTGACCGGGCGCTGATGTGCGGCGGTGTGGACGGTGCCGCGCGCAACGCCTCGGTGATCAGCGTCGGCGCACCGCCTGCCGGATCAGCGACCCGGCGCCGAAGCACCCGAGGACGGTGACCGTCAGCGCAAGCGGCAGCGAGCCGAGGTAGTAGTGGTACGTCGCCCAGCCACCGCCGTGCCAGGAGTAGGCACTGAGAATTCCCACACTGACTGCCATGCCGGCGATCAGCATGACCCCTACCGCCGCGACCACTCGTCGTCCCGGCAGCACCAGCGCGAGCAGCAGGCCGATCAAGGCGGGGATCCACACAATCCGCCACGCCAGCGAATAGGCCGATGTGAGGGTCGCCTGCAGGCGCATGACCGGGGCGTCGGCCGGCGGCAGGACGCCCGCCGGGCTCTGCACCCCAACGACGGCGCGTTGCCAGAGGGTGAACTCGGCCCCTTCATCGAGGGGGAAGGTACCGCCTGGGAGGCGCCCGATGTACTCGGGGGCCCGCTCGGACACCTCAGCCACCGGGTACGCCACCGCCATCGCGAGCCACTTCTCCGACACGTCGGCCCGGGCCACCCGCAGGATTCCGGCAACATCCCACGTCTGGATGATGGGCATGCCTGCAGCGATTGGAGTCCCGGAACAGGTCAGTCGTCCATCAGCACATGCTGCTGTGAGCTCAGCCGTCACATCGGCGAAGAATGCCTGCATCTGGTCGGCTGATCTGGCCCCGGCAATGGCGGCACGATCTCGCATAGCCCAGACGGCATAGGAGCCGGGAACTGTCAGCGCCGTCACCGAGTTGTCAGCCTCGGCGGGATCGGTGTCGATGGCCAACCGTGCGGCGGTGGGGGACACTGAGTACCCGGCGGCCACCTGCGCGGCCGACAGCGGAGCGCGCGGGTCGTCACTGTGCGGTTCAACCCGGACCCATGCCCGCCACGCAGAGGCGAGCGACCCCTGCGTGAAGTCCTCCGCCAGGGGCACCCCGTAGCGCGCGTCATTCACCCCGGCCACGATGCGCTCGGGCAGCAGGGCGAGGAGGCACGCACCGCCGGCCACGGTCACCACCGCCACCGCGGCCCACCATCGGGGGGCCCAGTCGCGGCCAGCGGCCCAGGGGTAGACGGCAAGGACACCGATGACGGCGACCAGAATCCACACCGTGTCCGCGCGGATGATTCGCAGCACGCCCAGCACCAGACCAAGCCCGATGAGCAGCCCGGCCAGCCGCCAGACCTCCGCGCGCCGATCCCCCCGATAGGCGAGGACGCTTGCCGCCAGTCCGATGGCGAGCAGCGCAAGTCCCGCCACCAGCCCCTCCCGGTACACGCGGGAAGCCGAGAATCCGAGCATGGCCGGATTGAGGGCAAGCACGATGAACACCGCTCGGGTCAGCCACGGCCCCGCCCACAGCCGTCCCAGCGCCACGCTCAGCAGCAGGGCACCGATCAGGTAGAGGACCTGCTGGAGCATGACCGGGGGCACCCCGACCGCGGAGGTGCCGGCGAGCACGAGCGGATAGCCCGGGCCCTTGCTGAGGATCAGCCCGTCCCAAGGGCCCAACCACTGACCGTCGAGGATCCGGTTTGCGATGCGGACCTGGAGGAAGTCGTCGTGACTGGTGCCGAATAGGGGCACGGGTGGAATCGCTGCGCGCATCGCAAGGCTGATGAGCGCCGGCACGCCGAGCCACAGGGCTGGACCGAGCAGGCTCCGCCAGCGGGGTGGCCACCACCTGATTCCCGCCCGCCTCGACCCAGCCGGTGCCGACCCAGCCGGTGCCGACCCAGCCGGTGCCGACTCTCCCGATGCTCGCGCCATCCGCGCAACCCCTCCTCGCCCGGCATCACCCGATATCCGGCGTCCATGAGTGCTCGCACTGCCGCGGCCGGGTTGGACGGTCCACGCGCGGCTAGCCTCGACCCTATGGGTGAAGGCCCGGGCGCACCAGCGACCGGCACGGGGGCTGACCGGGCCGCCGGCTGGCCGGGTTTCCTCCCCCTGCTGCGCGGCCCGCAGGTGTGGCCGACCCCTGGCGGGTGGGATCAGCGCGCCATCATCGATGATCCTGATGCCAGCGCTGCCGGCGCGCATGCGCGCACCGCCGTTGAATCCGGTGCGATGAGCCTGCTGCTGCGGATCGCCGCCGGCGGGGAGGGTGAGGGACGCGGCGTGGTCTGCGCTGGCCCGGCCGGAGTTGCCGCGGCCCTGGAGGGGGTTGTCCTCGAGGCGGCACCCGTGCACCTGCGTGCTGGTGGGGCCGCCCCGATGGTCGCCGGCTGGCTCGATGCCGTCCTGGAGGGACGAGGGCTGCCACCCGAGCGCGTCCGGTTGGCCGAGGGGTGCGATCCGCTGGGAGCCGCGCTGTCGGCGGACCCGCCAGCCGACGTGCGCCTTGCGCTCTCCGCTGCCACCGAGCGCGCGCAGCTGGCCTGGCAGGCGAAGGCCGACCGGACGGTCTTCCTCGCATCCGGCATGGTGGCAGCCGATGGGGGTGCCGACGAGGCGGCAGAGATCGGCTGGCTGGTGTCGGCTGGGACGGAGTACCTGCGATCGATGCTCACCGTCGGCCTTCCCCCGGCGGCTGCCGCATCGCTGATCGAACTGGAGGTCTTCGCCGACGTCGATCTGTTCGCGACCGTTGCGAAGATCCGGGCGCTTCGCCGGTGCTGGGCAACGGTGCTCGCGGCTGTCGGCGTGCCCTCGACGGCCGATGGCGGGCCGCACCCGATGCGGCTGCCCGGGGTCCGCGTCCATGCCATCGCCGGCGGTCGCTGGCTGAGCCCTGATGACCCGTGGTCCAACGCCATTCGAGGCACGATCGCCGCTCTCGGTGCGGTGCTCGGCGGCACCGACAGCCTCGCCGTTGAGTCATTCGATGCCGCCGGTGATGAGCGCAGTGACCTCGGCCGGCGACTGGCGCTCACCACCGGGCTCGTCCTCGCCCACGAGTGCGGACTCGGACGCCTCCTCGACCCCACCGGGGGCAGCCACCACGTCACCGAACTCAGCGACCAGTTCGCAGCTGCCGGCTGGGCCCAGTTCCAGCAGGTGGAGGCCGGCGGCGGCTGCCTCGGTGCGGTGGCCGATGGTGCGATGCTCACGCGACTGACCAGCGCGCACGCAACCGGGATGGACCCGGCATGAGCCTGCCCGACTTCGCCCGCATCGACCTGCTCCCCCGCAGCGACGCCCCCGGTGCGGCGACATGGCGGACGGCGGTGGCAGCCACCGGCGTGGATCCCGATACCTCGGGGTGGCTGACACCGGAGGGTCTGCTGATCCGCCCGCTGTACGGGCCAGCCGACATCGCCGACCTGCGCCACCTGGACACCGCACCCGGTGAGCCGCCTTTCCTGCGCGGCCCCTATCCGACGATGTACACCACACGGCCCTGGACGCTTCGGCAGTACGCGGGGTACTCCACGGCCGAGCAGTCCAATGCGTTCTACCGTCGCAACCTCGCTGCCGGGCAGCGCGGCCTGAGCGTGGCCTTCGACCTGCCGACACATCGCGGTTACGACTCCGACCACCCACGCGCCCTCGCCGATGTCGGCATGGCTGGCGTCGCGATCGACTCCATTCTGGACATGCGGGCACTATTCGACGGCATCCCGCTGGATCAGATGAGCGTGTCGATGACGATGAACGGCGCGGTGCTGCCGATTCTCGCGCTGTTCATCGTCGCCGCCGAGGAGCAGGGCGTCACACCCGACCTCCTCACCGGCACGCTGCAGAACGACATCCTCAAGGAGTTCATGGTTCGCAATACCTACATCTACCCGCCGGAACCGTCCATGCGCATCGTCTCGGACATCATCGGCTACACCGCCCGGCACATGCCTCGGTTCAACCCGATCTCGGTATCGGGCTACCACCTGCAGGAAGCAGGGGCAACAGCCGACCTCGAGCTCGCCTACACCCTGGCCGATGGGTTGGCGTACCTGCGCGCTGGCATCGCCGCCGGGCTGCCGATCGACTCCTTCGCACCGCGGATGTCGTTCTTCTGGGGAATCGGCATGAACCTCACCATGGAGATCGCCAAGCTGCGAGCCGCCCGCATGCTGTGGTCGCGGCTCGTCACCGACCTGGGCGCAACCGACCCGCGATCCGGGGCGCTGCGCTGCCACTGCCAAACCTCGGGCTGGTCGCTTACCGCGGCCGACCCCTATACGAACATCGTCCGCACCTGCCTGGAAGCCGTCGCTGCCACACACGGCGGCACCCAGTCACTGCACACCAACGCCTTCGACGAGGCGCTCGGGCTGCCAACCGATGAGTCGGCGCATATCGCCCGGCTGACGCAGTTGGTGCTCCAGCACGAAAGCGGGGTGACGCGGACCGTCGACCCATGGGGTGGCAGCTGGTACCTCGAGTGGCTGACCGCGGCTCTGGCCGAGCGTGCGTCGGGCCACCTAGCCGAGATCGAGGCCGTCGGTGGGATGACCGCCGCCGTTATCGCCGGGATTCCCCACCAGCGCATCGAGGAGGCTGCTGCCCGCACCCAGGCCCGGATCGACTCGGGCCTGCAGCCCGTCATCGGGGTCAACGTGGCCATCCCTGAGAGGGAATCCCCCATCGAGGTGCGCACCATCGACAACGTCCAGGTGCGGTACGCCCAACGGGAACGGCTGCACCGGTTGCGGGCGGAACGCGATGCCGCAGCAGTCGGCACGGCACTGTCGGCCCTGACCGCCGCCGCACGCGAGCCGCAGGCCTCACTGATGGAGTGCGCGGTCGCAGCGGCGCGAGCGGGGGCAACCGTAGGGGAGATGAGCGCGGCACTTGAGCAGGTCTGGGGCCGGCATCGGGGGCGCGTCGGCGTGGTGAGCGGGGTCTACCGTCGTGAGATGGGCGAAACCAGCGCCGAGATCGAGCAGGTGCGCGCGCGGGTTGCGCAGTTTGCGCACCTCACCGGACATCAGCCGCGCCTGCTGGTGGCGAAGGTCGGCCAGGACGGTCACGATCGCGGGCAGAAGATCATCGCCTCCGGGTTTGCCGACCTCGGCTTCGTCGTCGATCTCGGCCCACTGTTCCAGACGCCCGCAGAGGTCGCGACGGCCGCCATTGCGGCGGATGTCGATGCCGTCGGCGTCTCCTCGCTGGCCGCGGCCCACCTGACGCTGGCCCCCGAGCTGCGGGCGGCTCTCAATGCCGGCGGTCGTCCCGACCTGCCGATCGTCATCGGTGGCGTGATTCCGCCTCGGGATGTTCCGCTGCTGCATGCCAGTGGGGTGAAGGCGGTCTTCCCGCCGGGAACGCCGGTGCTGACCGCGGCCCAGCGGTTGCTCGATGTGCTGCTGGCAGGCCACGCCAGTGGGCTCCCCGAGGCCAGTGGGCTCCCCGAGGACGACGTGGGCCTCCCACGGCCGCAGTGACCACCGAAAGCGCCACCGCCCTCGCGCATCAGTTGACCGCCGGGAGCGTGGCCGCCCTGGCCCGGGCGATCACGCTCGCCGAGAGCTCCCGCGCCGACCACGCCGCCATCACGCGCGAGCTACTCACGGAGGTCCTGCCCGCCACCGGCCGATCGCAGCGGATCGGCATCACCGGCGCCCCGGGGGTGGGCAAGTCAACCCTCATCGACACCCTCGGCGTCCTGCTCACTGGACTGGGGTTGCGGATCGCCGTGCTGGCCATTGACCCCAGCTCGGTGCGCACCGGCGGTGCGATCCTCGGTGATCAGGCGCGCATGTCGGGCCTGAACGCCGACCCGCAGGTGTTCCTGCGGGGATCAGCATCCGGACGAACGACCGGCGGCATTGGGCCGGGCACACGGGAGTCGATCCTGTTGTGCGAGGCAGCCGGCTTCGATGTCGTCATCGTCGAGTCCGTGGGCGTCGGGCAGAGTGAGACCGCCATCGCCGACGTCGTCGATGTCGTCATCGCCCTGATCCAGCCGGGTGCCGGCGATGACCTGCAGGGGATGAAGCGCGGACTGCTGGAACTGGCCGAGATTGTTGTGGTGACAAAGGCGGACGGAGCGGACGTCGACCGTGCCCGGCACACCGCCGGGGACTACCGTCGGGGGATGCGGCTGTTCGCACCACGCTCACCGCAGTGGGTGCCCCGGGTGCTCACCTGCTCGGCGCACACCGGGGAGGGGTGCGCTGACGTATGGGCGGCGGTGGTGGAACATCAGCAGTGCCTCACCGACGCCGGGGAACGCTTACAACGGCGCGCGGAGCAGCGGCAGGCGTGGTTCACCGCAGCGGTGGCCGACGGACTGCGGGCGCGCTTCCACGCAGACCCGGATCGGGCGGCGCTGCTCAGTCAGCTCAGTGACGGCGTCCGCGCTGGGCAGCTGCTGCCGACCGTGGCCGCGCTCAGGGCCCTGACCAGCGCGTGACCGCGCCACCGGCGCCGCCCGCCGACGGTGGTCTACAGTCACGCGGTGGGCCCGTCGAGTTGGGCCGAATCGTGCTGTTGCCCGCAAGATGCCCTCGATACCCGAGACCTCAAGGGAACGCGAGCGTAGTACTGCCGACACGCTCGGAAAGGATTCGATGACGATGACGGCGGACGCCTCGCCCCAGCGCTTCGCGATTCACCACATCGGGGCGCGCGGCAGCGGCCGCGGCTTCCCTGTTGTCCCGCGCGCCGAACGGGATATCTCGGTGTTTCTCTATGACGCCGATGTTGCGTGCATCCCCACCGTCGAATCCATCAACCGTGACGCACCAACGCCCGTGACCGTCCTTCCCTACTGCCTGTCAGATGTTGACGGCACAGCTTCCTTCTATGACACGGCCGAGGGCTTCACCAGCAGCATCCTTGAACCCCTGCCGTCAGGCCTTTGGGATAACAGAGGCATGGCAGATTACGACTTGTCCTATGACAGCGCCTACCGCGTGCGCCGTGTCCAGGAGATTTCCTGCCATCGCCTTGACACCGTCTGTGCCCATCACCCAGAGATCGACGCTCCCACGTTCATGATTCTTGACACACAGGGATCTGAGCTGGCGATCCTGAGAGGAGCAGGCGCTCTGCTCGACAACGTCGTCGGGGTAATCATCGAAGTATTCTTCACGCCCCTATACCGGGATCAGCCGGTCTTCGATGACGTTCAGCGGTTCATGTCCGATAACGGTTTCGACCTGATGGAAGCGCCACTGGGTGGCTCATCGGTGCGGACCAGACTCCCGCTTGGTGCCCGGGCTCGCGGACAGGCGGTCCACACCGACCTGCTCTACCTTCGTCGACCTGACGGTGTCAACAATGCGGCATTGGCTTATGCATCCCTTGCCCTTGGCCATGCCTCGCGAACTGCCGAGTGCCTTCCCCTGCCACCCCAACGGAGCAGCTGGGGACGACTGGTGGAGGAGTTTCAGGAGCTCTTGGCTGCACGTGCGGACCCACTGCCACCCGAGTGGGCGGAAGTGGTGACTGAGGAGCAATGGCAGGCGCAATTCGACCCGATCCTCGCCAACCCGCGTGGCCACCGCGCAGGGCAGTTGGCACGGCGATTCCACGTCTACCGACCAACCCTTGCCCTGTACTCCGCTTGGACTCGTGTGAAGTCTTGGGCCAGTGCATGGCATCGCTGGTGGCGGATGGGGCGTCTGCAAGCGCCCTATCTGCGCTTTGCGCAGCGCAACGACCTCAGCGAGTACGCGGCGGCAATCAGGGCCCACCGGGTTGGGCTTCGGCCCTGACCGGCGCGTGACCGCGCCACCGGCGCCGCCCGCAGACGGGGTGCTCAGACTCGGCCGCCACGCGTTCAGCCCCGATCGGCTGCTGGTGATGGCGATCGTCAACCGGACTCCGGACTCCTTCTTTGACCGCGGTGCGACCTGGTCCGATGACGCAGCCCTTGCCCGCGTGGCCGAGGTCATCGCCGATGGTGCGGAGATCGTCGACATCGGTGGGGTCAAGGCGGGCCCGGGAGATCCGGTCTCCGGAGCGGAGGAGGCTCGACGGGTCGTACCGTTCATCGCCGCAGTCCGCGCCGCCCATCCCGAGATCGTCATCAGCGTCGACACGTGGCGACATGAGGTCGGCCGAGCCGCCTGTGAGGCGGGAGCCGACCTGCTCAATGACGCCTGGGGTGGCTGGGATCCGAAGCTGGCCGAGGTCGCTGCCACCTTCGGTGCGGGCCTTGTCTGCACGCACACCGGCGGTGCCGCCCCCCGCACGAGGCCGCACCGGGTCACCTACGCCGATGTGATGGCCGATGTGGTCGCGACGACGACGGGGCTGGCGGACCGGGCGGTGAGCCTCGGGGTCGCACCCAGTGCCGTGCTCGTCGACCCCGCTCACGACTTTGGCAAGAACACGTGGCACTCCCTGGCCGTCACCCGTGACCTGGCCACGCTGGTCGAAACGGGCTGGCCGGTGCTCGTGTCGACCTCGAATAAGGACTTCATCGGGGAGAGCCTCGGTCGCGAGGTCACCGAGCGCCTGGCCGGTTCGCTCGCAACGGTCGTGGTCTGCGCACTCGCGGGGGCCCGTGTCTTTCGCGTCCACGCAGTCGCCCAGACGCGCGATGCCCTCGACATGGTGGCGTGTATCCGCGGTTCCGCTGAGCCGCGCCAGACGGTGCGAGCGCTGGCATGAGCCGCATCGTCGGTGCTGTCGTGTGCCCGAGCACTCCCCTGCTGTTGCCCGGGGTGACCGGACGGATGGATCCGATACCGGCGCTGCGCGAGGCCTGTCACGACGCCGTCGCGGAACTGCTGTCACATGGTCCGGAGCACATCGTGGTCGTCGGCAGCGCCCCCGTACCGTCCACTGCAGCCCTCATCGTCCACAACCCGTCGGACCTCATCGATGACGCCCGTCGCGCGCTGGCACCCCGTCGCGGGCAACCGCCCGCACCGGACGCGCCTGTGCTGCCGCTGGCCGTCGGCGCGAGCCTGCTGACCGCCGCAGGGTGGCCGGGGCCGCTGGCGTGGTGGGCAGTCACGCCCACCACACCCCCCGGCGCAGCCGCTGACCTCGGTGCCATCGCGGGGACCTCACACCGCACGGCTGTGCTCGCCCTCGGCGGGGGGAGCGCCTGTTCAACCCTGAAGGCACCGGGCTTCCGGCATCCCGAAGCCGAGCAGTTCAACCGCGACCTCGTGGACGCAGTGGCCCAGTGGGATGTGCCCACCCTGATGTCGCTAAGCACGAAGTCAGCGGAGCAGTTGGCCGACCTGCCCACCACGATGTGCTTCCTGGCGGGGGCGGTGGCGTCAGCCGGACCGCAGCGGGTGAACGTCGCCATGCTCGCCCGGGAGGTCGTGGCCGGGGTGCTGTGCGCCGTGGCCGAACTGCGAATCGCGGCACCGCCGTGACGATCGCGCCGGCGGCGGCGCGAGGCCTGCACGCGGCCGCCCTGGCCTCGCAGCGGCGGATCATCGTCGTCACCTGCGCCCTGCTGGCCGTCGGATCCGCAGTGATTTCCGCGCTCACTGTCTGGGAATGGGTGACATCCAATCAACGCCTGCTGCTGCTGATATCGGCCTGCCTGAGCCTGCTGGGAATCTGGCTGCTCCAGGTCGGCGCTCGCGGGATACCAGCCTGCGGGCTTCTGGCCTTCGGTGTCGGCTCGCTGACGGCACTGCCCATCCTCGCGCCCACGGGCAGCCCCCCCTGGATTGCGCTGTTCGCTCTCATCTTCTACACCGCGGCGATCATCGTGCTGACCGGATCGCCCTGGTCGGCTCGACTGGCGGTAGCGATCGCCCCGATCTACCTTGCCGCCCTGTGGCTGTGGCAGCCCTCCGGGATCCTGCCCCTTGGGCTGCAGTTCGCCAATGGCCTGCTGTCGTACTGCTCGATGCTGTTGGCGGTCGGCGGGCTATGGCTTGCCGACCGCACCGTGCGGGCGCGGGCTCGCACGGCGGACGAACGGTTCGCCGCCTCGGTTTCCGCCTATGCGGACAACGCCGCGATTGCCGCCCAGGATGCACTGTGGCGCTCCACGGTTGCGCGCATCCACGAGACGACCCTGAACACCGTCCGCTCTGTTCTGGATGTTGCACAGCTTGACCGCACCATGCTGCGGGACGTGCTCACCAGCTATACCAAATCCGCACCGTCACCCCCGACGCGTGCGCTCACCCATCCGACGACCTCAGATGTCCTGGCGCTGGCGCGGGAGCGACCGGAGGTCGCGCGAGTGCTGCGGTTGCCGCAGCCGATGGCGGCACTGCCCATTGCATCGCAGTGCCTCGGGCCGGCCAGTGCCGCCGTCGTCGAGGTCGTTCACAATGCGATCCGGCACGGGGCGGCAGGCGAGGTCACGGTCAACCTTCGGCAGGAGCGTGACGACGCAGTGATCGTCCTGACCGCATCGGGTGCCGCGTTCGACGACACCAGGCGACAGGGTGTCGGGACGCGCCGGATCCTCACTGACGACCTTGCCCGGGTCGGAGCCCGCGCCGCGCGCTCAACCACCGACTCAACGGCGACCTACCACCTGCGACTGCCCAAGCCGAGCTCCCCCCTGTCGCAGCTGATGAGTGCGACGCCGGCCTCACCATCAGACACTCGGTTCCTGCTAGGCGCGGTGCTCGCCGGACTGGCATGTGGGGGCAGTGGCTATCTCGTCCTCTTCACACCCGCACTTGGATGGCAGGCCATGGTCGGGGCCGCGTTTGGCCTGCTGTGTTGCTTTGTCGTGCTCCAGCACATGGCCCGCGGCGCGCTCCTCACCGGAGGAACCGGCTACCTCATCGCAGCAGCAGCCGCGGGGCTGGCGTGGTGGGTGGTTCCGATCACGGGACCGACGAGCCAGCTGCTGCTGGCGGCGGCGAACAGCATCGGGCAGATCGTGCTACTCACCTGCGTCTGGTCGTCACGGGGGCCGGCGATACTGGCGGCCTGTGCTGGGCTGCTGACCACTGTCACGGTCACGGCGCTTGCAACTCCCGCCAGCCGCGAGCTGATCGTGGCCGGCCTGATGGCCACCGTTCCCGGCGCCCTCGTTGTCATCGTCAGCACAACCCTCGGCGGCGTGGTCTCCCGCCGCTCCCGCCGATTGCACCTCGAGCTTGACTTGGCCGAAGTACAGCTGCGTGCCCAGACATCAGCACGCATCGTGATGTCAAATGCGCTTGCGGTGCTCGTCGCGCACGCCGATGACCTGCTGCAGCAGGTCGCCGACGGTCGCGCCCTAAGCGACAGTACGCGCGTTGAACTTGCCGGCTGCGAGGCGGCGATCCGCGTCCGACTGCAGGCGGCGCAACCGACTCCCGGTGGCTTCTGGGAGGTCGCGTGCGCGATCACCGACGCATCAGCACAGGCCGGCCAGCCCGTCGCTGTCGACCTGATCGACCCCGTGCCAACATCGGCACCCGTTCCTGATGCCATCCGAGCAGCGCTCATTGGCCTGGCCTGCCACCGCAGTGCGACACCTGCGACGTTGCAGCTGCTGCAGGACGACGAGGAGGAGACTCTGGTGCTCACGGTCGACTCCGCCGCTGCCGCGGCACGCCTCACCGAGGACCAGCGCGCAGCACTTGAACGTTTCTGCGGCGGGGAGATACAGCTCCACATGGATCCAACAGCGCGCTCTCGGGTGACTGTTTCGATTGTGAGGCCGATCAGCGAGCCCCCCCCACCCCGAGACCCT
>JAGWXT010000002.1 GCA_018969715.1 Actinomycetales bacterium
CCCGGCATCCGGTGTCCAGGTCATCGCCCCGGCGTGGCCGCTGCCGCGGGTGGCCGGCCTCGCTCTCACCGGGGTCGGGGTCATCGGGTGGCTGATGCTCACCGTGATGACTGTCGCCACCGGGCGCCGCGAATCAGTGGGAGGGCCGCCCCACCGCATCACCGCTTGACCCTCGCAGGAAGTCGAGATCGACCCCGGTCTCCGCGCCCCCGACATGGTCGACATAGAGCCGCTGCCAACCCCGCTGCGGGTTGGCGCAGGCGGCGAGCATCGCCTCACTTGGCTGGCGGGCAGCCCACTGCGCGGGATCAACCTCAACGTCGATGCGCCGACCGGGGACATCGAGGACGATCATGTCCCCGGTGCGCACGAGCGCCAGCGGCCCGCCGGCGGCCGCCTCCGGGGCGACATGGAGCACGACCGTGCCGTAGGCGGTGCCGCTCATGCGTCCATCGCAGATGCGCACCATGTCCCGCACGCCTTGCGCGAGCAGTCGGCTCGGCAACGGCATGTTCGACACCTCCGGCATTCCCGGATATCCGCGCGGTCCGCAGCCGCGCAGGATCAGCACCGAGTCGGGAGTCACCGGCAGTTGCGGGTCGTCGATGCGGGCATGGAAATCCTCAATGGAGTCGAAGACCACCGCGGGGCCCCGGTGTGTCAACAGGTGTGGTGATGCCGCAGCCGGCTTGATGACGGCGCCCGCTGGAGCGAGGCTGCCGAACAGCACCGCGATCCCGGCCGCCGGCTGCAGGGGGGTCGCCCGTCGGCGGATGACGTCCTCGTCCCAGATCTGAGCGTCGCCGATCTCCTCGACGAGGGTGCGACCGGTGACGGTGATCGCGGTCGGATCCAGCAGATCGCGCACCTCATCGAGAACCGCCGCCAACCCACCGGCCCGGTGGAAGTCCTCCATCAGATGGCGACCGGCGGGCTGCAGGTTGACCAGCAGGGGCACCTCGGCACCGATCTCATCGAAGTCGGCGAGGCTGAGCGGCACGCCCAACCGGCCGGCCAGAGCCAGCAGGTGGACCACAGCGTTGGTCGAGCCGCCGATCGCGGAGAGGGTGACGATCGCATTGTGGAAGGAAGCCCGGGTGATGACCTGACTTGGGCGGCGGTCCGCAGCGAGCACGTCGAGGATGAGACGGCCGGCGGCATTGGCCCCCGAGAGCAGCCTGCTGTCGGGAGCAGGGGTGCCGGCGAGGCCGGGCGGGACCATGCCCAGGGCTGCGGCCATCAGGCCCATCGTTGATGCGGTGCCCATGGTGTTGCAGTGGCCGCGGCTGCGGATCATCGAAGACTCCGCTGCCCGGAAGTCCGCCTCGCTCAGGGCACCGCTGCGGACCTCCTCACTGAGCCGCCAGACATCAGTGCCGCAGCCCAGGGCCTGACCGCGGAAGGTGCCGGTGAGCATCGGCCCGCCGGGCACGACGAGGGCGGGCAGGTCCACCGACGCGGCGGCCATGAGCAGTGCCGGGATCGTCTTGTCGCAGCCGCCGAGCAGGACCACCGCATCAATGGGATTGGCGCGCATGAGCTCCTCGGCGGCCATTGCCGCGAGATTGCGCCACAGCATCGATGTGGGGCGGACCAGCGTCTCGCCGAGGGAGACCGTGGGCAGGTTCAGTGCGATCCCCCCCGACTCGTGCACTCCATCGCGGACGTAACGGGCGACCTCATCAAGGTGCGCATTGCAGGGGGTGAAGTCCGATGCGGTGTTGACCAGCGCGATCTGCGGTCGGCCGTCGAAGGCGTCCGCGGGCAGTCCCCGTCGCGACCATGCCCGGTGCAGGAAGGCATCTCGATCACTGCCGGAGTACCAGGCATCACTGCGCAGCCGCAGGGGCACACCGGTGTGGGATGGCTGGTTCATCTGGGGCAACCTCCGGGGGGGATGCAACGGTGTCGGGACACCGCCGACCGCGCCTATCATGCCGGGCACCGCAGTGTGGTGAGCACCGAGGGTGAGGTGAGTCGATGGACAACCGCGGCGGCGAGCCGGGGGCTGCCTGGCTGCCCGCCACCAAGGATGACGTCCTGCTCGACTCCTGGCGCCGTTCGTGGGGCGCTCATGGCAATCCGGCCGAGGTGTGCGGGGTCCCGGTGGTCGCGGAGGCAGAGCTCGATGATGCCCTCCTGCACCTCCTCACTGATCCCCTCGAATCCCAGTCACGTGGTCTGGCTGGCACCGGCGTGGCGCTGCTGCTCACCGACGCCGCCGGCCGCGTCCTCCACGCATGGTGCCCAGACCGTGGTGCCCGCGGCCATCTGGCCGCGAAGGGAACCGTCCGGGGTGCGGACCTCAGCGAGTCGTCCGTAGGGACCAACGGCGTCGGGACGGTGATCAGCAGCGGCCGACCGGTGCAGGTGCGCGGGGGGCAGCACTTCGCACGCTTCTACTCCGATGCGATCTGCACTGGTGAGCCCGTCCGCCACCCGGTGACCGGGGTGCTGCTGGGGGTGGTGACCCTGTCGTGCGAGATCACGCCGCGAGCCGAGTTGCTGCGTGCGTGGGTGCGGGCGATCCGGGTGCACCTGCAGGCCTGCCTCGTGATGGCTCAGCCACAGGTGCCGGCGGACGGCGATGGCCGCGACCTCATGCTCGCGGCTCATGAGCGGCGGGCAGTGCGTGCGGCGCTTGCCCGCACTGATGGTGATGTCACCGCAGCCGCGGAACTGCTGGGAATCTCGCGGGCGACCCTGTACCGACGGATCGCCCGCGAACGCCGCCGCGCCGCCGCGGCGGTGGGCCGCCGCCCGGTGAGCGCCGGTGGTGACACGCGGTCGGCGCAGATGGTGTCTCACAGTGAGACGGGGCCGCCCTTGCCGTGACCCCCAGGTGGTTCCTACTGTGGGCGTGCTCCGCCGACAAGGGCCCCCGCACATGAGCGGACCACCGAGATGGTGAAGGAGGCTGCTACCGATGTCCGAGGAACCTGCACATCACGACTGCATCGTCATCGGGGCCGGCTTCTCGGGCCTCGCCGTCCTGCACCATCTGCTGGCCGCCGGCTTCGACGCGGTGGGGGTGGACCGCAACGACGCCGTCGGCGGCACCTGGCTGGTCAATCGCTATCCCGGTGTTCGCACCGACAGCGACTTCCCCATCTACTCCTTCTCGTTCCCCGTTGCCGTGCGCGAGGAGTGGACGTGGTCGGAGCAGTACCCCACTGGGGCGGAGGTGCTGGCGTACCTGCAGTTCCTCGCTAATCGACTGGGCCTGATCGACCACATCCAGTTCGGGCGTGAGGTGGTGCGTGCTGAGTACTCGGAGCACGCAGGCCTTTGGCGGGTGGACTTCGCCAGCGGCCCGTCGATGACCTGCACCTACCTGGTGTCCTGTATGGGCATTCTCGATGCGCCGATGTGGCCGGACATCCCCGGCCGGGACACGTTCGCCGGCGAACTCCTGCACACCGCGGACTGGCCGGTACCGGGTGTTGAGCTCGCCGGCCGGACGGTTGGCCTCATCGGACTGGGTTCATCGGGTATCCAGATCATGCCGCTGCTCGCGCGGGACAGCGCTGCCCTGTACGTGTTCCAGCGGGAGCCCAACTACGTCGTCGAGTCGAGCTTCCCCGCCGTCTCGGCCGAGCAGATGGCGCACATCCGGCGAACCTATGACGACATCTGGCGGCGCGCGGCAGCCCACCCCTTCGGGGTGGACATGGTCATCCCGGAGTTCGGCGCGGACGAGGTCTCCGCGGAGCGGCGTCGGCTGATCTTCGAGTCGAAGTGGCAGGAGGGGGGTCACCACTTCGCGAATGAGACCTTCCATGACCTGGCCACCGACCCTCGTGCAAGTGAGCATGCCGCCGAGTTCATCCGGTCCAAGATCCGCCAGATCGTCCACGACCCGGCTACCGCGGAGTTGCTCAGCCCCCGACGGTACTCGTTCAACGGCAAGCGGGTGCCCACCGGGCACGGCTACTACGCGGCCTACAACCTCCCCCATGTGCACCTCGTCGATGTGCGCACCACGCCGATCGACGAGGTGGTGCCCGCTGGGCTGCGGGTGGGTGCGCGGACCTATCCATGCGATGTCCTCGTCTGCGCCACCGGTTTCGATGCGATGACCGGGCCGCTGACCCGGATCGACATCGTGGGCCGGGACGGTCGGGTGCTGCGCGAGGCGTGGCGGACGGGGGTGCGCACCAACCTCGGGCTGTCCGTTCACGGGTTCCCCAACCTGCTGCTCTCGCTGGGGCCGCAGACTCCCTACTCCAACCTGCCGGTGCCGATCCAATTGGGAGCCCAGTGGATGGCCCGGGCGCTGACGTTCGCACGGGATCACCAGATCGTGCTCGAGGCCACGGCGCAGTCGGAGCAGTGGTGGGCCGAGGAGGTTGAGCGCACAGGCCGCGCGACGGTGATGTACGAGGAGGGTGCGAAGGCTGGTGCATGGTTCCTCGGCGCGAATGTCCCCGGGAAGCGACGGGAGTTGCTCGTCTACATGGGAGGTGGGCAGGTCTACCAGCAGCACTGCATGCAGGCCGAGCTCGAGCAGTACCGGTCCTTCCGCGCCCAGGGGTGAGCCCTGGGTGGGCCGACTACTTTCGCGAGGCGAGGGTGAACGCCGCCAGGCCGATGACCACCGCACCCGATCCCAGGCCGACCCACAGCACATCGGTGGCCGGACCGGGGTTGACGAGCTCGCCGAGGAACAGCACGGCGATGATGGCCACCACCACCCCGATGATCTTCGCCTTGAGGTCATCGAGGGAGTCGATCTGCAGCCAGGGGGGTAGGGCGACCCGGCTGTCGACGAACAACTCGTACAGCCCGTACCCGATGACGAGCAGGACGGTGGCCAGCAGCAGCGCATCCACCGCCGTCAGGACCCCCAGCACCGACTCCTTCAGCGGGGCGCCGAGGTCGGCCAGGTCCACAATCGCCTCGATCATCTCCCAGGTGCCGACCGCCATCAGTGCGAATGCCCCGACGATCGAGGCCAGTGCGGGCACGATGACGACGTACCGGGACCACTCCACCAACCGGCGCACCCCCGCACGCTAGCCCGTCGGCGCCCCCCATGCACCCGATCGACGCGGCGGTCGGTTCACCCACCGCGCAATGAGCAGTTCCACCGGTCCACGGTCGCGGGTGCGCAGCCAGCCGACCATCAGGACGGCGAGGACCGCCCACGCCGCAATCGCCAGTGCGGTGACCGCACCGGCGCCGAGGCGTCCGAACAGGCCCAGCCCCCAGCTGCTGAAGGCGGCGGTGAGCAGGATGGACTCCCCGAGGTACACCGTGAGTGAGGCCTGGCCCGCCGGGCGCAGTAAGTGCAGGGGCCGCCATGACCGCTCACAGAGCAGCCCCAGCAGCCCCAGGTAGCCCAGTGTCAGGACGGGTGACAGGAGGACCCCGACCGCACTGGCCGCCACCGCCGCGCCGTCAGCACTGACACCCACCGGCCGCCCGGGGGCGAGCACCAGCCAGGTCGTCGCGAACTGCAGGGGCAGGCCGACCCCGAGGCCGATCACTGCCGCCCGCTGGAACCAGCGGCGGTGGGGTGTGGTGAGCAGGCCCCGCCGGGCCGCGAGCAGCCCGAGGCAGAAGGCGGCGAAGACGTAGCCCCACTGCAGGCTGAGGGATGCCAGCACCCAGGGCAGCAGCGCCAGCCGGGTACGCGCCTGATCGAGGAAACCCCCGTCGGCCATGGCGGTGTCGTAGGCGAGCACGGGTGCGGCAGCCGCGGGGGCGCTGATGGTCAGCGACACCGCAGCAAGCCCGATCAGCCACCCCGCACTGGCCAGGCCCACCAGCGATGCGGTCAGCCACAGTGTCCGATTCGAACGTTCCGCGAGCAGCAGCAGGCCGAAGCCGAGCAGGGCATACGACACGAGGATGTCGCCGATGAAGAAGAAGACCAGGTGCGCAATGCCGATGGCGAGCAGGGCGACCAGCCGGCGGCGGGCCCGCCGCCGATTCAGCGCACCATCGTCGGTGAAGAGGAACACGGTGCTGTAGCCGAACAGGAAGGAGAAGAGCAGGTAGAACTTGCCCTGGGCGAGCATGGTCACCGCGAAGGCGGTGATCCGATCGGTGGCAGTGGCCACCGATGCGTCGTCGTAGCCCAGCGCGCTGATGCCGAGAATGGGGGCGTTGACCACGACGATGCCCAGCAGCGCCACCCCGCGCGCGAGATCGGGCAGCACCTGACGTTGGGGTGCCCGACGTGGGTGGGCCTGACGCTGGCCGCCGGTCACCGCACCAGCATCGCAGGACCGGCGCCCCTGCCGGGACGGCTGTGGACGACCCCCCGAGCCGCCGGCGGGTACCGTGACCGGGTGCCGGTCGACGGGGATGCCGGCCCCCGGCAGCCAGGGCGGGTGCCGGGGCGGGCCGGAGGACCCGGCTGATGCCCAACCGGCTCATCACCGCCACCTCGCCCTACCTGCGTGACCATGCCGACAACCCGGTCGACTGGTGGCCATGGGGCGAGGAGGCGTTCACCGAGGCCCGGCTGCGTGATGTCCCCATCCTGCTGAGCATCGGCTATGCGGCCTGCCACTGGTGCCATGTCATGGCCCACGAGTCCTTCGAGGACCCCCTCACGGCAGCCGAGCTCAATGCCGGGTTCGTCAGTATCAAGGTCGACCGGGAGGAACGCCCTGATATCGACGCGGTCTACATGGCGGCCACCACCGCGCTCACCGGCCATGGTGGCTGGCCCATGACGGTGGTCCTCGACCACGATGGCCGCCCCTTCTATGCCGGAACCTACTTCCCGCCGGTTCCTCGTTCGGGAACACCGTCATTCCGGCAGGTGCTCGCCGCCCTCGATCAGGCCTGGCGCACCGATCGCGCCCGGGTGCTCGCCTCGGCCACCGCCATCGAGGAGGCCCTCACCGCACACGCAGCAGACCAGGCCGCCGGCCTGCCCCGCCCCCGGGCACACCTTGATCGAGCGCTGACCGCGCGGGCGGTGCAGACCCTTGCCGCCCAGGCCGATACGCGGTTTGGCGGCTTCGGCGGTGCACCGAAGTTCCCCCCGTCAATGGTGCTGGCCTGGCTGTTCGCACGCGCCGGCGATCGGCAGGCCGCCGACCTCGCCACAGCCACTGCCGAGGCCATGGCCCGCGGCGGGATCTACGACCAGGTCGGTGGCGGATTCGCGCGCTATTCCGTCGACGCCGGCTGGGTGGTCCCCCACTTCGAGAAGATGCTCTACGACAACGCCCTGCTCCTGCGCGCCTACGACGCGTGGTGGCGCGTCGCCGATGGTCCGGCGCAGGCGATGGCCGCGCGGGTCTGCGAGGAGACCGCCGGTTTCCTGCAGCGCGAGCTGCGCACCCCCGAGGGCGGCTTCGCCTCGGCCCTCGATGCGGACAGTGCCCCGCCAGCGGATCCCGCCGCTGCGGCCACGGAGGGCGCCTGCTACGTCTGGAGTCCAGCTGAGTTGGCAGCCGTCCTCGGCGATGTCGATGGGGCGTGGGCAGCCACGCAGTTCCACGTCACCGAGCACGGCACCTTCGAGGACGGACGCTCGACACTGCAGCGTCGCACTGAGCCTGACGACGAGGTCCGCTATGCGCGGGTGCGCGCCCGACTCGCGGTCGCCCGTGACCACCGGCCGCGACCGATCCGCGATGACAAGGTGGTCCTCGCGTGGAATGCCCTCGCCGTCGGCGCCCTCGCCCGTGCCGGCGCGGCGCAGGGTCAGCCATCGTGGGTGACGGCCGCGCTGGTGGCCGCGGCGCACCTGCGTGACCTGCACCTGCGCCCACCCGGCCCGCGGCTGCACCGGGTGTCGCGGGGAGGAGTCCTTGGCTCCCCGATGGGCGTGCTCGAGGACTACGCCCACCTCGTCACCGCCTTCACCCACCTGGCCGGGATCACCGGTCAGGTGACGTGGCTGGACACCGCCCACGAGGTGGCGCTCACGATGACCGGACTGTTCAGCGAGCCGGGACCGGAGGACACGCTGCGGTGGTTCGACACCGCCCATGACGCCGAGCGACTGGTCCGCCGGCCGCAGGAGGCCACCGATCATGCAACCCCCGCTGGCCCCGCCGCCGCCGCGGAGGCGCTGCTCACCCTCGGCGCCCTCACCGGTGACCCGCTGGCGCGGGACCGGGCCTACGCAACCCTCGCCGGGATGGGTGCACTGCTCGCCGAGGCACCCCGGTTCGCGGCGGCCGGTCTGGGGGTGCTGGAGGCGCTGCTGGACGGCCCCCGGGTGATCGTCGTCGTCGATCGTCCCGGCGGGACGGTGCTGGGTGGCCGACTGCGCACCGCGGCCGCGGGCTGCCCGGCCCCGGGGGCGATGGTCCTGTTCGCCGATCAGCAGACGGCCGCAGCCGGACTGTTCGCACCGCTGCTGACCGGTCGGGTGGGCGGCGATGTGCCCGCGCCCCTGGCCTACCTATGCCGCGCAACGGTGTGCCAGCGGCCAACCGACGACCCCGACACGCTCCGCGCAATGGCCGTGGCGCCGGTGCCGACCCCCGCGGTCTAGGGTGCCCACCGTGCCCGTCCGGGACGTGCTGTACGCCGCCTATGAGCGACGGCTGGCCGCATCGCTGCCGGCCGACCGCCTGCCGCACCACGTTGGGGTCATCCTTGACGGCAATCGCCGCTGGGCCGCCGACCAGGGCTCCCACTCCGCAACCGGTCACCGGGCGGGGGCGGCCCGGATCGCGGAGTTCCTCGGCTGGTGCGATGAGGTCGGCATCGGCGTGGTCACCCTCTGGCTGCTCAGCACTGACAACCTCGCGCGTCCGCGCACGGAACTCGCCCCGTTGCTGGGCATCATCGAGGATGCGGTCAGCGGGCTCGCCCAGCGGCAGCGTTGGCGCCTGCACCTCGTCGGATCACTGGACCTGCTGCCCGCCGAGACCGCACGCGGCCTGAAGGCGGCGGCGGAGTCCACCCGGGAGGTCAGCGGCGCACTGGTCAACATCGCGGTCGGCTACGGCGGACGGCAGGAGGTCGTCGATGCCGTGCGCTCCCTGCTGCATGACCACGCCGCCCGCGGCACGACCCTGGCCGATCTGGCCGGGAGTCTCGACGCCGATGCCATTGCGGCCCACCTCTACACCAGCGGCCAACCCGACTGCGACCTGATCATCCGCACCTCCGGTGAGCAGCGGCTGTCGGGCTTCCTGCTGTGGCAGAGCGTTCACTCGGAGTTCTGGTTCTGCGAGGCGTACTGGCCGGACTTCCGACGGGTTGACTTCCTGCGGGCCCTGCGCGACTACGCCGCCCGCGGCCGCCGCTTCGGCGGCTGAGCCGGCGCCCCCGCCGGCGGCGCGTCGCAGTGATCCGGGCTCGTCGTCACGCCCTAGGGTCGGCCTCGTAGCGATCCTCATGCCCCCTGCCGCCAGACCTGAGGTGCCCGTGCTGCGAGCCCCCGATTCCGTCCTCCCGGCCGTCCGACTGACCTACGTCCTCGACACCAGCGTCCTGCTGTCCGATCCGCGCGCGATCCACCGCTTCGCCGAGCACGAGGTCGTGATCCCGCTGACGGTCGTGGCCGAGCTTGAGGTGAAGCGCACCCATCCGGAACTGGGGTACTTCGCGCGGGAGGCCCTGCGCACCCTCGATGACCTGCGCGCAGCACACGGCCGCCTCGACCTGCCGCTGCCCATCGGCGAGGACGGCGGCACCCTGCGCGTGGAGCTGGTCGGCGGCGACGCCCCCGGGGTGCCACAGTCGCTGCAGTCGGGCAGCAACGATGCCCGCATCCTCGCGACGGCCTGCGCCGAGCAGCGTGCCGGCCGCACAGTGGTGCTCGTCAGCAAGGACCTGCCGATGCGACTGAAGGCCTCGGCACTGGGGCTGCCCGCCGAGGAGTACCGGGCGGAATGGGTCACCGCCAGCGGTTGGACGGGAACCGCCGAACTCGCCGTCACGGCGGCCGACATCGACCGGCTGTACGCCACCGGGTGGCTTGCCGATGAGCAGGCGCGCGCACTGCCCTGCCACACCGGACTGGTGCTCAGTGCGCCATCGGGCAGCGCCCTCGGACGAGTCGCCACCGACGGCCGCGTGCGCCTGGTGCGCGGTGATGCGGAGGCCTTCGGGCTGCGCGGGCGCAGTGCCGAGCAGAGGCTGGCGTTGGACCTGCTGCTCGACGACGACGTGGGCATCGTCTCCCTCGGGGGACGAGCGGGTACCGGAAAGAGCGCGCTGGCCCTGTGCGCGGGCCTGGAGCAGGTTCTGGAGCGCGGAGCCCATCGCAAGGTCGTCGTCTTCCGTCCGCTGTATGCCGTTGGCGGCCAGGATCTCGGGTACCTGCCGGGCTCGGAGAGCGAGAAGATGACCCCCTGGGGGCAGGCCGTCTTCGACACCCTCGGAGCGGTCACCACCCCGGAGGTCATCGACGAGGTACTGCGCCGCGGAATGCTCGAGGTGCTTCCGCTCACCCATATTCGGGGCCGGTCTCTGCACGATGCCTTTGTCATCGTCGACGAGGCCCAGAGCCTCGAGCGCAACGTCCTGCTCACCGTCCTGTCCCGGATCGGACGGGGCTCCCGGGTGGTGCTCACTCACGATGTCGCCCAGCGCGACAACCTGCGGGTCGGCCGCCATGACGGGGTCCTCGCGGTCATCGAACGACTCAAGGGACACCCGCTGTTCGGTCATGTCACGCTCGTCCGGTCGGAGCGATCGGCGATCGCGGCCCTCGTGACCGATCTGCTCGCCGACCCCTGAGCCCTCCGGATGGGGTGCATCGCCCGCCCCACGCCAGAATGTGAGCCACCTCGCATCCTCGCTGTCAACGCTGGTCAGGAGGCGTGTCCCCAGGGGTGTGGTGGTCCGAGGCCGTGTCGGCGCTGGCGCCGCCACCCCCGGGTGGCGCACCCTTGGGGGGCAGACACCCGTCCGGCCCCGCGGGCCGTTCGCCGCACCACGTGCGGTCACCGGAGCCCCTGCGCCGATCGAGGTCGGCGCCCGGTGCACACGGGTGCCCGTGCACCGGTGCTGTGGGCGCTCCCGGGCTGGCGAGAGGGTGTGAATGCGCGGCACGCGAACGGTCCGCCTCGTGGCGGTCGTCACGGGGATTGCCAGTTGCGTCATCGGGTTGGGCGTCATCGCCCCGGCTATCGCAGCCGGGGAGGCGCCGGCACGTGTGCCGACGGGGCGCGCGGCCCCAGTGGTAGCCGCGCCGACGGCGGCGCAGGCGCTACTGCTGCCGACCTCCGGCCGGGACCGGGAGCGCGGGGTCGAGAACGCCTCCCGCACTCGCAATCCCCATCGATTCGCCACGGTGGACTACAACCAGTTCTACGCCCGCACCCACATGTTCGAGGAGTACGACTGGGGCAAGGAGCAGTACGAGTGCCTTGAGATCCTGTGGACCAAGGAGAGCAATTGGAATGAGCGCTCCCGCAACCGGATCACCGGGGCCTATGGAATTCCCCAGTCACTGCCCGCAACGAAGATGTCCAGCCATGGTCCGGATTGGGAAGACAACCCCGAGACCCAGATCCGGTGGGGCCTGCACTACATCAACGTCCGTTACGGCACCCCCTGCAAGGCGTGGCGGACCTTCCAGCGCATCGGCTGGTACTGACCCGGCGTGATCACCTGAGCGTGATCACGCGACGGGCGAGGCGATCACGGCCGGGTGCTGATGGCGAGGGTGCGCGGACCGGTGTCAGCGAAGAAGTCGTTGCCCTTGTCGTCCACGACGATGAAGGCGGGGAAGTCAACCACCTCGATCCGCCACACCGCCTCCATGCCCAACTCGGGAAAGTCGATCACCTCAACTCGGGTGATGCACTCCTGAGCCAGTCGGGCCGCGGGTCCGCCGACTGATCCGAGATAGAAGCCACCGAAGCGGTGGCAGGCCTCCGTCACCGCAGCGGAACGGTTGCCCTTTGCGAGCATCACCAGCGAGCCGCCGGCCTGCTGGAACTGCGCGACATAGGAGTCCATCCGCCCGGCCGTCGTCGGGCCGAAGGAGCCGGAGGCGTAGCCGGCCGGTGTCTTTGCCGGGCCGGCGTAGTAGACGGCGTTGTCGCGCAGGTAGTCCGGCATCGGCTCTCCGGCGTCGAGCATCTCCTTGATGCGGGCGTGGGCCAGATCGCGGGCGACCACCAGCGACCCGGTCAACGACAGCCGGGTGCGGATCGGGTATCGGCTGAGTGTCGCCCGGATCTGTGCCATCGGCTGGTTGAGGTCGATGGGAACTGCGGGCTCACCGGGATCCGAATGCTCCTCATCGGGGAGGAAGCGTGCCGGATCGTCCTCCAACTGCTCCAGGAACGCGCCCGCAGGGGTGATCCGGGCAATCGCCTGTCGATCGGCGGAGCAGGACACCGCGATTGCGATCGGCAGTGATGCCCCATGGCGTGGCAGCCGGATGACCCGCACGTCGTGGCAGAAGTACTTCCCCCCGAACTGCGCTCCGATGCCGAACTGCTGGGTCATCGCGAGCACCTGTGCCTCCAGCTCGAGGTCCCGGAAACCCTGGCCCAGCGCCGAGCCGCTCGTGGGCAGGGTGTCCAGGGCGCGGGTTGAGGCGAGCTTGGCCGTCTTCAGGGTGAACTCTGCGGTGGTACCGCCGATCACGATGGCGAGGTGATACGGCGGACAGGCGGCGGTTCCGAGGGCGCGCAGGCGCTCATCCAGCCACGCCAACAGCCGCTGCGGGTTGAGAATCGCCTTCGTCTCCTGGTAGAGGAACGACTTGTTGGCACTGCCGCCACCCTTGCTGATGTAGAGCAGCTCGTAGCGCAGCTGGTGGTCGGGTGAGGTGTCGGCGTAGATCTCGATCTGGGCGGGCAGGTTGGTGCCGGTGTTGCGTTCCTCGAACATCGTCAGGGGGGCCATCTGCGAGTAGCGCAGGTTGAGCAGCCGGTAGGCGTCGTAGATGCCATGGGCGATCGCCCGCTCATCGTCACCGGGGGTCAGCACGCGGCTGCCGCGCTTGGCACTCACGAGGGCGGTGCCGGTGTCCTGGCACATGGGCAGCACGCCCCCGGCGGCGATATTGGCGTTGCGCAGCAGGTCGAGGGCGACGAAGCGGTCATTGGCGCTCGCCTGCGGATCATCGAGGATGGCCCGCAGCTGGGCGAGGTGCCCGGTCCGCAGCAGGTGCTGGGTGTCGCGGATGGCCGCGAACGACAGCTCCCGCAGGGTCTGCGGGGCGACACTGAGGAACTCCAGGTCACCATGACGCTGCACGCTCACCCCGTCGGTGGTCACCAGGCGCAGCGGCGGGTCGATCGGACCGCTCGGCAGCAGGGGAACGTAGTCGAATCCGTCATCAGCCATGGTTGGAGGCTACGCCGGTGGGAGTGGTGGCCACGGGTGCACCGGGTGCGCCGCCGGGGCGCATCGGCGAGGATCAGGGAATGACCGATCCCGTGGCACCTGGTCCCGCGCAGATCGTCCGGGTGCCCGCGGGCAAGGCTCGCTACCTGCAGTCCGTCGGCGACATGATTCGGTCAATGGCCGTCATCGGCGGGGTCGTGCTGCTGCTGGCGACATTCATCTGGCTCACCCGTCGTGATTCCGAGCAGGTCGTCCGCGAGGTGGACTGGCGGACCCAGGCCATCGTCGCCACCGCTCAGACCGACCTGCCGATCCTCGTCCCGGCGGCCGCCGCGTCGTGGACTGCCACGAGTGCGGGGGTGCGACTGGTCGACGGTCAGCCGACCTGGGCGGCCACATTCCTCACCGATGGAGAGGCAGGTGCGGGTGCGGCCGGGTTCATCGGGATCGTCGTCAGCGCGGCCGATGAGTCCACCATCCGCGACGCCTACCTCGGTTCCGCCCCATATGAA
Organism: Actinomycetales bacterium; assembly: GCA_018969715.1. GTDB lineage: Bacteria > Actinomycetota > Actinomycetes > S36-B12 > UBA5976 > REEB473. The sequence continues at coordinate 13,746 of JAGWXT010000002.1, forward strand.
CCTCATGAGATCGGGCAGCGTGACGGTGCGACGGTGCTCGTCTACGGCACCGCCGACGCCGAGGCCCTGGCCCGCATTGCCGCCGGGCTCACCCCCGTCACCGCCGATGGGGGAGCCGGGGGTGCTGCGGACCCCTCGTGAAGGGGCCGCCTCGCGAGGGGTGCTGCATCACGAGGACTCATCCACCGCCCCGGCAAGGCGCGCCTGCGCGCCGTCGAGGAGTGTCTGGCAGCGACGGGCAAGGGCCTCGGCGCGCTCCCACGCGGTGAGTGACTCCGCCAGGGTGAGGGTGCCCGATTCCAGCTGGGCCACGATGGCGAGGATCTCCGCCTTCGCCTGCTCGTAGTCGACCTCCCCCGGCTGCGCACCGGTCTCGTTCATCTGCCGTCCCCGCTCATCCCGCTCCTCGCCTCACGGGAGCACCTCGTTCACGACGACACCCAGCCGACCGCGGGCGACACGGATCAGCAACGGTTCACCGATACCCACCTCCGCGGCGTCGCGGATGATCCGCGGCGGCCCAGCCGCGGGGGGCGACCCGGCGCCGTCGGCGGGCCGGATCACCACGGCGTACCCCCGATCCAGCGTTGCCTGCGGCGAGAGGGCGCGCAGGCGTCCGACAAGTCCCGCCATCGCGGTGGTCTCCTGGTCGACCATGGCCCGTGCCCGCAGTGTGATCCGGGTTCGCAGCTCGGCGATGCGCCCCCGCTCCCGCCCCACCAGCGCGGTCGGATCGGCCAGGACCGGGCGGCTGCGGACATCGGCCAGCCACCGATGCTCGGCGGCGACCAGCGCCGCTACGCGGGCGCGCACCCCCACCATGGTGCGGTCAAGGGCTGCGGCCTCCGCCGCGGCATCGGGCACGATCAGCCGTGCGGCATCGGTGGGGGTCGAGGCGCGACGATCGGCGACGAGATCGAGCAGCGGGGTATCGGCCTCATGGCCGATTGCACTGACCACCGGGATGCGACAGTCGGCGACGGCGCGCAGGAGGGTCTCATCGGAGAACGGCAGGAGGTCCTCGAAGGATCCGCCGCCGCGGGCGATGACGATGACGTCCACCCCCGGGGTCGTGGCCAGTGCCTGCAGTGCTGCGGTGACCTCGGCCGCGGCGGTGGCACCCTGGACGGCGACCTCGCGGATGACCAGTCGGACCGCGGGCCAACGTCGCCGGGTGTGGGCGATGACGTCATGGCGGGCATCTCCGGCTCGTCCGGTGATCAGCCCCACCGCATGCGGCAGGAATGGCAGCGGCTGCTTGCGCTCATCATCGAACAGCCCCTCCGCCGCCAGGGCGCGGCGCAGTCGCTCGAGGCGCGCCAGCAGATCCCCCAGCCCCACCGCGCGGATCTCGGTGGCCCGCAGCATCAGCTGCCCGCGTCGCCGCCAGAACTCCGGTCGCGCGAGGACGACCACCCGCTGCCCCACGGCCGCCGGCGAGTCCTCGGCGGTCACCAGCCGGGGGTGGCAGACGAGGGAGAAGGAGACGTCCTCGGTGACATCGCGCAGGGTGAGGAATGCCATGGTCGCCCCCGGCCGGGGCTTCACCTCGGTGACCTGGCCCTCGAGCCAGCGGGCGGGCAGGTCGCGCAGCAGGGCGGCGATCCGGTCGGCCGCGTCACGCAGGGGCAGCGGGTCCTCCGGGGTTGCCCCCCGAGGTGTCGTCGCCGGCGCTGCGGGCATGGGCGACAGGGTAGGCGGCGGGTGCGCGACAGGCCAGGCGGCGGGGTAGGCGGCGGGGTAGGCGGCGGGGGCGCGGCGGGCCAGACCGCACGGGAGCGGGCGCCCGCCTACGATTCGCCTATGACAGCACCGGTGGACGCTCCTGCGGTGACGGAGGTGGCCGGCAAGCGGGTCCTCCTGGCGGCCCCCCGCGGCTACTGTGCCGGCGTCGACCGTGCCGTGGTCACCGTCGAGAAGGCCCTCGACGTCCACGGTGCGCCGGTGTACGTGCGCAAGCAGATCGTCCACAACCGGCATGTGGTGGAGGACCTGGAGGCGCGCGGCGCGATCTTCGTTGATGAGCTCTCCGAGGTCCCCGACGGCTCCCTGGTCGTGTTCTCCGCCCACGGGGTCGCACCCGCCGTCCACGATGAGGCCGCCGAGCGGGGCCTGCGCACGATCGACGCAACCTGCCCGCTGGTAACGAAGGTGCACCACGAGGCGCGACGATTCGCCCGTGAGGGGTATCGCATCCTGCTGATCGGTCATGAGGGGCATGAGGAGGTCGTGGGGACGATGGGGGAGGCGCCGGAGGCGATCACCCTCGTCCAGGACCCCGAGCAGGCAGCGACGATGGACTTGGACGGGGATCAGCCGGTGGCCTGGCTGTCCCAGACGACGCTGTCGGTGGACGAGACCCTCGCGACTGTCGACCGGTTGCGCGCCCGGCTGCCGCTGCTCATCGACCCCCCCAGTGACGACATCTGCTACGCCACCCAGAACCGGCAGGCAGCGGTCAAGCAGATCGCCCCCCGTTGTGAGGTGGTGATCGTCGTCGGCAGTGGGAACTCCTCCAACTCCGTGCGACTGGTGGAGGTCGCCCTCGATGCCGGGGCCGCGGCCTCCTATCGCGTCGACAATGCGGGGGAACTCGATGAGGGATGGTTCACCGGGGTGACGACCGTCGGGCTCACCAGCGGCGCATCGGTGCCGGAGGCCCTTGTCGAGGGTGTCCTGACGTGGCTGGCCGAGCGCGGGTTCACTGATGTCGCCGAGGTCACTGCAGCCGAGGAGCGGGTGGTGTTCGCCCTGCCACCCGTCCTGCGGCGCGATATCCGCGCGGCCAGCGCCCTGACCGAGGCCTGAGCACTCCCACCGGGGGTCCCGGTCGGCGGCCGGTCAACGATGCGGGGCTTAGCGTCCTGAGATCGGATCGATGCTGCGCCGCGCGATGACCGCCCGGACCACCGCGATCGCCAGCGCACCGCCGGTCACCGACAGCACCCAGACGGCGTTCAGGCCGAGGGTTGCCACGACCATCGCCACCTCCCGCACCAGCAGCCCCCCCTGGGAGCCGAGGGTTGACTGACCGGAGACCAGCACGAGGGCGAGGTAGCCCAGGGGTGCCGCGACGACGGTCGTCCAGTTGTCGTCCCGGCGCGCGGCGAGTGCACTGATCGCCACGCAGGCCGCGAAGGTGGCGTTCGTCAGGAGGCCGACCCGGGTGAACAGCAGGACGTCGACGAAGCCGACCACCGACGGGATGAGCACGACCAGCACCGTGATCCCGAGCAGCGCGAGCCCGCGCGAGCCCGGCGGCAGGGGATCGTCCTCCTCCCGGTAGGTGGACTGCTCCCCATCGGCCTCGTGCAGGAGCCGTCGTCGCTCCTCCTGCTGCTGTCGCCGCTGCTCCCGTGGGGTGAGGGTCTCCCGCCCCGCCCGTGGCCGCGTGGCCGGGGTCTCGCCGCGCTCAGCCTCGCGTCGGGCGCGCCGTCCCGTCCGCTCCGTCGCGCCGGTAGTCGCCTCAGAGCGGCGGGCCTGCCGCAGCTCCCGGCGCTGGGTGAGGGCTGGGATCGCCAGGGCCGCCTGCGGACCGGTTGCACCGGCGGACCGGTACAGACGTCCCCGTCCCTCCGTGGGCAGGACCACACCAACCGGCTGCTCACCCGGGTGGCTGGGATGGGGTGAGCCGTCCCCGGGTGTGATCGTCACCCCGTTACGCTAGCCCCACTGGCGGGTCGATCGGCGGCACCGCGGGCCCAATAGTGGGCCTCGTGCGTCGAGCCACGTGGCCTCGTCGCAGCGACGTGGAAACGACGAATGAAGGGTGTTCAGGTTTCATGGCGCTGACCGTCGGCATTGTGGGGCTGCCCAATGTGGGCAAGTCGACCCTCTTCAATGCCCTCACACGCGCACGTGTGCTGGCGGCCAACTACCCATTCGCGACGATCGAGCCGAACGTCGGGGTGGTCGGTGTCCCCGATCCGCGGCTGTCCGTGCTGGCGCGCATCAGCGACAGTGAGCGGATCGTGCCGGCCACCGTGACCTTCGTCGACATCGCCGGCATCGTTGCCGGCGCGAGTCAGGGTGAGGGGCTCGGCAACACCTTCCTCGCCCACATCCGCGAGGCCGATGCCCTGTGCCAGGTGGTGCGCGTCTTCCGGGATGGCGACGTCGTCCATGTCGCCGGGGCGGTCTCTCCCGCCGCCGACATCGACACCGTCACCACCGAGCTGGCACTGGCCGACCTGCAGACCATCGAACGGGCACTGCCCCGGCTGGAACGCGAAGCGCGCAGCAACCCCGCTCGCCGGCCCGCACTCGCGGCCGTCACCCACGCCCAGGCGCTGCTCAATGAGGGCATCGGCCTGTTTCAGGCGCAGGCAACCGGCGCCCTGACCGATGACGAGCGCACTCTGCTCGGTGAGCTGTTCCTCCTCACCGTCAAGCCCGTCATCTACGTGTTCAACGTCGACACCGATGCCGTCACCGATGAGGGTCTCGCCGAACGGCTGCGCGCACTGGTGGCGCCGGCTGAGGTGGTCATCCTCGACGCGAAGGTCGAGTCCGAGCTGATCGACCTCGATGAGGCCGAGGCTGCCGAGCTGCTCAGCGCGCTGGGGCAGGCCGAATCGGGCCTGGCGGCCCTGGCCCGAGCGGGGCAGCGCACCCTCGGGCTGCACACCTTCCTCACGGCGGGGCCGAAGGAGGCCAGGGCGTGGACGATCCCGATCGGCGCGACCGCGCCGCAGGCCGCCGGAGTGATCCACACCGACTTCGAGCGCGGCTTCATCAAGGCTGAGGTCGTCGGCTATGACGACCTCGTCAGTGCGGGCTCACTGGCCCAGGCCAAGGCCCGGGGCCGCCTGCGCCTGGAGGGTCGTGACTACGTCATGGCCGATGGTGATGTCGTGGAGTTTCGATTCCAGGCGACGACCGGCAATCAGAGCCGCGGTCGCGCGGGGGCGGAACGATGACCGCCGCTGACCCGGCGGCGCACCCCACCGGGAGTGCCAGCGGGCACCCGGCGGCGCACCCCACCGGGAGTGCCCAGCGCACGGACCTGCGCAATGTGGCGATCATCGCCCACGTCGATCACGGCAAGACGACGCTGGTCGATGCGATGCTGTGGCAGTCCGGGGCGTTCCGTTCCAATCAGGATGTCGCCGAGCGGGTGATGGACTCGATGGACCTTGAACGCGAGAAGGGCATCACGATCCTCGCCAAGAACACCGCGGTCCCCCATATCGGACCCGATGGCACCGTCACCACCATCAACATCGTCGATACCCCCGGTCACGCCGACTTCGGCGGTGAGGTGGAACGAGCCCTCGAGATGGTCGATGGGGCGGTGCTGCTGGTGGATGCCAGTGAGGGCCCGCTGCCGCAGACCCGCTTCGTGCTGCGCAAGGCACTGGCCAAGCGGTTGCCGGTGATCCTCGTGGTGAACAAGACCGACCGTGCCGATGCCCGCATCAGTGCCGTGGTGGAGGAGACCTTCGACCTGCTGCTCGACCTCGTCGCTGACACCGGCAGCCTGGATGTCCTCGACCTGCCAGTGGTCTACGCCTCGGCGCGCGCCGGTCGCGCATCGCTGACCGCCCCCGCGGACGGTGAGATGCCCGATAGCCCCGACCTCGGCCCGCTCTTCACCACCCTGCTCGCACAGGTGCCGGCCCCCCGCTACGACCCCGCCGCGCCCCTGCAGGCGCATGTCACCAACCTCGATGCCTCCGCCTACCTTGGCCGGCTCGCGATCTGCCGGGTGTACGCCGGGTACATCAACCGCGGACAGCAGGTGGCCTGGCTGCGCGCCGATGGCCGTGCCGAGCAGGTGAAGGTTGCCGAGCTGCTCATGACGCAGGCCTTGGAGCGGGTGAGTGTGACGCAGGCTGGACCAGGTGACCTGATCGCCGTCGCCGGCATTCCCGAGGTCTCCATCGGGGACACCCTCGCCGACCGTGATGACCCCCGTCCACTTCCCCCGATCACCGTCGACGAGCCGAGCATCGCCATGACCTTCGGGGTGAACACATCACCCCTGGCCGGCCAGTCGGGTACTCGACTGACCGCTCGGCTGCTCAAGAACCGGCTCGACGCCGAGCTGATCGGAAATGTGTCCTTGCGGGTGCTGCCCACCGAGCGCCCCGACACCTGGCAGGTGCAGGGCCGGGGGGAACTGCAGTTGGCGGTGCTGGTGGAGATCATGCGCCGGGAGGGTTTCGAACTCACCATCGGCAAGCCGGTGGTCGTCACCCGCACCGTCGACGGGGCGGTCCATGAGCCCGTTGAGCGGCTCACCATCGACGTACCCGAGGAGTTCCTCGGGGCGGTCACCCAGGTGCTCGGCACGCGCAAGGCGCGCCTGGAGCAGATGGTCAACCATGGCTCCGGCTGGGTGCGGATGGAGTACCGCGTGCCCGCCCGTGGCCTCATCGGCATGCGCACGGAGCTGCTGACCGAGACCCGCGGGACCGCCCTCGCCCATCACGTTTTCGACCGCTATGAGCCGTGGCATGGGCCGATCCGCGCCCGTCCCAACGGCGCCCTGGTCGCGGACCGCACCGGTGCCGTCACCGGCTACGCGTGCTTCAGCCTGCAGGAGCGGGGCACCCTGTTCGTCTCACCCGGCGCGCAGGTGTACCAGGGGATGATCGTGGGCGAGAACTCGCGCTCCGATGACATGGACGTCAATCCCACCAAGGAGCGCAAGGTGACCAACATCCGCTCCTCAACCGCCGAGGAGCTCGAGCGTCTCATCCCGGCCCGCCTGCTGTCCCTTGAGCAGGCTCTCGAGCAGATCAATGACGATGAGTGCGTCGAGGTCACCCCCGCGGCCATTCGCCTGCGCAAGACGGTGCTCGATCCGCATGAACGCGCTCGGGCGCGTTCGCGCTCCGGACAGCGCTCCTGAGCGGTCCGAGTGCCCGGCGGCGCGCAGGCGGCCCGCAGCCCGGCGGCGCGCAGGCGGCCCGCAGCCCGGCGGCCTACCCCAGCGCGCGGATGAAGAAGTCCCTCGTCACCCGCTCGAGGGTTTCGGCGATCGACGCCCCCCCCGTCATATGGCTCACCCCCGGCAGCGGCAGGACCTCATGGCGCAGACCCCCTGCCAGCAGCGCCGCCGACAGCCGAAGGGTGTGCGCGGCGAGGACGTTGTCATCGGCGAGGCCGTGGATGAGCAGCAGTGGCCCGGGGAGGATCTCGGCGCGCGCCGCCACCGTCGCGGCTGTGATGAGCGAGCTGCCGTCATATGCGGCGGCGTGGTGCTCCGGATGGCCGAGGTAGCGCTCGGAGTAGCCGGTGTCGTACAGCCGCCAGTCGGCCACCGGCGCCCCCGCGACGGCGGCGTGAAACCTGTCCGGCCGCGTCAGCACCGCCCCCGCGGCAAGGTAGCCGCCGAAGGACCACCCATGTATGCCAACCCGGCTGCCGTCGACCTCGTCCGGATACGCCGCGGCCAGGGCGTCCAGTGCCCGGACCTGTCCGGCCACCGGCGGCCCGAGCAGGTCACCGTTGACCGCCCACTCGTCACTGAGGGTGCCGGGCGTGCCCGGACCGTCCGCGATCAGCACGATGAACCCGGCATCGGCAAGCCACTGGTCGAGGACGTAGGCACCCCCGGTGGCGATGACCCGACGGGCATGCGGGCCGCCGTACGGTGCGCAGATCACCGGCGACGGGCCCGGGCTGGGGGATGACGGCCAGCAGACGATCGCGGGGCGGGTGCCCGGGATGTCGAGCACAGTCAACCGCGGCGCCGGGGGGCGCACCGCCACGCTGCCCAGGGTGAGGCTGCGCTCACGCGAGTGGACCGCAACCACCGGCTGGGTCTCGCCGAGGGCGATGCTGGCGACGATGAGGGTGCCGCCGCCGCTGGCGGCGGCCACGTCCACCGCCGGGCCGCCGCGGGGGGTGAGGTCCACCGCCGGGGTGTCGGCGGGGTCGCCGCGCAGGCTGATGCGCAGCAGCCGCGTGCCCAGGGCCGTCGCACCCGAAGGTGGTCCGTCATGGAGGCTCACCAACGCCGAATCGCCGGTGATGCTGACCGCTGTCACCGTCTGGCCCGGCTGGGTGAGAGGGATGCCGCCGACGGCGAGGCGTCGCGTGTTGGTCAGGCGATCGTCCCAGAGGTGGACCACTCGCCCATCGGCCAGGACGTGCGGCAGGCCGGGCATCACCGTCACCCAGGGGGTGGTGTGCTCATGGTGCAGGCAGCGCGGTTCGAGGGTGGGGGAGTCCAGATCCCAGCACCATGTGCGCAGGTCGCGCTGGTCGCGGGTGAGGGTGGTGGCGACGATCCGGCCGGGGTCGATCCAGCCGGCGTCGATGAGGTACTCCGCCGGGCGGTCCTCGGGCGCCGGGTCGGCGGACGGGTCCCCCGCGGGGTGGTTGGGCAGGTCGAGTCGGTGGAGCCGACCGTCCACAAGGTCCGCGCTCACCAGCCAGACGCGGGCGTTCGCAGTGCCGGCCCGCGGATAGCGGTGCTCCCGGGGGCGCACCTGCGGCGCCGCCGGATCGGCGAGCCACGCGATCTCAACCCCGGCGGAGTCGACACCCGCGGCGAGGAGGGCGGAACTGTCCGGCGCCCACCACAGGCCCCGCAGTCGCGAGAACTCCTCGGCGGCGATGAAGTCCGCCAAACCGTAGGTGACGGTGGCCTCGCCGGGGGCGGCCGACCCTCCCGCGCCTTGCCGGTGTGTGTCGGGCAGCTCGGGCTGGTGACCGATGAGCCGCCGGGCAGCCGGGAGGGGTTCGCCCGGCTGGGGTATCGGCGCTCCCCATACCGATCCCTCGGCCACCCAGGCGAGGAACCGGCCGTCCGGGGAGACGCGGGGGTCCACGCCCGACTCCGCCATCCGCAGGGGCGCCATCGGCCGACCACCCCCACGTTCACGCGATGCGGGCCAATGGGCCACCCACACCACCCCGGCAACAGCGAAGGCTGCCACCGTCATCGCATCGTCGGTGCTGAACGCGACGATGCCCGCGCCGGACTCGCGCTGGCGCTCCCGGCGGGCGGCCTCGGCCGCTGGCAGCTCACCGCCAGCCGGCAGCCCATCGGGATCCACCCACACCTGTGGCACGGGCATCGCGCAGTCCAGGTCGCAGGCGTGGAGCACCTGCGTGGGCACCGCGGCTGACCGTGCCCGCAGGAATGCCACCCGCTCCCCGGTGCTCGACGCGGTGAACGACCGCGGTCGGCCGCGGCTGAACCGCGCGGTGAGGGCGGATGCGCGCGGTATGTCGCCGGCGGCCAGCGCCGCGGCGAGAGCGGCCTCACTCATCGACATGCGACCGCATCGCCGGGTGGGGCATCCGGTCGGCTGGACTCACATCGCGCAGTCTCGCACCGCCTACGCTGAACGGGTGCCCGATCGTCGGCTGCTCGCCGTCCATGCCCACCCGGATGATGAAGCCGTCGGTACCGGATCGACCCTCGCCCACTATGTCGATGCCGGAGTCGGGGTCACCGTCGTGACGTGCACCGCGGGTGAACTGGGGGAGGTCCTCGTCGAGGATCTCGCCCACCTCGCGGCCGACCGGACCGATCGACTCGGTGAGCACCGCCAGGGCGAGCTCGCCGACGCTCTCGCGATCCTCGGCGTCAGCGATCACCGCTACCTTGGCGGGGTCGGCCGCTACCGGGACTCCGGCATGGCCGGCACGCCCGCGAATGGCGACCCCCGCTCCTTCGCACAGGCTGACCTGCTCGCCGCTGCTGATGATCTCGTGGTGGTGATCCGCGAGGTGCGGCCACAGGTGATGGTCACCTATGACCCGCGGGGCGGCTACGGGCATCCCGATCACATCCAGGCCAACCGCGTCGCGCACTACGCCGCGGCTCTCGCGGCCGTCCCGTCCCATCGGCCCGACCTCGGGCCGGCGTGGACGGTGTCGAAGATCTACTGGTCCGCGCTGCCGCGCAGTTACGTCGAGCAGGGAATGCGCGCCCTCGTCGACGCCGGCGGCACCCGCCTGTTCGGGGTGGACCGAGTGGAGGACTTGCCGTTCATCGTCGAAGATGACGCCGTCACCACTGTCATCGACGCAGGAGACCAGGCCGAGCGCAAGCTCGCGGCTCTGCGCGCTCACCGGACGCAGGTCAGTGACGACGGTCCCTTCTTCGCTCTCGCCGAGTTGCTTGGACCGCACGTGCTCGGTCGGGAGTTCTACCGGCTTGCCGGCGGGGTGGCGGTGGCGGACCCCGGCCATCCGCTGCAGTGGGAGACGGACCTGTTCGCTGGGATTGGTGAGCCGGCGGGGGCGCCGAGCGGTGGCCACCCGTGAGCGTCCCCACCGCTGAGCCCACGGCCGGCCCCACGGCCGGACGGCTGATCCTGCTGCTGCTGCTCATGCCCGGCGGATTCCTGCTGGGCCTCGTCATGGGCTTCTACCCGCAGGCCATCGTTCGGATCGGGCCGGTGCCCCTGCCGTGGGGGCTGGTGCTGTCGATCGTCGTGGTCGCCCTTGCCGTGCGGCTGCCGGTGCGGCTGCTGCGGACCCGGCTCGCCGGCGTACTCGTCCTAATCGGATGGGGGATCGCCAGCATCGCCCTCGCCCTGCCCACACCGGACGGTGACCTGATCCTCGCTGATGGCTGGCAGACCTACGCCTACCTCACCGCCGGGGTGCTGCTCGGCGGGTTCCTGGTCGCGCTGCCGCCCCGAGCCGGTTCCGCCTGACCGGTTCGGCCACAGCGAGCCGGGGCAGGTCAGCCGCGACGGGGTGTCACCGTCTGGCCGTCGGGGGTGTCGACGACATCGAACCCGGCAGCGGCGAGTTGTGCTCGCAGGGAGTCGGCCAGCGGCCATTGCCGTTGCGCGCGAGCGGTGGCCCGGGCGGTCAGCAGCGCGGTGACCGCAGCCGGCAGTTCGGGCGTGGGGTCATGGCCGGCGCCCACTCCGGCGCCGAGGTCCAGTCCGAGCAGGGCATCGGCGGTGAGGAACGTTGCCGCCCGCACAGCCGGTACGACCCGATCATCGCGTTCCAGTCCGCGCAGGGTGCGCAGCGCTCGCGGCACGTCGAGGTCCTCGCGCATCGCGGCGCGCACACCCGCCAACGTCGCCGCATGCACTGGTGCGATCGGCTCGGTTGTCCACTCGGCGATGCGGGTGCGCCAGCGGCGCAGTGTGGCATCGGCTGCCCGCAGGTCAGCCCAGGTGAGATCCATCTGCTGGCGGTAGCGGTGCTCCATCAGGGCCAGCCGCACGGCGCGTGGATCGATCCCGCTGGCAGTGACCTGGGAGAGCAGCACAACGTTGCCGGCGGACTTGCTCATCTTGCGGCCCTCGAACAGCAGGTGCTCACCGTGCACCCAGTGGCCGACAACCTCGCACCCGGCTGCCGCATTGCTCTGCGCCCGTTCATCCTCATGGTGGGGGAAGCGCAGGTCGATACCACCGGTGTGCAGGTCGATGCGCGGTCCGAGGTGGTGCAGGCTCATCGCCGAGCATTCAATGTGCCAGCCCGGATAGCCCCGGCCCCACGGGGTGTCCCATGTCAGCTGGGTGCGGGTGTCGCCGGCGAGCTTCCACAACGCCCAGTCGGCGTGGAAGCGCTTATGCGGGTCGACCGCCGCACTCATCCGGTGCCCCGGACGCAGGTCCGCCAGGCGGTTCCCGCTTAGTCGCCCGTAGTCCGCGACGCTGCGGGCGTCGAAGAAGACACCGCCGGCGCAGCGGTAGGCGTGACCGCTGCCGAGCAGGGTGGCGATGAGGTCGATCATCAGCGGGATCGACTCACTGGCGCGAGGGTAGGCGGCTGCGGGACGGATGCCGAGGGCGGCGAGGTCATCGTGGAAGCGCTGCTCGAACCGGCGGGCGATCTGCAGCGCCGGCTCCCCCCGCGCGGCAGCCTCACTGAGCAGGCGGTCGGCCTCACCGGCCTGGCCCTCATCGACGTCGCCGAACCCGGCCCCGTCCGCAGCCCCGCCGGCATCCCCAAGGCCGCGATCGTCGACCATGTGACCCACGTCGGTGATGTTCTGGACGACCCGCGTGGTCCATCCCGCATCGATCGCCGTCCGCACGATCAGGTCGGTGGTGAGGAAGGTGCGCAGATTGCCCACATGGGCATCGCGGTAGACCGTAGGCCCGCAGGCGTAGATGGTGAAGACGGGTGAGCCGAGGCTCGATGGGTCGGGGGTGACGGGGACGACCGCCCGTGCGAGCGTGTCGTAGAGCGCGATCGGGGCCGGGCTCATGGCGAGGCAGCGTACGCGGGTCCGGGCGCCGGCGGATGCCAGTAGTGGTAGCGGTGGTGGACGGTGAACCCCAGTGCGACGTAGAGCGCGCACGCCGGCTCATTGTCTGCCAGCACCTGCAGGCCGACCTCCCGCACCCCTCGGGCGGCGGCCCACGCACAGGCCCGCTCGGTCAGCGTTCGCCCGATCCCCCGCCGCCGGGCGGCCTCAGCGACGTGCAGACCCGTGACCAGCGCGGCGTCGTCGACTCGGGTGATGTGGATGCTGCCCCCGTCCGCTGTCAGGGTGCAGGCGCGGTCGTCCTCCGTTGGATCCGCACGTCGCGCGCTGGCGCGGAGTGAGCCCGCCGCAGGCGCGTCCGTGCGCGCGGCAGACTCGGCCGGGGTCGACAGCCCGCGGGTGAAGAAGAGGATCGTGCGACCGGGCCGCCAGCCGAGCTCCCGCAGGACGGGGTCGTGGACGCACGGCAGGGGGGCGCGCAGTAACGGCCCGCTGACGGGCCCGGGCGCGGTTGCATCAGCCTGCCCGGCTGCGGCGCGGGCCGCATCAGCCTGCCCGGCAAGAAACGCCAGCGACTGCTCGATCGCCGTGCGGGCTGGCACTCGGGGATCGGACCCGGCGCGGATGCCTCGGTCGCGGACATCCGGTCCAGGCTGCCAATGGGCGAGCCAGTCGCCGAAGGTGAGTCGGGCCGCACTGCCCCAGGCGGAGTCGGCGCGCTCCTGCCATGTCACGACGGCGGTATCGGGTGGGACGACCTTCGCGGCGATGACCCGCCCGGTGTCGATGCTGACACAGTCGCCGCGCCGGTCCCGGGCGATGATGAGGGCGCCGGGAGCCGGCCACGCCGTGAGGGTGCCGAGGGCATCGGTTGCGCCGGGCCCGGGCTGATCGGCATCGTCCGACGGCAGGCGGGAGCGCACGCTCACCCGGCGTCCGACGTCGGCGGGGGTGATGCGGATGCGTCCGACAACCATCCGTGAATCATCCCCGGCCGTGCCGCCCCGGCACGGCCGCCCGTGGCAGACTGTGCCCACCAAAGCCCACCGAACCTACCGCTGCCCATGCAATCCGCCCGGGGTTTCCCTCGGCCATGCGCCTGCCATGGCCGTCGGCAATGCGCCGGAAAGTGCGCCGGAAAGTGCGCCGGGTACTGCGCCTGGAATTGAAAGGATGCCGCGTTGACCTACGTCATTGCCGATCCCTGTGTGGACCTCAAGGACAAGTCCTGTATCGAGGAGTGCCCGGTCGACTGCATCTATGAGGGCGGTCGCATGCTCTACATCCAGCCCGATGAGTGCGTTGACTGCGGTGCCTGTGAGCCGGTGTGCCCGGTGGAGGCGATCTACTACGAGGACGATGTGCCAGAGGCCTGGCGGGGCTTCACCGAGGCCAATGCGGTGTTCTTCGAGACCATCGGCTCACCCGGCGGGGCCGGCAAGCTCGGGATGATCGACGCCGACGCCCCCATGGTTGCCGCCCTCGCACCGCGTCAGCACGACGAGTGAGGCGGGGGCGGTGACCGCCGAGTCCCCCGACACGCTGCTCTACCTCGGTCCTCCCGGCACCTTCACCCATGCCGCGGTCGACCTGATGACCGTCCCGTGGACGGGTCCCCTCCGGCCCGAGCGTGAGGTTGCCGACATCGTCTTCGCGGTGGAGAGCGGGCAGGCGGCCGCGGGCATGGTCCCGCTGGAGAGCAGCGTTGAGGGCGATGTTGCGGGCACCCTCGACGAGTTGATCTTTCGCTCCGCCCAGTGCTTCATCAATGAAGAGGTGGTCGTCCCGGTCTCCTTCGTCCTCGCCGTGCCGCATGCCGCGGCAAATGCGCCGGTCACGCGGATCCTCACCCACTCCCATGCGGCCGCGCAGTGCAAGGAGTTCCTGCGCGCCAGCGGTGCGAGCGTCGACTTCACCGCGTCCACTGCCGATGCCTGCCGGCTCGTCGCGGAGCGCGGTGAGGTGGGTCTGGCCGCCCTTGCCTCGTCGAAGGGTGCGGAAGCCTTCGGGTTGCGGGTGAAGCAGACCCGGCTGGAGGATTTCAGCGGGGCCAAGACGCGGATGGCGCTCATCAGCCGCCGGCTGTCCGCCCCCACCGGTCACGACAAGACGACGGTGGTCGTGACCCCGGTCGCGGATCGCAATGGCCTGCTCGCCGAGTTGCTGGCCTGCTTCGCCAGCCGCGATATCGGCCTCAATGCCATCAGCAGTCGCCCGCTGAAGACCCGGCTGGGCGAGTACTGCTTCCTCATCAGTGCGCGCGGGCATATCGCCGACCCGACCCTGCAGTCCGCGCTCATCGATGTTGGCGGGATCGGGGCGGCGGTGAAGATCCTGGGGTGCTACCCGGAGAACCCCGCGATCAGCGCGGCGCGGGTGGGGGAGTCCACGCCGCCGGGCAGTGTCACCGCGGATGTGCTCACCGACTGGGTGGCCCGACTCGTCGCTGAGGCCACCACCGTCGTCCGCTGATGCGCGTCGGCGTCCTCGGCACCGGTCAGGTCGGCGGTTCGATCCTGCTGGGCCTGCGTGCCCTCCCCCATGTGACGGCCTCGGCCTGGGACGCCGATCCCGCAACCCGCAGCCTGCTCATCGCAGCGGGGGTTGATGTCGCCGACCCGGCTGATCTGCTCACCTGCGATGTGCTCGTCCTGGCCCTGCCCACCCCGGCAGCGCTGGCCTGGCTTGCCGACCCCCCACCCGGGTGCACGGCACTCGTCACCGACGCCTGCTCGGTGACCGGTGCGCTCGCGGCCGCCGCCCACCCGCGGCTGCGTCATGTGGGCGGGCACCCGATGGCGGGGACGGAGGGGTCCGGGTGGACCAGTGCCCGGTCCGACATGTTCACGGGTGCGCCGTGGGCGCTTGTTGTCGACGATCCCGCGCTGGTGCCGCAGGACTGGCTCGACGTGGCGGGGCTGGTCACCGGGCTGGGCGCGCGGGTCATCCCCGTGGGCGCGCAGGCCCACGATGAGGCGGTGGGCCTCGTCAGCCACCTACCGCATGTGCTCACGGCCGCCTACGGTGACACCCTCACCCGCGCGGAGGACGATCTCGCCCTCGTCCTCGGCGCATCCTCCTTCGACGACTTCACCCGGGTATCGACCTCGCCGGGGCAGCGAACCGCCGATCTGCTCTGGCACAACAGGGCCGCCGTGCGAGCGTGGGTCGCCGCCTTCCGGGAGAGTCTCGACCGCGTGGAGCGCACCCTCGATGAGGTGGACGGGGCTGCCTTCGCCGGGCTGTTCACGCAGGCCGGCGCGGCCCGCCGGCGTCGGGATGCCCGCCGGCAGCGGTGGTGCGAACCCGCAACGCCGGTGTTCCGGGGACAGCCGGCGGACTGCCTGGGGTGGCTGCGCGCGCAGGGTCCGGGCTCGGTGGCGATCGCGCACATCGAGGATGCGGGTGCTGGCGGGCCTGCGGGCGCTGGCGGGCCTGCGGGTGCTGGCGGGCCTGCGGGTGCCGCCCGGGATCGAGAGGTCACCCTATGGGGCTGGCGGTTCGACCGATGACCGTCCCGATCGACCTGCGCCTCGGCAGCCCCGCTGCCGCCGCCTCCCCGCAGGTGCGTGCCGCGCTCGCCGCCGGCGACTGGCCGGTCGGGTACCCGCCAGCGGCCGGACTGCCGGTGTTCACCGATGCCGTGTGCCAGTGGAGTTCACGTGTCCTCGGCCGCGACATCACCGCCGACCGGGTGGTGCCCGTCGCGGGGGCGAAGGAGGCCGTCGGCACCCTGCCGTGGCTGCTCGGCTGCGGCCCGCGCGATGTCGTGGCGATCCCGCACCTTGCCTACCCGACCTATGCCGAGGGGGCTGCGGCGGTGGGAGCACCGGTGGTGCGCTACCGCGACCCGGCCCACCTCGCCCAGCTGTGCGTCGAGCACCCCATTGCCGTCATCTGGGTGGCCTCGCCGGCGAACCCCACCTGCCGCATCCTGCCGCCCGCGGACCTGCACGCCATCGCCGCCCTCGGCCACACCCCGAGTCGGCCGCTGATCGCCTTTGACGAGACATACCTTGAGATCGCCGACGGGGAGCACAGCGTCCTCGGGTGCGCCCCCTCTGGGTTTGCGCTCACCCAGGCCACACCCGAGGATCCGGAGTACGGGCCCATCCGCACCCTCGGCCTGTACTCGGTGTCCAAGCGCAACGGCCTTGCCGCGCTGCGGGTCGGCTACGCCATCACCGACCCCGCCACGGCGTCGGCGCTGGTGACCCGGCGCCGGGCATTGGGCCTGCTCACGAGCGCCCCCGCCATG
Organism: Actinomycetales bacterium; assembly: GCA_018969715.1. GTDB lineage: Bacteria > Actinomycetota > Actinomycetes > S36-B12 > UBA5976 > REEB473. The sequence continues at coordinate 30,149 of JAGWXT010000002.1, forward strand.
GTTGCCGCCGCCGCCGCGCTCGCCGATGACACGACCCCGGCGCTGATGCGCGCCCACCACCGGGCCCAGCGAGCGATCGCACTGCCGGCATTCGAAGGCGCCGGGTTCGCCGATGCCGGCGGCGTGGGCATGTTCCTGTGGCTTGCCTGCCGGGATGGCGACGCCGCCCAGCAGCGCCTTGCCGACCTGGGGGTGCTCGTCACGGCGGGGCGTGCCTTCGGCCCGGACGGTGCAGGGTTCATCCGCGTCTCGCTCAGTGGGCCCGCCGATGCGCTCGCCGAGGCTGCCGCCCGCCTGCACAGCGCGTCCGGCACACTGCCGCCGTCGCACCAGCCCTGACCGGCCTGAGCCGCACCGTCCACCGCACCGGCCGCCAGGGCGCCGGGCTACGCTGACGCAACCATGGGCGATGGGCATGCACTGGTCCTCGTGGTCGACTTCGGCGCCCAGTACGCGCAGGTCATCGCCCGGCGGGTGCGGGAGGCCGGCTGCTACTCCGAGATCGTGGGTCATACTGTTCCAGCAGCGCAGATCCTGGCCCGGGAGCCGGCTGCCCTGATCCTCTCGGGTGGCCCGGCGAGCGTCTACTCACCGGGCGCTCCGCGCCTGGACCCGGCGCTGATCGAGGCGGGCATTCCGCTGCTGGGCATCTGCTACGGCTTCCAGTGCCTGGCGCAGGCTCTCGGCGGTGAGGTTGCACGCACGGCGGCCGGGGAGTACGGGGCGACGACCCTTGAGCGGGTCGCGGATTCAAGCCGGCTCCTCGCCGGGGTGCCCGCGCGGACGCAGGTGTGGATGAGCCACGCCGATGCGGTCGTCAACCCCCCACCCGGAGTCCACGTGACCGCCCGCACGTTCAGCACGCCCGTCGCGGCCTTCGAGGATCCCGTGCGCCGGCTCGCCGGGGTGCAGTTCCACCCCGAGGTCGTCCACACCCCGGAGGGCTCGCGCATCCTCACCGCGTTCCTGAGGGATCTCGCGGGCCTTCCCCCGACCTGGGTCACGGCAAGCATCGCCGAGGAGGCCATTGCCGGGGTCGCGGCCCAGGTGGGGGAGGGGCGGGCGCTGTGCGCCCTCTCGGGCGGGGTCGACTCCGCCGTTGCGGCGGTGCTGGTGCACCGCGCGATCGGGGATCGGCTCACCTGCGTCATGGTGGATCACGGTCTGCTGCGGGAGGGGGAACGCGAGCAGGTGGAGAGCGCGATCGCGGAGGGCCTGGGCCTGCGGCTGATCGTTGTCGATGCCCGTGAGCGCTTCTTGAGTGCACTGGCCGGCGTGGTCGAACCGGAGCAGAAGCGTCGGATCATCGGACGGCAGTTCATCCGGGTGTTCGAGCAGGCCGCGGCGGATTGTGCGCGCGGGGAACGCATCGACCACCTCGTCCAGGGCACCCTCTACCCGGATGTCGTGGAGTCCGGGGGAGGGGCGGGGACCGCGACCATCAAGAGCCACCACAATGTCGGGGGCCTGCCGGACGACCTGCGCTTCACCCTCGTGGAGCCGCTGCGACGGCTGTTCAAGGACGAGGTACGCGAGGTCGGTCGCGCCCTGGGACTGCCGGCGACGATCATCGACCGACACCCCTTCCCGGGACCAGGACTGGCCATCCGCATCATCGGGGCGGTAGACGCGGACCGGCTGGCCACGGTGCGCGCCGCCGACGCGATCGCCCGGGCCGAGCTCAGCGCGGCCGGCGCCACGGGTGAGGTCTGGCAGATGCCGGTTGTGCTGCTCGCCGATGTGCGCAGTGTCGGGGTGCAGGGGGATGGTCGCACCTACGGCCATCCGGTGGTGCTCCGTCCGGTAACCAGTGAGGACGCGATGACCGCCGACTGGGCGAGGCTGCCGACGGACCTGCTTGCGCGGATCTCCGCACGCATCACCAATGAGGTGCCCGGGGTGACGCGCGTCGTGCTGGACCTGACCAGCAAGCCGCCGGGCACCATCGAGTGGGAGTAGCGTGCCCCCATGACGATGCTGTGGCAGGGGTTGGACAACGTCGTGCTCGTCCTGCACTTCCTCGGGCTGGCCGCTCTCATCGGCGGCTGGCTCGTCGCTGTTCGCACCCGGCCGCGGGCGGTGTCGAATGCGATGTGGCATGGGGTGCTCACCCAACTGGTGACCGGGATCATCCTGGTGGGCCTTGCCGAGACGGTGCTCGACGATGGACCGGTCGATCACGCCAAGGTCGGGGTGAAGCTGCTCCTCACGCTGGTCATCGCGGTGTTGGTGTTCCTCGGACGACGCCGTGCGAAGGCGGGTGCCCCGCTGCCAGGCGTGGCGTTCCTGACGATCGGGGTGCTCTCAATCGTCAACGTGATCCTCGCGGTGTTCTGGTAGGCGGCTGGAGCGCGGGTGGCTGGTAGGCGGCGGGGGCGCGTTGGCGGGGCTGGAGATCAGGCCGTGTCGGCGATGAAGAAGGCCTCGGCCAGTCGGCCGGGGGGCATGCCGGCAAGGGCGGCGTTCGCCGCGAGCCATCCGCGCACCCGGTCCCCGAGGTCCGGCACGTGCGCCGTCTGCGATGTGTGAGCGGTGAGGGCGGCGAGCTTCAGCGGATACGTCTCGGTGACGTCGATGGCGATCGTCGGCTCCGGGTGGGCCATCAACCAGACCTGCCCCACCGCATGGGGGGCGAGCCCCTCATCGAGCAGGTGCGGAAAGGCGAACTGGTTGCGCGCGTCCGGGTAGACCGCCTGCACGGCTGACTCGCCGACGGCAAGGTGGTCCGGGTGGGAGGCCTGGATGCGAGACCAGTTCCGCTGGGGGGATTGGGTGATGAGCACATCCGGACGGGCTCGGCGGATCTCCCCCACCAGGCGTGCGCGCAGGTCAAGGGTGGGCATCACCGATCCATCGTCCTCGCCGAGGAAGCGGACATCGGTCACGCCGACGAGCGCGGCCGCATGAACCTGCTCCTCGCGGCGCAGTTGGCGCATCTGCTCCCGGCTCAGCGACGGATCCTCGCCCCCTTGGTGGCCGTCGGTCACGATGACGTAGGAAACCGACACCCCGGCAGCGGTGAGGGCGGCGATGGTGCCGGCGGCGCCGAAGTCGACGTCATCGGGATGAGCGGTGACGACGAGGACGCGCGCGGGCGCCGCGAGGGGCGGCCGATCATGGGCCTGCAGTGTCGGCCCTGGCACGAGGGGAGTCTATGCGGACGAGTGTCCGCGGGTCGCCATGTCGACACAGCCACCTCGTTCGCACCTGTGGCATCTTGGAACCCTTGCGTCTCACTGGCCTCAATTGGCCTCGATGCGATCGGGAGGGAGGGTCGGCGGTGCGGGTGCGGACGGGTGTGGGCATCGGCGCGGTGGTCGCCGCCGTGCTGATCGCGCTGCCGGCGCCGGGCTGGGCTGCCGCCCCCGCCGCTCCGGGCACCCAGGCCCCGGCTGCCGCCCCGGCGGTTCGGGCCGCGGAGCCGGGACAGGCCGCCTCCATCGTCTCGGCGACCCCGCCGACGTTCACCCGGCTGCCTGTGCTCAAGCGGGGGATGGTCGGCCATGCAGTATTCATCGTCCAGAAGCGGCTGGGGGTGTCGCAGCCCGAGTGGCGATTCGATCTCGCCACCAAGCAGGCGGTCAAGCGCCTGCAGGTCAAGCGCGGACTGCCAGCGACGGGTGTCGTCGATGCGCGGACGTGGGCGGCGATGGATGTTGGATCGGCACGCAAGCTGACCTGGCTGGTCGGTGCCCACGCCTCCGGGGTCGCCCCCGCGGCGCCGGCCCCGGCTGCCCCCGCTCCCGGGGCGCCGGCCCCGGCTGCCCCGGCCGCCGCGGCACCCGCCCCCCGGGTGCGCTTCCCCGTCCTGCGCACCGGTGATCGGGGTCCGGGTGTGCGTCTGGTCCAGTCACGACTGGGTGTGACCCCCCGCAGCGGGCTGTTCGGACCACTCACCGAACGTGCGGTCCGGACGCATCAGGCGCGGTCCCGGCTGCCGGTCTCGGGCCTGGTCAATGCCAAGACTTGGCAGTCGCTTGGGTATCGAACCGCCGCTGACCTCCCCCCCGGTGTTGCCCCCAGTGCCCCTCCCGAGCCGGTTCCGGCCCCGGCGCCCGTCCTACCCGCGCCGGAGGCCCCCGCGCCGGAGGCCCCAGCCCCCGGGGATCCCGGGATCGTCCCGGCGGAGCCGGAGCTGCCCGAGCCGGGTCCGCCGACGCCGGCGCCCGTGCCTCCGACGGGACCGGTCATGGACTGGCCGTTCCCGATCCCGCGGCCGGTGCCGGGAACGGCCCCCGTGCCCGTCGTCGCCCTGCCCCCCGAGACCGACCTCGCCGCCGAGCTGCAGGGCCAGCAGGAGTGCACCCCGGTGGCGAAGCGCGGGACGGCCGCACTGCGTGACCTCATCCTGCGCACCTATGGTCCGGCGACCATGTGGATCCCCCGCGGCTGCTCGGTCGGTGGGCAGAGTGAGCACAAGGAGGGCCGCGCCCTCGACTGGATGCGCAACCGCAATGATCCGGAGCAGAACCGACAGGTGCTGCACTTTCTCGAGTGGCTGACCATGCCGGGAGCCGATGGCCAGCCGGCGGCGAACGCGCGTCGACTGGGCGTCATGTACCTGCTCTGGGATGACCGGATCTGGCGGGCCTACGACCAGGGACGTGGCTGGGCCGAACTGCGCACCTGCCTGACCGACCCGGCGCGGCGCGCCGCGCGCTACAACACCGACTGCCACCGTGACCACCTGCACATCTCCCTGTCATGGGAGGGCGGGGCGGGGCTCACATCGTTCTGGACCGGTGCGGCGCGAACCATGGCTCCCTGCCTGGCAGAGCCGATCGTCGGACGAGGGGAGCCGCCTCCGGCGACGGAGGCGTGGACGAGCGTGGAGCCCGTGCGCATCCTCGACACCGCGCGCGGGATCGGCACGCCCGGGGCGCAGCCCTGCCGGTTGGGCGGCCCCCGCTGGTCCGGGGATGCTCGGCACCTCACTGTCCAGGCCCGGGCCCGCGGACCGGTACCCGACACTGCTGGCGCGGTGCGGGTGCGCATCACCGCCAGCGCTGCCACCCACGCCACCGGGTTGCGGGTGTGGCCAACGGGCCGCCCGCGGCCGGGCGCGGCGACGGCGAACACCTCCGCTGACGCCCCGATCCAGATGGAGGCGGTGGTACCGGTCGGCGCCGACGGGTTCATTCACGTCGGGCTCGGTGGGGGCTACGCCGACGTCATCGTCGAAATCGTCGCCTGGGCGCCCCGGGCCTGAACCCCGCCCAGCCCGCCCCCGGGCCACTGCGCCCCCGCGCCCCCGGGCCGGAACCCCGCCCGGCGGCCGCGAGAATGGCCACGCGATGACCTCCGATGCCCTGCTGGCCGACCTCAATGAGGCGCAGCTTCGCGCCGTCGTCCACCTCGGCTCCCCTGCCTTGGTCGTGGCCGGGGCGGGATCGGGCAAGACCCGCGTCCTCACTCGGCGGATTGCGCGACTGCTGCGCGATGAGGGAGTGCGGCCGTCGCAGGTGCTCGCGATCACCTTCACCAACAAGGCGGCCAGTGAGATGCGGGAACGGGTGGCCGCCGTCGTCGGCCCCGGGGCCGAGCACATGTGGGTGTCGACCTTCCATGCTGCGTGCGGCCGGCTGCTGCGCCGGCATGCCGAGTTGGTGGGCCGTACCCCCGGTTTCACCATCTATGACACGGACGACACGCTGCGGGTGATGACCGGGATCATCCGCGAGCTTGACCTCGACCCGCGTCGTACCACGCCTCGATCCTGTCTGGCCCGGGTGAGCGCGGCGAAATCCGCCCTCATCGACGCCGACTCATGGACGCGCACCCTCCATGAGGAGCCCGAGCGCGCCGGCGCCCGCCCCGATGACGAGATGATCGCCGAGGTCTACCGGCTGTATGAGCGCCGCCTCGCCCGGGCGAACGCGTTCGATTTCGATGACCTGATCGGGGCGGCGGTCGCCGTCCTCGAACTCAATCCGGACGTGGCGCGGGCATGGCGTGGACGGTTCCGCCACGTCCTCGTCGATGAGTACCAGGACACCAACCACGCGCAGTATGCGCTGATCCGCGCCCTGGGCACGCAGCGCAGCGACACCGCTGACACCCCGGCGGAGATCTTCGTCGTCGGCGATGCCGACCAGTCGATCTACTCCTTCCGTGGCGCGACGATGCGCAATATCGACCAGTTCGAGCGGGACTTCCCCCGGGCATCGGTGATCACCTTGGAGCAGAACTACCGCTCAAGCCAGCGGATCCTCTCCGCGGCGAATGCGGTGATCGCCCACAACCCCGACCGACGCGCAAAGCGCCTATGGACGGACGCCGGCGAGGGGGCGCCGCTGGTCGGCTACGTCGCAGACGACGATCGGGAGGAGGCTGCCTTCATCGTCGGTGAGATCGGCCTGCTGCGTGGGGAGCAGGCCATGAGTCTCGATGACATCGCCGTGTTCTACCGCACGAATGCGCAGTCGCGCGCACTCGAGGAGGCGCTGCTCAGCCGTGGCCTGCCGTACCGGGTGGTGGGGGGGACGCGGTTCTATGAGCGGCGCGAGGTTCGTGATGCCCTGTCCTACCTGCGGCTGCTCGCCAACCCCGCCGACGATGCGGCATTCACGCGCGTGGTCAACACGCCCCGTCGCGGGATCGGTGACCGAGCCATCGCAGTACTCACCGCACACGCGGACCGCACCGGCCAGCACCTGCTCGCCGCCGCCGCGGATGCCACCGCTGTGCCCGGTCTGCCCCCGCGCTCGGCGACCGCCCTGCTCGGCTTCGTCACCCTGCTCGGCGAGCTGCGCAGCCTGCTCGAGGAGCCGACCCCACTGCCGGCGCTGGTCGCGGCGATGCTCGACCGCACCGGCTACCGGGCAGCCCTCAGCGCATCCGATGACCCGCAGGATGAGACGAGGCTGGAGAACCTCGCCGAGCTGGTTTCGGTCGTCGAGCAGTACCACCAGGCCGAGGGGGGCGACCTCGCGGCCTTCCTTGAGCGGGTGGCCCTGGTCGCCGACAGTGACGACCTGCCCGACACCGGAGCGGGCGTCGTCACCCTCATGACCCTGCACACGGCGAAGGGGCTGGAGTTCCCCATCGTCTTCCTCACGGGCCTGGAGGAGGGAGTCTTCCCCCATCAGCGCGCGATCGCCGCCCGGCAGGGCGGTCAGATCGCGGAGGAGCGACGGCTGGCCTATGTCGGGATGACCCGGGCGCGGCAGCGCCTCTACCTGACCCGGGCGATTGGCCGGTACGCCTGGGGGGCGCCGGTGATGAATCCACCCTCGCGCTTCCTTGAGGAGATCCCCCCCGAGCTCATCGAGTTCCGCGGCCGGCCGGCCACACCCGCACCCCCACCTGACGCAGTTCGGCTCCCGCCGGCGCGGGGGGTCGCGGCTCGCACCGATCCCCCGATCCTCGTGCTTGCCGCCGGGGACCGGGTCACCCACGACCGGTTCGGAGTCGGTCGCGTGGTCGCGGTGAGCGGGACGGGGGAGCGCAGTGAGGCGAGCGTCGACTTCGGTGAAGGCAGCGTCAAGCGGCTGCTGCTGCGCTACGCCCCGCTTGCGAAACTGTGAGACCCGGCGATGTGCTCAGCGGGTCAGCGGTACCGGCGGGTCAGCGGTACCAGACGAGCGGGTCGATCGGCTTGCCGTAGTGGTGGACCTCGAAGTGCAGGTGGCTGCCGGTGGAGAACCCGGTCGATCCCATCCGGCCGATGACATCGCCCGGAAAGACGTCCTCGCCGACGGAGACCCCAACCGATGACAGGTGCGCGTAGCGGGTCATGTATCCGAAGAGGTGGTCGATGTCGATGACGTACCCGTAGCCGGACTTCCAGCCCGTCCACACCACCGTGCCCATGCGCGCGGCGTAGATCGGGTCCCCGGTGTTGCCATTGATGTCAAGCCCCATATGCGGGCGGTACCCGCGCAGGGTGATCCGGTCGCCGAAGAAGCCGGTGTAGGGGCCGGTCGCTGGCCGTCGGGTGATCCGGGCGGCCTGGACGATCGCGCGCGCCGCCTGGATTCGCGCCCGCTCGGCCCGCACTCGGCCGCGCTGGGCGGCCACGCGCTGGCGCAGTTGCCGGGCGCGGGCCTCCTGCTCGGCGCGGACGGGCTGCCATGCCACGAGGTCGCCGACGGGCGGCAGCACGGTGCTCGGCCGCGAGCGCTCGGCCATGACGAAGGGGTTGCTCGTGCCGCTGGCGAGCCGCAGCGGCGACTGGCCCGCGGACCGGGCCACCTCGGCGGTGTCCCGTGGCCGGGGATCCGTGCTCTGGGCGAATGCCGGCACCGCAGCGGCGCTCAGGCCCACGGTCAGGACGAGCACACCCGCGGCGCGGCCGGCGGTCAGCAGCGGGTGCACCTCTGCATCATGCCCGACGGCTCGCCGGCATGCCTGCGCAGGGGCCCACCCGCCCCCGTCCGGCCGCCCGGCCGCCCCCGGTCTGCCGCCCCGTCCGGCGGCCCGCGGCCGACCTCCCACTAAGGTGTGTGGCGCAGCCTTCCGATGGCACACGCCCCAACGACCAACCCGCGGAGCCACCCGATTCACCCCCGCGGTTGCACTGATGCGACATTGATTGCACCGCCATGACCCCACCCCGACCGGCTTCGGAGGCGATCGACCGTGGACCTGTACGAGTACCAGGCCAAGCAGCTCTTCGCCCACTACGGGGTTCCGACACAGCTCGGCGAGGTTGCCACCACCCCGGCGGAGGCGCGCGCGGCAGCGGAGCGCTTCGGCTGCCCGGTTGTGGTGAAGGCCCAGGTGAAGATCGGCGGCCGCGGCAAGGCGGGCGGGGTCCGGCTCGCCGCCGACCCGGCAGCGGCGTACACCGTGGCGTCCGAGATCCTCGGCCTGGACATCCGCGGGCACATCGTCCACCGCGTCCTCATCACCCCGGCGGAGCAGATCGCGGAGGAGTACTACGTCTCATTCCTCGTCGACCGCGCTGAGCGGGGACTGCTGTGCATGGCGAGCGTCTCCGGTGGGATCGACATCGAGCAGGTGGCGGCGGAGACCCCGGAACGGCTGGTTCGGGTGCCGGTCGATGCCATCAGCGGCCTGACCGACGCACAGGCCGCGGAGATCTGCGCGGCTGCCGACTTCCCCGTCGCCGTGCGACCGGCGGTCGCGGATGTGCTGCTCGCGCTGTGGCAGGTTTTCACCGCCGGCGATGCCCTGCTGGTGGAGGTCAATCCGCTGGTGCGCACACCCGATGACCGGATCGTCGCCCTCGACGGCAAGGTCACCCTCGATGACAATGCGTTCTTCCGGCACCCCGATTACGCGCAGTTCGAAGACCCCACGGCGACCGATCCACTTGAGCAGGCCGCCGCGGAGCGCGACCTCAACTACGTCAAGCTCGATGGCGAGGTCGGGGTGATCGGCAATGGCGCGGGGCTGGTGATGAGCACGCTGGACGTCGTGGCCTACGCGGGGGAGCGGTTCGGCGGTGTGCGTCCGGCGAACTTCCTCGACATCGGCGGTGGGGCATCCGCGAAGGTCATGGCCGATGGGCTGGAGATCGTGCTGTCCGATCCCGATGTCACCTGTGTGCTAGTCAACGTCTTCGGTGGCATCACCGCCTGTGATGCGGTTGCCGACGGCATCGTCGGAGCGCTGGCGATGCTCGCCGACCGGGGCACTCCGGTCACCCGCCCCATCGTCGTGCGCCTCGACGGCAACAATGCCGCCGCCGGCCGGCGGATCCTCGCCGAGGCCAACCTGCCGACCGTCGAGCTCATCGAGACGATGGATGCGGCCGCAGCGCGCGCCGCCGAGCTCGCCTACCACGCCCGCCCAGCCACCAGCGCCTGAGCACCCGTCCTGCTTGTCGTCGTCCGCGTCAGCATGCGCCTGACCACCCGCCCCCCACGCACAGAACAGGATCCATGACATGGCCGTCTTCCTCACCGCGGACTCCCGCGTCATCGTGCAGGGCATCACCGGGTCGGAGGGCCGCAAGCACGCCACCCGGATGGCCGCCGGTGGCACCGTCATCGTCGGTGGGGTGACCCCCGGCAAGGGCGGTGAGACCGTTGAGATCAATGGCGCGCAGCTGCCGGTGTTCGGCACCGTCGGCGAGGCGATGGCGGCAACCGGTGCGAACACCTCGGTGGTATTCGTCCCGCCGCGGTTCGCCAAGGCCGCGGTGATCGAGGCGATCGATGCGGCAATGCCACTGGTGGTCGTCATCACCGAGGGGATCCCCGTTCACGATGCCGCCTTCGTGCACGCCTACGCACAGGCCACCGGCCGCACGCGCCTGATCGGCCCGAACTGTCCGGGCATCATCAGCCCCGGGCAGTCCAATGCCGGCATCACCCCATGGGACATCACCGGCGAGGGGCCGATCGCGCTGGTGAGCAAGTCCGGCACGCTCACGTACCAGATGATGTACGAGTTGCGGGATCTGGGCTTCGCAACCGCGATCGGCATCGGCGGCGATCCGATCGTCGGCACCACGCATATCGATGCCCTTGCAGCCTTCGAGGCCGACCCAGCGGTTGCTGCGATCGTGCTCATCGGTGAGATCGGCGGGGATGCCGAGGAGCGCGCCGCCCGGTACATCCGCGACCATGTGACCAAGCCGGTTGTCGGCTACGTTGCCGGCTTCACCGCACCGGAGGGCAAGACGATGGGCCATGCGGGGGCGATCGTGTCGGGGAGCAGCGGGACTGCCCAGGCCAAGCAGGTGGCCCTCGAGGCAGTCGGGGTCAGGGTTGGACGAACGCCCAGTGAGACGGCGCGCCTCCTGCGCGAGGCGTACGCGGGACGCTGATCGTCGGGCGCGTCGGGTGCCCCGGCCCGCGCCGGCGAGCCACGATGGTGACGTGGCGAGCAGGGTGGGTCGGCCGGGGGCGCCGATTCCGGCAACGATCACCCTGGTCGGAAGTTCGGCCATCGCCGGCCTTGCCGGCCTCATGGGGGTGTCGGTCCTCGTCTGGGCGGTGACACCCCATGGCGGGGCGAGCCTCGACGACGCCCTCACCACGGGCTCGGCGGCATATCTGGTGCTCCACGGGCGGGGGATCGCCGTCGGGGAGCTCCATTTCACCGTTCCGCTCATCGGCTGGCTCATCCTTTCCCTGCTGAGCATCCGGGGGACGACGCGCTGGGTGATGAACGCCGGCGCCCCGCAGCGGCTGCGCAACGGCGGCGGGAGGTCGCTGCGTGCCACGCACATCGTGATCTCGGCGGTCGCCACCTATGCGGTGATCGGCGGGCTGCTCGCCTGGAGTGTTGCGGACGACAGCCTGCGCACCTCCATCGGCGGGGCCGCGGTGACGATGGCGGCGATCGCGCTGATCGGTGCGGTGTGGGGGGTTGCACCGCGGGGCGGTGTCAACCAGTGGCTTGCCGGAATCTCCCCGGCCCTTGCGCGCCACCTGCGGATGCTTCCGGTTGCGGTGGGCACCATCTGGTGTGCCGGCGGGCTGCTCGTGCTCACTGCCGCGGCGCTGAAGGCGGGGGCGATCCGCGAGGAGGCGGCCCTGCTCGATCCCGATCCACTGGGGATCGTCCTGCTTGCCGTCCTCGCCATTGCGATGCTGCCCGCGATGGCGATGTGGGCCAGTGCGCTGACCGTCGGCCAGGGATTCACCGTCGGCGCCCAGACCCTCATCAGCGCGGACCTCGTCGTCATTGGCCCGCTGCCCGCCCTGCCGTGGCTGGCCGCGTTGCCCAGCGCGCCGGCTGGCTGGTGGTGGGTGCTGCTGGGGGTGCCGATCCTCAGCGGGATCGCGATCACCGGCTGGCTGGCCGGGACTGTCACCAGCCCGGGGCGCCTGCTTGCCGAGACCGCTGCCATCGCGGCCAGTGCCGGGCTCGCCCTCGGGGTCGGTGCGGGGCTGCTCAGCGGGGAGTTCGGGCGCCCGGGCTTCGGTCCGCTCGGCGTGGCCGCACTGCCGTTCGGGGTCGCCGCCAGCGGGTTGATCTGCGCTGGTGGGCTGGGTGCGGTGGCCGTGATGGCGGCCGACCAGTGGCTGCGCGGGCGTGCCGATGCCCCGTCGAGCCTCACCGCCGCGCGATGGCACAGTGGTCGACCGTGACCGACGCCACGACGACCCCGGACGACCCCACCGCAGCCCGACGCCCGGTCCGGCGCGTCCTGCTCAGCGTTTCCGACACCACCGGGTTGGTTGAGCTCGCAACCGCTCTGCGGGCCCACGGGGCGGAGCTCATCGCCAGCGGTGGCACAGCCAGGACCCTCACCGAAGCCGGCTTGCCGGTGACCGAGGTCGCCGACCTGACCGGGGTGCCAGCACTGCTCGGTGGCCGGGTGAAGACCCTCCACCCGGTCATCCACGCCGGGCTGCTCGCCGACCCCGACCTGCCAGAGCATCGTGCCGACCTCGCCGCGCTCGGCGCCCAGCCCTTCGACTGTGCCGTGGTCAGCCTCTATCCCTTCGCCGAGGCCGTGGCCAGCGGTGCCTCGGCAGCCGAGTGCTTGGCTCGGCTCGACGTTGGCGGACCGACGATGATCCGCGCGGCCGCGAAGAACCACGCCGCCGTCGCCGTCCTCACCCGACCGGAGGACTACCCGGCGATGATCGCCGCCCTCGAGGCGGGTGGGACGATGGCCGCACAACGCTTGCAGTGGGCGGCAACGGCCTTCGCCCACACGGCCGCCTATGACGCGGCCATCGCCACCTGGTTCGCCGACCTCACCACTGTGGAGCCCACTGCGGGGCCGGCTGCGCCGGCGGGGCCCACCTGGCTGCCCGCCCACCTCCACCGCAGCCACCAACTCGTCGGCGAGCTCCGCTACGGGGAGAACCCCCATCAGGCGGCGGTGCTGCTGCGCGCGCGTGACCCTGAGCACGGGGTAGCGACCGCAACCCTGCGCGCCGGCAAGTCGATGTCCTACTCGAACTACCTTGACGCCGATGCCGCCTACCGTGCGGCCTACGACCACGCGCAGGCGTGCATCGCGATCATCAAGCATGCCAACCCCTGCGGGGTGGCCGTGGCTGACACCCTCGCACAGGCCCACGCCCGAGCCCTCGCCTGCGACCCGGATGCCGCCTTCGGCGGGGTGGTTGCGGCGACGCGCGAGGTCGACGCTGCGGCGGCCCGAGCCATCACCAGCGTGTTCACCGAGGTGATCATCGCCCCGGGCTTCACCAGCGAGGCGCTCGCCGTTCTCGCCGAGCGACCCAGCCTGCGGGTGCTGCAGGTGCCGGCACCCCATCCAGGTCGCAGACTGGAGTACCGCACCATCAGCGCCGGACTGCTCGCGCAGGTCGCCGATCAGGGGGCGCCCGCCGATGAGCCGGGCACCTGGCGGATCGCCGCGGGCAGTCCACCCGATGCCGCCACCGCCGCCGACTGCGAGTTCGCCTGGTGCTGTGTGCGCGCCCCGCGGTCGAATGCGATCGTCCTGGTCGCCGACACAGCGACGGTGGCGATCGCGGCGGGGCAGGTCAGCCGAGTGGCTGCGGCGCAGCTGGCGGTCACCCGGGCGGGTGACCGGGCGCAGGGAGCCGTTGCCGCCTCCGATGGGTTCTTCCCCTTTCCGGACGGGCTGCGGGTGCTCGCGGCTGCCGGGGTGGGCGCGGTCGTCGCACCAGGTGGATCGGTGCGCGATGACGAGGTGGCCGCCGCCGCGGCCGAGGCGGGGATCACCCTGCTGCTCACCGGGGTGCGTCACTTCTCGCACTGACCCGGAACGCCGGCCGAGCGGCGCCCGGCCGAGCCCCGCGCCCGGCTCGCCCGTCCCACCCCACGGGTGGCAGACTGCACGCCGTGACCGAGTACCCGCACCGGGTTCCGGAGGGCCTGAAGACGGCCGGTGGCTATGCATGGCGGCTGATCGCCATCGGCGTCATCATCGTCGTCGGCGTCATTGCCCTCGGCCGGGTGACCACCCTCGTCGTGGCGCTGTTCTTCGCCGTCCTCATCGCTGGTTGGCTGATGCCCCTGGTCAACCAGCTGGCCAAGGTGATGCCGCGGCCACTGGCGGTGATCGTCGCCCTGCTGCTGTTCATCATCGTCGGCGCCCTCATGCTCGCATTCGTCATCGAGAGCTTCCTCAGCAACTCCGCCGAGTTGCAGTCCAAGTTGCGTGAGGGACTCAATGAACTCAACGACTGGCTGCAGACGCGGCCGTTCGGGTTGGAGTTCGGGGACCTCCACCAGACCCTGGTCGACTTCCGTCAGTACCTCGGCACCCATGCCGGCTCACTGCTGGCCTCGGTGGCCGGTCGCGCGGCGACCATCTTCGATGCCTTCACCGCCGCGATGTCCGGTCTATTCGCCCTGCTGTTCCTGCTCCTGCAGCCACAGCGGATGTACGGGTGGGCGATGTCCTGGGTCTCACCGCGGTACCGCCCCTATGCCAATGATGCCGGGATCATCGCCTGGGGCTCCTTCAGCGGCTACACCCGCGGCCTGCTGGTCGTCGCCGCCACGGACGCGATCGTGGTGGGGGTGGGCCTCTACCTCATCGGAGTGCCTCTGGCCGGCGCCCTCGCGGTCCTGGTGTTCATCGGCGCCTTCATTCCCATCATCGGCGCCCCGCTGGCGACCGCCGCGGCGGCGCTGGTCGCCTTCGCCGAGAAGGGGTTGTGGGCGGCGCTGCTGGTCGTGGGCCTGATCGTGCTGGTCGGTGAGCTGGAAGGCCATGTCCTGCAGCCGCTCATCATCGGCAAGACCGTCTCACTGCATCCGCTGGCGATCGTGCTGCTGGTCACGATCGGGGTCGCCGTTGCCGGCATCATCGGCGCACTCGTCATCGTCCCGATCGCGGCCGCCGTCTACGCGGTCATGCGCTACCTCGCCGGCCGAGATCCGACGCACCCGCTGCCCGGGCGCGCAGGGGACTCCCCAGCCGCCGCATGACCGCGGCTGTCCTCGATGGGCGTGCCCGCGCCGCCCACCTGCGATCGGGCCTGCGCGCGCGCGTTAGGGCACTGGTCGACGCCGGTGCGGCGCAGCCGCATCTGGCGACGATCCTGGTCGGCGAGGATGAGGCAAGCCGCATCTATGTGGCTGCCAAGCACCGGGACTGCGCCGAAGTGGGAATCGGGTCGGTGCGCATCGACCTGCCGGCAACGGCGACCACCGCCGAGGTCTGCGCGGCGATCGCGGCACTCAACGAGGATCCCCGGGTCGCTGGGCTGATCGTCCAGCTGCCGCTGCCATCGCAGGTCGACCCCCTCACGGCACTGCTCACCGTCGAGCCGGCCAAGGACGCCGACGGCTTGCATCCGGTCAACCTCGGCCGACTGGTGCTCGATCGCACCGGACCCGTCCCCTGCACCCCGCGGGGGATCCTCGATCTGCTCACCGCCCACGGGGTGGACCTCAGCGGCGCCTGCGTGGTCATTGTCGGACGCGGGACGACGGTTGGCCGCCCGCTCAGCCTGCTGCTCACCAGTCGCGGGGTGGACGCGACGGTCACCATCTGCCACACCGCCACGCGCAACCTCGCGGCGATCACCCGACGGGCCGATGTCATCGTCGCCGCCACCGGCCGACCGGGAGTCCTCACCGCCGACATGGTGTCGCCGGGGACGGCGGTCGTCGACGTCGGCATCACGCGCATTGCGGGCCGCCTGCAGGGGGACGTGGACCCCGGGGTGGCTGCCGTCGCGGGACTGCTGACCCCGGTGCCGGGGGGAATCGGCCCGATGACCCGGGTGATGCTGCTCGACAACGTGGTCACGGCGGCGGGTGGGTGAGGGCGCGGCAGCCGGTCGCCCTGCTCGCCGCCCTTGCCATCGCGGTCATCGGGGTGATCGTGGTGGGGGCGGGGGGCATCCGCCCCGGCGGAGTGATCCTCGGGGCCGCCGCCCTGCTCGCCGCGGCCCTTCGCTGGACGCGGCCAGCCACCAGCGGGGACTGGCTGATCGTGCGGACCCGCGCCGTCGATGTCAGCGTGCTGGCCGGTGTCGGTGTTGGCATTGTCACCCTGTCGGTGTGGGTGCCGCTGCCTGGCTGAGGACGCCCCCGGCGCCGCTAGCCTTGGGACGGCCCTCGCCCCGACCCCGGGGCAGGCCCGGTCACCCGGCGAGCCGTCCCACGCGGTCGCCTGGCCCTCGGGAATGCCCGATTCGCAGGATCCCCCGGATCCCTCACGACACAAGGAGAGACATGGCCCCGGTCAGCCCGCCGTTCGACCGCGTCGCCGTCATCGGCGCCGGCTTCTACGGCTCGACCACCGCACTGCGGCTGGCTGAGTACGACATCTTCACGACCGTCGTGCTCACCGATGTTGTGGCGGGCAAGGCGGAGGGGCTGGCCCTCGACATGAACCAGTCCCGTCCGATCGAGGGCTTCGCCACGACCGTTGTCGGGGCGACCACCGGGATGGATGGCAGTGGTTATGAGGTGCTCACCGGCGCCGGGGTCGTGATCATCACCGCCGGCCTACCGCGCAAGCCAGGGATGAGCCGCATGGACCTGCTCGCCACCAACGCCGCCATCGTGCGCGGGGTGGCGGAGAACGTCGCACGCTATGCCCCCGATGCGGTCGTGATCGTGGTGTCCAATCCCCTCGATGAGATGACCGCACTGGCGAGGCTTGCAACGGGCTTCCCGGCCCACCGAGTCATGGGTCAGGCGGGCATGCTCGACACCGCCCGGTTCAGCAACAATGTCGCCGAGGCGCTCAGGGTGCCGGTGGCACGGGTGCGGACCCTCACCCTGGGTTCCCACGGCGACACCATGGTGCCGGTTCCCAGTGCCTGCACCGTCGACGGGCGGCCACTCGCCGACGTCGCAACCGCCGAGCAGGTGACCGAACTGGTCGAGCGCACTCGCAATGGCGGTGCCGAGATCGTCGCCCTGCTCAAGACGGGATCGGCCTACTACGCCCCCTCGGCGGCGGCGGCGAGGATGGCGCGGGCGGTGGCCGAGGACTCCGGTGCGGTGATGCCGGTATGTGCGTGGCTGACCGGGGAGTACGGCATCAGCGGCGTCTATCTCGGTGTCGAGGCCGAGCTCGGCGCGGTGGGGGTGCGGCGCGTGGTGGAGCGGGACCTCACGCCGGCCGAGCGAGCCGACCTCGAGGCCGCTGCGGCCGCCGTGCGGGCCAAGCAGTCCGACGTCGAGAGCATGTGAGGGCAGCGATGACGAACCCCGTCGGCAACCCCCGCATCCGCGTGGCCAACCCGGTGGTCGAGTTGGACGGCGATGAGATGACGCGCATCATCTGGGCGCTCATCAAGGAGCAGCTGATCCTCCCCTACCTGGACGTTGAGCTTGCGTACTACGACCTGGGCATCGACAACCGTGAAGCCACCGGGGATGAGGTCACCATCGAGGCCGCCCACGCCATCCAGCGCCACGGGGTGGGGGTCAAGTGCGCGACCATCACCCCCGATGAGGCGCGGGTTGCCGAGTTCGGTCTCAGCCGCATGTGGCGGTCCCCGAACGGCACGATCCGCAACATCCTCGGTGGCGTGATCTTCCGTGAGCCGATCATCATCAGCAATATCCCTCGCCTGGTGCCCGGCTGGACCAAGCCGATCGTCATCGGCCGCCACGCCTTCGGCGACCAGTACCGGGCCACGGACGTGGTCATTCCCGGCGCCGGCACGGTCACCCTCACCTTCACCCCTGCGGACGGCTCACCGCCGGAGCAGTGGCAGGTGGCCGCGTTCACCGGGGCCGGTGTGGCACTGGGCATGTACAACTACGACGAGTCGATCCGGGACTTCGCCCGCGCCTGCCTGCGCTATGGGTTGAACCGCGGCTACCCGGTGTACCTGTCGACGAAGAACACCATCCTGAAGGCCTATGACGGGCGGTTCAAGGACATCTTCGCTGAGGTGTTCCAGTCGGAGTTCGCTGCCGAGTACGCCGCCGCCGGCATCACCTACGAGCACCGGCTCATCGATGACATGGTGGCCGCATCGCTGAAGTGGGAGGGCGGCTACGTCTGGGCCTGCAAGAACTACGACGGCGATGTCCAAAGCGACACAGTCGCCCAGGGCTTCGGCTCGCTCGGGCTGATGACGAGCGTGCTGATGACCCCGGATGGCCGGACGGTGGAGGCCGAGGCCGCGCACGGCACGGTGACCCGGCACTTCCGCCAGCATCAGCAGGGCAAGCCGACGTCGACCAATCCGATCGCATCGATCTTCGCGTGGACGCGAGGCCTGGCGCACCGGGGGACCCTCGACGGGACTCCGGCGGTGACGATGTTCGCGGACGTCGTGGAACGGGCATGCATCGCAACGGTGGAGTCCGGCCGGATGACCAAGGACCTCGCCCTGCTGGTGGGGCCGGATCAGCCCTGGCTCACCACCGAGGCTTTCCTCGCGGCGATCCGCCAGACCCTGGACGAGCAGATGGCGGCCATCAGCTGACCGGCATCCTTGGCGATATCGGCGTCGTCGTCCTGTTCATCCTGATCGGCGGGTTCTTCGCCGGCGCTGAGATCGCCCTGGTCTCGCTGCGGGACAGCCAGGTCCAGCGGCTTGCCGAGTCCGCCGGTCGACGCGCGCGACGGCTGGTGGCGCTGGCGAGCAACCCGAACCGGTTCTTGGCGGCGGTGCAGGTGGGGGTCACCCTCGCCGGCTTCGCCAGCGCTGGCTTCGGCGCATCCCGGATCTCCCCCGATCTGGTTCCGGTGCTGCAGCGGCTTGGCCTGCCGGAGGTGGGGGCCGATGCCCTCGCCTTCATCCTCATCACGCTGCTCATTGCGTACGTCTCGCTGGTCCTCGGCGAACTCGTCCCCAAGCGCCTGGCATTGCAGCGGGCCGAGGCGACCGCCATGTGGGTGGCCGGTCCGGTGGACCTGCTCGCCCGGGCCGCCCGCCCATTCATCTGGCTGCTTTCCCGGAGCACCGATGCGATCGTCCGCATTCTCGGCGGTGATCCGTCGACCGCCCGGGAGGTGATCTCCGGGGAGGAGTTGCGCGATCTCGTTGCCGCCCATGAATCCCTCACTGCCGATGAGCGGGAGTTGATCGACAACGTCTTCTCCGCCCGGGAGGCGGAGTTGCGCGAGGTGATGGTGCCGCGCACGGAAGTGGAGTTCCTGGACGACAACCTGACCCTCGCGGAGGCTGGGGAGATCGTCGCCGGGTTGACGCACTCCCGCTACCCGGTGATCAGCGGCTCACCGGATGACGTGGTCGGCTTCGTCAACGTCCGCGATGTGCTCGCGGCCGACCCTGCCCGTCGCACGATGCGCCTGCGCGAGGTGGTGCGTCCGGTGTCCCGGCTGCCCGGAACCCTCGGCGTCCTGCACGCCCTGAGCCGACTTCGTCGTGAGCGCCGGCACCTGGCGATCGTCGCGGATGAGTTCGGGGGGACGGCGGGGATCATCACCCTCGAGGACATCGTCGAGGAGCTGGTCGGGGACATCCGCAATGAGTACGACCTCGCGGCCCCCATCGCCACCCGCAGCGGCAGCGGCGCAATGGAGGTGAGCGGGCTGCTCAACGTCGAGGACTTCCATGACGTCACGGGCCTGACCCTTCCCGAGGGTCCCTATGAGACGGTGGCGGGGTTCATCCTGCAGCGGCTGGGCCGGCTGGCCACCGTCGGGGATGTCGTCGACCTGAACGGACATTCCCTCGCGGTGCTGGCCCTCGACGGACGGCGCATCGGGCGGGTGGGCGTGACCTCGCAGGAGTTGGCGGTGGAGCGGTCATGACGAGGGCGCGGGTGTTCTCCGGGATTCAGCCCACAGCCGACTCCTTCCACCTGGGCAACTGGCTGGGGGCCCTGCGCACCTGGGTGTCGCTGCAGGACAGCCACGAGTGCATCTACTGCGTGGTCGACCTGCATGCGATCACGGTTCCCCAGGACCCGGTGGTGCTCGCCGAGCGCACGCGAGTGTCGTGCGCCCAGCTGCTGGCCCTGGGGATCGACCCGGAACGGTCGATCCTGTTCGTCCAGAGTCATGTGCCCGCCCACACCCAGCTGGCGTGGGTGCTCAACTGCCTGACAGGGATGGGTGAGGCCTCCCGCATGACGCAGTTCAAGGACAAGGTGGCCAAGGGGGCGGAGGACGGCTCGGTCGGACTGTTCACGTACCCGGTGCTGCAGGCTGCGGACATCCTGCTGTACCAGGCGGACTTGGTGCCGGTGGGTGAGGACCAGCGCCAGCACCTTGAGCTCACCCGTGACCTCGCCGGCCGGTTCAATGCCCGCTATGGGCCCACGCTGACCCTGCCGCAGACGCTCGTCGTCGCCGACACCGCCCGGGTGGTGGATCTGGCCAATCCCCTGGTGAAGATGAGCAAGTCCGCCCCCGCCGGCTGCGTGTTCCTCCTCGACGACCCGGCCGTCACCCGCCGGAAGATTCGCTCCGCGGTGACCGACTCCGAGCGGCGGATCGCCTACGACCCAGCCGCCAAGCCGGGGGTGTCGACGCTGCTGGCGATCATTGCCGCCCTCACCGAGCAGCCCATCGACCGGGTCATCGCCGATTTCGGGGACGCCGGCTACGGCGATCTCAAGGCACGCGCGGCAGATGTCGTCATTGAGACGGTGGTGGAGCCGACGCGCGCGGCGGTTGCGGCGTACCTGGCCGATCGCGCGGAACTGGAGCGGATCATGGCCAACGGGGCGGAGCGCGCTCGCGCCATAGCCGAGCCCACCCTCGCGACCGTGTATCAGCGGCTCGGCCTGGCCTAGGTCCCCGCAGCGCGGGGCGGGTGGATTAGGTCCCGCAGCGCGGGGCGGGTGGATCAGTCCCCGCAGCGCGGGGCGCGTGGATCAGTCCCCGCGCCGCCGGTAGGTCGGGTCGAACAGCAGGTCGACGACGCGTTCCTTCATTGGGATGATCGCATTGTCGGTGATGTGGATGTGCTCGGGGCACACTTCGGTGCAGCACTTGGTGATGTTGCACAGCCCAAGCCCCAGGTCATGCTGGGCCAGTGCCCGCCGGTCGAGGGTGTCAAGTGGGTGCATGTCGAGTTCGGCGACCCGGATGAACTGCCGCGGCCCGGCGAAGGCGGCCTTGTTGTCCTCGTGGTCGCGGACCACGTGGCAGGTGTTCTGGCAGAGGAAGCACTCAATGCACTTGCGGAACTCCTGGCTGCGCTCCACGTCAATCTGCTTCATCCGCACCTCGCCGGGCTGCAGGTCGGCCGGCGGGGTGAACGCGGGCACCTGTCGAGCCTTCTCATAGTTGTAGGACACATCGGTGACGAGGTCACGGATCACCGGGAAGGCGCGCAGGGGGGTGATGGTGACGGTCTCATCCTCGGCGAAGGTGTTCATCCGGGTCATGCACATGAGTCGTGGCCGCCCATTGACCTCCGCACTGCAGGAGCCGCACTTACCGGCCTTGCAGTTCCATCGGACGGCGAGGTCATTGGCCTCCGTCGCCTGCACCCGGTGCACGACGTCGAGCACGACCTCACCCTCATTGACCGTCACATCGAAGTCGACCAGCGCCCCCTTGCTGGCGTCCCCCCGCCAGATTCGCACATGCGCCTGATGTCCCATCAGTGAGCCCCCTCCGGAAGGCGTGACATCTCATCGGTGGTGAGGTACTTGGACAACTCGGACTGCTCGAACAGGCCAATCAGATCATCGGGCATGCCCGGCAGCGGCCGCTCCGCAACCGCGATGGTCTCGCCGTCCAGTGAGCACGCAAGGTAGCGGCGTCGCCACTGCGGATCCATCGCGGTGAAGTCATCCCGGGTGTGGCCGCCGCGCGACTCCTCCCGGGCCAGTGCCGAGCGGGCGATGCACTCCGCGACCATGATCAGGTTGTCCAGGTCGAGGGCGAGGTGCCAGCCGGGGTTGTACTGCCGATCCCCGATCACCACCACCGCCGCGGCACGTGACCGCAGGTCCGCCAGTCGGGTGAGCGCCTCGCGCATCTCCGCCGCGGTGCGGATGATCCCAACCAGGTCGTTCATCACCTGCTGCAGGTCCTGCTGGATCGCATACGGATTCTCGCTGCCGGTGCTGGTGAAGGGCGACAGCAGCCGGGACTCGGCGGCGGCGATGGCGTGCTCGCTGACCGCGGCCCGGCCCGCCCCGGTGGGGGAGTCGACCGCTGTGACGTAGGCGGCCGCACCAAGGCCGGCGAGCCGGCCGAAGACGAGCAGGTCCGACAGCGAATTGCCGCCGAGTCGGTTGGAGCCGTGGAGCCCGCCCGCCGCCTCCCCGGCGGCGAACAGTCCGGGGACGCCGATTGCGGCCTGCGTATCGGGATCGACCTCGATACCGCCCATCACGTAGTGGCAGGTGGGGCCGACCTCCATGGCCTCGGCGGTGATGTCGACATCCGCGAGCTCCTTGAACTGGTGGTACATCGAAGGCAGCTTGCGCCGGATGGCCTCCGCCGGCAGTCGGCTGGACACGTCGAGGTAGACCCCGCCGTGCGGGGAGCCACGGCCGGCCTTCACCTCGGAGTTGATCGCGCGTGCCACCTCATCGCGTGGGAGCAGCTCCGGCGGGCGGCCATTGTTGTCGGGATCGGTGTACCAGCGGTCGGCCTCCTCCGGTGTGCTCGCGTACTTGCTGCGGAACACCTCGGGGATGTAGTCGAACATGAAGCGCCGGCCCTCGGAGTTGGTCAGCACTCCGCCATCGCCGCGGACCGACTCGGTGACGAGGATGCCCTTGACGCTCGGCGGCCAGACCATCCCCGTGGGATGGAACTGGACGAACTCCATGTTCATCAGTGAGCTGCCGGCGCGCAGGGCCATCGCTTGGCCGTCGCCGGTGTACTCCCAGGAGTTGCTCGTGACCTTGAAGGACTTGCCGATACCGCCCGTGGCAATGATGATCGTCGGCGCCTCGAAGAGGATGAACTCCCCGGTCTCCCGCCAGTAGCCGAAGGCCCCGGCAACGCGCCGGTCGGGCCCATCGGTGAGCAGCAGGTCCGTCACCGCGCACTCAGCGAACACCCGCAGGCGGGAGTCGGGGTCACCGGTTTCCCGCTCATCCTCCTGCTGGAGGGCGACCACTCGCTGCTGCAGGGTGCGGATCAGCTCCAGCCCGGTGCGGTCCCCCACATGCGCCAGCCGGGGGTACTCATGGCCGCCGAAGTTGCGCTGGGAGATTCGGCCGTCCTTCGTCCGGTCGAACAGCGCTCCCCACAACTCCAGCTCCCAGACGCGGTCGGGCGCCTGCTTGGCGTGCAACTCCGCCATCCGGTAGTGGTTGAGGAACTTGCCCCCGCGCATCGTGTCGCGGAAGTGGACCTGCCAGGAGTCATTCGCGTTCGCATTCCCCAGTGCGGCCGCGATCCCCCCCTCGGCCATGACGGTGTGGGCCTTGCCGAACAGCGACTTGCACACCAGGGCGGTGCGCAGGCCCTGCTGCCGGGTCTCGATGGCTGCCCGCAGGCCGGCCCCGCCTGCCCCGATGACGAGGACGTCGTAGGTGTGGCGTTCCACTGCCGCGGTGCGCTCGGTCTGGGTCATGGCGTCACTCCTGTCATTGCGGGAACCTGCGGGCTGTTTCCTCGGTCTGGTGGTCGGATCGGTCCGGGGATCCGGGCCGCGGCCCGGATGCGGGGGTCGCGGTCGGAATCCGACGTGCGATGGCCGGGGCGGCGGTGGTCACTGGCGTCGGAATGGACGGCACCGATTGCAGAAGCCGGCACTGAGGTCAGAAGAGGTAGGGGTTGCTGATCCAGCCGACCGCAACGCTGCGCACATAGAGGTCGGCGACGACGACTCCGAGCAGGGACCACCAGGCGTAGGCCATGTGCTGTCCGTTCAGCCGCGACACCCACGTCCACATGCGGTAGCGGACAGGATGACGGGAGAAGTGCTTGAGCCGACCACCGACGACATGCCGGCAGGTGTGGCAGGAGAGCGAGTACAACCAGAGCAGGCCCGCCATCGTGGCCAGCACGATCGAACCGAGGCTCAGGTGGCCCCACTCGCCCTCGGCATTCTTGAGCGAGACGACCGCGTCATAGGTCAGCAGCACGTTGAAGACCAGCCCGATGTACCAGAACACCCGGTGGGAGTTCTGCATGATCAGCGGGAAGCGGGTCTCACCGGAGTACTTCGCATGCGGCTCGGCGACGGCGCACGCGGGCGGCGACAGCCAGAACGCCCGGTAGTAGGCCTTGCGGTAGTAGTAGCAGGTGAGTCGAAACCCGAGCGGGAAGACGAGGATCAGCAGCGCCGGGGAGAGCACCCACCAGGCGCCGATCGGGGTGCCCAGGTGGGCCGAACCCGGCACACATGAGACCGCAAGACAGGGGGAGTAGAACGGGGAGAGCAGGGGCTCGACGAAGTAGTAGCGGCCCTCGAAGGCGCGGAACGTCGCGTAGACGATGAAGAGGGCCAGCCCGGTGAAGGTCAGGACGGGGGCAAGCCACCAGCGGTCGGTACGGAAGGTGCGCGCGCTGATGGGCGCTCGACCTGGGGCCTCGACGCCATCGCGGAGGCTGCGGTGAAGGAGAGGAATGGCCACGGCGTCATCGTAGGTCGCAGCGGGGCTCGCCGCAGCCGCCCTGGGCGGCCGTGGACGTTGGATCCCTCACACGCACTAGCCTGCTCGGCGTGTCAGCGGTCACGGATGCCCCCGCCGCCGGGCGGGATATCGACTGGGCTCACCTTCGGCAGCGGGCGGTGGCCGTCCGGGCGCATGCCTACGCCCCCTATTCCAACCACCCGGTCGGGGCGGCAGCGCTGGTCGATGACGGGCGGGTCGTCACCGGCTGCAATGTGGAGAACGCCTCCCTCGGGGTCACGCTGTGCGCCGAGTGTGGGCTGGTGGGCGACCTCATCCGGGGAACACCGGTGGGTACGCGAGGGCGACTGCTCGCGCTGGCGTGCGTGGGGCCCGCGGCTGGGCCGCTGCTGCCCTGCGGCCGCTGCCGACAGCTGCTCTGGGAGCACGGCGGTGGTGAACTGCTCATCGATCGGGCGGGCGGGCCGGTCCCACTGTCACTGCTGCTGCCGGATGGGTTCGGTCCGGATGCGCTCGGCGTTGCTGCCGGCACCCCCGGCTGACGCGCGGTATCCGGCCGGGCAGTACCCATGACCCCCAGCCCCGGGCTGCTCGCCGTCATCGCCGGCACCGGCTTCACCCGCCTGGCCCCGCTGGCCGAACCGCGACCGATTGAGCTGGTCACCGCCTTTGGTTCCGTGCCGGCGACTGCGGGCACCTGGCACGGTCGGGGCACCCTCTTCGTGCCCCGACATGGCCCCGGTCATGTGGTCCCGCCGCACCGGATCAACTACCGCGCGGTGATTGCCGGGCTGCGGCAGGCCGGGGTGACCGAGGTGCTGGCCGTCAACGTCGTCGGCGGGATCGGTCCGGAGCCGGGCGACCTGGTCATCGTCGATGACTTCCTTGACTTCACCCGCGGTCGTCCGGCCACGTTCTTCGACGGGGGTGCTGGCTTCGACGGGGGTGCTGGCTTCGACGGGGGTGCTGGCTTCGACGGGGGTGCTGGGGCGGTCTCCCCCGGTGTGGTCCACACCGATATGTCCGCCCCCTACGACCCCACCCTGCGCGAGCACCTGAGGACGGCCGCACGTGACCTGCAGATCGCGGTCATCGACGGCGGGGTGTACGCCTGCTTCGAGGGGCCGCGCTTCGAGTCGCGCGCCGAGATCGCCATGGCCGCGGCGGCGGGTGCGACGGTCGTCGGGATGACCGGGGTGCCGGAGGTCGTGCTCGCTGGTGAGTTGGGCCTGCCGTACGCCGCGCTGTGCCTGGTTGCCAACCCGGCTGCGGGCCGCAGCGCCGTCCCCATCTCGATGTCCGAGGTCACCGCGGTGGTCGCTGCCGGCAGCGAGCGAGTGCTGGCGGTCCTCGGCGCCACCGCCGCCCGACTGGTCACCCGCTCGTGACCGACGCACTGGGCGCCCACCAGCCGGCTGCGCGCGAGCGGGTGGATCTCATCTGCCACGACGCCGACGTCGTCGTGGTGTGTGACGACGCGGGAACGGCGCTGCGGGGCACCTCGGTGCTCATCACCGGGGGCATGATCGTCGGGGTCGTCCCGGCAGCAGAGGTCTCCGCGCGCCTGGCAGCCGGCACCCTGATCGCGGGCGAGGTGCGATCGATGCGCCGGCGGCTGATCATGCCCGGGTTCGTCAACAGCCACACGCACCTGCCGATGACGCTGCTGCGCGGGGTCGCGGAGGATCTCGATCTGCAGGGCTTCCTCACCCGCGTGTGGGCGGCCGAGGCAGAGCTGATGGGCCCAGCGGGCACCCGCATCGGTGCCCGCCTCGGCGCCCTCGAGGCGGTTCGCGCCGGCACGACGACCGCCCTCGACATGTACTTCCACCCGATCGCGGCCCATGAGGGTGCGGTTGCGGTCGGACTGCGGCACGTCATCGGCCCGGTCTTCTTCGACTTCCCCGGCCCGGACAACCTCACCTGGGCGGAGCGGATCACCCTCGCCCACGAGTGGCCGGCCGCGGTGGCGGCGACCGGGGGAGCGGCGGTGCCCCATGCGCTGATGCCCCATGCCCCGTTCACCAACGGGCCGGCCCGGCTGGCGGAACTCGCCGAGCTCGCCGGCGCCACTGGCGCGATGATCCACACCCATGCCTCCGAGAACGACGCGGAGAACGACCAGACCCAGCGGGACTTCGGTACATCGCCGGTGCGCATGCTCGCCGGCTGCGGGGTACTCGACCGTCGGTGCGTCATCGCCCACGGCGTCCGCCTTGATGATGTCGACCGTTCCCTCCTCGCCGCCGCCGACGCAGCCGTCGCCCACTGTCCGGGCTCGAACATGAAGCTCGCCAGCGGCGCCCTCCACTGGCCACGATGGCGTGAGTCCGGCATCCGCCTCACCCTCGGTACCGACGGCTGTGCCTCGAGCAATGACCTCGACATGTTCACCGCGATGAGGCAGGCCGCATCCCTGGCCCGGCTGACCACAGCCGATCCGGCGGCGGTCAGTGCGGTGGACATCGTGCGCGCGGCCACCCGGGAGGGGGCACATGCCCTTGGGTTGGGCCACCTGATCGGCATGGTGGCAGCGGGGATGGCTGCCGATCTGATCGTCCTCGATCGTGACGCCCCCCACCTCACCCCGCTGCGCGATCCGTACACCGCCCTGGTCTGGAGTGCCGGTCGGGGTGATGTCGTCGACGTGCTCGTCGACGGCCGGTGGGCTGTCCGCGACCGGGTTGCCAGCCGGGTCGACGAGCAGGAGGTGCTGTCCGCGGCCCGCAGTCACGTCGGGCAGCCCGATATCGCTAGCGTCAGGCCATGATCTGCCCGGTCGCGGCCGACACGCCGCTGGCGACCACACTCGCGGTGATGCGCGCAATGGGAACGTGCCCGAGGTGACCGCGCCCGAGGTGACCGTGCCCGAGGTGAACGTGCCCGAGGTGAACGTGCCCGAGGTGAACGTGCCCGAGGTGAACATGATCGATGTGATCGTGGGCAAGCGCGATGGCCGCGCCCTGCGCACCCATGAGATCGAGTGGTTCATCGACGGCTACACCCGCGGCGCCATCCCCGATGAACAGGCGGCAAGCCTGCTGATGGCGGTATTCCTCAATGGCCTGGACGATGCCGAGCTGACAGCGTGGACCGATGCGATGATCACCTCCGGCGACCGCCTCGACCTGAGTGTCCTGGACCGTCCGACCACCGACAAGCACTCCACCGGCGGGGTCGGCGACAAGATCTCGTTGCCGCTGTGCCCGCTGGTGGCTGCCTGCGGCGCGGCGGTACCCCAGTTGTCGGGCCGGGGGCTCGGCTACTTCGGCGGCACTCTGGACAAGATGGAGTCGATTCCCGGGTGGCGGGCGAACCTGGGCACCACGGAGATCCTCGACCAGCTGCGCGAGGTCGGGGCGATCATCGCCGCCGCCGGTGACCGGCTGGCGCCGGCGGACCGCCGGCTGTACGCACTGCGCGATGCCATTGGGACGGTGGAGTCGATCCCGCTGATCGCCTCGTCCATCATGAGCAAGAAGATCGCCGAGGGAACCGCCACCCTCGTCCTCGATGTCAAGGTCGGGTCCGGTGCCTTCATGCCCGATCGTGATCGGGCGCGACGCCTCGCCGAGACCATGGTGGGCATCGGCGCTCGGGCGGGGGTGCGCACCGTCGCCTTGCTCACCCGCATGGACACCCCGCTGGGGGCGGCGGTCGGGAACGCACTGGAGGTGGCGGAGGCGGTGTCCGTTCTCGGTGGCGGGGGGCCGACCGATGTGGTCGACCTGACGGTGACCCTCGCCCGGGAGATGTGCGCGGCCGCCGGGTTGGACGCCGATCCCGGGGCGGTGCTCGCCTCCGGTGCGGCGCTGCCCGTCTGGGAGCGAATGGTGCGGGCGCAGGGTGGTGATCCGACGGCCCCGCTGCCGCGAGCGGCGTTGATCGAGACCATGTACGCCCCACAGCGTGGGTGGGTCACGAGGCTGGACGCGCGTCCGATCGGGATCGGCGCCTGGCGGCTGGGTGCCGGACGGGCTCATCGGCAGGATCCGATCGTGCCAGCGGCCGGGGTTGTCCTGCACGCCAAGGAGGGCGACTGGGTTGAGCAGGGCCAGCCGCTGCTCGACATCCACCTCGACGACCCGGCGCGGCTACCAGCGGCGCGGGAGTTCCTTGAGCGGGCGTACACCTTCGGGCCCGAGCCGCTCCCGGTGCCACCGCTGGTGATCGAGCGGATCGCCTGAGGGTCAGACGCGAGGCGGAGGCGGCGGGCGGAGATCGGAGCGCAGCGCCCCACAGCTGACCAACGGCGAGGCTACGCTGGCTGGGATGCGGGGATGTTCCCGCCGATCGTCGCCGCCCGCGCGCTCACCCGGGGGCTTCACGCAAGGAAGGCAGGCCGTCATGTCGAGCCGATCCGAGGATGACGTTCGACGCGGGGTGATCAGTCCCGCGGTCGCCCGTCAGGCGCCGAAGGTGCTCCTGCACGATCACCTTGACGGTGGCCTGCGTCCGGCCACGATCGCCGAACTCGCGGAGCAGTCCGGCTGGACCCTGCCCGTGACCGACCCCACCGCCTTGGCGGCATGGTTCGAGAACGCATGTGCGGGGTCGTTGGAGACCTACCTGTCCACCTTCACCCACACGGTCGGGGTCATGCAGACGGCCCCCGCGCTGACCCGGGTGGCCCGCGAATGCGCTGCGGACCTCAGCACGGACGGCGTGGTCTATGCCGAGATCCGGTTCGCGCCGGAACTGCACCAGGAGCGCGATCTCGACCTCGAGGCCGTGATCGAGGCGGTACTGGCCGGATTCGAGGAGGGAATGGCCGACGCCCGGGCAGCCGGGCGGCCGATCGTCGTGCGCGCCCTGCTCACCGCAATGCGCACGGCTGCCCGATCCAGTGAGATTGCGCGGCTGGCCGTGCGCTACCGCGATGAGGGCGTCGCCGGCTTCGACATCGCCGGCCGGGAGGCGGGGTTCCCGCCGACGCGCCACCTCGACGCCTTCGAGTACCTGCGCCGCGAGAATGCGCACTTCACCATCCATGCCGGGGAGGCCTTCGGGCTGCCGAGCATCTGGGAGGCCCTGCAGTGGTGCGGCGCGGATCGTCTTGGCCATGGGGTGCGCATCATCGATGACGTCGACCTCAGTGGGCCCACGCCAGTCCTCGGCCGACTGGCCAGCTTCGTCCGCGACACGCGCGTGCCGCTGGAGATGTGCCCCTCATCGAATGTGCAGACCGGCGCCGCGGTCAGCATCGCCCGCCACCCGATCGGCCCGCTGACCGACCTGCGCTTCCGGGTGACGGTCAACACCGACAACCGACTGATGTCCAACACCTCGCTCAGCGAGGAGTTCCTGCGCCTGTCGGAGGCCTTCGGCTGGGGGCTGCGACAGATGCAGTGGTTCACCGTCAATGCGATGAAGAGTGCCTTCTACCCCTTCGATGCCCGACTGGCCCTCATCAACGAGGTGATCAAGCCCGGCTACGCGCACCTGTTGAGCGAGCACCCCGAGCAGGCCTGAACCGGCCGACGGCGGTTCGCCGAGTGGTGGACCATCGGCAGCCAGCCGGTTGCCGATGGGTGAAAGGCCGGTGAACTCATCTGCCAAGCGCTGACAGTGGCGTCCGATCCTCCCTAGCCTGAGGGCCGTGGACGAGCCGGAGCGAACGCTCCTCACACGACTGCAGCGCGATGTCGACCTCATGCTGGGACTGCGGCTGGGCACCCAGCAGGTTCACGGCCTCACTCGCGGCATGCTGGAACTCGGCGGTCGCAGGGCGCCGGGGCAGGCAGCCCTGCGATGGTCACCGGACTGGGCCGATGGGCTGACCGCGCTGGGCGTCGTCACGGACGACATGCCCTTCCTCGTCGACTCCCTGACTGCGGCACTCACCGACGGTGGCTGTGGGATCGACCTGGTCCTGCATCCGCAGTTGTGCGTCCAGCGCACGGACGGGAACCTGCAGGAGCTGACGGAGCTGCATGCCGGGCAGCAGGTGCCGGCAGGGGGGCTGGCGGAGGCGTGGATCTGCTTCATCGTGGACGTCGGACCCACCGGCGTCGACCAGGACGCCCTGCTCACGCGCATCGATGCGGTCCTGCAGGAGGTGCGCTGTGCCGTGACCGACTGGTCTGCGATGAGCCGGCAGGTGCGGGAGGCCTCCGCGGAGCTGGCAGTGCACGGACCGGCCGGTGCGGTGGCCGTCGACGTCCGGGAGGCGGGGGAACTGGCCACCTGGCTCGCGGCCGATCACCTCACCTTTCTCGGCAGCGTCGAGTGCGAGGTCTTACAGCCGGATCGGGAGGCGATCGCCGACCCCCGCTCCGCACGCGGGGTCCTGCGGGGGCCCCGGTCACGCCAACTGCTCGACGCTGTCGGGCATGCCGCTTTCGGCCTGTCCGCACCCGGCAGCGCTGCGGTGCAGGTGGCGACCCTTGCGGTGCGCTCAGTGGTCCACCGCGCGGTGCATATCGATGTCCTCACCATCGGCCGCTACGACCTGACCGGTCGGCTCATCGGTGAACTGCGGGTGCTCGGCCTGCTCACCGCGTCCGCCCATGCCGCGGCGGTCAGCGAGATCCCGCAGGTGCGTCACCGCTTCACCGCCGCCCTGCAGGCCCTTGACGTGCTGCCCGGCTCGCACACCGCACGTGACCTTGAGCGGTTCTTCCAGACGTACCCGCGCAGTGAGCTGTTGAACCTGGGCAGTCAGCCGCTGGGTGCCCTTGCCGAGTCGGTGCTGCGGCAGGGTGATCCGCGACGGACTCGGCTCTACCTCCGTCGCGATGACGGCGCCCGGCTTGCCTCGGCCGTCGTGTATCTCGCACGCGACCGCTACACCACGCAGGTGCGCCTGCGGATCGCCGATCTGCTCACGACGGCCCTCGGCGGCGAGCTGCTCGAGTACACCGCACTGGTGGGGGAGTCCCCGCTGGCACGGGTGCACTACCTCATCGAACTGCCCCGGGCGCCCCGCGTGGGGGTGGCCGAGGCGGTGGATGGGGCCGCCCTTGAGCAGGCGATCAGTGTTGCCACGCAGACCTGGTCGGACCTGTTCGCCGCGGCAGTGCTGGCCGCCTGCGGCCATGATGAGGCGAGGGCGCGCACCCTGCTGCGCCGCTATGACGGGGCGTTCCCGCCCGGCTATCAGGACCGCTTCGACCCCGCGGCCGCCGTGTCCCATCTGCGCGCCATCGATGAACTGGCAGCCGGAGGGCTGGCGGTTTCCTGGCGTCCCGCGGGCTCGCCTGGGACGGGCGCCGATGGGGGGGACGCGTCGCCTGGGAGGGGCGCCGATGAGGGGGCCGGGTCACCGGGGCTCACTCTGCTGCGGGTTGGCGAGTCGGTCTCCCTGTCGCGGGTGCTGCCGATCCTGCACGACATCGGCCTGGAGGTCCGCTCGGAGCACCCCTTCCTCATCCAGCGGGCGCACACCCAGGCGGGGGCCGAGGCGCCAGCCTGGGTCCTTGACTTCTCACTGAGCCTGCCGCCGGGGACCATCGACGAGGAGTCCCTGCCGGAACGGATCAGTGAGCTCGTCCGCGCGGTCTGGGAGGGCGCATGCGAGAGCGATGCGATCAATGCGCTGGTCCCCCTGGCCGGGCTGACGTGGCAACAGGTGTGGCGGGTGAGGGCCTACGCCAGCCACCTGCGACAGATCCTCCCCGCCTATGACAGCGCATATGTGCAGGAGGTCCTCACCACCTACCCCGCCTTCGTGCGACTGCTGGTCGACCTGACCGGTATTGAACTGGACCCGGCGTGGCCCGCCGACCACCCGGCTGCGGACCGGGCGGCGGCCGCAGCCGACTGCCGGGCGCAGGCCATGAGCCTGCTCGATGAGGTCGCCAGCATCGACCATGACCGGATCCTGCGCTGCCTGCTGTCCTCAGTGACAGCCACGACGCGGACGAATGCCTTCACCGCCGCCTGCACCGTGCGCGCCGGCGATGGGCCCCCCGCGGCCCTCTGCGTGAAGTTCGACGCCGCCGCCCACCCGGACATCCCCGAGCCGCGTCCCTTCGCCGAGTTGTGGGTGCACTCCCCGCGGGTGCGCGGCACCCACCTGCGCTTCGGTCCGGTTGCCCGCGGTGGCCTGCGCTGGAGCGACCGGCGCGAGGACGTCCGCACCGAGGTGCTCGGCTTGGTCAAGGCGCAGACGGTGAAGAACTCGGTGATCGTGCCGGTCGGCGCCAAGGGCGGCTTCGTTCCGATCGGCCTGCCTGATCCCGCGGTCGACCGGGAGCGGTGGCTGGCCGGGGGCACGGCTGCCTATCGGGAGTTCGTCACCGCGCTGCTGTCGGTCACCGACACCCTCCACGACGGTCAGCCGGTGGCACCGGCCGGGGTGCACTGTCGCGATGGCGCGGATCCATACCTCGTGGTCGCCGCCGACAAGGGGACGGCCACGTTCTCCGACCTTGCCAATGAGATCGCCCAGCGGCGTGGGTACTGGCTCGGGGACGCCTTCGCCTCCGGCGGCTCACGGGGCTATGACCACAAGGCGATGGGCATCACCGCCCGCGGGGCCTGGGAGTCGGTGCGCCGTCACTTCGCCGAGCAGGGGCTCAACACCCAGACGGAGCCGTTCACGGTGGTGGGCATCGGGGACATGAGCGGGGATGTCTTCGGCAACGGCATGCTGCTGTCGGAGCAGATCCGGCTGGTGGCCGCCTTCGACCACCGACATGTCTTCATCGATCCCGATCCGCCGGCGGCGGCCTTCGCCGAGCGACGCCGGCTGTTCGACCTGCCCCGCTCCTCGTGGGCCGACTATGACCCATCGCTGATCTCCCCGGGTGGGGGTGTGTTCGCGCGCACCGCGAAGTCGATTGCGCTGTCCGAGCGGGCCTGGCAGGTCCTCGGCCTGCCCGGTGAGCCGGCACCGCTGACGGTGAACGAGGTCGTCCGGGCGATACTCACCGCTCCCGTGGACCTGCTGTGGAACGGCGGTATCGGCACCTACGTGAAGGCGCCCCAAGAGTCCAACCTCGATGTCGGTGACAAGGCCAATGACGCGGTGCGCATCGACGGCGGCCAACTGCGCGCCCGGGTGGTCGGTGAGGGGGGAAACCTCGGCCTCACCCAGGCAGGACGGGTGGCGGCCGCACTCGCCGGCGTCCGGCTCAATACCGATGCCCTCGACAACTCCGCCGGCGTGGACACCTCCGACCATGAGGTGAACCTGAAGATCCTGCTGCAGCCGGCGGTGCGCGGGGGCCTGTCCGAGGACGCCAGGGATGCGCTGCTGGCCGGTATGACCGATGAGGTCGCCGCCCACGTCATCGCCCGCAACTACGCCCAGAATGTCGTGCTCGGGGCGGCCCGCGGGGGGGCCGACCGAATGCTCAGCGTCCACCGCCGGATGATGTCCTGGCTGGCCGCCGCCGGCTCCCTTGACCGGCGACTGGCTGGCCTGCCCGACGATGCCACCTGCGAGGCCCGTGCCGCGGCGGGCCTCGGGTTGACCTCGCCGGAGCTGGCGGTGCTGCTGGCCTATGCAAAGAACACCCTGCGGTCGGCACTTGCCGCGGCCGATCTCGCCGCCGACCCGTGGTTCGCGCACGTGCTCGCGTGGTACTTCCCGCCGGCGATCGTCGACCGCTTTGGCCCGGAGGTCGCAGCCCACCCGCTGCGCGGACCACTGATCCACACCATCGTCACCAACTGGCTGGTGGAACTCGGTGGCGTCACGTTCATCTTCCGCGCCTGTGATGAGACCGGAGCGGCGCAGGCCGATGTCGTGCGGGCCGCGACTGTCGCCGCGCAGGTCTTCTCGCTGCCGGAGGTCTGGCAGGAGATCACCGCGCTGGACTATGCGGTGCCGTCGGCGACGCAGGACAGCCTGCACATCGACTCCCGACGACTGTTGGACCGCGCCACCCGATGGCTGCTGGCCGAGCACGGCGGCGCGCTCGATGTTGCCGCACTCATCGAGCGCTACCAGCCCATCGTCGGCCGATGGGCGCCAGCGGTCGGGGCGCAGTTGACGGACTCGCAGGCGCAGGCGGCGGCGGCGCGGGCGGCTGGCTGGACGGCGCAGGGTGTCCCGGGTGACCTCGCGCAGCGGATCGCCGCCGGCCTGGACACCTTCATCCTGCTGGACCTGTCGCAGGTCAGCGACGCGACCGGGGAGCCGCTGGACACGCTGCTCCCCCTCTATCAGGCGATCACCCAGCGCTACTCCATCGACCCCCTGCTGCGCGCAATCAGCGGCCTGCCGCGTGGCGACTGGTGGAGTGTTCAGGCGCGCCATGCACTGCGGGCCGACACCTATGCGCTGATCCGCCGGCTCACCGCATCGATTGCGGATGCCACCGATGCCCAGCAGCCCGCCGTGGCGCGGGTGTCGGGGTGGGAGGACAGCAATGAGCGGGTCGTGCACAGCACCCGCCGGATGGTGAGTCAGGTACTGGGTCTGCCGACGGTGGACCTCGCGGCACTGTCGGTGCTCATGCGCGAACTGCGCGGTTTGGCTGACCTCGGCTGACCTGGGCTGGCTCGGCCGCTCTGATGCCCGGCTGGACCAGGTGGCCCCGGCGTCCCGGTGGCCCAGTCGGGTCAGGTGCCGATGGGGTGCCAGACCGTCTTCACCTGGCAGGTGAAGCGCAGGCGGCCAAGCCCCGGCACCCGGGTGAGGTCCTCGGCGGGATCAGCCAGCCGCACCCGCGTGACGCTGCCGGCGGCGCGCTGCACGAGGTCGGTGGCGAGAGCGGCATCGGCCACCCCCGTCAGGTCGAGGGCGTCGACATCACGATGGCCCGCCAGCCACGGCCCGATCTCGCTGGCCGACCCGGTGAGGATGTTCACCACGCCCCCCGGCACATCCGAGGTCGCCAGCACCTCCGACAGCCCGATCGCCGGCAGCGGATGGGCCTGACTGGCGACGATCACGCAGGCGTTGCCGGCGGCCAATGCCGGCGCGGTGATCGCCACCAGTCCCAGCAGGCTCGGCCGCTCGGGTGCGATGAGCGCCATCACGCCATTCGGCTCGGGCACCGAGAGGTTGAAGTAGGGTCCGGCAACGGCATTGGCGCTGCCGAGCACCTGGCTGACCT
Source organism: Actinomycetales bacterium (assembly GCA_018969715.1). GTDB lineage: Bacteria > Actinomycetota > Actinomycetes > S36-B12 > UBA5976 > REEB473. The sequence continues at coordinate 65,467 of JAGWXT010000002.1, forward strand.
TGTCGGCGAACCCGGCGTAGTACACCCAGCGGTCGATCGACTCGGCCACCTGGGCGGCGGCCCGCGCACGGGTGATCCCCTCCCCCCGGCTCACCTCGTCGATGAACTGCTCGCGGCGCCCCTCGAGGATCTCGGCCACCCGATAGAGCACCTGCCCGCGGTTGTACGCCGTCGCCCCCCACCAGCGCGGCTGGGCGGCCCGCGCGGCGAGGACGGCATCCCGGGCGTCCTTGCGGGAGCCCAGCGCCGCATTGGCGAGGAAGCGGCCCCGGGAGTCGGCGACCACGTAGGTGCGGCCCGACTCCGACCGGGGGAAGGCGCCGTTGATGAAGAGCTTGCAGGTCTTGCGCACGTCCACGCGCACCGGTTCCGATCGGGACTCAGTCGGCATGGACGTATCCCGCCAGCCCCTGTGGGCCGCCCTCCCGTCCGTAGCCGGACTCCTTGACCCCGCCGAAGGGGCTGCTCGGATCGAAGCGGTTGTACGTGTTCGCCCAGACCACGCCGGCGTGCAGGCCCTCGGCGATGGCGAGGATCCGGGAGCCCTTCTCCGTCCACACCCCCGCGGCGAGGCCGTAGGTCGTGTCATTGGCCTTCGCCAGTGCCTCAGCCGGGGTCCGGAAGGTCAGCACCGACAGCACGGGGCCGAAGATCTCCTCCCGGGCGATCCGGTGGGTCTGGTGGACCCCGGTGAACACGGTGGGAGCGCACCAGTACCCGCGCTCGGGCAGCGGTGCCGGTGAGGTCCAGCAGGCGGCGCCCTCGGCGACCCCGGCCGCCACCAGCGAGGTGATCCGCGCCAGCTGGTCGGGGGAGTTGATGGCACCGATATCGGTGTTCTTGTCCATCGGGTCGCCGAGGCGCAGGGTGGCCAGTCGACGTTGCAGCGCCTCCACCACCACCTCGACGATCGGCTCGGCGACGAGCAGCCGGGACCCGGCGCAGCACACCGCCCCCTGATTGAAGAAGATCCCCTCGACGATGCCCTCGACGGCCTGGTCGATGGGAGCGTCCTCGAAGATGATGTTCGCCCCCTTGCCGCCCAGCTCAAGGGTGACCGGCACCCGGCCGGCGAGGGTGCGCTGGATGGACCGACCGACCTCGGTCGACCCGGTGAACGCGACCTTGTCGATACCGGGGTGGCTGATCAGCGCCGCACCGGTTTGCGGCCCCCCGGTGAGGATGTTGACCACGCCCGGTGGCAGGTCCGCCTGCTGGCAGATCTCGGCGAAGCGCAAGGCGGTGAGCGGGGTGGTCTCGGCGGGCTTGAGGACCACCGTATTGCCGGTGGCCAGCGCCGGGGCGATCTTCCAGGCGAGCATCAGCAGGGGGAAGTTCCAGGGGATCACCTGCGCGGCAACACCAAGTGGCCGGGGATTCGCGCCGAGGCCCGCGTAGCCGAGCTTGTCCGCCCAGCCTGCGTGGTAGAACACGTGGGCGCAGGCAAGCGGGATGTCGACATCGCGCGACTCCCGGATCGGCTTGCCATTGTCGAGGGTCTCCAGGACGGCCAGCTCCCGGGAGCGCTCGGCCATCAGCCGGGCGATGCGGAAGAGCAGCTTTCCGCGGTCGCGGCCGCGCATGCGCGCCCAGCCCTCCTGGGCACGGCGAGCCGCCTTCACGGCACGGTCGACATCGGCCGCATCGGCGAGGCCCACCTCGGTGAGGATCTGCTCGGTTGCGGGATTCACCGTCGCCAGTCGGCCACCGGCGACCGGCGGCACGAACTGCCCGCCGATGAACAGGTCGTATGAGTTCGCGATCGGGGCGATGCCGATGGCCTCTGGTGCGGGGGCGTAGTCGAACAGCGCCGTGGTCGGCCCACTAGTCAACGGACACGTCCCGGGGGCTGACGTAGGAGCCGAGGGTGAGTCGGCGCCGCTGCATCAGCAGGTCATTGAGCAGGGCCGAGGCGCCGAACCGGAAGCCCGCGGGGGTGAGCCAGTCCGGACCAGCGATCTCGTTGACGAGGACGAGGTAGCGCAGGGCATCCTTCGTCGTGCGGATCCCACCGGCAGCCTTCACCCCGACCCGCCGGCCGGTGAGCGCGTGGTAGTCGCGCACCGCCTCGAGCATGACCAGTGTCACCGGCAGGGTTGCAGCCGGGGCGACCTTGCCAGTGGAGGTCTTGATGACGTCGGCCCCCGCCAGCATCGACAGCCATGCGGCGCGCCGCACATTGTCGTACGTTGCGAGCTCCCCCGTCTCAAGGATCACCTTCAGGTGCACCCCACCGCACAGTCGCTTCACCTCGGCGATGTGCGCGGCGACCGTGGCGTAGTCACCGGCGAGGAAGGCACCCCGGTCGATGACCATGTCGATCTCGGTGGCGCCGGCGGCGAGGGCATCAGCGGTGTCAGCGCACCGTACGCGCAGGCTGGCCCGACCGGCAGGGAAGGCGGTGGCCACCGAGGCCACGTGCACCGGGCTGCCCGCCAGGGCGGTCACGGCAGTTGCCACCAGATCGGGGTACACGCAGACGGCTGCCACCGGTCCCAGTGCGGGGTCCGCCGGATCAGGCAGGACCGCCTTGCGGCAGAGGGAGCGCACCTTGCCGGGGGTATCGCTGCCCTCGAGCGTGGTCAGGTCGATCATGCTGACCGCCAGGGAGATGCCCTGCGCCTTCGCGGTGGTCTTGATCGAACGGCTCGCCAGCGCCGCCGCCCGCCGTTCCACACCAACCGCATCGACGGCCGGCAACCCCCGCAGCGATGCGGTGAGGGCGGCATTCGACGGTGTCGCCGCAGGGTCCTCGGCGAGGGTCGCCCCGGCGAAGGGGGCGTAGCCGGGATGGAGTGCGATCAGGCCGGCCGGCGTCGGGGCAGCATCGGGGACCGGGGCGAGGATCGGCTGCCATGTGCTCACCGCCATAGCCGGATGCTAGGCCAGCGCCTCGGTCATGGCGGCCATCACCGCATCGGCCCGCGCGCTGGCCGCAGCCCGCGCCGGGCCGAGTGGGGCAGCCGGCGGCAGCACCACCTCGACGTAGCACTTGGCCTTGGGCTCGGTGCCACTGGGTCGCACGATGACACGCACGCGCGGGCTTTCCGTCGGTGGGCCCAGCAGCCACAGCCGCAGGCCGGTGGTCGGGGGCAGGCCATCGACCCCCTCGGCCAGGTTGTCCACCCCGAGCACGGGCAGGCCCGCAATTGAGGTGGGGGGGGCGGCGACACGTGCGGCAACCGCCGCCTGGGCGGCCGCTGCGGTGGGAAAGCGCAGTGAGGCCTGGCGGGTTTCGTGCACGCCGATGCGGGCGGCGATGTCGTCGAGGACGTCATCGAGACAGCGTCCGTGTGACCGCAGCTCCGCGGTGAGGCTCAGCATTGCGATCGCCGCCCCCAGTCCGTCCTTGTCCCCGACCAGTGCTGGGGTCATGCAGTAGCCGAGGGCCTCCTCGTAGCCGTATGCCAGGTGGGGTACCCGGGCGACCCACTTGAATCCGGTGAGGGTGCCCTGCCAGCCGATCCCCTCGGCGTGCGCGAATGCGGCCAGCGCGGAGGAGGAGACGATCGATGAGGCGAACTGGGCAGGTGCCGCCAGTGGCTGGCCGGTCTGGCGGGCGCGCTGCACCGTCCACCAGGCGAGCAGCAGGCCCACCTCGTCACCGCGGAGTACCCGCCAGCCGGCCAGGTCGGGGGCGGCCACCGCACACCGATCGGCGTCCGGGTCGTGTGCGATGACGAGGTCGGCGCGGACCTCCGCGGCAAGGGCCAGGGCGGCGTCCATCGCCCCGGGCTCCTCGGGGTTGGGGAAGGCGACGGTGGGAAACTCCGGATCAGGGTCCGCCTGTGCGATGACCAGGTGCGGCGCGGGCAGGCCGGCCGCTCGGCGCAGCAGGTCCATGGTGGCTGCGCCGACCCCATGCAGGGGCGTGTAGACCCACGCCAACGGGTCGGGCTCGGCGGGCTGACCCGGTCCGGTGAGCGTCTCGGCAACATCGCCGACATAGGCGTGGTGGACCTCGTGGTCCAGTCGCGCGTAGCCGTCGCCCAGTTCGATCTGGCGGGCCGGCGGAGCGCGCTCAATCAGCGCGGCGATCTCGGTGTCGGCTGGTGGGACGATCTGGATGCCGCGGGCGTCGTACACCTTGTACCCGTTGTCCGCCGCGGGGTTGTGCGAGGCGGTGACCATGATCCCGGCACGGGCACCGCAGTGGCGAACCGCATAGGCCAGGACGGGTGTCGGCAGCGCCTCCGGCAGCAGCAGGGCCTCGCACCCGGGAATCGACGAGATCACCCGAGCGGTGTCGAGGGCGAACTGGGCCGAGTGGTGTCGGGCATCCCACCCGATGACGATCGGTCCGCCACCGCCGGCGGCCACCCACTGGCCGACGGCGTGGGCGGCGCGGACGACGATGGCCCGGTTGAGCCGACTCTCGCCGGCCCCCATCGGTGCGCGCAGTCCCGCGGTTCCGAAGGTGAGCGGCCCGGCAAAGCGGCTGGCCAGGTCGGCCGCGGCTGCCTCATCGGTGGTGGCCGCCTCGCACAGGTCGAGCACAACCTGACGGTCATCGGCGCTGATGTCATCGGCGGCGAAAGCCCGCGCCCGGGCGAGCAGGGCGGGGGATGGCTTCACGGGGTTCCTCGGCCCAGTGACGCGGTGGGGTGCCGCGGGCTCCCCGGCCGCGAGGCCGAGCTGGCGTCACCCGGGCTCATAGGCGTGCGCAGACCCGGCCGAGGGTCTGGCCCATCCGCTCGGCACTGGCCCGGGCAACGGCGAGTACATCGGTGTGATCCAGTCGCTCCCCGGTGAGGCCGGCGGCGAGGTTGGTCACCAGGGAGATCCCCAGCACCGACATCCCCGCCTCGCGGGCGGCGATCGCCTCCAGGGCGGTGGACATGCCGACCAGCTGCGCCCCGACGGCGGCGGCCATCCGGACCTCGGCGGGCGTCTCATAGGCCGGCCCGCGCAACTGCATGTACACCCCCTCGGGCAGGTCGGGGGTCACCTCATGGCACAGGGCCCGCAACGGCGCGGAGTAGACCTCCGTCATGTCGAGAAAGGTCGGCCCCGTGAGCGGGGTGACCCCGGTGGCGTTGATGTGGTCACTGATGAGGACGGTGGTGCCCGGCCACCACGCCGGGTTGATGCCGCCGGCGGCGTTGGTGAGGATCAGGGTGGTGACGCCAAGGGCAGCGGCGGTGCGGACCCCGTGGACGACCGAGGCCACGCCGTGGCCCTCGTACAGGTGCGTTCGGCCCATCTGGAGGAGTACCTCGTGCGGCCCTGAACGCACCAGCCGCAGCTCCCCGGCATGGCCGGGCACGGCGGCGGGCCGGTAGCCGGGGATCTCAGCGGAGCGGACACTCGCCTTGGTCTCGCCGATCTGGTCGGCGGCCGGACCCCAGCCCGAGCCGAGGATCACGCAGGTGCCGACGTCCGAGACCCCCAGGGCGGCCCGGAGGGTGTCGGCGGCCTCCCGGGCTCGCTCATCGGCGGCGGCACGCTCGGTTGCGGGGGCAGCCGACCCCCCGGTGTCGGTCATCGGGTCGGGCGTCCGCGCAGATCGGCGACGTAGTCCGCGGGGGCACCGGCGCGGGCGGCGGCATCGGCGATGGCCGTGAGGTGGTGGGGGCTCGGCAGGCCCCCCTCGAAGCCCGCTGCCACATAGAGGTACGCGCGCACCTGCTCTCCTTCCCCGGGTCCCAGCAGTGACGGCTGCTCACCGATCGCCGACCGGCCGCCCAGCCCGAGGGCGCGGATCAGCCTGACCCGCACGTGCAGCTTGGCGAAGTCGGTGAGGTCGGCATCCTCCCATGCATCCAGGGATCGCTCATCTGCCTCGGTCAGGTCGTACAGCGCGACGAAGACCCGGGCCGCCGGATGCTCCACGACCGTGGCGAGCGCCCCATCGCGCTCGGCGGCCAGGCCGGTGAAGGTCAGCCGCCAGCCAGTCAACCAGCCGGTGCCCAGCAGCGGTGAATGGGGGGCACGCAGGGCCATCTGCTCTGGGTCGAGGTTGCTGCCGTAGGCGGCATAGATCGGCATCGGCGGTCACTCTAGGTGGTCGGTTCGCGCAGGGCCCCGGAAGGTGAGCGTCCTCACCGGCGCAGCGGCTCCCGCTCGGTCTTGGCCCAGCCGGTGCTGCCGCGCAGCTCGCGCACCATGGCGCGCAGATAGACCGGGGTGAGGAACCAGCTGTATCCCGCGTAGGGCATGGCCCAGAGCAGCCCGCGCCACCACCCGTGGCGCTCATTGCGCGTCCATGACACGACGCATCCCAGCCAGGTGCCGCCCAGCGACAGCACCAGGACAAGGGCCAGCAGCAGCGGCTGGGCCATCGGCAGCGGATCGATGCGCGACCACACCGCCAGCCCCAGTGTCAGAAACAGCATCACCCCGACGTAGAACTGGATCAGCGGCTGCATCAGCCACTGGACGTACTCGACCTTCGCTGCCAGCGGGATGCTCGCGCGCAGCGGCACCCTGATGCGCCGCATGGCCTGGATGCAGCCCTGTGCCCATCGGGTGCGCTGTCGCAGGAGGCGTCGCGGATTGCCCAGACCCTGCTGGTGGACAGCCGCCCGGATCTCCTGCCGGGACTGCCAGCCGGCCGCCAGCAGCGATATCCCGAGATCCTGATCCTCGGTCAGCCGGTCCCGCCACGGCACGGCCGCACCCGAGAGCCCATTGGCCTCGGCGATGTCATCGAGTGCCGACAGCCGGTTGACTTGGCCGTTGCCGCCCATGCCCGCGGTGCCCCAGTGGCTGCGACCAAGCTGGTACAGGCCTGAGTACACGCGAAACTCAACGTCCTGCAGCCGGGCGAGCAGATGCCACGTGTTGTAGATGCGCACGCGCAACTGCACGCCTCCCACCTCGGCATCCGCGAAATGCCCGGCGACCGACTGGGCGAAGTCCGGGTCGAGGCGACCGTCGGCATCGACGACCGTCACCAGTACCCGGTGGGCAGGCAGCTGGGCGAGGTCCGGCTCGGCCAGCAGTTGGGTGTGCAGGGTCTGCCAGGCATGGTTGAGGGCGGCCCCCTTGCCCTGCTGGGCCTGCGGCAGCTGCCGGCGCAGTACCCGCAGGTCAGGATGAGCGACGCTGGCGAGGACGGATGCCGTGCCGTCCGAGGAGCCGTCGTCGATGATCAGGAACAGGCGGTGGGTCACCGACAGTGCCGTCAGCCTCGCCACAGTGTCGGCAATGGTCACCTCCTCGTTGAGGGCTGGCACGAGGAACACCCACAGGTAATGCTCCTCACCGCCGATCGGCGGCTGGTGTACGAGGGCCTGCCCACCGCTGATCGCGAGGACAATGGCGACGAGCAACTGGGCCACGCACAGCAGCAGGGCGATCACCAGCAGCGCCTGGATGCCAGCAGGCAGCCCCGCGAGCCACGGGATCACCGCCCCGACCGCTCAGTCGCTCGCGCGCGGCTGGGGGCGCAGTTCGGTGAGGTCCACGCCCATACCGCTGAGGATGGCTGCTCGGGAGAAGCCGGGCCCGAACGGTTGCGGCGGGGTCGCCCCGGTGATGATGAAGTGCAGGGCCGAGACGATGCGCTCCGCGGCGCGACCATCGCCGTAGGGGTTCGCGGCCGAGGACATCCGTCGGTACTCATCGGCGTCCTCGAGCAGTTGCAGGGTGTTCTGGACGATTGCGTCAGGCTCGGTGCCCACCAGTCGCAGGGTGCCGGAAAGCACTCCCTCCGGTCGCTCGGTCTGGTCACGCAGCACCAGCACCGGCAGGCCGAGGGACGGCGCTTCCTCCTGGATTCCACCGGAGTCGGTGAGGACCAGTGTTGCGCGCTCGAGTAGATGGGCGAACTCGATGTAGCCCAGCGGCTCGCTCAGGATGATCTGGTCGTGTGCCGCGAGCAGGTCCTGCAGCTGGGTGCGGACGCGCGGATTGGGGTGCAGTGGCAGCACGACCCGGATGTCGGGGTGCGCCGCGCAGACGTCGATGAGGGCACCGGCGATGCCGGGGAGTCGGTCCCAGTTCTCCCGGCGATGTGCGGTGACGACGACCAGCCGGTGGCTTCCCGCCACCACGGCGGCGACGCGCGGATCCTGGAAGTCCACCGGCTGCCGCACGGCCCACAGCAGGGCGTCCACACCCGTGTTGCCCGACACGAAGATCCGATTGCTGGAGACTGCCTCCCGGATCAGGTTGGCCTCCGCCGGCATGGTCGGGGCGATGGACAGCAGCGCCATGCGGGCGATGAGCTGTCGGTTGATCTCCTCAGGGAACGGCCCGTAGGCATCGTAGGTTCGCAGGCCAGCCTCGACGTGGATCACCGGCAGTCCGGCGAAGGTGCCGGCGAGCGCCCCCGCAAGGGCGGTCGTCGTGTCCCCGTGGACGAGGACCCCTGCGAGACGGGGCAGGTAGCCAGCCGGGTTGTACCGCTCGATCAGCTGCTCCAAGGTGGGTGAGAGCCTGCTGACGATCTCCACGATCAACTCGTTGAGGGAGCCCGTTGTGCGCGTGAGGGTGTAGGTGAAGTCGGGCGTGATCCCCGCCATCGCCAGGACCTCCGTGCACATCTGCGGGTGCTGGCCGGACGCGATGACAATCGGATCCCAGATCGGGTCGGCCCGCATCGCCAGGATCACCGGGAACATCTTGATGGCCTCCGGGCGGGTGCCGATGAGCACGATCGGGCGGAGGGTGTTGACCGGGTTGAATGTCGCAACGGTCTGTGCGGCCATGGCCGGGTCCACTGGCGGGGACACGGCGCGATTATGGCAACGGCCGGCGGGGTGCCAGCGTCCTGATGCGCCGAGCACGGCATGGCAGGATCGGGGACGTGGCTGAGGTTGTCATCCTCGGCGGCGGTCCCGGCGGCTATGAGGCGGCACTGGTTGCCGCGCAGTCGGGGGCGGTGGTCACCATCATCGAGCCGGCCGGGCTGGGTGGGGCGGCTGTCCTCACCGACTGCGTGCCCAGCAAGACACTCATTGCCACGGCCGAATCCGCCCATCTCGCGGCGGCCAGCGGGCTGCTCGGGGTGCGCGTCGGCGGAATGCCGATCGGAACCCGGGACGTGGGCGTGGACCTCGCGGCAGTCAACCGGCGCATCCGCGCCCTCGCCGCTGCCCAGTCGGCGGACATCGCCCAGCGCTGCGCCGATGAGGGGATCCGCTGGCGGCGCGGGTGGGGCCGGCTGGTGGGTCAGGACGGTGGCCGCTGGCAGGTGGCGATCGACCCGGCGGGTGCCGCGGCCGACCCGGGCAGCCCCACGACGGGGGCGCAGGCGGGTGCGCGCGAGTCCTCGGAGGTGGTGCTCGCCGATACGGTGCTCATCGCCACCGGGGCCCGGCCACGGTCCCTGCCCGGTTCCCCGGTCGATGGCGAGCGCATCCTCACCTGGCAGCAGGTGTACCACCTTGAGCAGCTGCCGGAGCGGCTGATCGTCATCGGCTCCGGTGTGACGGGGGCGGAGTTCGCCGGCGCCTACCTCGCCCTGGGCAGCGAGGTCACCCTCGTGAGCAGCCGGTCACAGGTGCTGCCGGGGGAGGATCCGGCGGCTGCGGCCGTCATCGACGAGGTCTTCCGTCGTCGGGGAATGACCGTCTGCGCATCCGCCCGGGCGGTCACCGTGCGACCGGCCGGCACCGGGGTCGCGGTCACCCTCGCCGATGGCCGCGTGCTCACCGGCAGTCATGCCCTGCTTGCGATCGGGTCGGTACCGACCACCGATTGCATCGGGGCGGACGTGGTGGGCCTGCGTCGGGGATCGGGGGGGCAGTTGAGCGTCGACCGGGTGTCGCGGACCAATGCCCCGGGTGTCTATGCGGCCGGGGACTGCACCGGGGTGCTGCCGCTGGCATCGGTGGCCGCCATGCAGGGCCGGATCGCGATGTGGCACGCCCTCGGGGACGCCGTGCGACCGCTGGACCTCATGAGCGTGGCCAGTGCGGTGTTCACCGAGCCGGAGATCGCCTCCGTCGGCGTGGGCCATGTGCACCTCGACTCGCCGGCCGGTGCGGTGGACCGGGGGGACATCGATGTCCACCGGCAGCCGTTGGGGACCAACGCTCGCGCGAAGATGCTCGGCATCGACGACGGCTTCGTCACCCTCTATGTGCGACGCGGCAGCGGGCGCGTGCTCGGCGGGGTGGTGGTGGCACCGCGGGCCAGTGAGCTGATCTACCCGGTGGCCCAGGCGGTCGAGTGCGGGCTGACCGTTGACGACCTGGTCCACACCTTCACCGTCTACCCCAGCCTCAGTGGCTCGATCCCGGAGGCTGCCCGCCGGTTGCGGAGGTGACGACGCCCCGGCTCAGGAGTCCCGGATCTCCAGGAGCACCGTCCCCTGGGTCACGGTGGCCCCGACCTCGGCGGCGAGCGACCGCACAACGCCGGCCCGGTGCGCGGTGAGTGGCTGCTCCATCTTCATCGCCTCGAGCACGACGACCAGGTCACCGGCGGCCACCTGCGCCCCCTCGGTCACTGCCACCGTCACGACCGTGCCCTGCATCGGGGCGGTCACCGCATCCCCGTCCGGGCCGGCCTGGCCACGGCGCGCCCGTCGCGGCGCCCGGGTGGGGCTGGTGCCCGGCAGCAGGCGCGTGGGCAGGGCGACCTCCATGCGACGCCCGTCAACCTCGACGGTGATGACATGGCGGGGCTCGGCAGGCCGCCCATCCTCCCCCGTCGGCTCCTCGCGGAACGGGGGCAGTGGGGCGCGAAACTCGGTCTCGACCCAGCGCGTGTGGACGGTGAAGGGGGTGCTCGGATCGACCGGCGCGAAGGCGGGGTCGACCACGAGCGCCCGATGGAAGGGCAGGACGGTCGGCAGGCCACCCACCTCGAACTCGGCGAGCGCCCGGCGCGCCCGCGCAAGGGCCTGGGTGCGGTTGGCGCCGGTGACGATGAGCTTGGCGATCAGCGAGTCGAAGGTGCCCGAGATCTCATCCCCCGCCTCGAAGCCGGCGTCCACCCGCACCCCCGGGCCGCTCGCGGGCCGCCACTGGCTGATTCGTCCGGGGGTGGGCAGAAAGCCGCGAGCAGGGTCCTCGCCATTGATGCGGAACTCGATGCTGTGCCCGTTCGGTGCGGGATCGTCGTAGTCGAGGGTGCCGCCGGCGGCGATGCGCAACTGCTCCCGGACGAGGTCGATCCCGGTCACCTCCTCGCTCACCGGATGCTCCACCTGCAGTCGGGTGTTGACCTCGAGGAAGGAGACCAGGCCGTCCCGGCTGACCAGGAACTCGCAGGTGCCGGCCCCGACGTAGCCGACATCGGAGAGGATCGCCTTCGATGCCTCGGACAGGGTTGCCAGCTGTGTGGCGCTGAGGAAGGGGGCGGGTGCCTCCTCGACGAGCTTCTGATGGCGTCGCTGCACCGAGCAGTCACGCGTGGAGACGACGACGACGCGACCGCGCGCATCGGCCAGGCACTGGGTCTCGACATGTCGAGGGCGAACCAGGTAGCGCTCGACGAAGCACTCCCCACGGCCGAAGGCAGCCACCGCCTCACGCTCGGCCGCGGCGAAGGCCTCGGGGATCTCGGCGAGGTCATTGACGACCCGCATGCCGCGGCCACCCCCGCCGTAGGCGGCCTTGATCGCCAACGGCAGACCGTGCTCCGCCGCGAAGGCGATGATCTCCGATGCGCCGGCAACCGGGTTGGGGGTGCCCGGGGCCAGGGGTGCGCCGACCCGCACGGCAACCGCGCGCGCACTGACCTTGTCCGACAGTGCTGCCATCGCGGCCGGGGGCGGCCCGATCCACGTCAGCCCGGCGGCGAGGACGGCCTCGGCGAAGTCGATGTTCTCGGCGAGGAAGCCGTAGCCGGGATGGACGGCGGTGGCGCCGGCCCGTGCCGCCGCCTGCAGTAGCGCCTCGATGTTCAGGTAGGTCGCGGCCGGGGTGCTGCCGGGGAGGGCGAAGGCCTCATCGGCGGCCCGCACATGCGGGGCCTGCCGATCCTGGTCGGAGTAGACCGCGACGCTGCGCACACCGTGGTCACGGCAGGCGCGGGCGATCCGCACGGCGATCTCACCGCGATTGGCGATCAGGGTGCAGGAGACATCCCCTGGGCGGTTCACGGTTCCTCCCCGCTGCTGCTGGCTCGGTGAGTGGGGGCCGCCCACAGGGTCGGCCAACTGATGCCGAGCTCATCGAGCAGCTCGCGCAGATCGGGCAGGGACAGCCCCTGCACATTTGAGACGCTACCCCGCACCGCGGTGATGAACCCGGCGGCGCGACCTTCCAGGGTGAAGGCCCCGGCCGCGGTATACGGCTCGCCCGTGGCGAGGTAGGCGGCAAGCTCATCGTCACTGATGTCGGCGATGTCCACCTCCGAGGCCACTGCACGCAGGTGCACCTCCGTGGGGTCGACATCGGCCAACCCATGGACGGCGACCGCATGCGCGGTCATGAGCACCCCCGTCCGGCCGCGCATCACCTGCCACCGCTGGCGCGCCTGCTCGGCGTCGGCGGGCTTGCCCATGAGCTGGTCGGAACAGGTGAACAGGGAGTCCGCTGCGATCAGCACGTGCGCTCCGGGCAGGTCGGCCAGGCCATGGCGGCGCCGGGCGTCGTGGAGCTTCGCCTCGGCGAGGTGGCTGGTGAGGGCGGCGATGCTGGCGGTGGGATTGCGCCGCAGCTCCGCGGCGAGCAGGCCTTCCTCATCGACCTGCGGTGGGCAGACCATGGCGGTGATGCCCGCCGCCCGCAGCAGGCCCAGCCGGGAGGCCGATGCGGAGGCGAGGATGACGCGGCACGACTCAGCCACCGGCCAGTCCACGTGCCCACCAACCCGTCGCCGAGTGTGGGCCGCGCATGCGCGCGGCCGGCTCGGACCAGTGCGATCCCGTTGGCGCACTCGGCAGCAGCCGGCTCGCGTCCTCCGCGGCGATCTGGCTGAGTACTGCGACCAGCGCCGCGGCCTCCGCCGGGGTGGGTCGTCCGCGCACGATGTGCACCTCGATCATCGGGGCTCGATCACAGGGGGATGTTCCCGTGCTTCTTCGCGGGCAGCTGCGCGCGCTTATCGCGCAGCATCTGCAGGGCACGGACCACCTCACGCCTGGTCTCACTGGGCAGGATGACCGCGTCAACCCAGCCGCGCTCCGCGGCGACATAGGGATTGTCAAGGGCCTGTTCGTACTGCCCGATCAGCGTCGTGCGCAGTGCCGCGGGATCGGCGGCATCGGCCAGTGCGCGCCGGTGCAGGATGTTCACCGCACCCTGGGCGCCCATCACCGCGATCTGGGCGGTGGGCCAGGCGAGATTCACGTCGGCCCCCAGGTGCTTGGATCCCATCACGACATAGGCCCCGCCATAGGCCTTTCGCGTGATCACGGTCACCAGTGGCACGGTTGCCTCGGCGTACGCGTAGATCAGCTTGGCGCCATGGCGGATGATCCCGGCGTACTCCTGGTCGACGCCGGGCAGGAAGCCGGGGACGTCGACGAAGGTGAGCACGGGGATGTTGAAGGCATCGCAGGTGCGAACGAAGCGGGAGGCCTTCTCGGAGGCCTCGATGTCGAGCGTCCCCGCCAACTGCATCGGCTGGTTGGCGACCACTCCAACCGGGTGTCCCTCGATCCGGCCGAAGCCGGTGATGATGTTGGGCGCCCACGTCGCGTGGACCTCGAGCAGCTCATCGTCATCGAGGACGTGCTCGACGAGTCGATGCATGTCGTAAGGGTGGGTGGGGGAGTCCGGAACCAGTCGATCCATCTCACGGTCGTGGTCATTGATGGTGAGATCGGCGGCGATGAGGGTGGCTGGTGGTCGTTCATATGCATTCGACGGCAGGAACGACAGCAGCGCCTTGACGTACTCGAAGGCGTCATCCTCATCGGTTGCGAGGTAGTGGGCGACGCCGGAGCGAGTGGTGTGGACGCGAGCTCCGCCGAGTTCATCGAAGGTGACGTCCTCGCCGGTGACGGCCCGGATGACATCGGGACCGGTGATGAACATGTAGGAGAGGTCAGAGACCATGACGGTGAAATCGGTCAGCGCCGGGGAGTAGACAGCACCCCCGGCGCATGGCCCGAGAATCAGCGAGATCTGCGGTACCAGCCCGGAGCCGTGGGTGTTGCGCCGGAAGATCTCGCCGTAGAGGGCAAGGGAGGCGACACCCTCCTGGATGCGGGCACCCCCGGAGTCGGCGATGCCGATGATCGGCGCGCCGGTGGTGAGGGCCAGATCCATGATCTTGACGATCTTGCGCCCCATCGCCTCCCCGAGGCTGCCGCCGAGGACCGTGAAGTCCTGGCTGAACACGAAGACACGTCGGCCATCGATCGTGCCGTGACCGGTGACGACCCCGTCGCCCTCGGGTCGGTCCGCGGCCATGTCGAAGGCAGTGGACTGGTGGCGGACGAGGGCATCGACTTCGACGAAGGTTCCCTCATCGAGCAGTGCCGCGATCCGCTCGCGGGCCGTGCGGCGGCCCCGCTGGTGCTGGCGGGGAGCGGCGACCGACTCCTCGCGGCGCTGGGTTGCGGCCCGCCGCTCACTGAGTTCTGCCAGCCGCTCCGGCGTTGCCATAGCGGCCAACGCTACCCGCTGCACGCATGCGGAACGCCCACGCGAAGGCAGGACACCGCCGATTGCCGTCCGCCACCTGCCTAGGGTCTGCACCCATGGACGCTGACGCACTGCGCGCGGTACTCGCCCGCGAAGGGCTCGTGGGCGCACAGCGACCGGTGACGCTGCACTGCTCATCGGTTACCGGCAGCACCCAGGATGATGCGGCCGACCTGGCTGCGGATCGGCTGCCGGCGGTGCTGGTGACCGCCCATCAGACGGCCGGCCGCGGCCGGGGGGAGCGTCGGTGGGAGGACACCCCCGGGGGGAGCGTGCTGATGTCGGTCGCGTGGCCGCTGCGGGCACCGCTGACTGACTCGTGGACGGCACTCGGGTGCGGGGCGCGGATCGTTGAGCGATTGCGCCGGGATACGGGGGTACCCTGGCTGCTCAAGTGGCCCAATGACATCGTGCGCGTGCGCGCGGGGGATGGGCTCGTGCGCGTGCGCGCGGGGGATGGGCTCGTGCGCGTGCGCGCGGGGGATGGGCTCGTGCGCCTGCGCGCGGGGGATGGGCTCGTGCGCCTGCGCGCGGGGGATGGATCGGTGACGGTGGCCAAGGCGGGGGGTGTGCTGCTCACCGTCCTGCCCGACCGGGTGATCCTCGGCTGTGGCCTCAACCTCACCGTCCCGGCCGGCGCGGGGCGCACATCGGTGGCCGCGGAGCGAGGCCCCGTGACCCCGCAGCAGCGGACAGCCCTCGTCGGAGCGATCGCGGCGGAGAGCCTGCGCGGGCTCGCGGCCCACGTGGGCGCGGATGTGCCACCGGGATTGGCGCTGCGGGTTGCCCGGGTGCTGATCCAGCCCGGGTGCCGGGTGCGCGTCAGCCTGCCGTCCGGTGCGGAGATCAGCGGCGTGACGCAGGGACTGGGCGCTGACGGCGCACTGTTGGTGGCGCTGGCTGGGGGGGATCAGCCTGGGGGGGATCAGCCAGGGGGGGATCAAGTGGTGGCCGTCCGGGCCGGTAGCGTCGTGTACGTCAGTGATGTGACACCATGATGGCTCACGACAGGGGGTGGGTATCAACTGGTACGGGTCATGGTCGTCGAGGACGATGAGGCCATTGCGCAGCCGCTACGGCGAGTGCTCCTGCGAGAGGGCTATGCGGTTCGCACCGTCGCAACCGGCCGCGAGGCCATTCATGGCTGCCGGGGCGCGGATCTGCTCCTCCTCGATCTGAGCCTTCCCGATCTCGACGGGCTCGAGGTCTGCCGCGCCATGCGAAGTGCCGGCTGCACCACGCCAGTGCTGATGCTCACTGCCCGGGCTGAGGATGCAGATGTGGTGGTCGGTCTTGATGCCGGCGCCGATGACTACGTCACGAAACCGTTCGGGATCAACCAGTTGCTGGCCCGGGTGCGCGCCCTACTGAGGCGCGCCGGCGCGGCCGACGTCCTGCGCTTCGCCAGCCTGGAGATCGACCGTGAACAATGCACCGCCGTGCTGCGCTGTGCCGCGGATCGGGTGCAGCCGTTGGACCTCACGCCGACCGAATTCGCACTGCTGCTGACCCTTGCCGAGCATGCCGAGCGGTTGGTCGAGCGGGACGCCCTGCTCACCAGTGTCTGGGGGACGACCTGGCCGAAGGCCGCCAAGACCGTCGACGTGCACATCTTCGCGCTGCGCCGGAAACTCGCCGCGGGTCAGGCTGCGCTGGGCACTGAGTGCCCGGCCGAGGTACCGCCGCCATCGCCCCTGCTTGAGCCGATCATGATCGCCACCGTGCGCGGCCGCGGATTCCGGCTGGTGCGGGTTGCGGAGGACCCGCAGTACCGGTGAGGGATCGCCTGCTCGCGTCCGCGAGCCGAATTGCCGTTGCGGCCGTCCTCATCGTGGCGGTTCCGGTGCTCGCCATCTTCGTGCTGGCCTCCTGGCTCATTGAGCGCGCGGTGGTCGCCGACTATGCCCGGCAGGTGGCCGCCGCCCTGGGGGCCGGCGGTCCGGTTGCGTTGGACGACCGGCTTGCCCTCTTGGCGGCAACCCTCGACACCGGGACGGTCACGGTGCGCGAGGCCAGCGGTGCAGTCATTGCCAAGGTCGGCTCCGACACCCCGGCACTGTCCTTCATCGGTCGCGCGAGCACCGCAACCGGGTTGGATGTCACCGCCCAGATGCCCGCTGATCCCTTCATCGTCCCGGTCGGCGCCGGCCTGCTCGCCATCGCCGTGCTCGGCGCGCTCGCCTGGTTGATGGCACAACGGTTGGGTGCCCGCGAGGTCACGGCCCTGACCACCGGGATGACCGATCTCGTTGCGGCCGCCGAGCAGGTTGGCTCAGGGGGTCAGCCCGAGACCATCCGGCCAACGGGCGTGCCGGAGATCGATCAAGTGCAGGCCATTCTGGTCACGGCCGCTGAGCGGGCCGCGGCCCGGGTTCGCCTGGAGCAGCGGATCGTCCATGAGGTTGCCCACAATCTGCGCTCACCGCTGACCGCACTCTCCCTGCTCCTTGATGAGATGGCGACGTATCCCACCGACCCGGAGACAGTGCAGGCCGAGGCACGGCGCGCTCTGCGCCAGGTGAGTCGACTGCGCACTGCCATCGACGATGTCGTCGTCGCTCATCGGGGCCTGGGGGTTGCCCTGGCAGAGCCGGTTGAGCTTGCCACGGTCATCGCCGCACAGGTGGGCTTATGGCAGCGGGTACTCGCTCTCACCGAACGGCGGCTGGTGACGGAGGTAGAGCGGGGGCTGGTTGCATGGTGCCCTTCGCGTCCGGTGGAGCAGGCCCTCTCGGCGCTGCTGGACAATGCGGTTCACCATGGTGCCGGCGAGATCCGGGTCGTCGCCGGCCAGCGAGGTGCGTGGGTGGTCGTCGACGTCGTTGACGGGGGCGGGTCGATCCCAGAGGATCTCGAGGTATTCCTGCCGGGGGTGTCAACGGACGGCGGCCGCGGGCTGGGCTGCGCAAGTGCCCGGCAGCTGATCGAGTCCGCCGGCGGCCGACTTGAACTCCACCGCCGGCGGCCGACGACTTTTCGCATCCTGCTGCCGCAGGTGGGTGTGGACGGTCGGAAGCGCGGCGGTAGGGCCGGGAATGCGACTGGGTCGGTTGCCGGGCCGATCGAGGGGTCGGTTGCCGGGCCGATCGACGAGTCCGTCGCCGCGCCTGCGGCCGGCCCATCGGCAGTCGGGCTGGACACCAATGGCCAGGCAGTTCCGGCGCCGCTCGCTACGCTGCGTGGGTGACTGCTGCGGCGTCCATCGCGTCAGCGCCGCCGCGTCTGGTGGTGCACATCGGTCCGATGAAGACCGGTTCGACCTCACTGCAGCGGACGCTCGCTGCGCACGCCGATGCACTCGCCGCTGCCGGTGTGTCCTATCCCCTCCATGAGGACTCCGTCACCTGGCACCCGCACAACCAGCAACGGGCCGTCTACGGCATGTTCGGCTCCGTGGTGCCGTGGGTAACGCCGCAGCGCCAGCACCACTACCGGGCCGCGGGTGCCCACCTCGCGCAGACCCTTGAACAGTGGCCCGGTGATGTGCTGCTATCGGCGGAGGCGTTCTCGGCGATGACGGCGGCCGACCTGGCCGACTCCCTGCGCACCCTCGCCGCCCCTGCGCAGCGAGGGATCACCGTGATCGCGGTCCTGCGGGACCTTGCCCGCGCCCTGCCCTCGCAGTGGCAGCAGGATCTCCGCTCGGGACGGGGTCGCGATCTGGCGGAGTTCCTCGACCGCTTCCGAACCGGCTCGGATCGTGGCTCGGGCAATGCCCGCACGATGTTCGACTACGCACATCAGGTGGAGCGGCTCATCGCTGCGGTGGGGGTGGAAAGTGTCGTGGTGGTGACGGTGCCGCCGCCCGGCAACCCGCCGGACCTGCTGTGGCGGCGATTCGCTGAGGCGACCGGGCTGCCCGCGGTGCGCGCAATCGATCCGGCGAGGGGCGACCAGGCGGCCAACCGGTCACTGTCGGCAGCCGAGTGCGAGACACTGCGCCGGCTCAACCTTGCCCTGCACGATGCCGGGGCCGACCCGCAGCGCACCGCGACCCTGCGCTACCGCATCGTCCGCGAGGCGTGGTGGCCGCGCGACCGGCGGGATGCGCCGGTCGCCCTGCCGGCCGCGGCGCTGGACTGGCTGGAGCCGATCTGCCAGCACGCGCGGGACACGATCCGCGCCACTGGGGTGCCCCTGATCGGGGAGTGGGACGACCTGCTGCCCCATCCGGCCCACTCGCCGGCGGGATCCGGGGGACTCGACGGCGCGGTCGACCCGAGTGCCCTCCTCGCCGCCCATGAGGCCGCGTTGGCATGGCTGGCAGGGGTGTGGGCGGAGCCGGTGGAGCCGCCAGCCGTGCCTGCGGCCGCGAAGCCCGGACTGCTCAGCCGAGTGCGTGGTCGATCAGGCGCTGCACCTGCTCGCTGAGGTCTGCTGACCCGTCAAGAATGAGGTCGGCGTGCTCGGGCGGCTCATAGTCCTGCCCGACCCCGGTCATATTCGGCAGGGAGCCACTGGCGGCCTTCCGGTACAGGCCCTTGGGGTCACGCTCGGCGCAGACAGCCAGCGGGGTGTCCACCCAGATCTCCGAGAACTCCCCCGGCTCGAAGCGGGCGCGGACGGCCTCGCGGTCGGAGCGGAAGGGACTGACCAATGCGACCAGCACCACCAGCCCGGCGTCGAGGAGTAGCCGTGCCACCTCTCCCACCCGGCGGACGTTCTCGGCCCGGTCCTCGGGCGTGAAGCCCAGATCCTTGTTGAGCCCCGTGCGCAGGTTGTCGCCATCGAGGACGTAGGTATGGATGCCGCGGTGGTGCAGCTGCGTCTCCGCCTCATTGGCCAGTGTCGACTTGCCGGAGCCGGGCAGTCCGGTGAGCCACAGCACCCGCGGCGCATGCCCATTGAGGCGGGAGCGCTCCGCTCGTCCAACGCGGAAGGCGTGCGGCACGACGTTGAATGCCCGACGCAGGGCATGACGGGTCATGCCCGCGGCAACGGTGTCGCAGGTGAGCCGGTCCACCAGCAGGAACCCGCCCGTGTCCCGGTTGACCTGATAGGCGTCCAAGGCGATCGGCTGGTCGGTGGCGATCTCAACCCGTCCGATGTCATTGACGCTCAGGGTGCGGGCGGCGGTCTGATGGCCGGTGGTCACATCCAGGCGGTGGCGGATCGTCGTCACCGTCGCCGGCACCCAGGTCGGGCCGCTGACCAGCAGGTAGGAGCGGCCGTGAGCGAGCGGCTCCTCGGCCATCCACACCAGATCGGCAGCGAACCGGTCGGCTGGCCGTCCCGGCGGACCGACTGACGGATCGGTGTTCGTCAGCACGTCACCGCGGCGCACGTCGACCTCCTCGCACAGGGTGACAGTGATCGCCTGGCCCGCGGTGGCTTCGGGCAGGTCGCCATCGAAGGTGGTGATCCGGTCGATGGTCGCCGGGGTTCCGGCGGGCAGGACGGCGATGCGCTCACCCACGCGCAGGCTGCCGGACAGGGTGCCGGAGTACCCGCGGAAGTCGCCATCGCTGCGGACGATCGCCACCACCGGCAACCGAGTGCCGGTCGCCGGCCGGGACGTCGGCTGCCACGTCTGCAGCCACTGCAGCACGGTCGGCCCGTCGTACCAGCCCAGATGACGGGAGGGGGCGGTGACGTTGTCGCCGTGCAGGGCGCTGACCGGGATCGCGGTGACCCGGGGGATCCCGAGGCGGGCGGCGGTTGCGCGGACGTGGCCAAGGATGTCGGTGACCACTGACTCCCGCCACCCGACGGCATCGCACTTGTTCACCGCGACCGCGATATCGGTGACCCCCATCAGCCCGCAGACGGTGAGATGGCGGTGCGTCTGCTCGCGTGCTCCGCGAGTGGCGTCAACCAGCAGGATCGCCACATCGCTGCGTGAGGCGGCGACCGCCATATTGCGGGTGTACTGCTCATGACCGGGGGCGTCGGCGATGATCACCCGGCGCCCGGTGGCCAGTTCCAGCTGCCGGTAGGCCACATCGATCGTGATGCCCTGCTCCCGCTCAGCCTCGAGTCCGTCGGTGAGCAGGCTGTAGTCGATCTCACCGACCGGGATGATCGACCCACCTCGTCGTACCGACCGCGCCTGCTCCAGGGTGTCCAGTGGCACGCTGCCGGTCTCCACCAGCAGCCGTCCGATGAGCGTGCTCTTGCCGTCGTCGACGCTGCCGCAGGCAACCATCCGCACCACCGGGACACCGAGGCGACCACCCGCGTCACTCACCGGGCACCAGCCGCTGGGGTGTGCCGCCCGTCAATCGGGGTGTGCCGCCCATCAATCGGGGTGTGCCGCCCATCAGAAGTACCCCTCCACCTTCTTGCTCTCCATAGAGCTCTCCCGATCCCCGTCGATCAACCGCCCGGCGCGCTCACTGAGGCGGACCTGCTCAACCTCGGCGATCAGGTCATCGAGGGTGGTGGCATCGGAGAGCATTGCCGCGGTCAGCGGATAGCAGCCAAGGGTGCGGAATCGGACCCGCCGCAGTTGCGGCACCTCCCCCGGCTGCAGTGGCAGCCGGTCGTCGTCGACCATCAGGAACTGCTCACCCCGGGCGACGGTCGGGCGCTCAGCCGCGAAGTACAGGGGCACCACGTCGATGCCCTCCCGGCGGATGTAGCGCCAGACGTCGATCTCCTGCCAGTCCGAGATGGGGAATACGCGCATCGTCTGGCCGGGGGTCAGTCGGGTGTTCGGGCTGTGCCACAACTCCGGACGCTGGCGGCGGGGCTCCCACCGATGACCGGGTTCCCGCAGGCTGAAGATTCGCTCCTTGGCCCGGCTGCGCTCCTCATCCCGTCGCGCCCCGCCGATGATGGCGTCGTAGGCGCCCAGATCGAGCGCCTGCCGCAGGGCGACGGTCTTCATGATCCGGGTGTGTTCCTGGGCCCCGTGGGTGAACGGGTTCACCCCCGCCGCTGCTCCCTCGGCGTTGGTGTGGACGATGAGCGTCAACCCGAGCTCGCGTGCCGTGCGATCACGGAACTCGATCATCTCCCGGAACTTCCACCCCGTGTCAATGTGCAGGAACGGGAAGGGCACCGGGGCCGGGTGGAAGGCCTTGCGCGCCAGGTGCATGAGGACCGAGGAGTCCTTGCCGATGGAGTACATCAGGACGGGGGCGCGAAAGGCCGCAGCCGTCTCGCGAAGGATGCCGATGGCCTCTGCCTCGAGGTAGTCGAGGACCTCATCGGCGGAGATTGCAGACCCGCCGGCGAGTGCCGAGTCGCGCACTGTCGCCATCATGCCCAGATATTACGGCAGGATCAGCACCGGTCTGCGGAGAGCAGGCTGACCAGTTCCGTCGGGATGCGATGGTGTGAGGAGGTGCGCGATTCCCTCGCGTGTCGTCGTCCATATCGGAACCCAGAAGTCCGGCTCGACCTACCTCCAGCAGGTCGTCGTGGCCCTGCGGGCGCCCCTGCGCGAGGCCGGCTGGTGCTATCCACTGGGGTGGATGGGTCGCCACGTGGCCATCAATCAGGAGCGGCCCACCTACGGTGCGGTTCCCGGCGGCTACTCGTGGGTGCCGGCCGGACGCTCCGCAACCCTCGCGGGAGCGTGGCGCACTCTCTGTGCCGAGGTGGCCGCCCATCCCGGGCCGGTGCTCATCTCGGCTGAGGCGCTGGCCACCCTGCGCACCACCGATGCCGCTGTGGTGCTCGCGGACCTCGCTGGCACCTGCCCGCCGGGCACGCCGCTGGAGGTCGTCATCACCGCCCGCGACCTCGGCCGGATCATGCCCTCGGCCTGGCAGCAGCATGTCCGCAACGGTCGCGGGGAGACGTATGCCGGCTACCTGCAGCGTCTCATCGATGAGCGACGGCACGCCGACTGCGATGGCGACGTTGTCGCCGGCTTCTGGCGCGCCTACCGCATCGCTGGCCTCGCCCAGCGGTGGGCGGGCATTGCCCAGGTGAGCGCGGTCCGGCTGGTGACAGTGCCGCGGCGGGGCGACTCCGCGGTCCTGTGGCACCGCTTCGCCGCGGCCGTCGGGCTGGCCGGGATCACGGCCGAGCCCCCGGTGATCGGTCGCGATGCGGCGAATATCGGCATCACCGCACCGGAGGCGTTCGCACTGGCCGCGGTCAGTCGCGGGATGCGCGCCGCCGGGGTGCCGGAGGAGACGGCGGCTGAGCGAAGGTTCCGGGTGGTGCGCAGTGGGTTCGCTGCGCGTGAGCAGCGCGGTCCGCTGCTGGCTGTGCCCGAGGCGCTGCGCGGGGTCATCGCGGACTGGGCGGATGAGGATGCCCACGACTGCGCGGCAATGTGGCAGGCCGGTGCGATTGCGCTGACCGGCGAGCCGTCGGACCTGCAATGCGACTTCAGCGACGCCCCGGCCGATCCCACGACGGAGGAGGTGCTCGCGGCGGTGGGCGCTGCGGTGGCCGTCCTGAGCAGGCCGGAGCCCATGATCACGCGGGCCCCTGCCGTCACCGAGCAGCCCGGGCCGCCCACCCTGCGTCGGCGCCTGGCCCGCTGGGTGCCGTTCCGCGTGCACTGGCCCCGGCGCAGGGGATCAGGCCCCCGGTAGATTGCGGGCGTGCGCGGGATCGTCCTGGCCGGCGGTTCCGGCACCCGGCTGTACCCGATCACGCAGGCGATCAGCAAGCAGTTGGTCCCGGTCTACGACAAGCCGATGATCTACTACCCGCTGAGCGTGCTGATGATGGCCGGTATCCGCGACATCCTCGTCATCACCACCCCCGCCGACCAACCGCAGTTCACGGCACTGCTCGGCGACGGCAGCCGCATCGGCCTGTCGCTGACGTATGCCAGCCAGCCGCGGCCGGAGGGGCTCGCCCAGGCCTTCCTCATCGGCGAGCAGTTCATCGGCGACCAGAAGGTCGCCCTCGTTCTCGGCGACAACATCTTCCACGGCACCGGCCTGCGGGCAGCCCTGCGCAGCCGCACCGATGTCGACGGGGGGGCGGTGTTCGCCTATTGGGTGGGCAACCCGGGCGACTACGGCGTGGTGGAGTTCGGTGCGGATGGCCGGGTGCTGTCGATTGCGGAGAAGCCGGAGCATCCCCGCTCAAACTACGCGGTGCCCGGGGTGTACTTCTACGACAACGAGGTGATCGCGATCGCCCGTGGGATCCGGCCCAGCGCCCGCGGTGAGCTGGAGATCACCGCGGTCAACGAGGCCTACCTGGCACAGGAGCGACTCCACGTGACGGTGCTCGACCGGGGGACGGCGTGGCTGGACACCGGCACCGTTGATGCCCTGATGAGCGCGGGCGAGTACGTGCGCGTGGTCGAGCAGCGACAGGGGCTCAAGATCGGCTGCCTGGAGGAGATCGCCTGGCGCGAGGGGTTCATCGACGACGCGGCACTCATCAGCGCAGCAGAGCCACTTCACAAGAGCGGCTACGGCCAGTACCTGCTGGCACTGCTGGCTGATCAGCGGCCGAGCCCGTCACCGGGTCGGGACTGACCGCAGCCAGATCCTGCTCGGCCCAGTCGCGGCCGATCACGATCTCCAACTGCCCGGCATTGGCCCGATCGAGGACCGGGCGCGCCTGCGGAAACACCGCCGCGACCGTCTCGGCGTCATCGCGCAGGCCGGGGGCGTAGCGCACCTCGGAGCGGTCCCTGGTACCCGCGTACCAGTTCATCGGCACGCCCACGACCGTGAAGCCAGCCAGCCGGAGCGCCTCGGCACTGCGGGCGGCTAGGCCGCTGACCCCGGCCGCATTGTGCACCGTGACGATGACCTCCGCCCGGGGCACGCGCTCGATGTAGTCACTGGTGCGAGCCGGTGCGCGCGTCAGGGGTGTGTCCGCGGCGATCCGCTGGAACAGCCGGCCGGCGCGCCGGTCGTGCCAGCGGACGGTTGCCCCGACCCCGGCCACCCGATGGGAGGCTTCGGCGATCGGCACCGTCCGCAGGGTGATGGCCGACGGGTCGAGGCGGCGCGCCCGGTCCAATAGGGCAAGGGCCCCGCCGCGGGTGAATTGCCGATCGGTGGTGAGACTGCGCGTGACCGTGTCGACCAGGACGCCGGCGGCGGCCGGGGAGGATGTTGCAGCCTCGATCAATCGGCTCGCAAGCGCCGCGAGGAACTGCTGCTGGCGTTCCATCCGCCCGATGTCCGCGCTGGGGTCGAGGGATCGTGCGCGCATCAGGGCCAGGGCCGTCACCGGATCCAGCTCACTGGTTCCGGCTGGCAGGTTCAGGCCGGCGGCTTTGTCGCGCACGGCCGTATCGGTGCAGATCGTGATGGGGTCGACGGCCCCGACCAGGTCGAGGAATCCGGCGAAGTCGATCTCGATGTAGTGGTCGATGCGCAGGCCGGTGGCTCCCTCCACGGCAACGACGGTCATCGGCGCCCCGCCGTAGGCGTAGGCCTCATTGAGCTTCGCCGGGCCCGCGGGGCGGGTACCACCGTCCTGCGGCCATGCCGGCAGGGTGACCAGTGAGTCACGGGGCAGGCTGATGACGCTGGCGTGGCTGCCATCGGCGGCGAGGTGGGCCAGCAGCAGGACATCGGTTCGGCGGCCGTAGTCCTGTCGTCCGGCGTGCAGCCGCGCGCGCTCAGTGCGACTGAGCCCCGATCGGTCATCGGAGCCGACGATGAGGACGGTCGTGCCGGGGGTGTCGGGTGGGCGCACCGCGGACAGCCCGCCGGGCAGGTCGAATGCCGAGACGGTCCTAGTGCCCTCGAGTACCCGGTCGGCGCTGGCCCAGGCCGCCCAGGCGACGGCGAGGACGGCGCCCGCGGTGAGGACGGCCCCCACGCGCAGGATGGGCCACGCGATCCCGCGGCGTCCCGGCCCATGGGCCGGATTCGGGGCGGCCCTGTCGCGGGGGGTGACGGCGGGGGCGTCGCCGGTTCTTCCCATCCGCCCCAGTATCGCCGAAGATCCCGTTGATTCCCATTAGCCTTAATAGCCTCAAAAATCCCGATAAACCCAATGATCCCACCTATCTCACGAATGCCCCGAAACCCCGTGGCCCCCGAAACCCCGGTACCGGGATGACCTCGTCGGCGGACCCGCGGCGCACTAGCGTCCTGTGTGCGATGACCTCAGCCCTCAGCGGTGACCACATCCCCGCGCCGCCGGCGGGTCCGCTGCCAGCGGTCAGCGTGATCATGCCGGTGCTCAATGAGGAGCGCCATCTGGCCGAGGCGGTCTCGTCGATCCTCGCCCAGGACTATCCCGGTCCGCTCGAGGTGATCCTCGCGCTGGGGCCGTCGCGGGATGCCACCGACGGGATCGCCGCCGCCCTCGCCCGGGACCCACGGGTGCGTACCGTCGTCAATCCCAGTGGCCGCACCCCGACGGCGCTCAACACCGCCCTGGCGAGCGCCACCGGCGAGGTGATCGTCCGCCTCGATGCCCACGCGGTTGTTGCCGAGGACTACGTGCGCACTGCGGTGCGCACCCTGCTGCAGACCGACGCGGTCAATGTCGGCGGGATCATGGCGGCTGCCGGACTCACGCCCTGGCAGCAGGCGGTCGCCGTGGCCATGACCTCACCGCTGGGGGTGGGGGGCGCCCCGCACCATGTCGGCGGACGTGCCGGCGCCGCCGATACCGTCTATCTCGGTGTCTACCGGCGCGCAGCCCTGCTCGCCGTCGGTGGCTTCGATGAGCGGTTTCTGCGGGCCCAGGACTGGGAGATCAACTTCCGGTTGCGGCAAGCCGGCGGCTTGGTCTGGTTCACCCCCGAGCTGTGCGTGACGTACCGCCCACGCGCAACGCTGCGCGGGCTCGCCGCCCAGTACTACGGCTACGGCCGGTGGCGCCGAGCGGTCAATCGCCGCCACCGCACGACATCGCTGCGATACCTCGCCGCGCCCCTGACGGTTGCGGCTCTGCTGACGGGTGCCCTGCTGGTGACGATCGGACTGGGTGCCCTGTGCTGGGCGTGGCTGGGGCCGGCGACGGGTCCGGGTGAGTGGGTCGCCGGGGTCGTGACAGGCCTGGGGCTGCTGCCGCTCCTCGGTTACGGCGCGCTGGTCCTCGGCGGTGGGGGCTGGATCAGTCGCGGTCAACGGTGGCGTGTGTGCGCGCGGGTGCCTGGGGCGCTCGCGGCGATGCACCTGTGCTGGGGGTGGGGCTACCTGACCAGCCCACGGAACCTGCCCGAGCGCATGGGGGTGGCCCCTCGCGGGTGACCGGGTCAGGGCCGGGCCGGTGACCGGGTCAGGGCCGGGCCGCGGCGTGCACCGCGCGCACGAAGGCGATGCCGTCGCGCTGCCACGCATGGTGGGCGAGGGCGTACCGATGGCCGGCCATGCCCAGCCGATCGCGCAGTCCCAGATCAGCGCGCCATTCACGCAGGATCGTCAGGGCAGCTGCCGCCACCTGTGCTGGCGGGCCCTGATCGATCACCGCTCCCGCACCGCTGTCCCGCAGCAGGGCATCGGCACATGGCAGTGAGGTGCTCACCACGGGCAGTCCGTGGGCGAAGTACTCGAGAATCTTCGTCGGCCGGCTGTGCCGGTAGTTCGGCTCATCGGTCAGCAGTGCCACCCCCGCAAGGGCACCGTCCAGGGCTGCCGTTGCCTCAGCATTGGGCAGGAAGCCCGACCACTCCAGCAGCCCGGCGGCGGCGGCGCGGCCAACCTCCGGTGCGGCCGAGCCATGTGCCTGGCCGATGAGACGCAGGTGCAGCCCGGCACTCCGCAGGCCCGCTGCGAGCTGCAGCAGCGCCGGCACCCCACGGGCGGATGTCAGCGTGCCCAGGTGCACGACCTGATCGGGCCGAGTCAACGCCGGGCAGGTCTCCGGCACCCACGTGGTGTTCGGAACCACGGGATGGGTGAGACGGAACCGCTCCTGATACGACTCCTCAGCCAGCAGCAGGCTGTGCCGCTGCTCAGCGCGGCGCTCAAGTCGTGCGATCGCCCGGCGGGCTGCCGGCCGCAGCACGGACGGCAGCCAGCTGCGCATCCCGAGGGCGGCGGCGGTGTCCTCGTGCACATCCCAGATCACCGGTGTCCTCGACCGTCCCACCGACCACAGCAGCTCGGGGTCATGAAGGAGGACGACATCGTCCTGGTCGCCGCGCTGGGCCAGTAGCCGGCGCGCTGCCCGGACCGCCATCAGGCGCCGTCGGCCGCGGGCGGCGGGCAGGTCCACCGGGAGCACCCCGGGTGGTGGTGGGCTGCTCCGCTCGGTGAAGGGGGCGGCGTACGTCACCTGATCTCCCGCCGCCAGCAGCGCTGGGATCTGCCGGTGCGCGATGCGGGCATCGGCGGGGTGGTGGACGACCGTCACGATGAGGACTCGCATCGTGACCTCAGTCGTCGTAGCTGTGGAATGGAGCGGCGGTGAGGCCCTCGGCGCGCTCACGTGCCAGTTGCGCGCGCGCCCGCTCCTCGGTTGCCGCCCGCGCCCGCAGCTGTCGGGTGCGCCCGATGCCCCGATCCATCGCCCATGCGTCGTAGGCGCCGATGACCTCATCGGTGGGACCGTCCATCCGGATGAGTCCCTCGTGCAGCCAGATGGTGCGCTCACAGGTGGCGCGAATCGACCCGAGTGCGTGGCTGACGAGGAAGACCGTCCCCGCCTGCTGGCGGAGTTCGGCGATGCGCTCCTCACTGCGCCGCTGGAATTGGGCATCGCCGGTGGCGAGGGCCTCATCGATGAGCAGGATGTCGTGATCGACCGCAGCGGCGATCGCGAAGCGAAGCCGGGCAGACATTCCCGAGGAGTAGGCCGACATCGGCAGGCTGATGAACTCGCCGATGCCGGCGAACTCGGAGATCTCGGGAGCGCGCTGGGCGATCTCGGCTCTCGTGAGCCCCATTGCCAGGCCTCCCAGTTCGATATTGCGAGCGCCGGTGAGCCCCGGCATCAGGGCGGCATTCACCCCGAGCAGGGAGGCCTGATGGCTCGTCCACACCCCACCACCGCTGGCTGGCAGCAGGCCGGCGATCGCCCGCATCAGCGTGGACTTGCCCGAGCCATTGCGTCCGATCAGCCCCACCGCCTCGCCCCGGTGGGCGGTCAGGCTCACCCCCCGCAGGGCGTGCACCTCCCGGGTTGCCCGGCCCGTGGGCAGCAGTCGGCCGAGCACGCCACCACGCGGTGCGGCATCGGCACCGCGCACTCGGTAGACGATGTGGAGGTTCGCGACGATCACGGTGGGGGCTGCCGCATCAGCGGCTGGGTTGGTGGGGGAGGCCGCGTGAGCGGCTGGGTTGGTGGGGGTGGCCGCGTCAGCGGCTGGGTTGGTGGGGGTTGCCGCGGGAGCGGCTGGGTCAGACGCGGCCATAGAACGCCTCCGCCCGCCAGAAGTACACCGTTCCCCCTACCAGTGCCACCACCCCCCAGGCCACCCCAGCCCACCACACGCTCACCGGCACCGTGTACGAGGTCATCAGGGCATCGCGCGCCAACTGCAGGTACACCGCGCCGGGCTGGTAGGTGAGGATCACCAGCGCCCAGTCCGGCAGCACACCCTGGAATCGATCGAATGAGTAGAAGACGCCCGACCCGTACAGCCAGACCCGCAAGGCGAAGGGGAGGATCTGGTTGAGGTCGGCCGCCTGGGCGCCCAGTCGGGCGAAGGTGAGGGCGGCACCGGTGGTGAACAGCGTCTGGAGGGCGATTGCGACGGGAAACAGCAGCCACGCCCAGGTGATCGGCTCACCGGTCAGCAGGATCACGGGGATCAGGATCGTCAGCGAGGCGAGGAAGCCGAGGAACTGCTCGGTGACCGCCGCGACCGGCAGCACCGCCCGCGGGAAGTGCAGCGATCGGACCAGCCCCAGATTGCCGGTTATTGCCACCGATCCCGAGCGGATCGATCGCTGGGAGTAGCCCATGACGAACACCCCGCACACCAGGTAGGCAATGAAGTTCTCGATGCCGCGTGAGGTCTGCAGGAGCAGCCCGAAGATCAGGTAGTAGACCCCGGCGTTCATCAGCGGGGTAAGGAAGTTCCATGCCCGACCCAGCTGACTGCGCGTGTAGGTGGCGTCCACACGCGCCCGGGCGAACGCCCAGATAAACGATCGACGCTGCCACAGGGCGCGCAGGTACGCCGGCAGCGGTGGCCGTGCGCCCACCGGCTGCAGGCCATGGGCCAGTGCGGCCTCGGCGGCCTCCCCGTCCGGCGGTGGCTGGACCACCGCAGGCCTCACAGCCGTTCCGCGGCGTCGCTGCGGGCGGTGCCGCTGGTGTCGAGGAAGGCCGCTGACGCCTCGGCGAGGGCGTCGACGTCGTACTCCCGGTGAGCCTGCAGGAGTACCACCGCATCGGCTTCGCTGAGGGCGGCGGTGAGGTCAGCCACCCGGTCGAGGGTCAGTCCATTGACGTGCCAGTGCGCCACCATCGGGTCGTGGAAGCGGACGATCGCGCCCTGGCCGCGCAGCAGTTGGGCCAGTGGCAGCGCCGGGGATGACCGCTGGTCGGCGATATCGGGCTTGTAGGTGACGCCGAGCAGCAGGATCACCGACCCGCGTACGGGCTTGTGCTCCTGGTTGAGCAGGTCACCGATCCGCCGTGCGACGTAGCCGGGCATGCCGGCATTGATCTCCTCGGCCAGCTCCACGAAGCGGAAGGGGTAGCCCAGGCGCGCTCGTACCCGGTACCCGAGGTAGTTCGGGTCGATCGGGATGCAGTGGCCCCCCACCCCCGGCCCGGGGCGGAAGGCCTGGAATCCGAAGGGCTTGGTCGCCGCACACCGGATCACATCCCACAGGTCTATGTCGAGTTCATGGCAGAAGCGCGCCATCTCGTTGACCAGGGCGATATTCACGTGGCGATAGGTGTTCTCGAGCAACTTCGCCATCTCCGCCTCGCGCGGGCCGCGGGCGAGGATCACCTCGGAGACGAACTGGCCGTAGAACGCTTCGGCTCGCTCGCGGCAGGCCGGTGTCAGCCCCCCGACAACCTTCGGGGTGTTGTGCAGCGTCCACGTCCGGTTGCCCGGATCGATTCGCTCGGGGGAGAAGGCGAGGAAGAAGTCGCGCCCGGCGCTCAGCCCACTGGCCTGCTCCAGGACGGGGCGGACGACCTCCTCCGTGGTTCCCGGCCACGTTGTCGACTCCAGGACGACCAGCTGGCCCGGTTGGAGGTGGCGCCCGATAGTCGTGATCGCCGCCCGAACCGGGCCGAGGTCGGGTCCGCGATCCTCTCCCAGGGGGGTGGGCACGCAGATGACCACCGTGTGCGCACGACCGAGGGCGGACTCATCGGTGGTGGCCCGGAAACCGGCCCCGAGTAACGCGGCGACATCAGAATCTGAGAGGTCGTCCACGTGGCTGCGGCCCGCATTCAGGCCGTCGACGACGGCCGCGGAGATATCGAAGCCCTGCACCCTCAGCCCGGCCCGGGTTGCCTCGGCTACCAGCGGCAGCCCCACATAGCCCAGGCCGACCACGACCAGGTCAAGTTGACCTGATGTGCCCGCGTCGCGGGCGGGTTGACCTGATGTGCCCGCGTCGCGGGCGGGTTGACCTGATGTGCCCGCTTCACTGCGCACGCGTCGGCTCCCTCTCCACGAGTCGCTCACCACCCGCGCACCTCGCGGTAGACGGCGAGGTCGGTCGCTGCGACAGCGGGCCAGGTGCGATGCTCCGCGACCCAGCTCCGGGCCGCATCGCGCAGGCGGCTGCGGGTGTCGTCATCGTAGCGGAGGCGGGTGATCGCCTCGGCGAGTGCCGGCGCATCCTCCGGCGGCACGAGCAGCCCGGTTCGACCATCGTCGACGACCTCGGCGATCCCGCCGACGTTGCTGCCGATCACGGGGATGCCCAGGGCCATCGCCTCAAGTGGCTTCAGCGGGGTGACGAGGTGGCAGACCCGGTCATTGGTCCGGGGCAGGGCGAAGATGTCGAGGGCGCGGAAGTACCCGGCGACCTCACTGCCGGGCACGGGCCCGGTCATCAGCACATCGCCGGCTGCAAGGTCCTCGGCGCACAGTGCTCGCAGCGCGGCGGCACCGGGACCGCCACCGACGATGAGCACCCGCAGTCGGCCCCCGGCGGGCTGCGACTGTCGCAGCAGCCGTGCGGCCGAAACGAGGGTGCGCAGGCCCTCATGTGGGTAGATCGTGGTGACCGTGCCCACGACGAAGTCGGTTGGTGACAGCCCGAGCCGCTGCCGGATGACCGGTTCCGGCTGCTCCGCCAGCAGCACCGGATCGATGCCATTGGGGACGAGGTGGATCCGCGCAGCCGGCACCCCCCGGGCGATGATCTCCGCCCGCATGGCCTCCCCGAGGGTGAGCACCGCGTCCGCGGCGAGCATTGCCGCGGTCTCGGCCTCGCGACTGAGCCGTTGATCGCTGGTCAGGCGCCCGCCACCCCCGACCCGGGAGGCGCGGGACTCCTCAAGGAACCCGCGCACCTCGTACACCAGCGGGATACCCGTGCGAGCGCGCAGTCGCAGGCCGAGCGCTGCATTGGGGTGGTCGGTGGCCGCATGCAGCACGCTCACCTGCAGGCGGTCGACCAGCGCCAGGGCCGCCGCCTCCGCTGCCGCCGGTCGGCCCCGCAGCCGGTGGTAGGCGATCCCGTCCACCCAGTCGATCCCGCCCGCGGTGAGGTGGCCCTGTGCGACCGGGAATCCCCACCGCGTCAGGACGTGGGGATCCAGCCCCACCGCCCGCTGGGCCCGGACGATGTGATGAGTGCGCACGGTGTACCCGGCCTGCGTCCACGGCAGCGAGTTCGTCACCAGGTGCAGGACGCGTGCCGGCGCGCCGCCGGCAGTTCGGCGGGCCGGCCCCGCGGCCAGTGCCGCGGCGGCCAGTGTCGCGGCCGGCCCCGCGATCAACTCGGCAGCGCGCCGGCGCACGTCGGCGGCAGGACGACCTTCGGCCTGGGCGGCCTGCTCCCATTCACCCGCCGCCAGCTGCAGGGATGCGGTCAGCCATGGGAACTGCGGGGTGTCAGGTGGCAGCCGGGTGAGCAGGTCGGTGGCGAGGGCGGGCCGGCCCGCGGCGATGGCGAGCGCGATGATCCGCGCGGCCGTGGGGAACCGACGGCGGTGGCAGGCCTTGTCGACCAGCGCCGTCGCCTGCGCATCCGCGGCGGCGTCACCGGTGAGCCAGCCCCGGATCAGCCGCCACCGACGACCGGGGAGGGCCCGGACGATCGTGGGCGCCGCCTGCTGCAGGAGGCGGTAGGCCCGCCAGCGAGTGGCATACGGGTCCGCGCGATGACCGCGCCAGGCGATACCCGCGAGCAGGACGAGGTTGCCCGGGAGGCGTGCCAGGGTCCCGAGCAGGCGCGCCGGGAGGGCTATCCTCGCGCTGGGCGCGGAGTCGTCGCCGATGATGATGCGATCGTAGGCCGATCGGCTGAGATGAAGGGCACTGATGAGCGCGACGGTCATGCATGTCGCGGGTGCCCGTCCCAATTTCCCGAAGCTCGCGCCGGTCCATGCCGCCCTCGCGCAGCGCGGGGTCCGGCAGGTGCTGCTGCACACCGGGCAGCACTACGACGACCGCATGAGCGAGGTCTTCTTCACCGAGTTGCGGCTGCCGCGGCCGGATGTGAACCTCCACGTGGGCTCCGACAGCCATGCCCGCCAGACCGCGGCGATCATGGTGGGCCTGGAGGAGCACATCGTGGCGGTCAAGCCCTCGATCGTGCTGGTCTACGGCGATGTCAACTCGACACTCGCGGCCGCGGTTGTCGCGGCGAAGCTGCGGGTGCCGATCGGCCATGTCGAGGCGGGACTGCGCAGTTTCGACCGGTCCATGCCCGAGGAGGTCAACC
Organism: Actinomycetales bacterium; assembly: GCA_018969715.1. Classification (GTDB taxonomy): domain Bacteria; phylum Actinomycetota; class Actinomycetes; order S36-B12; family UBA5976; genus REEB473. Next base: position 98,606 of record JAGWXT010000002.1, read on the forward strand.
GGGTTCTCACCGATCAGGTCAGCGACCTGCTATTCGCCACCAGCCCGGAGGCGGTCGACCACCTGCGGCGGGAGGGCGTGGCGCCGTCGCGGATCCACTTCGTGGGCAACCCGATGATTGACACCCTGCTCGGCCACCTCGCCCGGATGGATCCCGCGATCGTGCGCACCCCCCTGCTCACCGAACTGGGGATCACCGGCCCCTACCTGCTGGCAACCCTCCATCGTCCGGCGAATGTCGATGATCCGGCTGCCGCGCGCGCATCGGTGCAGACCCTTCATGCACTCGCCGACCGGGCCGCGGTGGTGCTGCCACTGCACCCCCGTGGGCGAGCAACGCTCGGCGCAGCCGGGCTGCTCGATCATCCTGGGGTGCATGTCCTGGACCCGCTGGGCTATACCGACTTCATCGCCCTGCTCGCCGGGGCGCGGGCGGTGATCACCGACTCCGGGGGTGTCCAGGAGGAGGCGACAGTGCTGCGTACCGCCTGCCTCACGCTGCGCCCCAATACGGAGCGGCCAGTGACGGTGAGCCATGGCACAAACCGGCTCGTCTCCCCCGACACGGTCGAGGCGGTCCTTGATGAGGTGCTCTCGCAGCCACCCGATCCGGTTGGTCCGCCGCTCTGGGACGGTCATGCAGGGGAGCGGATCGCGGAGGTTCTCGTCGACTGGCTTGCCGATCCCTCCCGGGGTGGCGGCCTGGGTGGCCCGTGACGGCGGCCGGTCCGGAGGCGTCCGGAGGGGGGGTGCGCATCGTGGCGGCGCTGGCCGCGGCCGGTGTCACCCCGGGGCGCGTCGTGTGTGGACCGTGCGGATCGATCGACCCGGTGCCCGCACTGGGTCCGGGCTGGCAGGAGGTCAGCCCGGGTGAACCGGCAGATCTCGCGGTGTGCGTTGTCGGTCCCCGCGATGCCGACCCGGCAGCGCTGGCGGCGGTTGACCTGCCCCCCGGCCAGCGGGTACTGATCCTGCTGGGGTGGGCGCCGGCGGACCTGCCCGTGGCACAGCTCGCGGCGGCGCTGTCGGGGTTCACCGTCTCGGCGATCCAGCGCACCGCCTACCCGCGGCTGCCGCTGCTGCTGTGTACCGCGCAGGGGGGCGGTCAGGGTGGCCAGGGTTCGTGGTTTGCCGCACTCGCCGGCATCCGCATGGACGCTGCCGCGGCCGCGCTTGCGCAGGCGAGCGCAGCCCGCGCACATGCCGAGTCGCAGCTCGCGCGGCACGGTGACGCCGATACCGCCGCCGCCCTCGCGCGCACCGAGGCCGCACTCACCGAGCAGCGCGCCCTCACGCGCGCAGCTGCGATGCGCGTGGATGCGATTGAGCGATCCGCCGCCTGGCAGGTGGGGGACCTGCTCGTCGGCGTTGCCCGTCGGCCTCGCAGCGCTCCCGCAGCCGTATCGCGGGCGGCGGCGATCTGGCGCCGCCGCCGGTCAGGGCCGGCGGCCCCGGCCGATGCCGATGGGATTGACCCACTCGCCCCGATACGGGCATGGTCACGTCGAGCCCCGGCTGGTGGACGGGGGGCGCCGCGGATCGCGCTCATCGGACCCCCGCGGACGCGGGAGATCCTTGCGAGCACGGCGGAGGTGCTCGTCCTCGCCCCCCACGATGCGGCCGTCCTGCTCGCCGGGGAGCCGGTGGACCTGCTGCTGATCGACACCGAAGCGGGGTCCGCCGGTGCCTGGTCCGGTCTGGGAACGCCCACCGGGCTGGACCGCGCCGAGAGCCTTGCGGCCGCCCTCACAGCCGCACGCGGTGCGGGGGTGCCCAGCGTCGTGTGGCGTTCCGCGCCGAGGTACCGCACGCTCACGATCGGGTCCCTGCTGGGCCGTGCCGACCTCGACCTCTCGCCGCGGCAGTGGCATCCGGGGACAGCGCTGCCGCTCCTGGCCCCCCTGACCGGCCCACTGCCCCCGGCCGATCGCTGGCCGCTGGCGCAGTTCACCGGTGGGCCGGCCGATGGGCCGGCTCAGTTCACCGGTGGGCCGGCCGGTGGGCCGGCTCAGTTCACCGGTGGGCCGGCCGATGGGCCGGCTCAGTTCACCGGTGGGCCGGCCGGTGGGCCACAGACCCTGCCATCGGTGGCATGGGGCCTGCCCCTGCGGTCGGCACTGCGCATCCGCCTGCTCGCCGGGGATCTGGCACGCACCCCCAGCCTCCTCGGTGATGTGCTCGCGGCGGGGGCGGCGGCCGATGTCGTCGGCGGCTGGTCGGGAACCCGGTGGGCAGACCGGCCACCCCCGGGCGCACGGGAGGTCGGCAGCACCGACGATGGCTTCGGACCCGTGCTCGATGACCAGACGTGGCTGGCTGCCGTCCGCGAGATCTGGCAGGACAGCAGCACCCCAGTCATGCTCGATGACGTGCTGGAAATGGTCGGTGCCGACGGCTCCCCGAGGCGCCCGGCCAGGAAGCGCCGGGTGACCGTCATCCTCGACCCCGGCACCGAGCAGGCGGTGGCGGGCAGCGCGGTGACGTCAATCCTCCAGCAGCGGCATCGTCCCGCCGAGGTCATCGTCATCGACCGCGCTGCGGACCAGCCTGCGATCTCCGATCGAGCGCTATCGGAGATCTCGTGGGCTGGCATCACCGTGACCCGGCTGAGCCTGCCCGGTCCGGACGGTGGGGACCACGGTGGCGCTGAGGCCGAGCTCGTCCATCGGGTCCTGCTGCACACGCGCAGCCACTGGCTGACCCGCTGGCATTCCACCACCCCGGTCGCGGCGAGCGTCCTGTGCGACTGCCTCATCGCCGCTGAGATCGGTCATGCTGAGCTCGCTGCCACCACCGATCCGCGCACCCCGGTGCTCGTCACTGCTGGCTGGGCCGCGGCCTCCGCCACCCTGCCCGCCAGCCAACGGGCAGTGGCAGGTGCGCCGGTGGCTCGGCTCGGTCGACCGAACCCGGACCACCGATGACGGCCCCGGCGGCGCAGCTGACGCCCACGGACCACCGATGACGCAGGTGAACCGGCGGCATCGTCCGCGGGCCCTCGTCTACGGCGACGTCAACCTCAACATCATCGATGGTTCCGCCATCTGGGCGGTGAGCATTGTGGAGGCCCTCGCGGGGGCGGGTGCCGAGGTGACATTCGTGCTCAAGGCGAGGGTGCGCACCGAACGGCTGCTGGAACCGCTCCGCCGCCTCCCATCGGTGAGGATCGTCGCTGCCCTCGATGAAGGGCTCGCTACCGCCCGCGGGGACACGATGAGCCCCGCCACCGCTATCTCGGTACTGCGCACACTGGACGCAGAGCAGCGGCACGACCTCGTCGTCATGCGGGGTCTGCGGGCGGTGAGTGCGGCGGTTGAGTCCACGTCGTTCAACGGACGGCTGTGGGCCTATCTCACTGACATCCCCCAGCACCCGTCGGCCATCGACCCGGCAATGACCGAGCAGCTGGCGCAGATCGCCCAGGCCAGTCGGGTCCTGCTGTGCCAGACCAGTGAACTGCGCTCACTGCTGGAGTTCGCGGTGCCGGGGGCGGCTGGTCGCTGCCTGCTGTGGCCGCCGGTGGTGCCGCCGGCCGATGCCGCACCCTCAGCGCCCGACGGCTCGGCGCCCGTCCAGAGCGCCCTCGCGGACCCGCAGCCGAATCCTTCAGATCGCCCCCTGCAGCTGGTGTACTCGGGCAAGTTCGCACCCCTGTGGAACACCCTGGCCATGACCGCGCTGCCGGGACTCTGTTCCCGCGCCGGGATCAACGTGACCGTGCACATGATCGGCGACAAGATCCACGACGACCCCGCGGACGCCACCTTCGCAACCCGGATGCGCACCGCGCTCACCGACACCCCCGGCGTTCACTGGCACGGTGGCCTGCCGCGGGCCGAGGCCCTGGCTCTCATGGCAACGATGGACGTCTCGCTGTCCTGGCGGGATCCCCTACTGGATGACAGCCTGGAGATCTCGACGAAGGTGCTGGAGGCCGGCACCCTGGGCCTGCCCATCGTCCTCAACCGCACCCTCATGCATGAGGACCTGCTCGGTCCCGAGTACCCGCTGTTCCTCGACACACCCGGGGAGGTCGACGAGGTCGTCGCCTGCCTGGGCCGGCTCGCCCTCGAGCCAACCCTGCGACAGCGGGCGGGCGTGATCGCCGAGCGGGCTACCGCCGAGTTCACGATGGCGGCTGCGGTGGCACGTATGCGCGGGTACCTTGCCCTCTGCACGCCCGAGGTGCCGCAGCCTTCCCGGGCGCAGCCCCTGCGGGTGCTCATTGCAAGCCATGACCTCAAGTTCTTCACCCGCGCCCTCGACCACTATCGGTCGCTGCCGGGGGTGGTGGTGCGACTGGATCACTGGTCGACCCTCACCCGCCATGATCCGGAGCAGTCACGGCGACTGAACGATTGGGCCGATGTCGTGATCGCGGAATGGGCCGGCCCCAATGCGGTGTGGTACTCCCGGCATCGACGCCCCGGCCAGCGGCTCATCGTCCGCCTGCATCGATTCGAGCTCGGGGCGCGCTGGCTGGATGACATCGATGCCGGCGCGGTGGACCAGTGCATCTGCGTCAACGCCCATTACGCCGAACTGACCGCGCAGCGCACGGGGTGGGATCGCTCGCGGATCGTGGTCGTGCCCAACATCGTCGATCTCGTCCAGTTCAACCGGCCGAAGCATGCCGGTGCCGACCTGCGGCTCGGGCTGATCGGAGCGGCCCCTGCCCGCAAGGGCCTGCACCGTGCGCTGGACGTCCTTACCGAGGTTCGGCGCATCGACCCGCGCTACCGGCTGCTGATCAAGTCGCGCCTGCCGTGGGAGCTGTGGTGGGTATGGAAGCGCCCGGAGGAGCGCGCCTACTTCGAGGAGGCCTTCGAGCGCATCCGGCAGTCCGCGGAGCTCGCCGATGCGGTGACCTTCGACCCCTATGGGGCCGATGTCGCCGACTGGCTGCGCCGGGTCGGGTGGGTGCTGTCAACCTCGGATGACGAGTCCTTCCACCTCGCACCCGCCGAGGGGATGGCCAGCGGCGCGCTGCCCGTCGTCTGGGACTGGCCTGGTGCGCGCACCGTGTACGACGATGCATGGGTCCACGGGGATGTCGCGTCGATGGCGGCGGCGATCGCCGGTGCACCCCGGGTCGCCGACGACCCGCGCATCCCGTTGGTGCGCCAGCAGGTGGCGGCCTTCGATGCGCCCGTCGTCCTGCAGAGCCTCACGGAGGTCCTCACCGAGAACCTGCCACGACGCTGGTGACCTGCTGAGCTGATTGCTGATCCGGGGGTTCCGGTGGTGTGGGGCCCCGGTGTCGGGGCCCCACACCACCGGCGTCCTAGCCGATGCGCACAGGTGAGATGGTCACCGGCACCGATGCCCCGGCGGCGATCGGCGTGCAGTTGTTGTTCACTGCGCACACCTGACCGGCAGCGGGTGCGGCAACGCTGCCCGTTGCGGTGTTGCTGCCGCTGGCCCAGGCGAGGGTGTACGTCTTCCCGCCATTGGTCAGCGGGCACGTCGTCACCGCGCCACTGGTGGTGCAGGACCCGATGGACCCACCCACCAGCCAGGCTGCGGTCGTGTTGATCGCCGTTGCGGCGGGTGTGCCGTTGTACACGGTCACCCCCAGCAGCGGACCCGCCGGCACCCACGAGTACCAGTAGGTGTTCGACACGCCGAGCCGGGCTGAGTCGATGTAGGTGCGCGAGGCCCACGCCGCCTGCAGGTCGTTGGTGAAGATGTTCGGACGGGCGATGGCACCTGGACCGGCGAGGCCGTAGTTGACCTCCATGTCCATCAGCGGACGATTCGGGGCACCGGCCTTGGCAAGGGTCTGCTGAGCGGTCTGGATCAGGGCGATCCGCTCATCCGGCCCGCCGTCTGCGGCCGGGTATGAGGAGACCCCGAAGGCCTGCACCGGCCACTTGCCCTTCTTCAGCCCGGCCAGGTAGGGCGGGAAGAACCGGTTGTAGTCCTTGCTCAGGCGCAGCGTCGTGCTTGCCGCGACCACCTTGGCGTTCGGGTCCTGCGCCTTGATGATCTTGGCTGCCGAGATCGTCATCTGGGCCATCTCCTGCGGGGAGCCGGTCCAGAAGTTCTGCAGGTTCGCCTCGTTCCAGATCTGGTAGTAGTCGATCTGGCCCTTGTACCGCTTGGCGACGGTCTTCACCCAGGTGTTCCAGATGTCCATCGTCTTGGGAGGTGAGGCCGAGCCCGGTCCCTTGATGCCAACCTTCGTGTTCTTGGCCGCCCACTGGGGTGTGCTGCCGAGCACGTACATGACGGTCGCGTTCTTCTCATTGGCCTTGATCACCGCGGCGTCGAGGATTGCCCAGTTGTACTTGCCCTGCTGCTTGTTGACGTCGCGCCACTGCACGCCGGTGTCCCACAGTCGGATCGATCCGGTTGTGATGGTGGGCCAGTCCTTGGCGCTGATGATGAGCGGAACGTGCTGGCCGAACTCCTCAACCGGGATATTGGTCAGTGAGGCGCGCGCCTCAGGAGCGGGGTCGGCGGCCATGGCACTTGCCGCTGGCGCACCGAGGATCAGGGATGCGGCGAGGGCGCATGCCCCGGCCGAACGCAGGTATCGGTTCATGACAGTGGTCAACCTCCGGGGCAGGCAGTGGGACGGTGTGAGGATAGGGCACTGTCGAGCAGCACCGCGGCTCGCGCGTCGAAGCAGTGTCGGTGTCGCACCTGCTCGGCGGCCTGCTCGCGGGCGGCATCGTCGGGCCACGCCGCCGCCGGGTCCAGCAGCAGGCCCGCAGCCTGCGCGGGGGTCGTGAACAGTCGGACGCTGCCGCCGAAGAGCGCATCGGCCTGCACCTGGCTGGCGCCCGCGGGCGTGTCGCTGAGCACGCGCGCACCAGCGGCGACGGCATCGAACAGCCGGTTGGACCAGAAGCCATGTCGTTGCATCTGCGGCTCATGGTCATTGAGCACGACGGTGGCATCTGCGTAGGCCGCCGGCACCTCCGACCGGGGCAGGTGGGTGCTGTGCAGCACTCCCGGTGGCAGCAGGCCCGTCCAGCCGTGGCCGTGGACGGCCACCTCGGCGCCCGCGCCGAGGGCGGCGGCAACCACCGGACGGACCCCGTCGCGCGCCCCGCCGATGAACAGCACCGGGCGCTCCCGACGCGAGGCCGGCGCGGCTGCGCCTGCCGGCGGCCGGAACCGGTGCGGATCGGTGCATTGCAGCAGCGTGAGCACCGGACGGCGCAGCCGTTGCGACGCCGCAGTCGCCCATGTCTGGCTTGCGGCCGCGACGATGTCGACGTCGACGAGTTCATCATCGGCGATGGACTCCGGATTCGAGATGACCCAGATCATGCGCACTGCGGCCCGGTTGGCCAGATCATCGGTCGCCCCGCGCAGACTGTCCTTGCCGCGCAGGACGAGCGTGACGTCCTCGCAGCCCAGTGAGGTGCGGCTGCGCGAGGCGAGGCTGTCGACGACCACGTGCTGGCCGAGTCGCGCGAGGGCGGCGGCGAGGTCAGCGGCGAACCAGGTATCCCCCCAGTTGGCCTGAAGGGTGGCGGCGGTGACCGCTGTCCGGATCGACCAGCGCAGGGCGGGTGGCCGGGTGCGGGCGCCGACAGCCGGCGGATCATCCCGGCTGCTCGCCGTGGCCATGCCGGGAACCGCGATCCGCTCGGTTGCGCCCGCCGTCGTGATCACGGCGTCCAGTGCCGCCGTCACCCTGCTGCCGAGATCGGCCCTCGGATGATCTGCGGCCATCGATCGGGTGTGCGCCTGGGGCGCCTGGCCCAGCGGATGGCCCGCTGCCCCGGTTGCGGTCGCGTCGATGCGGTGCCAGTGCCGGGCGCGGCAGATGAGGGCTCGTGACCAGGCCGGGTCGCTGCGCTCGCTCACGGCCGGCTCCAGGACCTCGGCGAGGTCACTGCGTCCGCTGCGGACCTCGGCCAGCCCCTCGCTGATGAGGGTGGCAAGTCGCGGGCTGGGGTGGCCGGTGAGCAGCACCAGCAGGGTTTCCCCAGGCTGGCGGCTCAACCACTCGGCCTGCCACATGAGCGGGTCCCCTCCCGGGGGCAGGGTTACGAGGCGGCCCCGCCCGGCCAGCCGGGCGGCGGTGGTGGTGAGCAGGATCCGGTCTGCGCCGGTGTGGTCACCGGCGACAACGATGATCGCCTCAGGTATCCCCGCACCGTCGAGTGCGGCCGCGAGGGTCAGCGCGTTGCCGGGGTCGGTGGCGAGGATCAGGGTCGGCTGGCGGTGGGTGGACCCGGCATCGTCGAGCGGGTCAAGGTTGAGCCGGTCGCGGGTGAGGGCGTCCCAGGCGCGTCGCACGGCCGCCGCCGGGTCGCCGTCCGCGGGATTCCACAGGGCACTTGGCGGGTGGCGACGCCGAGCGGCTGGGGTGGCGGTGACAAAACCGATCAACGGGCCGGCGGGGGAGCGCTGCAGCGGCCACGTGGCTTCGAGTGCGCGCGGGTCGACCAAGGGGTGGGGGGCATGTGTCTGCAGTGCCCGGCGGCGTGAATAGGCCAGTGCCAGTGGCAGGTCCGCCGGGACGGTTGTGCGGGCACCCAGCCATGTCGGCTCCAGCAGCGGATGGGTGGGCAGGTCAGGTCGCGCGGTGGCGTGCCAGGCGGTCGCGAGGGCGCGCAGCCCGGCAGCCGGCCTCCGGGTGGGGGCCCCGGGGTGAGCCGGTCGGCGCACCCGCGTGTGACGTTCCGCGGTGCGGCGTCGTTCGCGTCGCCGCGGCGCTGGGTGCACTCCCCGCCGCACCGATGCCGTGTAGGCAGCGTCGAACAGTGGGCTGCGCAGGAGCAGGATCGAATCCAGTGCCCGACGCACCGGACCGGGGGCGATCCGGCGAGCAGCGCTGGTGAGCCGGCTCAGCACGAGGACGCCCGCCTAGGAGGCGCAGTACACCTGATCGGCCGTGGACACGCGGTCACCGTAGTCCTCGGTTGGGCTCGGGGAGGGCTTCGGCTTGGGCGCGGTGACCGGGACGACCGCGGGTGCATCGGAGCCGACGACGATCCGCAGTGCCTCCCCGAGGCTCGCCGAGCGTTCCCTGCGGACATCGCCCCCGAGGGAGGCGACCAGGGTGCGGGCGGAGGGTCCGTCGCCGGGCCGGTAGTAGACCACGGTCTGCGTGGCAACCTGGGTGGTCGCATTGCCCACCTCGCCGATGCGGTAGCCCTGGGCGGCGAGCGCATCGGCGAGGTCAGCGGCCAGCCCGGCGGTGGCGGTTCCATTGAGCACGTCAACGGTGATGTCGGCCGGGGCGACCTTGAGCGCGTTGGGATCGGGTGCGGCACTCGGGGCGGGCTCGGTCAGGTCATCGGCGAACTCCGGCGGCCAGACCTTGTCCTTGTTGATGGCCTGCCAGATCTTGCGTGACCCGGGCAGCCACTCCACCGTCGCACCGTCACTGCGGGTGGCCACGGGGATGTCGAGGAAGATGATGTCGGTGGCGCTCAGGCCGCGCAGGTCGTAGCCGAGTCCGGCCAGGGAGTCGACCGAGCCGAATCCGGGGTCGGTGGTGAGTGAGCCGGCGACGGCGGTGAGCGTCTCGTACAGGCGCAGTGGATTGGCGAGGATCTCCAGGGAGAGCGCCTTGCGCGCCATGGAGCCGAGGAAGGCCTGCTGGCGGTCGATTCGCCGCAGGTCGCTGCCGTCGGCAAGGGTGTTGCGGGCGCGCACGAATGCGAGCGCCTGCTCACCGGAGATTACCGAGGTCCCCGCCGGCAGCTTCAACTTGCTCTTGGGGTCGTCAACCGCCTCCTCGAGGCACACCTCGACCCCACCGAGTGCTTCGACGATGGTCTTGAACCCGCGGAAGTCGACGACGACGTAGTGATCGATGAAGACACCGGTCAGCGCCTCGATGGTCTTGATCGTGCACGCCGGGCCTCCCTCGGTGAAGGCCTCATTGATCCGCGTGGTGCGGCCGGCGATTGTGCTGCCGTCCTCCCGGGTGCAGTCGGGGATGGTCACATAGGAGTCGCGGGGGATGCTCACCGCCATCGCATGCCGACGATCGCCGGTGATGTGCAGCAGGATCGTCGTGTCCGAGCGCGCCGACCCACCGTAGATCTTTCCGTACCCGGCGCCCTGGCCGTCCCGGGTGTCCGAGCCCATGACAAGGATGTTCAGTGGGCCGGTGGGTCCGCTGGGGACCTCGCGCTCGGGCCGGGACGGTCCCAGCTGCTCTGTCACATCGATCACGGTGATGCTGTCCTCGATGGAGGTCGCGGCGATCCCGATCACTCCGCTGATGCCGGCGACGACGAGGACGCCCAGAGCGGCGATGCCCGCCACGATCCGGCCGGTCATCGCCGTCGGAGTCGGCCGCTGTCGACCCGAGCCTCGACGCACTCCGTTCTCGCCTCCCATCGGTGACCTGAATGCTAGGACGCGGGGCGGTTCCTCGACGTTCATGGCGTGTCGCCGTGGGTGTCCGCGGTCGGGGCGCCGGATGCGGCGTGGGTGGCCCCCGCACTCGTGACCATCTCGTACCTTAGGAAAACAATGGGACGCAAGGGATGGATGGGGCGACAGGGGCGCGTGGGCGGCATGGTACGCCCAGCCCACATCGCCATCCTCGGTGCCTGCTGCGCCCTGGTGGTGCCCGGTCCGGCGCTCGCGGCCGGCGCTCAGGTGATCCTCACCGCACCGGCGCTCACGCCATCCGAGATCGGGTGGTCGGCCGGCGGCGTGACCGTCCGAGCCGCCCTCGCAACGGCCGTGACCTGGCAGGCGGTCGTGTCCGATGCGTGCGGGACGACCCGGCGGGTGCTCGGCGACGCTGCCAACGCCGGAACCCTCGAGTTCACTTGGGATGGCCGCGATGACACAGGAGCGCCGCCACCCCCGGGGGACTACACCGTTGCCCTGCGGACCCTCACCGGCGACGGGCGGCAGGACCTCACCGCGCTGCCCGTGCGGATCAGCCCGACCCCAGGTGCTCCGGCCGATCCGTGTGCGGTACCCCCGGTGGCTCCGGAGTCGTTCACGCTCATCGGGGCCGGGTGGGGCCATGGGGTGGGGATGAGCCAGTACGGAGCCCTCGGGCAGGCCCGGGAGGGGCGCACCAGTGCGGAGATTCTCGCCTACTACTACCCGACAACCGCTCTGGTCCCGCTGCCGGTGAACCAGCCGCTGCGGGTCTCCCTCGCCGACTCCGCCCCCGGCGTCGTCCTGCGGGGTGAGCCGGCCGCCGATGGCGGTGGCACGGTCAGCGTCGTCCTCGATGGGGGTGCGGAGGTGCTCCTGCCCCCCGGTGAGATCGCACGGATCATCCCCGCCGAGGGGCGGCTGCGGATGACCCGCGGTGGCGCCGAGGGACAGGATGCGGTGGTGGGGGAGGCCGCTGCCGTGCTCATCCGCTGGAGTGGGACCGCCGACCCAGCCGGCAGCGGCGGGGTCCCGGGCGTGCTCAACCTCGTGAGCACGGCCAGCAGTGCTGCCGGACTGCGCACCGGGGGCCATCGCTACCGCTACGGGACGGTGTCCCTTGCCGCCAATGCCGGTGGGGTACGGGTGGTGACGACCCTGCGGCTGGGCGATGAGTACCTGCTGGGGATCGGGGAGATCCCCTCAACGTGGCCGGAAGCCGCGCTGCAGGCCCAGGTGGTGGCCGCCCGCTCCTTCGCCCTCGCGCGATACGGCAATGGCCGGGTGCGTCCAGCCTGTGACTGCCACGTCTCGGCCACGACCGCCGACCAGAACTTCGTCGGCTGGTCGAAGGAGACCGGTGCCGATGGTCAGCGGTGGCGCGCGGCGGTCCTGGCGATGATGACCGGCCCGGACGAGGGTCTCGTGCTGACCCACGGCGGGCAGCCGATCGCCGCCTACTACTCATCGTCCACCGGCGGACGCACCCAGCGCGCCCAGGATGCCTGGGGTGGGCCCATTGCGTGGGCGCCGAGTGTGGCTGACCGCTGGAGCCTCGAGTCGAGCAATCCGCACTCCGACTGGCGGGTGAGCGTGCCACAGGCACGAGTGGCCGCACTGCTGGGGCTGCCCGATGTGGCGCGTCTGGCGATCACCTCCCGACACATCAGTGGTGCGGTCGCACGGGTCACCGGGGTGGCGACCTCCGGGGCAACCGCGTCGATCACCGGTGAACAGCTCCGCACCGGTCTGGGGTTGCGCTCCCGCTACATCTCATCGGTGCTGCCGGTGGGCCAGCCGATTGGGCGTTATGCCGCTCCCCATGGCACGGGGATGCCCGGCGCCCCCGGCGCCGCGGGTGCCCCCGCCCCGGGTACGCCCGCGCCCGCCGCCCCGAGTACGCCCGCGCCCGCCGCCCCGAGTACGCCCGCGCCCGGGGCGGCCCAGCCAACCGGGTCGGCGCCGGTGGGACGCACCATCACCGTTCGACTTCGCACCCCGCAGGCACTGGTCCGCGTGGGTGACCGGGTTGAGTTTCGAGGCACGGTGACGGGGGTGCCGGGGCGCGCGAGGGTCTCCCGGCAACTGCGCTCCGGCGGCACCTGGCGCACGGTCGAGACCATTCGCGCGCGCACCGACGGCCGCTACCGGATGACGGTGCGCATGCCGGCGGGCGGCCGGTATCGGTACCGCATTGCGGTGGTCGACCCCCAGGGTCAGGTACGGCTGATCTCCGAACCGATCCGCGTGCAGGTTGCGTCGGACCGCACTGCCACGATGGAGCCATGACCGGGCAGGTGTCGAGGTGCCGGCGGCCAGCGACGCGGATTTTCACGGGGACGGCGAGATCATGACCTCGCCAGTGGCGCGGGAGGCGATCCTCCTGGTCGGCGGGCAGGGCACACGCCTGCGCCCCCTCACCGAGACCACCCCAAAGCCGATGCTGCGCGTTGCGGGAACGCCACTGACGGTTCACCAGATTGCCCGGGCACGCCAGTTCGGGGTGACGCGCATCATCCTCGCGACGTCCTACCGTGCCGAGGTCTTCGCGACGGGGATCGGCGACGGGACGGCACTGGGGGTGACCGTTGAGTACGCCCATGAGGTCACCGCACTGGGCACCGGCGGCGCCATCCGCAATGCCGCCGCCCGACTGCGCGCAGCACCAGCGGATCCGATCCTGGTGTTCAACGGTGACGTCCTCAGCGGTGTCGACATCGGGGCGGTGGTGGCGGCCTGGTCCCGGCAGGCGGCCGACGTGGCGCTCTACCTCACGCGGGTGGCCGATCCCCGTGCCTATGGGCTGGTGCCCACCGATGACAGCGGTGTCGTCCGCGGCTTCGTCGAGAAGCCCACGACCCCGGCTGAGGTCGTCACCGACCAGATCAATGCCGGCATGTACGTCTTCCGGCGAGGGATCATCGATGAGATCCCCCCGGATGAGGTCGTGTCCGTGGAGCGCCAGACGTTCCCAGCGCTGCTGGCCGCGGGTCGGCGGGTGATCGGTGTGGTCGATGACGGGTACTGGCTCGATCTGGGCACGCCCGCGGCGTTCATCCGCGGCTCGGCTGACCTGGTCCGCGGCCGGGTGCCCAGTCCGGTGCTGCTGGGTCCACCCGGCTCGTCACTGGTCCTCCCCGGGGCGGTTGTCGACAGGCGTGCACGGGTCGACGGGGGCAGCGTCATCGAGTCGGGGGCGCGGGTCGGGGCGCAGGCGCACATCAGTGGCAGCGTCATCGCCTCTGGCGCCACGATCGGCGCGGGTTGCATCATCGAGGACAGTGCGGTCGGTGACGACGTGGTCATCGGTGCCGGGGCGTGCGTGCGCGCCTCGGTGCTGGCGGCGGGGGCACGGATTGCCGAGGGCACTCGCCTCACTGAGGCACGGGTGTGGCCGGGCCAGTCGCAGCCGGGGGAGCCGGGGTCGTCGCCACCTGTGTGATGAACCCGGGCGGGGCGTCGACGGGACGGGGGCTGGCGGGTGCGCGTGGGTGGCCGATCGCCACCGCGCCCAGTGCCCGCCAGGTGCGGGGCAGCCCGAGGACTTCGGTCACCGTGTCCGGGCAGAACAGGGTGGCGGCGAACCACGCACTGCCCAGACCGGCATCGGCGAGGGTGATGAGGACGTTCCCGATGCCAGCACCGCCAGCGGCGAGGAACGACCCCTCCTCCCCGGCCCGGCGGCGCTCATCCGAGTAGCGATGGGCGTCGCTGAGGTCGACGAAGGCGAGCACCAGGCAGGGGGCCTGCCACAGCAGGTCACCCCGTGCCACGCGCCGCTCAACCTGCGCCGCGGGAACGCCGTCCCCCAGCAGGTCGGCTCGCCACACCGCCGCCATCTCCTCCAGCACCCGGGCTCGTGCGGACCGGTCCGGGAGCACGATGAACCGCCAGGGGCGGGTGCCATGGGGACTGGGTGCCAGCAGGGCACTGGTCAACGCGATCCGCACGAGCGCAAGGTCCACCGGCTGGTCGGTGAACGCGCGCACGGTGCGTCGGGCACCGAGGACGGCTCGTGCGAGGTGGCCGGAATCCCCGCTGACTCGTTCCGGTGCGCCGCCAGGCTGGGCGGGACTGCCGTCCACCAGCCGGCCAGCCGCGTACCCGTCCGCCCACGCCTCGGCGGTGCCGCGGGTGAAGAGGTCTTCCGCAGCCGGACGGATCAGCGCGGCCGCCCCGGGACCGTCCTCATCGAGGACCAGATCGGCCAGCCCGCGCACCACGGAGACGGGGCGGCGGGTGAGCTTGCCGCTGACGAGGTCCGCGGCCGCCGTGATCTCATCGGCGCTGGCGATCACCGTCTGCGCCAGCACGTGGCCGGCAGGGTCCTGATATCCCCGCCAGTCCGAGAGCACCCGCAGGCCGGCCGCCCCGATGGCGGCATCGGTCAGCCCCAGTCGCCACGGTCGTCCGAGGGTGTCGCTGATGAGCACCGCGCAGCGCACCCCAAGCCGTTCGCTGAGCCCCCGCCGCAGGGCAGCGGCGCTGGCATCGGGGTCGATCGGCAGCAGCAGGACTGAGCCGGCGGGCACATTGCTCGCATCGACGCCGGCTGCGGCGAGGACCAGGCCGTGGCGGGTGCGGACGATGCGGGTATCGCCGCGTTCGGCGATCACGCTCACCGTCTCGGCATCGATCGCCTCCGCCCGACGCTCCGCCGGCCACAGCCGACCCTCCGCCTTCGCCACCACGGTGCTGGCGATGACGATGATGTCGCCTTCGGCCACTCCGGCAGTGCCATCCGGCCACCGGATCGCGCCGACGCTTGCGGCAACCGCGGCGATCAGATCGGTGCCGGGGGTCACCTCGCCGAAGGTGTCCGCGCCGCTGACCACCTGCAGTGCGCCGGTCATCGTGCCGACGGGGCCCCCGGTGCGGGGCGATCCCCGGTCACCTCCGCAGCCAGGTCGAGGGCGGCCGCAGCGATCCGGGCCGCATTCTCGACATCCCGCAGGTACAGGTCGAGGGCCCGTGTGCGGATGCCCGCTGCCGTCAACGGAGCCACCGCCGCCCCGTCCTCGGTGTCGACCAGCCAGCCATCGAGCAGGCCCGGTCCGCTGCCGTTGCGCGCGCCGTAGTGAGCGGCGACCCCGCGCGCACTGGTCGGCACCCCGATCGCGGTGAGGCAGGCGTCCGCCATGCCGCGTACCGGCCGGTCGCCGATGATGGGGCTGACACCGACCACGGGTGCGCGCGTTGACTGCAGTGCCTGACCGATCCCGGGCACGCTGAGGATCGCCCCGATCGACACCACCGGATTCGAGGGTGGCAGCAGGACGACATCTGCCTCGGCAATGGCGGCCAGCACCCCGGGGGCCGGCTGGCACTGCTCGGCGCCCACCTGGCGGAAGCCGCGCGCGGGGATCCGTGCGCGGTGGCGGACCCACCATTCCTGGAAGTGCAGGGCCACGTCACCCGAGCCGGCCGGTGCCGGGAGGTCACCCGCGGCCACGTCACCCGAGCCGGCCGGTGCCGGGAGGTCACCCGCGGCCACCAGGACATGAGTCTCCACGCGCTGGTCGGTCATGGGCAGCAGGTGCACCGTCACCCCGGACTGCGTGGCCGCCTCGGGCAGCCAACGCGTGCACAGTCGGGCTGTCACCTCGCTGAGGCTGGCCCCACGGGTGAGCAGTTGCGTGCGGATGAGGTGGGTGGCGAGGTCGCGGTCGCCGAGGGTGAACCAGCGAGGCTCGGCCTCGTAGGTCCCGAGCTCCGCAAGGACCCGATAGCTCTCCTCACGTCGGCCCCAGCCACGCTCCTCGTCCACCCCATCGCCGAGGGTGTACATGAGGGTGTCGAGGTCCGGGCACACCTTGAGGCCGAAGAACCAGGCATCGTCGCCGGTGTTGGCGATGACCGTGATGTGCGTCGGCTGATCCCCGACCGATGCGGTGGTCTGCAGCCGGTGACGCAGCCCGCGCAGGAACCGGGCCCCGCCGTAGCCCCCGGCAAGGGCGACGATCCTCATCCGGCCATCGTCGCACCGCCGGACGGCCGCGCTGTGGGTGGCTGGGTACCGTGCCGACATGGCATCGGGGACGTGGCAGGTGCGGCGAGCCCTCGCCCGGGCCGGTGCCGGGCGATCGCTGTCGGTCGACGAGGCCGCGGCCCTGCTGGGGGCGCGCGGGCCCGAGCTGGCGGAGCTGTGCGCGGTTGCCGCTGCCCTGCGGGATGCCGGCCTACGGGATGCCGGGCGCGCGGGCATCATCACCTACTCCCCGAAGGTGTTCATCCCACTGACACGGCTGTGCCGCGATCGCTGTCACTACTGCACATTCGCCACCGACCCGGCCGATCTGCGCCGCCGCGGTCAGCAGGCCTATCTCAGCCAGTCCGAGGTGCTCGCCATCGCCCGGGCCGGTGCCGATGCCGGGTGCACTGAGGCCCTGTTCACCCTCGGTGACCGGCCGGAGCATCGATGGCCGGCCGCCCGGGAGTGGCTCACCGACAACGGCTTCACCTCAACGCTGGAGTACCTCCGCCATGCCGCGGCGGCGGTACTGGCGCAGACGGGGCTGCTGCCGCATCTGAATCCGGGAGTGCTCACCTGGGAGGAGCTGGTCGGCCTGCGGCCGGTTGCGGTGAGTATGGGGCTGATGATGGAGCAGACCGCGACGCGGCTGTTCACTCAGCCCGGCCAGGTGCACCATGGTTCCCCCGACAAGGACCCGGCGGTTCGCCTCGCGATGCTCCGTGATGCCGGACGCGCCTCGATCCCATTCACCACCGGCATCCTCGTGGGGATCGGCGAGACGCACGAGGAGCGCATCACCTCATTGCTGGACATCCGGCGGATCCACCGCGAGTACGGCCACGTTCAAGAAGTCATCGTCCAGAACTTCCGGGCCAAGCCCGCCACGGTGATGGCAGGGGTCCCAGATGCCGGTGCCGATGATCTGCGGGCCACCATCGCCGTGACTCGACTGCTGCTCGGGCCGACGATGCGAGTGCAGGTCCCCCCCAACCTCAGTGACCCAGCTGCCCTGCCCGGGCTGCTCGCCGCCGGGGCCGATGACTGGGGTGGGGTGAGCCCGGTGACCGCCGACCACGTCAACCCCGAGCGGCCATGGCCGGCGATCACCGTCCTCACCCACGCCACCGAGGAGGCCGGGATGGTCCTGCAACCCCGGCTGGCCATCCATGAGCGCTACCTCGCCCGATGCGAGCAGTGGTGCGATCCCGCGGTGGTCCCGGCCGTCAATCGCCTGCGACGGCAGGCCAGTCCCGCAGTGGCAGGCGGCCCACCCGACGGGGTGCCCGGTGTCCACGGCGACTGGACGGCGGTCCGAGCGGATGCCGCCCGGATCGAGCGCACCGCAAACATCCGCATCGGGTTGCTCGTGCCCGGCGATCTCGAGCGGGCCCTGCACCGTGCTGCAGCCGACCCGGCATCCCTCGCCGATCCCCGCCACGAGCAGCAGGCGATCGCGTTGGCGAGTGCGGTCGGCACCGGCCTGGCCGAGGCGGCGGCGATCGCCGACGACTGGCGTCGTCGGCAGGTGGGGGAGATGGTGACCTACGTCGTCAACCGCAACATCAACTTCACCAACATCTGCTACACCGGCTGCCGGTTCTGCGCCTTCGGCCAGCGCGCCGGTGATCCGGAGGCGCGCACGCTGGACGATGCGCAGATCGCCGAGAAGGTGGCCGAGGCCCGCGCCCTGGGCGCCACGGAGATCTGCATGCAGGGCGGGATCGACCCTGCCCTGCCCGCCGATGCCTATCCGCGACTGGCCCGACTGGTGAAGTCCAGCGCGCCCGGGATCCACCTGCACGCCTTCAGTCCGATGGAGGTGCGCAATGGCGTCGCCCGCTCCGGCCTGGCGCTCGCGGACTGGCTGACGATGATCCGCGAGGCGGGGGTGGACAGCCTGCCCGGCACGGCCGCGGAGATCCTCGACGACGAGGTGCGCTGGGTCCTCACCCGCGGCAAGTTGTCCGCCGCCTCCTGGATCGAGGTGATCGAGACCGCACACCGGATGGGGCTGCCCACCACGGCCACCATGATGTACGGGCATGTCGATCGGCCGATCCACTGGGTTGGCCACCTGCGGGTGATTCGGGCGATCGCAGAGCGCACCGGGGGCTTCACCGAATTCGTCCCGCTGCCGTTCATCCCCCACAATGCGCCGCTGTACCGGGTCGGCATCGCCCGCCCCGGCCCGACCCCGGAGCAGTCGCGCGCCGTCCATGTCCTCGCCCGGCTGCTGCTGGTCGGTGCCGTGGACAACCTTCAGGTGTCATGGGTCAAGTGCACTGACGAGCAGTGCATCGAGCTGCTCGGATCGGGCGTCAATGACCTCGGTGGCACGCTGATGGAGGAGTCCATCAGCGCCATGGCCGGATCGAGTAACGGCTCGAGTCGGTCCCCCGCGGACCTCCGGGCACTGGCGGCAGCGGCCGGCCGGCCGGTCAGGCAGCGGACCACGACCTATGGGGCGGTGGCCCGGGTCAGTGCCTAGACGGTGCGCAGGGGCGCCGGACGGCAGGGGCGCCGGACGGCAGGTGCGCCGGACGGCAGGGGCGGGCCGCGGAGGTCCACTCGTTCGGGGACGGCGCAGGATACGTCACGGGTCGACTTGACAGTTGCGCGGCACACCGGTGTAATCTCACTCGTGTCATTACCCGCCCGCCCCCGCGATCGACTTCGCCCGCCCGCCGAGCGTCCCCACCCCTTCGCACGCTGAGGTGACCCGATGAGCGATTCCTATGCCCACCTGCTGCTGATCGAGGCCGAGGATCTCCAATGGCGCGCCCAGGCGCTGTGCGCCCAGACCGATCCGGAGGCCTTCTTCCCCGAGAAGGGTGGATCCACCCGCGAGGCGAAGCGCGTGTGCATGGCCTGTGAGGTTCGCGCGGAGTGCCTTGAGTACGCACTCACCCACGATGAGCGCTTCGGGATCTGGGGTGGCATGTCGGAGCGGGAGCGTCGCCGACTCCGCCGAGCGCAGGCATCCTGAGCGCGCCACGCCACATTCGCCACATGGGTCAATCTGCGTCACAGGGGTGACTGCTCGCTAGCGTGCCACCATGGCCGCCCCGCGCTCACGACGTTGTTCGCGCCCCTCCTGCGGCCGTCCCGCGGTGTTCACACTCACCTACGTCTACGCCGATCAGACCGCAGTCGTCGGACCCCTTGCGGTCGTCCCCGAGCCCCACTGCTACGACCTGTGCCGGACTCATGCCGAGCGGCAGACCGCCCCGCTGGGTTGGGAGCTCGTCCGCTTCGACCTCACCGAGCAGGAGATCGCCGCGCGCGATGACGACCTGATTGCGCTGGCCCTCGCGGTGCGCGATGCCGCCGATGCGGTGCGGGCCTCACATGGCCGCGCCGCGGTCGATACCGCCGGTCAGCCGGTCAGCGAGGGCGGCCTTCCGGCCCGGAGTGGGGCGCCGCGCAGCGGTCCCCGGGGTGGCCCGGGGACCGCTGCGCGGCCGGCCCGCCGTGATCGAGGCCACCTGCGGGTGGTTCCCGACCCGCCCGACTGACCACCGGATCCGCCGGGTTCGAGGGTCAGTCCCACCCGGGCGGAACGGTTCGCCCGAGTCGGATCCTGACTAGAGTCAGGGCGCATGGACGGGGTGGCGGGGCTGTTCAAGGCGTATGACATCCGCGGCCGGGTTCCCGGCGAGCTCTCCGATGACGTGGTCCGCTTGGTGGGCGGGGCAGCGGTGGCGGTGCTCGGCGTCCACCGCCAGGCGGGTGGGCCGGGGGCGTTCGTCATCGGACGCGATATGCGCCCCTCCGGTGCCGGATTCGCCGCCGCCCTCGCCGAGGGGATCACCGCCGCCGGGGTCGACGTGATCGACATCGGGCTGGCGAGCACCGACCAGTGCTACTACGCCAGCGGCGCCCTGGACCTGCCCGCCGCGATGATCACTGCCAGCCACAATCCAGCCGGCTACAACGGGATCAAGCTGGCTCGCCCGGGAGCGGCGCCGGTGGGGGAGGCGACGGGTCTACGCGAGATCCGCGACCGAGTGCTCGTGGCCCTTGCCGATGGCCGTCGGGTGAGCGCGCGCTCCGCACAGCCCGGCCACCTCACCAACCGCGACATCCTCGCCGACTACGTCGACTGCCTGCACCGACTTGTGCCGCTGTCCGGTCTCCGCCCACTGCGGGTCGTCATCGATGCCGGCAGCGGCATGGCCGGACTCACCGCCCCAGCGGTCTTCGCCGGCACCCCGGTGACGGTGGCGCCGCTGTACTTCGAGCTCGATGGCACCTTCCCCTTCCATGAGGCCAACCCCATCGACTCCACCACGCTGGTCGACCTGCAGCAGCGGGTGGTGGACCTGGGCGCTGATGCCGGTATCGCCTTCGATGGTGACGCCGATCGGGCATTCTTCGTGACCGAGTCCGGTGAGCTCGTCAATCCCTCGACGGTGACCGCGCTGATCGCTGAACGCGAGATCGCCCGGGAGCCCGGGGCAACCATCATCCACAACCTCATCACCTCCCGACGGGTGCCCGAGGTCGTCACCCGTGCTGGCGGCATCCCGGTCCGCACGCGCGTGGGCCATTCCTTCATCAAGGAGGTCATGGCACAGACCGGTGCGGTATTCGGCGGCGAGCATTCCGGCCACTTCTACTTCCGCGAGTTCTGGCGTGCCGACTCCGGCATGCTCGCGGCCTGCCACGTCCTCGCCGCCCTCGGCCAGACACCGCCCGGGACCCCCGTGAGCGCGGTGCTCGCCGACTACGCCTGCTACCCCGCCAGCGGTGAGATCAATACCGCGGTCGACGATGCCGCAGCCGTCCTGGCCGAGGTGCGTGCCCGCTACTGCCGCTCCGGCGCCCCCGCTTCCGCCGGTTCGCAGGGGACCGCCGAGCCGGCGCGGTGCGATGATCTGGACGGGCTCACCGTCGAGACCGCCACCTGGCGGTTCAACGTCCGGCCCAGCAACACCGAGCCGCTGCTGCGGCTGAACGTCGAGGCCGACGACCAGGCCACCCTCGAGCGCGTCCGTGACGAGGTGCTCGGGCTCATCCGGGGTGGCACAACCAGACAGGAGAGATGATGGCGATCGACCCGGCCCTGATGGAGATCCTCGCCTGCCCGTGTCCGGTCCACGCCCCGGTGAGTGAGGAGCCAGAGGCGATTCGCTGCACCCTGTGCCTGACCACCTTCCCGGTACGCGATGGCATCCCGGTCATGCTCCTGGAGGAGGCGACCCCGGGGCCGGCGGGGATCGGAACTCCCGCCGGCGGCTGACGGTGACGGTGACTGCGCCCAGCCGCATCATCGGCGGGCACCTGCAGTCCTATCCATGGGGGATGCTCGATGGCCTGTCGGCCTGGCTGCCGCCGGGACGGGCGGCCGGCCAGCCGCAGGCGGAGCTGTGGTTCGGTGCCCACCCACATGGCCGCAGCCCACTGGTCCCCGGACCGGGCCACCTCGACCAGGCGGATCTGCTGGTCAAGCTGCTCGCCGCGGGGCGACCGCTGTCCATTCAGGTGCATCCCGATGAGGCGACGGCCGCGGCCCCCGGGCCGGAGCTGTTCACGGCCGACGGCGCGAGCATCCTTGTGGACCATCGCGGCAAGGAGGAGATCCTCATCGCCCTCACCCCCGTGCGGGCATTGGCGGGCCTGTGTCCGGCACCTCGAATGGCGGTGCTCCTCGATCCCGTCCTCCCCGCCTCCGCCACCGGGGTCCGGGCCGCCGCCGCCGCGGGGGATCCCGGTGCGGTCCTCGCCGGGCTGTTCGACCTGCCGGCCTCGACCGTGACCGATGCGATTTCCCGGCTGCCGCTGGGCTGGCAGGCTGCTGGCCTGCCAGTGGCGCACATCGAGGACCTCTCGGCCATCCGCGGGGCATCGCCGGATGACCCCGGGGTCCTCGTCGCCTCCCTGCTCGAGCACCACATCCTGCGGCCGTGGCAGGCCATCCACATCGTGCCCGGGGTGCTCCATGCCTACCTGGCCGGTGTCGGGGTCGAGGTCATGACGCCCTCGGACAATGTGGTGCGCCTGGGGCTGACGAGCAAGCCGATCCACCCTGCGGCCGGCATCACGCTCACCCGCCCGATCGGTGCGGTGGTCACCGATCCCACGCTCATCGGCCCTGTCCGCTGGCGGCACACACCTGCGGGTGCCCACTTCACCGTGGACAGCATTCGCGGACGGGTGCCGCTGCCGGCCGCCGAGGGGTACCGCATCGCCGTGTGCGTCGAGGGCACCCTCGGTGATGAGGCCAGTGGGAGCAGCGCCACCGCCGGGGAGGCGATCGTGCTCGCGGCCACCGCCACCGCGCTCACCGCTGCGGGGGTGGCGGTGGTGGCGGACGTGACGGCCGGAGCCCCTCCGATCGGAGGCGCCCTCGCGGGTGGGGCGGAAACATGGCAGACTCCGGGGTGACGCTGCGGGCCCGCACGCCGTCCTGCTCTCCCGGTTGATCGCCCGATGGCGCCTCCCGCTCACGCATCCCGGCGCCACCACCGGGGGTGTGCGGCCGGCCACGGGTGCTGCCACCTCGTTCAAGGAGCCTCATATGTCTGCGTCCGGTTCTGCTGCCACCGCCCCCTCGGCGACCGCGCACGGTGTCACCCCCGCCGGTCCCGTCCTCACCCCCGCCGACTACCGGGTCGCCGATCTCGGGCTGGCCGCCTTCGGTCGACGTGAGATCGGGCTGGCCGAGCACGAGATGCCCGGCCTGATGGCGATGCGCGCGCAGTTCGGCGACGCCAAGCCGCTGGCGGGTGCACGGATCGCGGGATCCCTGCACATGACGGTGCAGACCGCCGTCCTGATCGAGACCCTGATCGCCCTCGGCGCCGAGGTGCGCTGGGCCTCCTGCAACATCTTCTCCACCCAGGACTCCGCGGCGGCTGCCGTCGTCGTCGGCCCCACCGGCACCCCGGAGGAGCCGCGCGGGGTGCCGGTGTTCGCATGGAAGGGGGAGACCCTCGACGAGTACTGGTGGTGCACCGAGCAGATCCTGCTGTGGCCGGGCGGCCACGGGCCGAACATGATCCTCGATGACGGGGGAGACGCCACCATGCTCGTCCATCTGGGGGTGGAGTTCGAGAAGAGTGGGGAGACCCCGGATCCGAGTGCGGCCGACTCCGAGGAGATGGCCGTCGTCCTCACACTGCTCGCGCGCAGCCTGCAGGACCGTCCCGGTTCCTGGTTGACCATCGCCAATGAGATCAAGGGCGTCACCGAGGAGACCACGACCGGCGTGCATCGGCTCTACGAGATGTTCCGCGCCGGCCGACTGCTCTTCCCGGCCATCAACGTCAACGATGCGGTGACGAAGAGCAAGTTCGACAACCGCTACGGCACCCGGCACTCCCTGGTCGACGGCATCAACCGGGCAACCGATGTCCTCATCGGCGGCAAGACCGCTGTCGTCTGCGGCTACGGCGATGTCGGCAAGGGCTCCGCCGAGGCCCTGCGGGCCCAGGGTGCTCGCGTGGTCATCACCGAGATCGATCCGATCTGCGCCCTGCAGGCTGCGATGGACGGCTACCAGGTTGCCCGCCTCGAGGACGTCATCGGCGCGGCCGACATCGTCATCACCGCCACCGGCTGCAAGGACGTCGTCACCGCCGACCACATCGCCGCCATGAAGGACAAGGCGATCATCGGCAATATCGGGCACTTCGACAACGAGATCGACATGGTCGGCCTCGCCGCCCGTCCCGACGTCCACCGCTCCCCGATCAAGCCGCAGGTGGACGAGTGGGTCTTCGACGACGGGCACTCGGTGATCGTGCTCAGCGAGGGACGCCTGCTCAACCTAGGCAATGCCACCGGGCATCCCTCCTTCGTCATGTCCAACTCATTCACCAACCAGGTGCTCGCCCAGATCGAGTTGTTCACGCGGAATGCCGACTACCCCACGGGGGTGTACACGCTCCCGAAGCACCTCGATGAGCACGTTGCCCGCCTCCACCTCGACGCCCTCGGCGTGCGGCTGACCGAGTTGACCCCCGCGCAGGCGGATTACCTCGGGCTGCCGGTGGCGGGGCCGTACAAGCCCGACCACTACCGGTACTGACCCCGTGCGGACCGTCCCCCGCTCGTGACCGGCGAGGACAATCCGTGGGCGCCCACCGAGACCGCCCAACAGGTCACCCGGCCAGTGGCGGGCGCGTCGTGGCCGGGCGCGCCGTGGCCGGGCGCGCCGGGGCCGGCCACCGTCGCGATGCAGGCTGGCCGCCCCGTCCGGGTGCCCCGGTGGGGCCTGCCCTCGGCTATCGCGGCCGTCCTCGCGGCCATCGCGCTGCCCGGGGTGGTCACCCTCCCGGCCCTGATCGGCCCCGGTGGGGTGCCCGTCCAGGCACCGCCATCGGGACTGGTGCCCCTGAGCACATCGCTGCTGCTGCTGGCCCTGCTGGCTCAGTGGCTGCCGATGGCGGGTATTCCGCTGCTGGTGAGCGTCCTGCGCGGGAATGGGCCACGGCTGGACTTCGGGCTGTCGATCGCGCGCCGTGATCTCGCTCCCGGGATCCTCGGCGGGCTGGTCGCAGTCGGCCTCGCCCTCATTGTCGCCCTGCTGACCTTCCTCGTCTACGGGGAGTTCCAGTCCAGCGCCGAGCAACTACTGGGGCTGCTCGAGCGCGGGCCCTACCTGATCATCGCCATCATCGTGGGGGTCGTCATCGCCGCACCGCTGGTGGAGGAGATCTGCTTCCGGGGGCTGCTCTGGGGTGCGCTGGCCAAGCGCGGCCTGTCGCCTTGGTGGGCCACCGTCATCAGCGCGGCCGCCTTCGCCGCCCTCCACCTTGAGCCGGTGCGATTCATCCTGCTGTTCGGCACCGGCCTCGTCCTGGGCTACCTGCGTCAGCGCACCGGCCGTCTCGGGCCGCCGATCATCGCCCATGCCGTGAACAACGGCATCGCCGCCCTCGGCCTCATCGCCGCGGTGTAGCACCCGCCGGGTGCACCTGCGCCCCCGCGAGGACGACGAGGACGGGTGGTCGCCCGGCCCTACTCAGGCCGGTTGAGCTGTGCCGCCAGCCCGGGCTCGGCGCGCAGGCGCAGGTCTGTGTAAAGCATTCCCATGCCGACGCCGATGAACGGCAGCATGACGGTGAAGCCCACCATCACCCCAATCGTCGAGGCGAAGACCGCCAGCGTCGACGGGCTGTCGGCGGCGGTGGCCGCACCCACGATCGCGAACGGGAACTGCACCACGGTGGCGAGCACCTGCCCGAGCAGGACGATCATGAGCGCAACCCCGAAGGCGCGCCATCCGCGCCGGCGGACAACCGACCATCCGCGCCGGACCGCATCGGCGAGCGAACCCCCCTCGAGGATGAGCGCAACCGGGGCGAGCATCAACCGGGTCCACAGGAATGCCGCGATCGGCACGGTCACGAGCATGCTGAGCACCATTGCGGCGATGGCCGACTCCGGCTGGGTCGACAGCGAGCGCATGCTCAGGAGCAGCGGGAGCAGCACCACGCCGCCGAGCACGCCGGTGATGAGGACGGTGAGGGCCAGCAGGCGCGGCAGCAGGGGGCGCATCCGCTGCCAGGTCCGCTCCCAGTCCAGCGGCTGGCCGCGCACAGCCGCCCCGGTGATGGGGGCGGTCACGCCCGCGGCCAGGGTCTGCAGCACCAGCCCGACGATGAACGACACCGCAGCCGCGATGAGGATCGGGCCCGATGCCAGCAGCAGGTCGCGCGCCTGCTCGGGGGTGACCTGGGTGCCGGGATCGGGCAGTGCCGCGGCCGGGACCACCCCCCGGCTGGTGAGGTAGGCCTGTGAGAGCAGCTGCGCGGCGCCGCCGAGCAGGGCCAGCACCCCGCCAACGCTCAGGGCGATGCGCGCACTGCGCCGCAGGGTGGCCACCGTCGCTTCGAGCAGCTCGCCCAGCCGCAGTCCGCGCAGTGGGATCACCCCGGGACGCGCGGCAGCCGGCTCCCCACTGGACGGGGGCGGGGGCGGGGGCGGCGGACCCCAGCCACCGGACATCAGCGACACCCCAGGCGGCCGGGTTGAGCGTCCATGCCCTCAGTGTCCCCCATCCGCGACCCCGAGGTGCCACGATGGGCCGATGGCGACAGTCCTCGTCATCGATGACGATCCCGCCCTTGCCGAGATGCTCGGCATCGTCCTTCGTGATGAGCAGCTCATCCCCGTCTTCTGCGCCGACGGGGCCCAGGCGGTGGCGGTCTTCCGGGCCACGGTCCCCGATCTGGTCCTGCTGGACCTCATGCTGCCCGGCTGCGATGGGGTGACCGTGTGCGAGGCGATCCGCGAGGAGTCCGGGGTGCCGATCGTCATGCTCACAGCGCGCGGCGATACCAACGATGTCGTCACCGGGCTGGAGGCGGGGGCCGATGACTACATCATCAAGCCCTTCAAGCCGTCCGAGCTGATGGCCCGGATCCGGGCTCGCCTGCGCCGAGGTGAGGATCTCGGCCCCCGTCACCTCAGTGTCGGTCACGTCCACATCGACGTCGATGGCCATGTGGTCACCAGGGATGGCGTGGCGGTGTCACTGACGCCACTGGAGTTCGACCTGCTGGTCACGATGGCCCGTCGGCCATGGCATGTCTTCACCCGCGACCAACTGCTCAATGAGGTGTGGGGGTACCGGCATCCGGCTGACACCCGGCTGGTCAACGTCCACATTCAGCGCCTGCGGTCCAAAATCGAGCACGACCCCGACCACCCGCAGGTCATCCTCACCGTGCGAGGCGTGGGGTACCGGGCCGGCACGACGTGATCTGGACGGTGAGCCACGCCGCGCGGGACCTGCGCGCCCGCTGGCACGGCTCACTGCAGGTGCGTGTGCTCTCGCTGACGCTCGCACTGAGCCTGCTCATCACCGTCGCCGCCGCGGTGCTGCTGGTCTCGCGGGTCCGCGATGGCGTGCTGGTGCAGGCACGGGAGCAGGACCTCGTGGAGTCCAATGCCGCACTGCTGGAGGCGCAACGGGTGATCGCAGCCACCGACACGGGAGCCGATCCCTCCGGGGGGACAGCGGTCATCGACACCGTGGTCTCAGCGCTCGCGCTGCGCGCCGGCACCCCGGGCCTATTCGATGTGCTCCTGCTCGCCTCGCCCGACCTCGCGCGCGCAGGCGCCCCGGAGCGGGGGACGAACCTGGCCAGCGTTGCCAGCGTGCCGACAGCCCTGCGCAGCGTGATCGCCGACGGCGATCGGCTGGCCTGGACCTACACCTCGATGCGCGCCCCGGATGGGGCGGTCATCCCCGGCTTCATCGTCGGCGCGCCCCTGCTGATTCCCGGTCTCGGCCGATATGAGCTCTACCTGCTGCATCCACTGCGCAATGAGGCGGCAACCCTGACCCTCGTCGGCTCGGCGGCGATCGCCACCGGTGCGCTGCTCGCGATCGCGGTATCCGTGCTCGCCTGGTTCACTGCGCGACAGGTCGTCACCCCGGTTCGCGTTGCGGCGCGCGCAGCCGAGCGACTCGGCGAGGGGGACCTCGCCGCGCGGGTGCCCGTGCACGGTACGGACGATCTGGCCACTCTTGCGGCCTCCTTCAACACGATGGCTGAGCAGATGCAGGGGCAGATCACCCGCCTGGAGACCCTGTCGGTGCTGCAGCAGCGTTTCGTCTCCGACGTCTCCCATGAGCTGCGCACACCGCTGACGACGATGCAGATGGCCGCGGACGTCATCCACGCTGCCCGAGACCGGCTGCCCCCGGGCCCGGCTCGTTCCGCGGAACTGCTCGGAGCGGAGATGGATCGCTTCCGGAGCCTGCTGGTCGATCTGCTCGAGATCAGTCGCTTCGACGCCGGGGCCGCCGCCCTCGAGACAGCGCGCTTCGACCTCTGGGACAGCGTTGCGGTGGCCGTGTCCGAACTGCGGCACCCCGCCGTCCAGCATGGCGTCGTCGTGCATGTCGGTGGCGAATCGGTGCTCATCGTGGCCGATCCGCGGCGGGTGGCGCGGATCCTGCGCAATGTGCTGAGCAACGCAATCGAGCACGGTGCCGGCCACCCGGTGACGATCACCATTGCCGGCAGCCCGGCCGCTGCGGCGGTCTGCGTTCGTGATCAGGGCATCGGGCTCACCGCCCAGCAGGCGGCGCGGGTGTTCGACCGGTTCTGGCGCGCCGATCCAGCCCGGACGCGTTCACTTGGCGGCTCGGGCCTCGGCATGGCGATTGCGCGGGAGGACGCTCGCCTGCACGGTGGCGATCTGCAGATCGCCGGCCATCCCGAGGGTGGGGCCGTCGTGCGCCTGGTGCTGCCGATTCGGGCGGGGGATGCGGTGGACGTGATGGGCGATGCTCCCCTGCCGCTGCTCGCGAAACCGGATCCCCCCGCGGCGGGGGAATCCCTCCCGCCCGGAGCCTCCCTCCCATGAGCGACGACCGGCGGGGAACCCGCCGGGCTCCGGCCGGCATCGCCGCTGCCCTCGCGGCAACGGCACTGCTGGGCTGCACATTCGTTCCCACCAGTGGGCCGGTGGTCGAGGGTCGCACCGTGGTCACCGGGGGATCCGGCTCGGTTGTCCGAGTGATCGCGAGGCCGCCGACCCCCGGGGCGACGCCCGAGGACATCGTTCGGGGATTCCTCGCTGCATCGGCATCGTCGGAGGACGACTTCGCCGTCGCCCGCTCCTTTCTCACCCCGCAGGCAGCCGAGCGCTGGCGGCCCACCTCCGGCATCCGCGTCTACGACACGCCCGTGCTCTCCGCTGACTCCTCACTCGTGCGGCTGGCCGCCGCGCTCATCGCCACGGTCGACCCGGCCGGTCACCTGACCATTGCCCCGACCGATGCCGCGATCGAGGCGTCCTTCGGTCTGGTGCGCAGCACGGGCGAATGGCGGATCGCCGACCCGCCGACGGGCCTGCTGCTCACCCGTGGTGACCTCGCCCGGGGCTACCGAACCCTTCCCGCCTGGTACCTCGGCGTCGGCGATGACGTTCTCGTCCCCACCGGAGTGACCATTCCCATCACCGCCGCAGGTGGGGCGACCGTCCTCGCGCGCTCCCTGTTGGCGGGTCCACCGCAGTGGCTCGCCCCCGCCGTGCGCACCGCCATCCCGGAGGGCACACGGCTGTCGATCGACGCCGTGCCGATCATCGAGTCGACCGCACAGGTCGACCTCGATCGCGGGGTGCTCGGCATTGACCCGGCCAGCCGTCGGCTGCTTGCCGGGCAGCTGGTCACCACCCTCACCGGGCTGCCGGGTGTGACGGCCGTTCGCGTGAGCGTCGCCGGTCAGCCGCTGCTGGTGCCGGGGGCGAGCGAGCCGTTCACGGCAGCGGATTTCGCCGACCTGCTGCCCGATCCGGGCGCACCGACGTCGCTGGTGGCCAGCCTCAACGGGCAGATCGTCACAACCGCCGGTGACCCTGCGGTCTCACCCCGGCCCGTGACCCCGGCACGACTGGCCCGGCGGCTGCCGCTCACCAGTCCTGCGGTCGACTTCACCCGGGGACGGTGGGCGGCCAAGGTGGCGGGTCGCCCGGCCGTGGCGCTGGGCAGCACCGGGTCGGCCAGTGGGCTGCCCGGGCCGGGTCGCGGCGCCGAGGTCGTGATCGCACTTCCCGGAGGTGGGGTGAGGGGTCCCGTCCTCGGTCCGGATGGTCGGTTCTGGCTCACCGGCGGCGGAGCGGTCTACACCGTCGATGAGCGGGGGCTGGCGGAGGTCGCCCTCGCGCCGGCCGCCACCGAGGTCCTCGCCGTCGCCCCGAGCCCGGACGGCGCCCGGGTTGCGCTCATCGTCCGTGGCCCCAGCGGTGATGTCCTGCGCCTTGCCGCCCTCAGCACGACGGCGGCACCCGAGGTCCAGAGCCTGCTCACGGGCGTGCGGCCGATTGCGCGCGATCCGCTGCGCGTGGCCTCCGTTGCCTGGCGGGACGCCACATCGCTGGTGGTCATCGCCGGGACCGTTGGCCCAACCGAGGTCCCCACGATGGCGGTGGTGAACGTCCTTGACGGCTCCGTGCGGTCCCTGCCCGGACTCATCGGTGCCCGCAGCATCACCGCCGCCGCCGGTCATCCGGTCATCGCCGCCTCCGGTGAGGAGGCGCAGCCGATCCTGCAGCGGCTCAGCGAGAACCGGTGGCAGGTCATCAGCCAGGGCTCCGCACCCGCCTACGCACCTGGCACACCCTGACCGGTCCGCATCGACTCGCGGCAGGACGGCGTGGACCCGCCCCCACGGGTGTGCCGTGCACGAGTGCGGAACTGGGCGGCTCACCCGTGGTCCGCCCCATGAGGCTCACCACGTGCCGGGGCCGGGGTCAGCGCAGGCCTGGCAGCCGTGGCTGCGCACTGCCGCAGACCTGCTGTGGCCGCAGGTGTGTGCGGGCTGCGGGGAACCTGGCAGTGCACTGTGCCGGCTGTGCGGCGGCACCCTCGACGGGCGGCCGTCCTGCCGTCGCTGGCTGGACGCGGGAATCCCGATCCCGGTCTGGTCGGCGGGGACGTACGCCGGGCTGCTGCGCACCCTCATCCTCATGTATAAGGAGCGGGGCGTTGTGGGCCTTCGGCAGCCCCTTGCCCGGCTGCTGGCTGACTGCCTGATGGCGAGCGGTTCCGGCACGTCCAGCCGCCCGCCCCCGGATCTGCCCGCTGATCTGGCGATCCACATCGTCGGCGTGCCGACCAGCCCGCGAGCCCTTCGTCGGCGCGGCGGGGATCCGATCGCTGCGCTCATCGCCACCGCCGTGGGAGTGGGGGCCGGTGGCGGCCCACTCCTGTCCGCACCGGTGGGGGCCGGTGGCGGCCCACCTCCGCAATGGCGGCTGTGCCGCTCGGTCCGGGCCCACCGGGCGCGCGGTGACCAGTCCGGCCGCACCGCTGAGCAGCGCCGGACCGCGATGATTGGGGCGCTGCGCGTGGACCCCCGCCGGGTGCGCTCCGGATGCACCGATATCGCGCACGTGATCGCCGATGATGTCGTGACGACGGGGGCCAGTGCGATCGCCACCGCACTGGCCCTGCGCGGGGCGGGGATCCCGGTAGCCGCCGTCGCCTGCCTGGCCGACACCCCGCGTTGTCGACCGGCCGTCCGTGCGGTGGACGTGCGGGCCAAGGGCAGGCCACTGCCGGCGTAGACTTGCGCCCATGGCCGCCATCGTCGACCGATTGATGCGGCTGGGTGAGGGTCGGATCCTCCGGCGGCTGGAGTCGCTCACCCGACAGGTGAACGTCCTCGCCGACGATGTTGCCGCCCTGACCGATGCCGAGCTCGCCGGTCTCACCGATGCCTACCGGCAGCGCTATGCCGATGGCGAGTCCCTCGACCACCTGCTGCCAGAGGCGTTCGCCACCGTGCGCGAGGCGGCAACCCGCGTCCTCGGCCAACGGCACTATGACGTGCAGCTGATGGGTGGTGCCGCACTGCACCTGGGCAATATCGCCGAGATGCGAACCGGCGAGGGCAAGACCCTGGTCGCCACCCTCCCCTCGTACCTCAACGCCCTCACCGGTGAGGGCGTCCACGTCGTCACCGTCAACGACTATCTCGCCGCGCGTGATGCCGCGTGGATGGGCCGCGTGCACTCCTTCCTCGGCCTGAACGTCGGCACCATCCTCAATGGCCTGACCTCCGCCGAGCGGCGAGCGGCCTATGCGATGGACATCACCTACGGCACCAACAATGAGTTCGGTTTCGACTACCTGCGCGACAACATGGCATGGAGCCCGGGGGACATGGTCCAGCGGGGCCACCACTTCGCCATCGTCGACGAGGTCGACTCGATCCTCGTGGACGAGGCACGCACACCGCTCATCATCAGTGGCCCCGCCGATGAGGCGAACAAGTGGTACGGCGAGTTCGCCCGGATCGCCACCCGGATGCGTCGTGGCGTGGACTACGAGGTCGATGAGCGCAAGCGCACGATCGGGGTGCTGGAGGCGGGGATCGAGCAGGTCGAGGACACCCTCGGTATCGAGAACCTCTACGAGTCGGTCAACACGCCACTGGTGGGCTTCCTTAACAACGCCATCAAGGCCAAGGAGCTCTACCGTCGCGACAAGGAGTACGTCGTCAAGGACGGCGAGGTGCTCATCGTCGATGAGCACACGGGCCGGATCCTTGCCGGGCGCCGCTACAGCGAGGGTATGCATCAGGCCATTGAGGCCAAGGAGGGGGTGACGATCAAGCAGGAGAACCAGACGCTTGCGACGATCACCCTGCAGAACTACTTCCGCCTCTACGGCAAGCTCGCCGGCATGACGGGAACCGCCATGACCGAGGCGGCCGAGTTCGACAAGATCTATCGCCTCGGCGTGGTGCCGATCCCGACCAATCGGCCAATGGTCCGAGTCGATCAGCCGGACCTGATCTATCGGACGGAGGAGGCCAAGTTCACCGCGGTGGTGGCCGACATCAGGGGGCGCCATGAGCGTGGGCAGCCGGTACTGGTGGGGACAACGAGCGTGGCGAAGAGTGAGCGACTCTCCGCACTGCTCCAGCGGGAGGGTGTGCCGCACTCGGTGCTCAACGCGAAGCAGCATGAGCGTGAGGCTCATATCGTCGCGGAGGCCGGCCGACGCGGGGCGGTGACGGTGGCGACGAACATGGCTGGCCGCGGCACCGACGTCATGCTCGGCGGCAACCCGGAGCTGCTGGCACAGGCCGAGGTGGCCGCTACCGGGGTCGATCCGGATGAGGATCCCGAGGCTTACAACCACGCCTATCTCGCGGCGTTGGCGCGAACGCAGTCCGAGGTGGCGGCCGAGCACGAGGCGGTGGTCGCCGCGGGCGGGCTGTACGTTCTTGGCACCGAGCGGCATGAGTCGCGACGCATCGACAACCAGTTGCGCGGCCGTTCCGGCCGACAGGGCGATCCCGGGGAGTCGAGGTTCTACCTCTCCCTGCAGGACGACCTCATGCGGCGCTTCAAGGGCGACCTCGTCGACCGGCTGCTGGTCTCGATGAATGTTCCGGACGATGTGCCGATCGAGGCGAAGATGGTCACCAACGCCATCCGCAATGCCCAGACCCAGGTCGAGCAGCAGAACTTCGAGATCCGCAAGAACGTCCTCAAGTACGACGAGGTGCTCAATCGCCAGCGGCAGGTCATCTACGCCGAGCGCCGCCGGGTCATGCAGGGTGAGGACATCTCCGAGCAGATTCGTCGCTTCCTCGATGAGACGATCCGCGGCTACGTCGTTGCGGCAACTGCGCAGGGCTATGAGGAGGAATGGGATCTCGAGCAGTTGTGGACTGCACTCAAGGCCCTCTTCCCGGTGACGGTCACCGCCGAGCAGATCGCCGAGCAGCACGGTGGCCATCTGGATCAGGAGACGCTGGTGGCGTCGCTCACTGCCGATGCCCAACGGGCCTATGACGAACGGCAGTCCGACTTGAGTCCCGAGATCATGCGGGAACTTGAGCGGCAGGTGATGCTCACCGTGCTCGATCGCAAGTGGCGCGAGCACCTCTACGAGATGGACTACCTGCAGGAGGGCATCGGCCTGCGGGCAATGGGCCAACGCGATCCGCTGATCGAGTACCAGCGCGAGGGCTATGACATGTTCGTGGCGATGTTCGAGGCGGTGCAGGAGGAGGTTGTCGGTTACATCTTCAACGTCGAGGTCACCGTCAACCCAGCCGCACCGGGGCCGGCAATCGACCCGGCGGTGGCCGGTGCGGAACAGGTCGAACCCGCCGCCCAGAGCTCGGCAGGATCGACGGCGGTGGCGACGGCGAAGGGCTTCGGTCAACGCCCAACCGGCACCCTCGACTATTCCGCTCCCAGCCTCGACGGAGACGGCGATGGCAGTGGCGGCGCATCGGTGGTGCACTCCCAGGTCACCGCCGAGCAGGCGGGTCCCTATGCGGGAACTGCACGCAATGAGCCATGTCCCTGCGGATCCGGGCGCAAGTTCAAGCGCTGCCACGGGGATCCGCGCGCCCGCGTCGACGCCTGACCCCGACGGCGGTGACATCGGGGCGTCAGAATCTCGCCCCCCGGGTGGTCGGCACTGCCGGGCTGGTCGCCCTTGCGATGGGGGTGATGGGTTCACTGCAGACGCGCATCAACGCCGAGCTCACCCTCATCATGGACGATGCCCTGCTCGCCGCACTCGTCTCCAGCACCCTCGGCCTGCTCACGGTGACGATCGTGCTGCTGGCACGCGCCCGTGGCCGGCATGCGCTGCACGCACTTCCCGGTCAGGTGCGCAGTGGCCGCGTGCCCGCCTGGCAGCTCCTTGGCTGGATCACCCCGGCGGTCTTCCTGCCGATCGTCGCCTTCGTCGTGCCCCGCACCGGCGTTGCCTACTTCGCGGTGGCCGTGGTCGCCGGGCAGGTGGTCTCCTCGCTTATCGTCGACTGGCTCGGCATCGGCCCGCGGGGTCGGCGGCCGGTGACGACCCTGCGGGTGGTCGCATCGATTGCGGCCATCGGCTTTGCCGGGCTCACGGCCAGCGGTGAGGCCGGTCGGGCCCCGGTGAGCGAGTCCGTTGTCCTGCTGGGACTTGTCCTCGGGGCCGGCCTCACCGCCGGGTGGCAGCAGGCGATCAACGGTCGGCTGACCGCGAGCACCGGTCAGCCCTTCCTCACCGCGGCCGTCAACCTTGGGCCGGCCTGGCTGCTCATCGCTGGTGCCTGGCTGGCGTTCGTCCTCGTGCCCCGTGGACCCGCATCGCTGCTGCGCATCCCCTGGCATGAGCCATGGCTGCTCGTGGCGGGGGCACTCGGTGCGGTCTATGTCGCCGCGGCTTCGGTGATCGTCAGGTATCTGGGGCTGCTGCTGTTCGGACTGCTCCAGATCGCTGGTCTACTACTGGGGGCGGTACTGCTCGACCTGCTGTGGCCGGTACCCGATCGCATCATCACCTGGCAGGTGGCGGCGGGGGTGCTCGGCATGCTTGCCGTTGCCGCCAGCCTTGCGCTGCCGGCGGTGGCGCGACTGCTGCGCTCACGAGCGAGGGCTCGCAGCCTGCGCCCCCTGGGCGGTCCGCCGGCATGACCCGCAGCTGGCCGGTGGGCCCGGCGAGCGG
Organism: Actinomycetales bacterium; assembly: GCA_018969715.1. Classification (GTDB taxonomy): domain Bacteria; phylum Actinomycetota; class Actinomycetes; order S36-B12; family UBA5976; genus REEB473. The sequence goes on from JAGWXT010000002.1 coordinate 133,827, forward strand.
GGCGGCCCTCGGGGTCGGCCTGCTGGCTGCGGTGCAGGCGCGACTGAACGGGCAGTTCGGGGCGGTCCTCGGCGACCCGCTCTTGGCCGGCGCCATCTCACTGGTCACCGGGCTGCTGCTCACCGTTGCCCTCATTGCCAGTCGGCGCTCCCTGCGTCAATCGCTGGGGGTGCTGCACCGCGGGGTGCGCAATGGACGGATCCCGCGATGGCAGTTACTGGGTGGCCTCGGCGGGGCGGTCTTCGTGCCCGGATCGGTGGCACTGGTGCCTCGACTAGGGGTGGCCCTGTTCCTCACAACCCTCATCGCCGGTCAGGTGGCCGCCTCACTGCTCATCGATCGGATCGGATTTGGGCCGGGGGGACGGCGTTCCGTCAGCCGCCTGCGGCTGCTTGGGGCGGGGATCACGTTGACCGCCGTCGGCTTGGCCGCCAGCAGTGGCGGGCGACCTCGGGCTGGTCTGCCAATCGGGATTCTGCTGTGTGCTGCCTTGGCCGTGGGCGTTGCGGTTGCGCTCCAGCAGGCGCTGGTGGGCCGACTCGCACTCAGCGTCGGTGCGCCGATGGTGGCGACCTTCGCCAACTTCCTCCTGGCAACCATGGTGGTCGCCTCACTCGTCGGCGTCGCCCACCTCGCAGCCGGTCAGGCCGGCGGCGCAGTCAGCCTGCCTTCCCTGCCATGGCACCAGTGGTGGCTGATGCTCGGCGGGATCATGGGCGTGGTGTTCGTCGCAGTGTCGGCCGCCGGTGTCCGCAGCCTGGGGGTGCTCGTCTTCAGTGTCATCACGGTAGCGGGCCAGCTGCTGGGCGCCCTCGCGATCGACCTGCTGCTGCCCTTCACGGGGCAGCAGGTCACTTGGCGGCTGGTCGCCGGTGTGCTCGGCGCGATCATGGCGAGCCTCGTGCTGCTGATCCCCGTGCTCAGCCGACGACAAGTGACGTACACCGCCACTGGCCCGGCTGCGCCTCCAGCCTGAGTGCGACGGCGCGACTGCGTCGGGAGCCGGCCACGACGGCACAGGACTCCACGATTCGCGGTGTCACATGGCAGACGCGGACCGCGCGCACCTGCAGCGGTGCCCCCATACCGCGAGGACGGCTGCGGGGGCACCGGCGAAGGAGCTCCTGGTACACGTCGAAATCAAGCCAGCGCATCAGCTGCGAGGGCGAGCGGCGACCGACCATGGCCTCCACCACCCCTGCGGCGAGCCGTCCCGTCCACAGCCGTGGGTCGGGGGGCGGTTCGGCCAGCCCGGTCGGGTCGAGCAGGGCATCCGGGTCGGCAAGCGGATCGGGCAGCGTCTCGACCCGTCGCGGGTGCGTGACCAGTGGCAGCGCCAGGCCGAGGTCAAGTACCAGCTGCCGACCGGCGCCGGGCGTGGCACTGGGGGCACCGGCCTGCCTGCCGCCGAGCAGCTCGCGAACCGGGCCGGTGATCGCTGGCGACGGGACCACACGCAGGGGAACCCCATCGATCCGGCTCGGAAGGGGTGGGTGTCCTTGCCCGAGTGCGAGGTGCGCTGGGGCGGAAGTGGGGTCACCTGGTGTCGGAGGCGACGTTGTGGGATCAACTGGGGTGAGGTGATGCGGGATCACATGAGATGCGGTCATGGTGCAGAGTTGAGCGTTCGCACTGCGTGGTCAATGCAGTGGGGCATCGAGGGGACGTCCGCGTGCGATGTGCGCCGCCGGTGCGCGCACGCGACACGCTGGTGCGATGAGCCCGGTCGTCTGGCAGAACCTGGAGGCGGATCTCCGCCTCCAGCAGCGGCGCCGCCTCGCCCGTGAGCGTGATGCTGATATCGCAGTGCTGCTCACTGCCGAGCTCGGAGCGATAACCCTGGCTGACCTGCTGCGCGGGAGTGTCGATGAGCACCTCACCTGTCAGGTGCGTGCCCCCCAGGGTTCATTGCGCATCGCCGGCCGAGTGCGGGCGGTGGGATCCGATCTGGTGCTGCTCGACGATGAGCGCACCCGGCACGCCATTGCATTGGCGCATCTGTGCGGTGTCGAGGGGTGCCGGCGACCGCCCTCGCAGGAGGTGCCCATTACCGGCCGGCTGGGACTGGCCGCGCACCTGCGGGGGCTGATTGCCACGCGTCAGCCGTGCACCCTCATGACCGAGCACTCCGCCGAGGCGGGACTGACCCTCGCGGCAGTAGGCCGAGACTGGGTTCAGGTGATCGACGGGCGAGTGCTCGCCCTCGCCTCGGTCACCCTCATCAGTGCACCGCGTCGCGCACTCGATCCCGTCTCACCTCTGCATACTGCCGCGCGATGAAGTCAGCGAGATCGGCCTCACTGATGCGCCACTCCCCACGGCCGCCGACGCGGATCGCGGCCAGATCGCCGCTGCGGACGAGGGTGTACGCCTGATGGGCGGAGACATTGAGGACGTCGGCGACATCACTGAGGGTGAGGAAACGCGGCAGGTCCATGGCCGCACCCTGCCAGTGACCGCCACGAGGCAGCCGTCCTCCACAGGACGCGCTGGGGCGGCCCCAGATCCGCCCCACTGCCCGGCTGCTCGGGCCCCCGGCCGGTGGCACACCAGCTGGCAAACCCGCTGCCAAATCCAGTGACGGTGGCAAGCCGTGCTCCGGAAGGTCTAGGCGGTCACTGCCTGCCGCGGGCGCGGCAAGCCGAGGATCTCCTTCGCGCGCTCCGGTGATGCCGGCTCCCGTCCCAATTCCCGGGCAATCCGCCCGATCCGCGTCACCTGGTCGGCGCTGCTCGTGGCGAGGGTGCCCCTGCCGAACCAGAGGTTGTCCTCGAGGCCGACCCGGACATGCCCCCCGAGGGCGAGTGCGGTCAGGCACATGGGCAACTGGCTGCGTCCGGCGGCTGCCGTTGACCAGATGATGTCGGCGCCCAGCAGCCGCTCCGCGGTGCGGACCATCATCAGCAGGTTGTCGACGGAGGCACCGGCACCCCCGAGGATCCCGAGGACGAACTGCATGAACACCGGTCGCGCGGGCAGTGTTCCGGCATCGATCAGGGCGCGCACCGATTCGATCATGCCGATGTCGTAGACCTCAAGCTCCGGCAGCGTGCCGTGCTCGGCGAAGGCCGCCGCGAAGGTAGCCATCGAGCCGAAGGAGTTGCGGATGACGAACTCCGATGACGCTGCCAGGTACTCGCGTTCCCATGGATGCTGCCAGGTCGAGTAGCGGTCGATCATTCGAAACAGCCCGAAGTTCATCGAGCCGCAGTTGAATGAGGCCACGGGTGGGGCGAAGCGCGCGATCACGCCGAGCCGCTCCTCGGCTGTCTGCGTCGGGGATCCGCCCGTGGTCAGGTTGATCAGGACCGGACACCTCGCCGACACCCCGGTCACGATCTCCTCGAACAGATCGAGATCAGAGGATGGTCGACCATCGCTTGGATTGCGCGCATGCAAGTGGACGATCGCCGCTCCCGCCTCGTAGGAGCGGACGGCCTCGTCGATGATCTGCGTCGGGGTGATCGGCAGTGCCGGCGACATCGTCGGGGTATGGATCGAGCCGGTCACTGCCGCGGTGATGATGAGGTCACTCATGAGGCACGCCAACGCCTCGGCCGAGGTCCATCATCGGTCATCCTCGGCGTCACTGGGCCCGCCGATCGTGGTACGCAGGAGGCCCAGTTGCGCTGAGTGGACCTCCACGACATCCCCCGGCACCAGGAAGCGCTGGGGGGAGCGCGCCACCCCCACGCCGGCGGGAGTGCCGGTGGCGATGATGTCCCCGGGCCGCAGGGTCATCGCCTGCGAGGCATAGGCGATGATCTCCGGGACCGAGAAGATGAGGTCGGAGGTCCGCCCCTGCTGGAGCACCTCGCCATTGACGGTGAGCGAGATGTCGATATCGGACTCCATGGGCAGCTCATCGACGGTGACGAGGATTGGTCCCAGCGGTGCGCTGCCGTCGAAGGACTTGCCCAGCGTCCACTGGGTGGTTCGATGCTGCAGGTCCCGCAGCGTGAGGTCGTTGATGAGCGTCCAGCCGGCGACGTGCTCATGTGCGCGCTCAGCCGGGATGCCCCGGCCGGGCCGGCCGATTACGACCGCCACCTCCGCCTCGAAGTCGAGCATCGTGCTCGACTTCGGCATCGGCAGTGTTGCATCGTGCGGCAGGAGGGCATTGCGGTACTTGCCGAAGACGACCGGCGCCTCCGGCAGCGCAAGATCGGGCTTGACCCGAAGCGACTCCTCATAGTGGGAGGAGTAGTTCAGGCCGACACACAGGATCTTCTCCGGACTGCTGACCACCGGCAGGACGGCAGCGTCGGCCGGCAGCGCCCAGTCGCCTGACTGCGCCGCCTGGCAGACCTCGCGTATTGCGTCCCGATAGGCCGGGACCTCGGCGGTGGGCAGGGCGAGGAACTCGTCCACGCTGTCGATCGGTCGCAGTGCCGTCGCGACTGCGGCGACGCCGTGTCGCCACGCGCCGGAGACGTCGATGTACCCGGTTGGGGTCGGGCTGGTGAGGGTGGTCCGCTCCCCCCTCCGGTGCTGGGCGAGTCTCACGTGGGGCTCCTCCTTCATCCGGCTTCGTCCGGCAACGCACTCAGGGAACTGAGTATAGTTGATCCCGGATCCGCGGTTTGTTCGCGCGCTCCCCAGAGCGGCCCAAGCGGGGATGCCCAAGCCGAGGCCGACCGAAACCGGCGGAAGGCGCCGAGGTCAGAGAGGACACGATGCCCACCCTCGCCAGCCGGCCACTTGGTGCCAGCGGGATCCCCGTGCTACCCCTGAGCCTCGGCACCGCCGACTTCGGTGGCCCCCTGCAGGGCGAGGACCCCACGGAACTGGTGGCGGCAGCCATCGCCCGCGGGCTCACCCTGTTCGACACCGCCGAGGGTTACACGGATGGGCGCAGTGAGGAGGAGCTGGGCCGCGCCGTGGCCCGTCTTGGAATACGAGACCAGATCCTGATCCTGAGCAAGGCCGCCTACCCGCAGGGAGTCCCGGGGGAGTGCCGGGCAAGCCGGTCGGCACTGATCCGGGCCTGCGATGCCTCCCTGCGGCGACTTGCCACCGACCGCATCGACATCTACGTCCTGCATCGCCCATGGTTCGACATTCGCCATGAGGAGACCCTCGCCGCGTTGACCGAGCTGGTGCGCGCGGGCAAGATCCGCTACTTCGGCGCCTCCCACTACCCGGCCTGGAAACTCGTCGAGGGGATGCTGCTCGCACAGCGGGCGGGTGTTCCGGGGTACCTCGTTGAGCAGCCCCCCTATAACCTGCTCGATCGTCGAGTGGAGAACGACGTCTCCCGAGTCTGTCTCGATTACGGCATCGCATTGATCACCGCCTCCCCGCTCGGCGGTGGAATCCTCGCGGGCATCTACAACGACGGGAACATCCCCCCGGGCAGTCGTGCCGATGTGTGGCGTGATCGGCCCTATCGGCAGCGGGTGAACGAGGCCGCCATCGGCATCGCACGCCGACTTGCGGCACTCGCCGAATCCGCCGGTATCACCCCCTCGCAACTTGCGCTGGCTTGGCTGGTGAGGCAGCCGGCAGTGACGTCGGTGCTGATTGCGCCGAAGTCCCAGGCCGAGCTTGCCGACAACTGCGCGGTGCTCGATCTCGCCATCGAGGCGGATCTGTTGGCGAGCGTCGATGCCCTGGTGCCCGCAGGGACCTTCGTCAGCGATTTCTTCAGTGCCAGCGGCTGGACGCTGGGGCAGACCCGCTGGGGTCGGCCAGGTGTGACCTCGGGCAGTGGCGGTGACCGATGAGTCGGTCCGACACCGGCCTGCGAGTGCGTGCGGCGGTGCTGGGTGAGTACGCCCAGCCGATGACGGTGATGGATCTCCAGCCAGCCCACCGCGATGAGCACACCGCCATTGTGGAAGTCCTGATGGCGGGCCTGTGCCACACCGACGTCTCCCTTGCTCAGGGCAGGATCCGCCGCCGTGTGCCGCTGGTGCTCGGCCATGAGTTGGTCGGTCGCCGGATTGATGCGCCGGGCGCAGAAGGCTCCGCCAGCGGCCGGGTGGTGGTGACGCCGTACCCGCCCGGGCACCTGGTTGCCCGCCGGGCGCCGCGATCAGGGCGAGCCTCTGATATCCAGGTCCTGCCCACCCTCGCCACTGCTGCGGGGGATCCCGTCCACGCATTCGCTCAGGTGGGCGCTTTCGCTGATCACATCGTCATCGATGAGCGGCGACTCGTGCCGATCGACGATGACGTCCCCGATCAGGTGGCAGCAATGATCGGGTGCGCCGCGACGACCGGGGTGAACGCCGTCTACGACACCGCAGCGGTGCCCGCGGGCGCAACCGTCGTCGTCCTGGGGCTGGGCGGGGTGGGCACCGTCGTGCTCATGGCCTGTTGTGCGCGCGGTGCCCGGGTGGTGGGAGTCGACCCCTCGGCGGCCAAGCGTGACCTTGCGTGCTCCCTCGGGGCGGTGGCGGCGTTCCATCCCGACCATGCGGAGTTGGCCGACGCTCTCGATGAATGCCTCGGCGCCCCGATCGACTACGTGTTCGAGGTCGTGGGAACTCCCCGCACCCAGCAGCAGGCGGTTGACCTCACGCGCCCCGGCGGCTGCGCCGTGCTGGTCGGCTCGCCCCCGGAGGACGCGACCGTTACGTTCAATGCAAGCTCGTTGGTCGGCAATGAGCGCGTGATCCGAGGACACGCCAACCTGGGGCAGGACCCAGCGTCGGCGGTGCAGCGGGTTGCCGATCTCTACCGGGCCGGAATGTTGCCGCTGGACCGCATCCCCTTCACCATCGTTGGTCTGGCGGGCATCAATGACGCGGTCGCGGCCCTGGATGACGGCGCACTGGTCAAGGTGCTCGTCCGGCCCTGACTGCCCGGCGCCCGCTCGCTGCGCCGGCCCCAGTCCGCCCGGCTGCGCCGGCTCACACAGCGTGGCCGATGAGTGACTCACCGCCGTCGATGACGAGGGTCGTGCCATTGACGTGGGCGGACTCGGCGAGGAAGACGACGGCGGCGGCGACGTCCTCGGGCTCAGCGATGCGACCCAGTGGTGTCTGCGCGGCGATCTCGGCGATCACCGCATCGGCCTGATCGCCGAAGACTCGAGTGAACAACTCGGTGCGCACCGCACCCGGGCAGACCATGTTCACCCGGATCCGCCTCGGCGCAACCTCGAGGGTCAATGCTCTCCCAAGGCCGATCAGGCCGAACTTGCTCGCCGCGTAGATCCCGCCCATCGGGCGCGCCTTGATGCCGGCGATGGACGAGGTGATGACGACGGCACCGCCGTCGCGCAAGGCTGGGACGGCGTTGCGCAGGGTCGTGACGATCCCCCCGACGTTGACCTCCAGCGTCCCCCGGGTCGCCTCAACGGAGGTCTCCGTCACCGGGGCATCGGGCCAGGAGATGCCGGCGTTGGCATGGACGACGTCAAGCGGACCGAATGCGTCGATGCATTCCGCCACCGCCGCGGCGGTGGCCGCGTCATCGGTGATGTCGCAGGCGATTGGCCGCACACTCCCGGCCGGCAGGCTGCGGGCAACGGTGGCGAGACGGTCGGCGTCCCGGTCGAGCATGGCGACGCGATACCCGCGTTGGACGAAGGCCGCGCTGCTGGCGAATCCAATGCCGGAGGCAGCGCCGGTGACGAGCGCACTGCGGGATCCGACGGCGCCGGTCGAGGGGAGGGGCGGCTGGCTGGTCATGGGAAGCCTCTCTCGGAGGGGGGTTGGGGGCCGGTTCGATCGTTGGGTTCGGCTTGGGGTGGGGTGCGTGGCGACTGACGGGGCGGCACGCTACCATGAGGATCCCGGATCCAGAACGCCACGGGCGGGCGCGGCAGGCTAGAGTGCCACGACAAGGGAGAACGGGTGCGCGACTACCGAACAATCCAGGATCTCGTCACCGACCGGCTGCGTCGGGAGATCCTCGAAGGGACATTCCCGGCTGGCACGCGACTTAATCAGGATGAGATCGCCGACGCCTACGACGTCAGCCGAATGCCGGTCCGACAGGCGATCCTCACCCTGGAGTCCGAGGGTCTGGTCCTGCGCCGGCCACGTCGGGGCGCGGAGGTCGCTGCTGTCGATGCCGCAGCCCTGATCGACCTTGCCGATGTGCGCGCCCTGCTGGAGGGCCGGGCAATCGAGTTGGCTGTTCCGCACCAGACTGCCGCCCACCACCGAATCGCCCGCGAGGCACAGGAGGCGCTGGCCGTTGAGTCGGAATGGCGCCGTCGTGAAGAGTTCAATGCACGCTTCCACGACACCCTCTATGAAGCCAGTGGTCGATCGGTACTCCTTGAGCAGGTGCGCACGATGCGGGCTCGACTGCGCCCTTACCGCGCGGCGTTCATCACATATGAGAGCGATGACTTCAAGCTCGCCAACGACGAGCATCGGGAGATCCTGGCCGCCTGTATCGCCGGCGATGTCAACCGGGCAGTGGCAGCGACGCAGGCCCACGTCCGTCGGATCGGGGATGTGGTTGCGCGTCGCAGCGCGCACGGGCCGGGCTCGCCTACCGTGGGCCGACCGCTTGTGGCGTCATCGGCGGAGTGAGCGCCCAGCGGCTTCGGCTCATCGATCACACACTGCCCATCAGTGATCCGGCTGATGGCGTCCCGGGTGTGCGTACCCTACGGCGGGCACCGGAGCAGGAGGCCGGGGGTCTGTTCTGTGCCAGCGTCATCGACAATCTGCCCCTGCACAGCGGTACCCACGTCGATGCGGTGCGGCACTTCGGCGGCCAGGGTCCTGGTATCAGCGACATGCCGCTGGCCTGCTTCCATGGACCTGTCCGGGTCTACGACCTGCAACGTGATGTGTCACCTCGATCGGTCATCACGGTCGAGCAGCTGGTGCAGCGAGGATCGCCGCAGGTGGGAGAGGTGGCATTGCTCGCCACCGGCTGGCGGGATCGCCATATCGGTGTCGATCGGGACTTCTTCCTCACCTCGCCCAGCCTGGCGCCGGACGCTTGCCGGTGGCTCGCCGACCATGGTGTGGCGGCCGTCGGTTTCGACTTCGCTGCCGATGCGATCGTCGCGGAGGTGGTCGAAGGGGTCGCCCGTGCGCTCACCGCTGCGGACTTCCCCAGCCACGCACTTCTGCTCGCTAGTGGTATCCCACTGTTCGAGAACCTGTGCAATCTCGCGGCGGTCGCTGGTGTCCGTGCCTATTTCATGGGTCTGCCGCTGCCGCTTCCGGATGCCGATGGCTCCCCAGTTCGAGCGGTCTCGTGGGTGCTGTGAGTCCGCCGAGCTGCTCAGCCCAGGTCGAGATCCGCAACCGCATCGGACGACCGTCCCTCGGACCTCGATCCCGTGAACCGAATACCGAAGGAGGCACACCATGACGGCAACCCCGCCCAGCGGACGGTCTGCTTCGAGCGGCCCTGCACCGTGGCCGACGATGGCCGAGGTCAGCGTCAACTGCACGACCGTCTATCGCCATCTGCCACCGTTGGAGCGAGCGGCCGCCGCTGCGGCAGCCGGCTTCGGGGCGGTTGAGTTCTGGTGGCCATTCGACGGACCGCAGCCGGCGAGCGATGAGGTCGCAGCATTCCTGGCGGCGGTCCGCACCGCAGGTGTCCGCCTTGATGCGATGAACCTGTATGCCGGTGACATGCCGGCCGGTGAGCGCGGGGTGCTCTGCCTGGCTGACCGCCGTGAGGAGTTGCTCGCCAGTGCGGTGACGGCCCGGGCAGTGGCCGCCGAGACCGGTTGCGCGAAGTTCAACGTCCTCTACGGAATCCCTGCATCACCCGCCGACGATCACCTCGCAACCGCGGTGGGTGCCCTCGCTGAGGTTGCCGCAGTCTTCGACGACATCCCGGCGATGCTGCTGATCGAGCCGTTGTCGGGGGTTGTGGGCTTTCCAATCCGCACCCACCTCGACGCGATGGCGGTCGTGACCCGCGCAACGCCGGCGGGCAGTGCGGCTGGTCCCGGGTCATCGCCGTCAGGTGTCGGCGTCCTGCTTGACCTGTACCACCTCGCCAGCAATGGGGTTGACGTGCCGACCGCCATCGCGGCAGTTCCGCAGCCGGGACATGTGCAGATCGCTGATGCCCCGGGTCGCGGTGCCCCCGGCACCGGTGAGCTGCCGCTTGCCGACTTCCTTGTGCTGCTGCGGCAGGGCGGCTATGCCGGGAGCCTCGCCTTTGAGTTCCTCGGCGATGCCGATGCCGAGACACCACGCTGGTGCCCGGCGTTTCTCGCAGCGGTCGCCGGTCGAGGCTGACCCGTCCTGCGTCCCGCGTCCTACGTCCTGAGTCCTACGTCCTGAGTCCTACGTCCTGAGTCCCGAGTCCCACTTCCCGAGTCCCACTTCCCGAGTCCCACTTCCCGAGAAAGGCTCCGCCATGTCAGAAGTGCCGACGGTTGGCTTCATTGGTCTGGGCATCATGGGCATGCCCATGTCTGTCAACCTCGCCCGAGCGGGGTACCCGGTCATCGCGTACTCCCGCAGCGGTGCCCGGTCATCCGACCTCGTTGATGCCGGTGGCCAGGTGGTGCCGGTGCTCTCCGATGCACTGCAGGGCGCTGATGTCGTCATCACGATGCTGCCCGACTCCCCGGAGGTGCTTGAGGTCACACTCGGGTCGGGGGGTGTTCTCGAGTCGTGCCAGCCCGGGACAGTGCTGGTCGACATGAGCACCATCGCCCCGGACACATCGCGACAGGTCTTCGCCCAACTGCGCACGCGTGGGATTCCCAGCCTCGATGCGCCGGTCAGCGGGGGTGAGGTCGGTGCGATCGCGGGCACGCTGTCGATCATGGTCGGCGGGGATGCAGCCGTGCTCGAGCGGGTGCGACCGATCCTCGACGTGCTCGGGGGGACGGTCGTCCATGTTGGTGGCCCCGGCTCCGGCCAGGTGGTGAAGGCGGCCAACCAGCTCATCGTCGCAGGCACCATCCAACTCGTGGCCGAGGCCCTCACCCTGGCCAGCCGACATGGCGTGGACCCGGCGGCGGCAGCCAAGGTGATGGGCGGAGGACTGGCCGCAAGCCGCGTACTCGAGCTGAAGGCGAAGCCGATGATTGAGGGCGCCTATCCGCCGGGGTTCCGCTGCCGGCTGCACAACAAGGATCTGGGCATCATCATCGCGGCCGCCCGGGACGTGGGTGCGGCGATCCCGATGGGTCTGCTCGTGAGCCAGTTCATGGCCTCGCTGGTGGCCACCGGCCGCGGCGACCTCGACCACTCCGCGCTGCACAGCCTGGTGGTGGAGCTCTCCGCGCCGCCTCGTCCCAGCGATGATGGGGGGGATGGCTGAAGCGCCCGACTCAGCGCGGCACCCGCCGGGAGTCGCGCTGCCACCGGCAATGGCACCCGAACCGAGAGGATCCCCCATGACCGAGCACACCCCCGTGAGCAGCGAGGCGCTCTGCGAGTCCTTGCGCGGCTTTGACACCCCGACCGTGGCCAACGCGATCGAGGCGTTCGGCGTGCGCGATCGCACGGCCGGCTACGCCTCGCAGCAGATCGCCTGCGCTTATCCGCACCTGGGGAGCATGGTCGGCTATGCCGTGACCTGCATCTCGGACTGCACAACCGGAGGACCGCAGCGACCCAGCCGATACGGCGACCTGCTCGATGCGCTGATAGCCGCCCCCAAGCCGACCGTGGTTGTCTGCCAGTACGTGGGCTCGGATCGTGCGCGGGGCTGCTTCATCGGCGACATGTCGGCCGCGCTGTTTCGTCGGGTCGGGGCGGTGGGAGTGCTCACGGACGCTCCCAACCGAGACCTGGCGATGATCCAGAAGCGCGTACCGGGATTCCACCTCTTCGGCTACGGTGCCGTCGCCTCGCATGGCAACGGCGCGATTCTCGACGTGGGCCTATCGGTCACCATCGGCGGGATGCTGGTGCGACCCGGTGACCTCATTCACGGTGACGCCGATGGGGTGATCACCATCCCGCTGGCGATCGCCGACCGCGTGGCGGAGCAGGCCGCCACGGTGCACCGAGCCGAGCAGGAGACCTACGACATGGTGATGGATCCGAATGTCCCCATTGACGTCATCAAGGCTCGTTTCAGTCACTAGGGAATTGCTGGTCTTTGGGTGGTTTGCGGCCAGGCTGCCGCTGTGCCGTCACCCCATAAACCCTCGACCAGCGGTCCCGTGTGAGGTCAGGCCCGCTCTTGCCGAGGTCGTGTTCTCGTCTTGCCAACCGGAATGTCCTATTCGTCAGTCACGGCGGCAACGTCTGCTTGCTCCTCGAGTGCTCCCGACCATGCTGAGCCGGAATCCCAGGTCCATGGGGACCAAGTTCGGTAGGTCTCCGCGGAGACGCGGTCGAGCGTGTGGACTTCAATGGTGAGGGAGTAGCCGAGGCCTGGCGTCATTCGCCGGCCGAGATCGTTCTGTAGTTCCTTTCGTGCCTGTTCTATGCCAGCTCGGTTGAAGTCTGAGGCGCCGGTGTCCCACAGGCCGACGCCTTGAGCTGCTGCCGCGGTGACGACGAGCTGGACGGCGATGAGTTGCTCACCGGGCGCGACGTACCACTCGTCGGCCATGAGAACGAGCATCTGAGCTCGGGACCTGCCGCCAGTCTTGGTGCGCCCCTCTTGGCGAGTTCGGAGATTCGGTGACCACAAGGATCCAGGACGTGCTCCTGCCGCGCGTCGGGGTGCGGAGCGCGCGCGAACCTTCGGGCGATCCATTCACGGAATCGAACTCGGAGGGCCGCTGTGAGCGGTGTGACCCGGCTGAAGGATGGGGTGAGAAGTGCTGTCTTCTCCACGCTTGTGACGAATCGCGCATTCGCCACGGCTGCTGTTCCCTCGGGTAGTTGGACACGCGCTGGCCGCGGGTATGGGAACTCGCGCGGGGAATAGGGCCCGCTTCGCAGGGCTTGCCACTCAGCGTCCGGCACCGCTGCAAAGGGGCAGATGACCAGGCAGGGCTCTACGTCCATCGAGCGGACGATGTCGCAGTCCTGGCTGAGCACGGCGTACCAGCCGAGTTGGCTCACGAGCGTGACAGACCAGGGCTGGTCGACTTACGCGACCGCCTCGGGGTCGGTGGCGGTCAGCGTGGGTGATGGCCCTTGCCCAACGATTGACGTGGCGCCGAGATTGATGAGGTCTCCCTGGCGAAGGGATTCCAATCGCTCTGCCAGGAGTGCTGAGGGGTCGGCTTGAACGACGCTCACTGTCAACGTCGGACCGCGAGAGTTAGGCCAGGGCCACAGCACGCCGGGAGGTGCTGCGCAGGAGTACCCACAGGGCAGCGGGAACGCCGGCGTGACTGACTTCTTGGTTACGAGGTGTTGCTTCTCTGACGTGAGCGCTGACGGCCCTGCCAAGTACGTAGGCGGCCGAGTCGGCTGCCGAACGGCCAGCGCCCAGCCCACCGTCGAGGACGGGCCGGCTGAGGGACTGTTCTGCGCTAACGCTCGTCAGGGATTGCAGCACCTCGTCGAGGTTGTACCGGTAGCGCCCCCCGGCGTTGACTTGGAGGGAATACGACCTGACCGTGCTTGTCTCTGGATGGTCCCAGCCGGAAGACGAACTCTCGTGCTGGCCAGCTTCTGCGCTACTCTGCCACTCGTGGATCTGTGGGCGTTCGTCTCCATCCCGAATGCGACCGAGCGGCAACGGTGGCTCCCGGGCGCCTAGAGTTCCCAGATTGCCGCGACCGGCAGGGACCACATCCGCTCCCCGAATCGCTGGCTGGTCCCGGAGGTACACAGGACGATGCCCGCGGCAAGTCTGTCGCCAAGGCGTCTGGCCAGCGTGTGTAGTCCGGCGAAGTGCTCTCTTCGAGCGGACTCGGCAGCCTTAACCTCGATGGCCAGCACGCGTCCGTCTTCTAGTTCAGCGATCAGGTCGACCTCCGGCCCGTTTCGGTCGCGGAAGAAGAACAACTCGTAGGGGACCGAGGACCACCCCTGCTGGCGCATGAGCTCGCCAATGACGAATCCTTCGAGCATGGCGCCGAAGTGCTCCCCGCCGACGACCGGGATCAACTGCTCGGGGGTCAGCCGAGCAAGTCTGAGTGCGAGCGCGGAATCGGCGATCACCGTCTTGGGTCGCCCTGTTTCTCGCCTGGTCAGGTTGGGGGTCCAGGATGGCAGCAGGCGAACGAGGTAGAGGGCCTCGACGAGATCGAGGTATCCGGGCAGTGTGGTTGCGGGGAGACCGGACTGCTCCGCGAGCCGCGACTTGACGAGCTCTCCAGCCTGATTGGCTGCGATCAGCCGCAGGATGGCGTGCAGGCGTTCAGGTGAGACGCTGCGGCGCAGGGCCGTTGCGTCACGCTGCACGATGCGGCGGAGGTAGCTGTCGATCCACAAGCGCGCATCTGCCCAGTCGAATGCGCGCACCTCTGGGTAGCCGCCGCGGCCGATCGCATGCGCGTAGTCCGACCGCTGCCATGACGAGACGTACCCTGGCCTAAGCTCCAGCGCCCGGGCCACGAAATCCTCTCTCCGACCCGCCAGTTCGCCCTGGCTGAGCCCGAACAGATCGATGGACACGGCCCGACCGGCAAGGCTGTCGGGGGTCCGCTCGATGCGCAGCAGGTCCGCCGAACCAGTGAGGATGAAGCGACCCGGAGTGCGATCCCGGTCGATGGCCGCCTTGATGGGCAACACGAGGTCCGGGGCTCGCTGGATCTCGTCGATGACCAGGGTGCGTCCTGGGGACTGGTTGATGAAGGCAACTGGGTCGGTACGCGCTGCAGAGAGGACCTGGGAATCGTCCAGGGTCACGGTGTCCGCGGGACGCCCCTGGGCCAGCATGCGCGCGAAGGTGCTCTTGCCGACCTGCCTGGCACCTTGGACGACCACGGCCGGAAACAAGTCGAGCAGGCGCTCCGCTGGGGAAAGCAGATGGCGGGTAATGAGACCGTCCACAGTGGGATTCTATGCAAAAGTCGTAGAAACGCTGCCTCAAACTCGTATAAACGCTGCCTCAAAATCGCAGAAACGCTGATTGTGGAGGACCCGCCAGACCAGGGTCGAGCCTCACGTGCGCCGCAACTGCTCGGAGAGTGATGATGTTGGCGGTACCGACTGCTCGAAGTGGAAGCGGCCGCCCGGGTGCCTCGACGGCACCCGGTACCTATGGGATCTTCCAGTCCCTGACGATCCAGGTGATGGGGCATTCGCGGGACGCAAGTTCCTCGCGCTATTCCATCGCACCATGCCACGGCCTCATCACGGCGATGAGGCGGATCGACGCCGTCTCTGACGCTGATCTAGTCAACCTCGAAGAACGGCATCAACGTCGGTGGCATAAAGAACGTGATCGCCGAAGGCGGTGACCCCGACATCACCAGCGCCGGTAAGAACACGTGGCAGATGTACGTCGGTGTTCCCCAGACCTCCACTAGGGAACCGGGTTCACCCACCGGTCGGATCAACGTGGCAGCGCTGCGAGCCGCTCCCAGTCAGCGTCGCTGATCGGGATGCCGCTGTGTCGCTCGGCGCGCGCGCGACGCTCGGGATCGCCGGGTACCTGGACGGCTGCCACGCCCTCGGCCGGCGGAATCGCGCGGGTGCGACGCTCCATCTCATCGGCCTCCCGGTCGTAGTCGGCGCGCGAGCGGAACAGATCCGCGCGCAGCACCACGAACGTCACCGCCTGCTGCACCAGCAGCGGTGAGCTGCCGCGTCCCGCCTCTGCGTAGGCGCTGGAGCCCAGGAGGACGTGGCCGAGGAACTCCACCGCCATCGACAGGGCGTACCCCTTGTGCCCGCCGAAGGGAATGTGCCCACCACCGTCGGTGTAGTCGCGCGGGTTGGTGGTGGGTCGGCCCATCCGATCGACAATGCACCCGGCAGGCAGATGCTCCCCCGTCCGCTCGGCGTGGTCGACCTTGCGGCCGGCAAGCGCGGTGGTGGCGAAGTCGAACATCATGGTCGGCTCCTCGCCGGCGGGAAATCCCATCGACAGCGGGTTGGTGTGCAGCAGGCGCTCGCGGCCACCATGGGGCATGGCATTGGGAGTCACCTTCGAGAAGCCACTCGTCCAGATCTGGCTGATGCAGCCGGCCTCGGCGGCCACCTCCGTGAAGTGGCCGAGTCGTCCGATGTGGTCGCTGCGCACGAGGCCGACGACGGCTACCCCCTGCTCGCGGGCGATGTCTATCCCGAGTCGAATCGCGAACAGCGCCGCGACCTGGCCGAATGTCCAGTTGCCCGAGACAAGGGCATGGCACGCGCCGCGCTGCAGGATTGCCGGAGTCGCACGGCCATCAAGGCCACCCCGGTGCATCCCGGCGACGTAGTCCGGCAGCAGGGCAACGCCATGGGTGTCGACGCCGCTGAGACTGGCGAGGACGAGGTGATCGGCGACGATCCCGGCATTCTCGGCGCTGGCGCCCGCGGCGATGAGGGCCTGTGTGGTGAGGGTGCGCAGTTCGGCTGCACTGACAGTCGGCATGGCTGCTCCTGATGGTGATTGTGGATCCGAATGAGGCCAGCGGTCAGCGATCGGGGATGATGACGGACTTGCGCACGCGGCCTGCGCGCACCTCGGCGAACGCCTCGTTGATGCGCGTCAGCGGGAAGGAAGCACTGACGAGGCGATCCAGGGGCAGGCCACCGGAGCGGTAGCCGTCGATCACCCGTGCGACGCTGCGCTGCGGGTTCGAGCGCAGGTTCGCATGGCCGAGTACCCGCAGCTCGTTGCCGACGATGGCTGGCGCCGGGATGCTCACGTGCCCATCGTCTGGCGGACTGCCCACGAGGATCACTCGGGCGCCGGGGGCTGCGATGCCGATGGCAGTCACGATGGCGGCCGTCGATCCGGCGGCCTCCACGACCACCGTTGGCAGCACCGGTAGGGCATCGAGAATCGCCGGGGCTCCTCCCGCATTGGCGTGGATGAACGCCATGGCGCCCGCCTCAAGGGCGGCTGCCTCCTTGTCGGCATTGGTGTCAATGGCGGTCACCCGACCCCCGCGCCAGCGCGCCCCCATGATGGCGCTCAGCCCCACGCCGCCGCAGCCGACGACGACGACCTCATCATCGGGTGCAACCTCGGCGGTGTCGAGGACGGCGTCGACGCCGGTGGTGACCGCGCACCCGATCACCGCCGCGATCTCATCGGGCACCGACGCAGCCAGCGGAATGAGCCGCCGGCGGTCAACCACGACCTTCGTGGCAAAGGCCCCGATCTGGGCGAACTGGTGGACGATCGACCCGTCAGTGCCCCGCAGACCGGAGCCGACGGGGATCTGTGCCCGATAGCGCAGCGCGCTGTCGCGACCGATGCTGGTGTACTTGGCGACTGGGTACGGCGTGATGACGAATCGCTCACCGCCCACCCCCGCAGTCATGGGCTGAACCACGCACTCGTGGCCGAGCACGAGCGGGATCCGGCGGATCATGGCGCCATCGGCGACCGCGACATCGGTGCGGCACAGCCCGGCGGCGATCACCGTGCAGGCGACCTCATCGGGACCCAGAGGTGCCATCGTGAGGGCCTCATGTGTGAGCGGTTGGCCCACCTCGCGCAGGACGGCGGCAGACAGGTCAGGGGCTGCACCGGATGCTGCCGCGGGCGCGAGCGGGGGTCCCACCTCATTCGGATCCATGATCCAAGTAGGGTAACGGTCGGGAGCGCGGGCACATCCGTCGGGACGGCATGCTGCGGCCGGATGGATCCGAGGCCAGAAAACCTGAGCCGACGTCCAGGGTCAGGCGTCCCGGGTCAGGCGTCCCGGGTTAGGCGAGCATTGGCAGGACAGCCGGGCACACGAGAGAAGGAGGTCATGGTGGCGCTCATCAGACTGAAGTCGGTGACGATCGGTGTTCCCGACGTCAAGGGAGTTGCGGCGTACTACTCAGACTTCGGTCTGACCCAGACAACTGCGGACTCGGCAACCTCGGTGAGCTTCGCCACCCTCGAAGGCGGAGAGCAACTGACGCTGCAGGCGACACCGCTGCGTCGCCTGCTCGGGATCGCCCTTGAGGCCGACAACGAGGAGCACCTCGTGCGGCTCAGCACGGACCCGACGGTGCTCCGCTTCACGCGCGAGCCCGAGCCGACACTCGTCCTGCGTGATCCTGGTGCCGGCGTGGAGGTCACGATCACCGTCGGCGCGGAGGGCCTGCATGGCCGAATCCTTGGCCGCACCCCAGTCGAGCGCACGGTCAACACGCGGGCCGCCGAGGTGCTCCGCACGCAGCGGCCACGCCCCCTGCGCCTGGGTCACGTCGTGATGGGCTCACCCGATCACGAGGCGTCGATGTCGTTCTTCACCCGCATCGGCTTCAAGGTCAGTGATTACATCAAGGACGTCGGAGCGTTCCTCCGGTGCTCCATCGACCACCACAACCTGCTCGTGCAGCGCGCACCCGTGGCCTTCCTCCACCACACCTCATGGGAGGTCAACGATGCCGACGACGTGGGACGCGCGGCGAGCGCCATGCTGGAGGAGGACCCCAACCGCCATGGCTGGGGCTTCGGCCGTCACCTCATCGGCTCGAACTACTTCTGGTACCTGCGGGACCCGGCGGGCAACATGACGGAGTACTTCGCTGACATGGACGAGATCGTCGACGATGCTCTGTGGTCACCCGAGGTGTTCTCCGGCAAGAACGCCCTCGCCGTCTGGGGTCCGCCTGCGCCAGCCTCCTTCCTCCGTCCGGACGATCTTGCCGAGCTCATGCAGGGATCGCATTGATCCTGACTGACACGCCCCGTCAGGTCGGGGACTCCGGCCTGGTCGTGTCGCCGCTCATCCTCGGAACGGCGGACTTCGGCAGCCCGCTGCTGCACGATGACCCCGAGCTCCTGCTCGGTGCAGCCATCGACGCCGGAATCACGACCGTGGACACCTCGGACAACTATCGCGATGGCGAGGGTGAGCGGCTCGTCGGCGCGGCACTGCGACGGCTCGGTCGCCGGGACGAGATCATCATCACCACCAAGTGCGGCTTTCCCGGTGGGGCCGGTGTCCTGACGCGCAATGCCAGTCGACTGCACATCATCCGCTCATGTGAGGCCTCGCTGCGCCGCCTGCAGGTTGACCACATCGACCTGCTGCTGCTTCACCGGCCGAGTTTCGACGTCGGCGTTGCCGAGACCATCGGGGCACTGCACGACCTGGTGACGGCCGGGAAGATCCGCTACTTCGGTACCTCCCATTTCCCTGCGTGGAAGGTGATGGAGGGCGTGGCCTACAGCGATCGCCATGGCCTGCCGCGCTTCATCGCGGACCAGCCGGGCTACAACATCCTCGACCGCCGCATCGAAGCAGAGCTGATCCCGCTGTGTCAGCGGTACGGCGTCGGCGTCATCACCTGCTCGCCACTCGGCGGCGGGATCCTGTCCGGCGACTACAACAGCGGCACCATCCCGGAAGGGTCACGGGCCGACCTTTGGCGGGATCTGCCCTTCCGGGGGCGCGTGACACCGGCTGCTATCAGCGTCGCCGGCCGCGTCGCGCAGATCGCCGCCGACCACGGGTACACCGCCTCACAGTTGGGTGTGCTGTGGGTGATCAGCCAGCCGGGGATCACCGCGACGATCATCGCGCCGGCCACGCGGGCCCAATTGGCCGAGAACGTGGCCGTGATGGGCGCCCAGCTGCCGGCGGCCGCCGCACCGGCCATCGATGCGCTCAACCCCCCGGCGCAGGTGATCTCGGACTTCTTCAGTGTCAGCGGCTGGACTCACGGGGAACAGGTGATCCGCTCCTCCTGGTAGGGCGCAGTTCCGCCGGTGGCCTCTCGCCGGGCGGGTCGAGAACAGATGAAGGGAGACACCGCATGCCCGATGTCCTGCTCGTGGGCTTGATCGCGAAGCGGCCCGACCTCACCGTTGAGCAGATGAACGCGCACTGGCGGGGGGTACATGGCCCTCTCGTCTGCGCGGCAACGCCACGCCTGCGCCCCAAGTACATCCAGAACCATCTGCGCGATACGCGAGTCCCGGGCTTCCCGGACTCCCACTATGACGGGTTCGCCGAGGTGTGGTTTCCCGGCTTCGACCAGATCCCCGGGCTCGAGCCCGGACCCGTCCTCACCGATGCGGAACAGCGAGCCGAGCAGGCATTCCGGGATGATGAGCGGAACTTCGCCGACCCCTCGAACTGTTCCTGCGCCTTTGTCGATGAGCACTCGATCGTCGGTGAGCGCTCGCCGTTGCCGGAGGGCGGCGCCAAGGCGCTGCTGTTCTTGACCGCGGGGGAACCATCGGCGCAGGGGAGCAGTGCGGTGCTACTCGCCGAACGCATGCCGGGTGAACTGCCCGGTGGCTGGGCGATGCTCGGAGTGGCGATCGTCGGCGCATCGGTGTCACCCGGGGTCGCCGCCATGGGCGGGGTCACGGGGCTGGATGCGGTGCTGGAAGTCGCCCTCCCTTCACGTGCGGCATTCGATGCCTACTGGTCCGCCAACGGTGAAGGTCTCATCGCCGCACTTGCGGCCCTGCCGGCGCGTTACCGGCCCTTCTTCGGCGCACTCGTCGCCGAGGTGCCAATGCGCTGATCACGCGAGGGCCGCCGTCATCGACTGACTGGGTGGGTCGCGATGGGTGGGCCGCGATGGGTGGGCTCCGGTGGCGAGGCCGCGGTGGAGAGGCCCCGGTGGAGAGGCCCCGGTCCACATGGGTCCCAGCGGTGCCCCATGTCGACCAGCGGTGCCGCATCCGGCGGCGAGGGTGAGGGGCCTCGACCCCCCGGTCGGACCCACCGGAAGGACCCACCGTGATCGCCCTGCTGCGCCGCCCCTTCGGGCCACGCCCACCTCGTGCCACCACCGGCCCCGGTACTGATGCAGCTCCGCCAGTGCGCGTCGGTCGACCGACGGCAGCCCGACGCATCAGCCTGCCGCGGCCTTTGCCGATACTTCTGGCGGGCGGGGTCCTGCTGATCCTCGGCGGGCTGCTTGGCGCTGCCCTGCTCGGTCAGGAGGATCCCCGTCGTCCCTACTGGGCGATGGCTACAGCACTGGGCGCGGGCGCGATCATCGCCCCCGATGACCTCACCGTCGTCCTTGCTGAGCTCCCCTCGCAGGGGGTCTACCTCAGCACGGCGGAGCCGGTCATCGGTCAGGTGCTGGCCCATCCGCAGGCGGCGGGCGAGCTGCTGACCCGGTCGAGCCTCGCCAGTGTGGGCCCCGACCGCCGCCACGTCGCGATCCCGGTGGACCTTGCCCACGCTCCTGAGGGTCTGGCCCGCGGGGACCTTGTCGATGTGTGGTTCACACCCGATCCGCTGCGCGCACCGTCGACCTTCCTGCCAGTGACTGGCCTCGAGCCTGAGGATGAGGGCCCAGACGCGATCAGTGCCGCCGCCAGCACAGCTACCGGCACCCGTGCCAACGAGGCCACCGGCACCGATGGCACCACGAGCATTCACGAGGCCACCGGCACCGATGGCACCACCGGTGCGGGTGAGTCGGGGGCAGGCCGGACGCAGCGGGTAGCCGCGCGGGTGCTCGTCGCCGGGGTCGCCGCGCGGGACTCCTTCACCGGGGACACCCGCGTGCGACTCGTCCTTGACGTGCCCGCTGCCGAGGTGGCTGTCCTGGTCGCAGCCTTGCGCGGTGGATTCCTCGACGTCGTCGTCATCCCCGGGGGTCGTCCGGGACCAGCCTCGGTCGCGGCACCCTCGACCCCCGGCGACTCCCCGGCAGGGGGTTCCTGAGATGGCCTCGCGATCCGCAACTCCGCGGGCAGTGCTGGCCTGCCTGGGCGGGGTGCCGTGGCAGGCGGCCCTGCTGGCCGCGATCGCCGAGCCCGATTCCGGGCTGCACGTCGTTCGACGATGTCGTGACGCGGTTGAGCTGGTCGCCGCCGCTCGCGCCGGGGTGGCGCGCATCGCGCTGCTGGCCGATACCGACCTGCCTGTCGACCTCATTGCCGACCTCGATCAGGCTGGCATCATCCGCGTCGACGTCTCGGCTCACCTCCCCGGGCCGCAGCCTGGTGTCGAGGGTGTCGACCCGGCCGCCCTCACCCGCCTGATCGGTCACCTTCGCGACACCGCACGTGGCGGCGACGACGGCGACGGGTGGAGCGATGCGAACCTCGCTGCCCTTCGGGCCGGGCACCCGGCACGACGACGCCCCGGCCGCGCCACCGGCGCAGCGCATGGTCACGCACCCGGTTCGGCCCCCGGTTCGGCCCCCAGCTCGGTTCCCGGGGGGCCGGCGGCGAACCCAGTGTCAGCGTCCGACAGCCGTTCTGCTGATGCAACGGCAGCCCCTGACATCGGTGGCAACGCGTTGCCGGCAACCGAAGCACCCGCTGCCTCGCCGCGCGTGATCGTCGTCTGGGGCACCCCGGGTGCTCCCGGGGTGAGCACCATCGCCCTTCATCTCGCCGATGAGGCTGCTCGTCGGGGATGCCGGTCCCTGCTCATCGATGCCGATGTCGACGGTGGCATCCTCGGCCATCGGATGGCGCTGCTCGAGGAGTCGGCGGGCCTCTCGGCCGCCTGTGCCACCGCGGAGCAGGCCGACCTCAAGCCGATGCACCTCGCCGACATCGTGCGCGAACTGCGTCCCGGGATCGGCCTGCTGACCGGGATCCCCCATGCCCAGCGGTGGGCGGAGTGGCGCCCATATGCGCTCACCGCGGTGTGGCAGGCCGCCCGCGCCGGCGCCGAGGTCACCGTCATCGACTGCGGACACGTCCTTCCCGATGACGATCCGCTCTACGACACCGCGCCCACTCGATCGACCGCCTTCACAAGTGCCTGTGCTGCGGCAACCGACATCGTCATCGTCGGCAGCGCCGATCCGATCGGCATGGTGCGGCTGGTGGAGGCACTCGCCCGACTTGACCTCGATGCCGACCTGCGCCGGACGGTGGTGCTCAACCGCTGTCGTCGCACAGCCTTCCGCGGCGTGAGTACGGCCGACCTGGTGGCCGTGCTCACGCGCACCTGTCCGGCTGCGCATGTGGTCTGGCTGCCCGAGGACCGGTGCGCGTGCGAACGGGCGATCATCCGCGGTGTGACGCTGGCGCAGGCCGCACCCCGCAGTGGCCTGCGCCGCCGGTTGCGCGGACTTACTGCGGATCTACTGGCTGGTGCTGGCTAACGCGACCGCGGGGCAGGAAGGAGGCTGCGATCAGCCCGCAGAGGACGAATGCCGCCGCCGTCCAACTGACGAACGTTGTGGCATCGGCGAAGGCTTGACCAACCACTGCCAGCAGGGCCTGGCCGTCCGGCTGGCTTGTGAGGGTGGGGATCGCCTGCGAGGGCTGGGCGGTCACCGTTACGGCAAGTGCTGTCGGGTCGGCAACCCCCGCTGCGCGGAATCCGTCCGCCGACTCCCCGCGCAGTGTGGTGACCAGCACCGCACCGAGGACAGCCGTGCCCAAGGCGGCTCCGATCTGGCGGAAGGTTGACTGCACAGCCGAGCCCTGACCCGACTCGGCCACGGGCACATCGGCAAGGATCACATTGGTGACCTGCGCGGTGGCGAACCCGACGCCGATGCCATAGACGAACAGCCACGGGGCAATCGCCGCCCCCGCCACCGACGGCGAGACAGTGAAGCCGATGCCGGCGATCCCGATGACCTCAAGCGCAAGGCCAGCGAGGACAACCGGCTTCGGGCCGATCCGGGCGGCGATCTGGCCGGCCAGCGGGCCGGCGATGAAGGCCCCGAGTGCCAGCGCCAGCAGGATCACGCCCGTGCCCAGCGGTGAGTAACCGCGCACCGACTGCAGGAACAGGGGCAGTGTGAACAGCAGCCCGAACTCTCCCATGTTGATGATCAGGGCGGCGATGTTGCCGAGGGCGAATGAGCGGATGCGGAACAGTCGCAGGTCCAGCAGGGTGATCCGATCCTGCCGCAGGCGCAGTCGTTCAACCAGGACGAAGCCGACCAGTGCGACCACCGACACGATGAAGGCCACCGCACTCGGTGAGATCGTGGTCAGCGGCCAAGGCTCACCGGCCACCGTGAACGCACGGGTCGGTTGCCACCACCCGTAGTTCTGACCCTCGATCAATGCGAAGACCAGGGCCGCCAGCCCAAGGGTCGACAGCAGGGTGCCCGGTGCATCGAGGCCGCGGCGCGCATGAGTATCCCTCGTCTCCGGCACGAATCGGGTCATCCCCCACACGACGATCAGGCCGAGGGGGATGTTGACCAGGAACGCCCACCGCCATGAGTAGTACTCGGTCAGCCAGCCACCGATCAGTGGGCCCAGGGCAGCGGTGCCGCCGATGGTCGCCCCCCAGATACCGAAGGCAACCGCACGATCGCGGCCCCGATAGAGCGCATTCACCGTCGACAGGGAGTTCGGCAGCACCATCGCCCCTCCGATGCCCTGCAGCAGTCGCGCACCGATCAACGCCTCGCCATTGGGGGCGAGGCCAGCGAGCACGCTGGCGAGCATGAACACGAACACGCCGATGATGAATACCCGACGACGCCCGAAGACGTCACCGGCGCGACCCGTGACGAGCAGCAGGGATGCGAACACCAGCGCGTAGATGCTGTTGACCCACTCCGCGTCGGTGGTGGTGATGCCGAGGTCGCGAATGATGGACGGGATGGCGACGTTGACGATGGTGGAGTCGACGATGATGAGGGCGAGCCCCAGTGCGACGAAGGGCATTGGGGTCCACTTGCCCCGTCCGGTGAGTACGGGCATCGCCTGCGGTTGGGGGCTGCTCATCATCGCTCCGTTTCCCTGGTGCCGGCGGCGGGCCGGGGTGCCCGCGACCGGCACCCCCCACGCTAGACCTCACTGCCGTGGCCGGATCGACAGCCGCCCCGGTCGCGCGGCCGGCCGTGCGGTGCTTGGCATGATGGATCCCGCACTCAGGGAGGTGAGGCAGTGGCGCGACTGACCGCGGTGGATGCCTCCTTCCTTGATCTTGAGACCCCCCTGCTGCCGATGCACGCCGGCGAGGTGGCGGTCTTCGAGGCCGGTCGCCGGGGCATCGACCCCGACCGGATCACCGCCCTCATCGGCGAGCGCATCGCGCTGGTGCCGCGCTACCGCCAACGGGTGCAGCCGGTTCCGTGGGGACTTGCCGAGCCGGTCTGGGTTGATGACCGCGATTTCGACCTGGCAACGCACGTGCGGCGGGTGTCCCTGCCCGAGCCAGGTGGCCAGGAGCAGTTCGCCGAGCTCGTCGCCCGACTGATGAGTCGCCCCCTTGACCGTTCGCACCCACTGTGGGAGGTCTACCTCGTCGAAGGTCTTGCGGAGGGGCGCTTCGCCATCGTCTCCAAGACCCATCACGCCCTCGTTGACGGGGTGAGTGCATTGGATCTGCTGCAGGTGCTGCTGGAGCCGACCGTTGAGCCCGCGGCGGTCGCCACTCCCCGCTGGCAGGCGGCCCGGTCACCGGACCCCGCTGAACTGCTCATCGGTGCGTTGGCCGACCTTGCCCGCGATCCCCGGGCGGCTGCCCGCACGGCACGGGGTGCCGCGGCGACCGCCGCCAACCTCGCCCTCGGGGCCGCCCGGACCGGTGCCCGCGTCGGAGGGACGGTTGCGGGGGTCCTGCGGACGGCGCAGCGAACACCGTTCAATGTCGAGGTGACCGGGCAGCGGCGCTACGCCATGGTCGACACCGATCTTCAGACCTATCGGGCGATCCGTCGCGCACGAGACTGCACGGTGAACGATGTCGTCCTCGCCGTCGTGACCGGTGCCCTGCGGCGCTGGCTGCTCTCCCGCGGCAGCCCCGTGACGAGCGGAACCGTCGTGCGCGCGGTGATCCCGGTGCGGGTGACCGATCCAGAGCAGCCGGCGGTGGATCGTGGTGACGTCGCGTACACCCTTCTCGACCTGCCGGTGGGGGAGCCCATGCCCCTGCTGCGCCTCACCCGGATTGCCTTCGAGCTGGTCCAGCAGCGGACCGGTCAGCCGATGGTCGGTGCGCAGGCGATGGTGTCGCTCACCGGATTCGGCCCGCCCACCCTGCATCGGATGGGTGCCCGCGTGGCGGCAACCCTGCGGCGACGCGGTTCGCACGTCACGATCGTCAACGTTCCCGGTCCCCAGCACCGGCTCTATGCGGCCGGGGCGGCGATGATCCGCACGTACCCGGTCGTCCCACTCGCCGCCGGGCAGGCGCTGAGCATTGGGGCCACCAGCTACGACGGACGGGTGTGCTTCGGCCTGAACGCCGATCGCTCGGCCGTCGCCGATCTCAGCCTGCTGCGGTCGGCCCTGTTGGAGTCACTGGCGGAACTGGCCACCCTCGCCGACCGTCCGATCCGCCGATGACCGGCCGGTCCGACCCGTCCGACCCGCCGATGTCCACACCGGCGGCCCCCCGTCGAGGGCTGGTCCTCGGCGGTGGCGGGGTCCTCGGCGGTGCCTGGCTGACGGGTGCGCTGCACGCGATTGAGAGCCAGTGGCAGTGGGATCTGCAGGCCATCACAACGGTTCTGGGCACCTCGGCGGGCTCCGTGGTCGGTGCGCTGATTGCGGGCGGGGCCAGTGCCGAGGACATGGTTGCCCACCAGCATGGGCGCCGCTGGGCCGCCGGTGCGCTCCGTGAGATCGCGTGGGACTACGAGACCGCGGTCGGCGGGCAACTGCCGCCGCGGCCGCACCTGCTGGGTCCTTCATCGCCGCGACTGCTCGCCGATGCCGTACGCCGCCTGCCGTTCGCACCCGCGGTGGAACGGCGGCTGCCGTCCGCAGTCGAGCGGCGCCTGCCCGACCCGATCGACCACCCCCTCACACGCGGTGCGGTGATCGCCGGACTGATACCGGCAGGGCGCGGCTCACTGGCGGCGCTGCGGGATCTCGGCGACCGGCTGCAGCGGGGCAGCACCAGCCCGGTTCGCCTCCGGGTGACCGCGATGAACCTCGACAGCGGCGCGCTGACCGTCTTCGGCGCCCCCGGGGCGCCTGTGGCTGGCTGGGGTGATGCCCTTGCCGCATCCTGTGCGATCCCGGGCTGGTTCGCACCCGTGCGCATTCACGGGGTGCGCTACGTCGACGGCGGAGCGGTGTCGACGACGAACGCCGACCAGCTGATCGGCTGTGACCTCACGGAGGCGGTTGTCATCGTTCCCTCCGGGACGACGGTGCGGCACCCTCCCACCGGGGTGCGGGAGCGGGTGTCCTGGCGATGGCGCACTCGGATCACGGTGCGTGCCCGTGCGGAGGCGGCCCGACTCGCAGCCGATGGCGTTGCGGTGACCCTGCTCATCCCCGGTGAGGAGGATCTTGAGGTGCTCGGCCGCAACTCCATGGCGGCGGGTCGTCGTCTCGCGGTCATGCACACCGCAATGCGCACGGTCCGAGGCAGTCTGACCGCCGGCGGATCACCGCTGATGCGCGGTGTGCCGGTTGACGGGAGGCGATCATGAACGATGGGTCAGGTAACGGTCAGCCCCCGCTGGGGGAGCCGCGATACCTGCTGCTCACGACATTCCGCCGTGATGGCACCGCGGTGGGAACGCCGGTGTGGTGCGTCCGTGACGGCAACGCCCTGCGGGTCACGACGCAGGGCTCCTCGGGCAAGGTTCGGCGCATCCACAACAACCCGCATGTCACCGTCGCACCCTGCGACATGCGCGGTCGTCCGAAGGGTGAGTCGCGCCCGGCGATCGCCGAGATCGACGATGCCGAGCGCTCGGTTGAGACCGCCCGGCTCATCGCACGCCGCTATGGGCTGCTCGGCTGGTTCATGCTGCGCAAGGCCGACCCGGATCGCGTGGGTATCACCATTCGCTGACCCACTGCGCGGGTCAGCCGGCGCGCACCAGCCGGCCGTAATGCACTGTGTCAGCGGTGTCGACGATCCGATAGGGGGTGAGGGTGACCTCGAGGGAGCCGTCACCTTGACCGAACCCCAGGACCGTCAGCGTCTCCGAGCGACCGGCGACAGTGCCATCGCTCATGACCGCGACCTGCACCCGCTCGGTCACCCCCCAGTCACCCTTCGGGCTGCGAGTCTGGCAGGCCTGCTCACGCCCGGCACATGGACGCAGGCTGAGCGCACCGCGTGCCGATGCCCCTTTCCGCGCCGACCAGACGATGCGCGCCTGCGTCGTCGTCCATTCACCATCGACCCAGCCGGCGACGCTGCCGACCCAGGTGCCCTTGAGGTCGGCCACGCTGAGGTAGTCCGGCGACAGGGCCGCCTCGGCAGGTGCAGCCAGTCCGGCCGCGAGCACAGCAGCCACCACCGGGGTTGCGAGGCGTGCCCACCGAGGACGCGCCGGACCGGCGGTCGGGGTCGCGGTGACGGGGGTGACGTCGGAGGAGCCGTGGCCGGCCCGATTGAGGCTGTCGGTCATGCATGATGACTACCACACGGCCATGAGGCCGGCCGAGGTCGGGGGATGCTGGGTCGTCGAACCCTGATCCGGGGGCGCACCTGATACCCACCGCGTGCCCGGGTCAGCTGCACCTACGCTGATTGGGTGCGCCGTCCGACGCTGCTGTGGGACGTCGATGGCACCCTGATCGAGCACGCACCGGCGGTCCGGGACCGGCACGCCCATGCCGTGGACCGAGCCCTCAGCCGTCACTCACCCGTGCGGCCGGCGAGTGGGCCTCGCGGCCTGCCGGGTGAGCCTCGCGGCCTGCCGGTTGCGACCCTGGGCAAGACCGATCGACAGATCATCATCGAGATCCTGGCCGGCAATGGCCAGCGCGATGCCGGTGGTGACTCGTCCCTGATCGACGCGGCACTGGCCCATCTCGATGAGGTCACCATCGAGGATCTCGCCGTCGCCCCGGCGTCGGCACTGCCCGGCGTCGCCGATGCGCTGCGGCTGCTGGGGGCTGCCGGTGCCCGAAACCTGCTGCTGACCGGCAATACCCCTCGGCGTGCCGAGGTGAAGGTCCGCACGGCGGGCCTCGCCGATCACTTCGACCTTGGATCAGGCTTCTACGGGCACCACCACGCCACGCGGATGGAGCTGGTCGTGCAGGCGGCGGCCACCCTCGATCCCGCCGCACTGGCGAGCACCGTCATCATCGGTGACACACCACTGGACATCACCGCCGCCCGTGGCGGCGGCGTGAAGGTGATCGCCGTGGCCACCGGCGCAGTGAGCATCGATGAGCTCGCAGCGCACGCACCTGATGCGCTGGTGGCGTACATCGAGCCCGCGGAGTTCATCGCGGCGATCGACCGTCTCCTGTCATAGATCGCGGCATCGTCCGTCTCACCGGACGGCCGCTGCGGGCAACGGCGTGACGATTTGGCATGTTGCCTCGCCGCGATGAACGTTCGCACTATGGCATGCGTGTGCGCCTGTTACGGTGCGAGCTTGCCAAAGACCGTGCAGATTCGGGACATTCCCGACGACGTCTACCACGCGTTGACGCAACGAGCGGCGGCGGAGCGGGTGACCGTCCCGGATCTTCTGCGTCGCCTTGCCGAACGGGAAGTCGCTCGGCCCTCATTGGCGGAGTGGGTCGAGCGCACTCGCCGGCGCGGTGGCCCCACACGTGACTCCGGGGCCATGCCGGCCGTCGACGAACTTCGAGGACCCTGGCCCCCCGATGATCGTCGTTGATGCATCGTGCCTCGACGAGGTCGTCAGCCTCCTTCGACGCGATTCGATGAGTGGACTCCGCCACGAATCCCGTGCCGCAAGTCGTGCCTGAGCCATGGGTGATCTGGATCTCCCGCGCCCGTGGTCCGCGCAGCGTCGTGTCAGGCCACGCGGCCCGGTGACGATGGCAGCGTCGGCCGTCCCAACTGTGCTGGGTCGTCACCGGGCCCGGCTTGCTCGACCTATCGGGCGACCCCACCCAGAAGGAGTCCCCATGCGCGCACTCGTCGCCGGCGCGGCGGCAGTGTGCCTTGCCGCCGGTATCGCCATCGCCCCCCATTCCGCCTCCCCGGTCGATGCCGCCGCCGGTCCGGTCGTTGCTCCGTACGTCGACATGGGGCTGTATCCCCCGGCAGACCTCGTCGCCATCAAGAACGCCACTGGCATCCCGGCCGCGACCCTTGCATTCATCGTCGCCAGTGGTGGTACCGACTGCACGCCGTCCTGGGGTGGGTATGCCTCCTACGACGTCGGTGGACCGGGTGACTTCGTATCCGCGGTTTCCGGTTTCCGAGCCGCCGGCGGACGGCCGATCGTGTCATTCGGCGGGGCGAACGGCACCGAGCTGGCCTCGGCGTGCTCGACATCGACGGCGCTGACCGCCGCCTACCGCCGGGTCATCGACCGCTACCGTGTCGACCGCATCGACTTCGACATCGAGGGCGCAGCCGTTGCCAATCCGATCGTCAATCAGCGTCGCGCCACAGCCGTAGCGCAGGTGCAACGAGATCTCGCAAGACGTGGGCGTCCGCTGCAGGTGACGTTGACGCTTCCGGTGATGCCGGATGGACTCACCGCTGACGGGCTGCGCACGGTGCGGGAGTTCACCGCTGCTGGAGTCACGCTCGCCTCGGTCAATGTCATGGCAATGAACTACGGGCCGAGCTTCACCCAGATGGGTGCCAATGCGGTGTCGGCAGCGAAGTCGACATCCACTCAGCTTGCCGGCGTCCCAGCGTTCGCCGATTGGACGAGGGCCCAGCGAAACGCTCTCGTCGGCGTCACCGCGATGATCGGCAGGAATGACGTCGAGCCTGAGGTATTCACCATCGCTGACGTCTCGACGCTAACCTCGTTCGCGCGGAGAAACGGCATCGGGATGCTCGCCTGGTGGGAGATGACCCGAGACAAGCCGTGCCGCGATGGGCTCACGGCGCTCTACCAGTGCACCGGCACCACCGAGCCGCAGTGGGCGTACTCGCGTGCCTTCGTCGCCGGCGCTGGCGGATTCGTCCCACCGTTGCCGTCGCAGGGCCCGACGCCGACCGGTCCTGCAATGCCGACGTCACAGTGACCACGTTCTCGCCCACTGCGGTGCGGTGGTCGGTCAGCATCTCCGGCCCGGCGAGACCCACGCCACTGGGGAGCCACCGCCTCCACAGCAGTACCAGCGCCGCCCCGTCCTGCCGGCCTCGCCGGCCCGGCTGCCTAGCGTCCACGACGTGGCTGCTCCCGCCCTCACCGATCCGCTCCCGCCCGCCTCGATCGCGACCCCCCGCATAGGGGAGTCCTCCGACGACCTCACCGCCAGAGTGCTCGCGCGAGTGCGTGACCGGGATCTGGATCCCCTGCGCGAGCCGGCACTGGTGTCTGCGCTCATCGATGAGCTCACCGGGTCAGCTTCGGCTGATGCCGCCGTTATTGATGAGGTCAAGGCATCCGTCATCGGCTATGGCCCCCTGCAGCCCTACTTCGATGACCCCACCGTCGAGGAGATCTGGATCAACGCCCCCGATCGGATCTTCATCTTCCGCGGTGGGCGATCCGAATTGACTCCGACCGTTCTCACCGAGGTCGCGGTCCGCGGACTGGTTGAGCGGATGCTGCGCACCAGCAGTCGTCGGGTGGATGTCTCATCACCGTTCGTCGATGCCACCCTTCCCGACGGCAGTCGCCTCCATGTCGTCGCCCCCGACATCGTCCGCTCCCACATGTCAGTGAACATCCGCCGCTTCGCCGCGCCCATCCGGCGACTGTCCGATCAGGTGACCTCCGGGGTTCTCACCCTTGCGCAGGCGCGGCTGCTACGGGAGGCGGTGCTCGCCGGGCAGTCGATCATCGTCGCGGGGGCAACCGGTGCCGGCAAGACCACCCTGCTGTCCTGCCTGCTCAATGAGTGCCCAACCGATCAGCGCATCGTCACCTGTGAGGAGGTCTTCGAACTGCGGCTGGCAAGTCCGGACTGGGTTGCCATGCAGACCCGCCAGCCCAATCTGGAGGGGGTGGGGGAGGTGCCGCTGCGCCGGCTGGTCAAGGAGGCGATGCGCATGCGTCCTGACCGGCTCGTCATCGGAGAGGTTCGCCAGGCCGAGGCCCTCGACCTGCTCATCGCCCTCAACAGCGGCACACCCGGCATGGGAACCCTGCACGCGAACAGCGCCCGGGAGGCGCTGCTAAAGCTGTGCACCCTGCCGCTGCTCGCCGGCCAGAACATCGCTGCCGCATTCGTGACCCCTACCGTTGCCGCGGCAATCGACATGGTTGTCGTCCTGCGTCATGCCCCGGGGCGCGGGCGCCACGTCAGTGAGATCGTCACCCTCTCCGGTCGTGTTGAGAACGGGGTCATCGAGATGACCCCGGTGGACCTGCCGTGACCGGCCCCGCCCTGCGCTGGGGCGCCCTTGCATGCACCGGGGGCGTGATCATCGGAGTGCTTGCCACCGCATGGACGAGCGCCCTCCCGGTGGGGGTGGCGCTGGGGTCGGTGGTCGCCCTGGCGATCGGCAGCCGATGGACGGCGCAGCGACGCGCACTGCTCGCCCGCTGGGAGTCATCCTGGGCACCGGTGATCGACGACCTTGCTGCCTCCGTGAGCGCCGGGCTCTCACTGGGGGATGCCCTGGTCCTTGCGGCGCGCCGTGCTGAGGCGCCGCTCAACATCCCCATGTCGCTTGCTGCCCGCGAGTACCGGGTCACCGGTCGGCTCGATGCGGCCCTGACAACCCTGACCGCCGCCCTTCCACAGGCGGGGCCCGCCACCGGCCGTCGGGTAGCCAGTGCGCTGACGGTCGCCTCACATGTCGGGGGAAGTGACCTCGGCCGACTGCTGCGCGCACTGTCCTCCTCGGTCCGTGAGGACCAGCGGGTGCGGCAGGAGATTGCCGCGCGTCAGGCGTGGACCCTCAATGCGGCGCGACTCGGGGTGGCCGCACCGTGGCTGGTGCTCATCGTTGTCTGCCTGCAACCCACCAGTGCAGCCGCCTATCGGGGCCTGCCGGGCGCCCTCGTCCTCGCACTTGTGGGGCTGACCAGCGGCGCGGCCTACCTCGCCATGCGCGCACTCACCGCACCTGTCCGAGGTGCCGGGTGAGCGCTGTGCTCGGGGCCGCCGCCGGTGCCCTGATCACGGGTGGGTCGCTGCTGTGCCTGACCGGACTTCGACGGGTCGGCGCCCCCGGACTGGCTCGGATCTCGCCCTACCTGCCACCCTCGGCCATCGCCGGTGTGCACCACACCCGCCCGCCGGGTGGGGCGGCGCTGCGCGCCCTGCGCGGCTTCGATCGGCGGGCGTGGGTGGGAGCGGGGATGGGTGCCGGTGGTGCGCTCACCCTCGGCATCACCCTCGTCCTCGTCGGCGTCCTGCCGCCTCGGGGAGGGATCGCGCTGGCTGTCCTCGGCGGCATGTGCGGACTGACGGTCGCCCAGTGGCGTCATCAGCGAGCCATCGAGCAGCAGCGGGCGGCACTGATCCGCGGACTGCCCGCAACGCTTGACCTGCTCGCATTCTGCGTTGCCGCCGGCGAGAGTCCGCAGCGCGGGCTGCTGCGGGTGACCGAACTGGCCCCGCCGCCACTGGCTGGCGAGCTCGCGGTGGTGGGGGCGGACGTCGAGTCAGGGGCGACCTTCCTCGGCGCGCTGCGCGGTTGGCGGGAACGCAGCCCCGATACCGCGATTGGCCGCTTCATCGACGTCATCGAGACCGCACTCGAGCGCGGGGCCCCGCTGGCGGAGGTGCTGCGCGCCCAGGCGGCCGATATTCGCTTCGCGGTGCGCGCTGCTGCTCTCGATCGGGCAAGTCGACAGGAGATCGGGGTGCTCATCCCGGTGGTCTTCCTCGTCCTGCCCAGTGTCGTGCTGGTCGCGCTGTACCCGGGGCTGGTCAACCTGCGGCTGGTCCTCGGGTGAGCAGAACCCAATGGCCGAGCCAGTGAACCCCATGGGAGACCCCGGCAAGGAGTCCAACCAAGGAACCGCCCTACCACCCAACCAAGAAAGAGGTCACGGCATGCGATCCACCCCCCTTCCCCTGCGTCCGCTGGTGCGCCCCCTCGCGCGCGCCCTTGGCAACTCCCGCGGTGACGTGCCCGGCTGGGTACTTGTCACGGTCATGACCGCCGGACTGGTGACCACCCTGTGGGTCCTTGCGGACGGCACCTTCTCCGATGTCTTCAGTCGAGCGGTGCAGTCGGTGAGTCGGTCCTGAGATGACGAGCAGCCGCCGAGCCGGGGTGCGCGCGATCCTCGGCGAGCGTCGGGGCTCGGCGGTGGCCTCGTTCGCGGTGGCAGCCCCGCTGGTCATTGCCCTGATGGCGGCGCTGCTGCAGCTGACCGGCTACGTCCACACCGTGACGGTCGCGCAGTCGGCGGTCGACGAGGCTGCGCGGCAGGCCGGCCGATACGGCGGTGACCCCACCACCGCGCGGCTGGCGCTGCTTGACACGCTTGCCAGCGCGGTGCCGGGAGCGACGGTCACCGGGCTTGCGATGACCGCCGACACGCTGCCGGCTGGCACCCCGCTGCTGGTCGTCACCTGCTCACTCACCGTCAGCGGCCCGGCCCCCTTCAGCCGCTCCTCGGTCACCCTGACGGGGCGGGCTGTCGACGAGGCGCGGCTGTCATGAGGTGCGGGGTGCGCGGGCGGTGTCATCGGGTCGGACTGCGCGGTGCCCACGGCTCCGTGGCACTTGAGCTCGTCCTCGGTGTGGTGGCACTGGTCCTGCCCATCGTGTGGATTCTCACCAGCCTCGCGGTGCTGCAGCGCAGTGCCTATGCGGTCGACCACGCCGCCCGGGAGGCAGCCCGCGCGTTCGCAACAGCCGCGGACTCATCGGCCGCACTGGCCAGCGCCCATGAGGTCAGCCGCGAGATCCTCTCGGCTGCCGGCCGAAGTTATGACCCGGCCTCCCTGCAGGTCACCTGCCATGACGGTTGCCTGCAGCCGGGATCCGCGGTGAGCATCACCCTGCGCCAGTCCATTGCCCTGCCGTGGGTGCCCACCCGGTTCGATCCCGATGGGGTGACGGTGGTGAGCACCGTGACCGTCCCGGTCGACCGGTACCGAGCCGAGCCCGGGGGTGGTGGGTGATCATGGGACGCCCGCCCGCCACCCGGCGACTCCTGCGGGATCGGCGGGGCAGCGGTCTGATCCTGATGATCGGCGTGACCGGCGTGTGCCTGGTCGCCGCCTGCGTGACCATCGACACTGCGGCGGTGCTGATCGCCCACCGTGGGCTGGCCGCCCTTGCCGACAGCACCGCTCTTGCGGGGGCACAGCAGGTGGACGAGCAGGCGTATGCCGACCGCGGAGCCGGCGGCTGGCTGGTCCTCGATCAGGGGCAGGCGCGCACCCTTGCCCTGGCCCACCTGTCGGCGGCCGCCCGCGCCGGATCCCCGGTGACCGTGACCGATCTGGCGACCTCGCCGACCACCGTGCGGGTTAGCCTCGCCCGCGAGATCCGCCCGCCGCTGACGGGGCAGTGGCTGCCGTCGGTGACGGTCCGCGCCGACGCAGCGGCCGGGTTGCTCACCGCAGTGGACTGAACGCGAGGGGCGCACCTGCGAGCCGATCTGTTCGGCGGGGGCGCGCCGCCGGGCCGCCGGTGATGGCAGGATGGCCGGATGCGCGTGTGGGTGGCAGGCAGCAGCGGTCTGGCCGGCTCGGCCATCGCCCGGGCCTACCGTGCGGCGGGCGCTGAAGTGATCGGCGTGCGCTCGGTCGAGCTGGACCTGCGCGATCGCGCGGCGACCTTCACCTGGGTGGCCGATCAGCGTCCCGAGCTCGTCATCGTCGCGGCTGCCAAGGTTGGCGGAATCGGCGCGAACTCCGCGTTCCCGGTGGACTTCCTCAGCGACAACGTCCTCATCCAGACCAACGTCATGGACGCTGCCCACGCCGCCGATGTGCCGCGCCTTGTCTTCCTGGGCTCCTCCTGCATCTACCCCCAGCTGTGCCCACAGCCGATCAAGGAGGAGTACCTGCTCACCGGCCCCCTCGAGGCGAGCAATCAGCCCTATGCCCTGGCCAAGATCGCCGGCGTGCAGTTGGTGCACGCCTACCGCACCCAGTACGGCCGCCGCTGGATCTCCGCGATGCCGACGAACCTCTACGGCCCATTCGACAACTTCGACCTGCAGACCTCCCATGTGCTGCCGGCACTGCTCCATCGCTTCCACCTCGCCCGCGCCGGTGGGGACCCGGAGGTGACGCTGTGGGGCACCGGCACCCCGCGGCGCGAGTTCCTGCACTCCGATGACCTTGCCGCCGCGGTGCTCGTCCTCGCCGAACGGTACGACGATGACCGCACCATCAACGTCGGCACCGGTGAGGATCTCCCGATCGCCGATCTGGCAACCCTCGTCGCGCGCGTGGTCGGCTTCGAGGGTCGCATCGTGTGGGATGACAGCAAGCCGGATGGCACACCGCGCAAGGTCCTGGACGTCTCGCGGGTGCGGGCACTGGGATGGCAGCCGCAGATTGGCCTCGCCGAGGGAATCGCGTCCACCTACGAGTGGTTCCGCCAGCACCATCTCGATGACGCGATCCGGCGGGCGAATTCCCCCGCCCCCGCCTGAGATAGAGAAGGAAGGTTGCGCGTGCCCGTTGCCCTCATCACCGGCATCACCGGTCAGGACGGTTCCTATCTCGCCGAACTGCTGCTCGGCAAGGGCTACGAGGTGCACGGCATCGTGCGACGGTCCTCCTCGTTCAACACCGGCCGCCTCGATGCGGTCTACGCCGATCCCCATGTGGCCGATGCACGGCTCCACCTGCACTATGGGGACCTACTCGATGGTGTGAGCCTGACCAACCTCATCCGCGAGGTGACACCAACCGAGGTGTACAACCTCGCAGCGCAGAGCCATGTCAAGGTGTCCTTCGAGTTGCCCGAGTACACCGCCGATGTCGATGCGGTCGGCACCGTCCGGCTGCTGGAGGCCATTCGTGCCGCCGGAATCGACACCCGCTTTTATCAAGCGAGCACCTCCGAGCTCTACGGATCAATCCCGCCACCGCAGGACGAGGAGTCCGGCTTCGCCCCCCGCAGCCCGTATGCGGCGGCAAAGCTCTACTCCTACTGGGTGACTCGCAACTATCGCGAGGCCTACGACCTGTACGCGGTGAACGGCATCCTGTTCAACCACGAGTCCCCGCGCCGGGGGCCGACATTCGTCACCCGCAAGATCACCCGCGCCGTGGCAGCCATCGCGCAGGGTCGTCAGCGGGGCCTCTACCTTGGCAACCTCGATGCGATCCGCGATTGGGGTTATGCGCCGGAGTACGTCGAGGGCATGTGGCGGATGCTGCAGGTTGACGACCCGCATGACCTCGTCCTCGCAACGGGGGTGGGTGCGACGGTGCGCGATTTCGCCGAGGTGTCCTTCGCCGCGGCTGGACTGGACTATCGGGATCATGTCGAGATCGACGAGCGCTACCACCGGCCCACTGAGGTGGAGGCGCTCATCGGTCGACCCGATCGTGCCGCCGAGGTCCTCGGCTGGCGGGCGGCCACTCACTGGGACGACCTCGCCCGGCTGATGGTTGCTGCCGATCTCGCCGCGGATGCCGCCACATGAGCCACCGCCACATGAGCCACCGCTACCTGAGCCACCGCCACCGGGGCCACCGCCACATGAGCCACCGCCACCGGGGCGCGCGCGCCGGCACCGTTCCCCGCCGCCCGACTTCGGTCGCTCCCCGGCGATGACCGATGCACTCACCCTGCGCGAGCGCGCGGTCGTCCTGCAGCGCACCCTCGATGGCGTCACCACCGTCCTTGATCCGGTGCGGATGGACGCCGAGATCGCCGAACTGGAGGGCGCGGCCAGTGAGCCCGGCCTATGGGAGGACCCCGCTCGCGCCCAGCAGCTGACCAGCCGGCTGTCCTTCATTCGAGCGGAGTCGGGACGCCTTGCCGGACTGCGGCGTCGGCTGGCGGATGCCCGGGTCCTCATCGACCTTGCCGAGGCCGAGGGCGATGAGGAGGTCCTCAACGAGGCGGAGGGCGAGCTGACCGCGCTCAGTGGGTCGATCAGTGAGCTCGAGATCCGCACGCTGCTGGCGGGGGAGTACGACGCCCGGGAGGCGCTCGTGACGGTGCGCTCCGAGGCGGGGGGTGTGGACGCCGCCGACTGGGCCGAGATGCTCCTGCGCATGTACCTGCGCTACTGCGAACGCCACGGCTGGTCCACCGAGGTCTACGACATCAGCTACGCGGAGGAGGCAGGGATCAAATCGGCCACTTTCGCCGTGCGCGCACCGTACGCCTACGGCACCCTCTCAGTGGAGCAGGGTACCCACCGCCTCGTGCGCATCTCGCCATTCGACAATCAGGGGCGCCGCCAGACCTCATTCGCCGGGGTCGAGGTCGTGCCGGTGGTTGAGCAGTCCGATGCGATCGAGGTGCCTGAGGACGAGTTGCGCGTCGACGTCTACCGCTCCTCCGGCCCCGGCGGCCAGGGCGTGAACACCACTGACTCCGCGGTCCGCATCACCCACCTGCCCACCGGCATCGTCGTGTCCTGCCAGAACGAGCGCAGCCAGCTGCAGAACCGGGCCACGGCCATGAACGTGCTGCGCGCGAAACTGCTGGAACGCCGACGGCAGGAGGAGCAGGCGCGCATCGACGCCCTGCGGGGTGATTCCGCCGGATCGTGGGGAACCCAGATGCGCTCCTACGTCCTGCATCCCTACCAGATGGTCAAGGACCTGCGGACCGAGGTGGAGACCGGCAACACCGCCGCGGTCCTCGACGGCCAGATCGACGAGTTCATCGCCGCCGGGATCCGCTGGCGCCGCTCAGGCTGACCGCGCGTCCTGCCGCGCCCGCCCCCTCCGCCGGCCTACATTGGCCGTGGGCACAGGAGGGCCGCGTGATCACGTTCGAGAATGTGACGAAGACCTACCCAGGCGACGATCTGCCGGCGCTCGAGGACATCACCGTCCACATCGAGGCGGGCGAGTTCGTCTTCCTCGTCGGCGCCTCCGGCTCCGGCAAGTCGACGTTCCTGCACCTGATGATTCGTGAGGTGCGGCCCACCGTCGGCCGGGTGATCATCGGATCGGCCGATGTCGGCCGACTGCGCACCTACCAGGTGCCGCGACTGCGCCGTCGTATCGGAATCGTCTTCCAGGATGTCCGACTGCTCCCGAACAAGACCGTCGCCCAGAACGTGGCCTTTGCCATGCAGGTCGTCGGGCAGCGCTCCCGGGACATCCGAACCCGCGTGCCAGCCCTGATCGAGCGCGTTGGACTGGCCGGGCTGGGTCGGCGCCTGCCGCACCAGCTCTCCGGAGGTGAGCAGCAGCGCGTCGCCATCGCCCGCGCGCTCGCCAATGCGCCGGCCCTGCTGATCGCCGATGAACCCACCGGAAACCTCGACCCCGACACGACAGTCGGCATCATGCGGCTGCTCGAGCAGATCCACGCCGATGGCACGACCGTCCTCATGGCCACCCACGATGCGGGCATCGTCGACCGGATGCGCAAGCGCGTCGTCGAGCTCGACGGTGGTCGGCTCGTCCGCGACCAGGCTCGCGGCGTCTACGGATATGCCTGAGCGGCCGCGGTGTTCAGCCAACTGATCTTCGTCAGCGGCGAGGTATGGACGGGCATCCGCCGCAGCCTCACCATGACCGTGGCGGTGACGGTGACCTTTGCGGTCTCCCTGTCGCTGCTCGGGGTGGGGGTGCTCGTCGGAGCGCAGGTGAACGAGATGAAGGACTTCTGGTACGACAAGGTCGAGGTCTCGGTGTTCCTCTGCACGGAGGGGAGCACTGCACCAACCTGCGATGGGGAGACTCCTGAACCCGAGCGCCAGCAGATCGAGGGGGAGATCCGGGCCATCGGCGTGGTCGCCTCGACCACATTCGAAACCCAGCAGCAGGCGTACGCTCGTTTCATCGAGCAGTTCGCCGGATCACCCATCGCCGAGAACGTCACCCCCGAGCAGCTGCCCGCCTCATTCCGCATCACCCTCACCGACCCCCAACGCTTCCTCGACGTCTCCGAGGCACTGACCGGACGAGCGGGAGTCGAGGCGGTTCGCGATCAGCGCTCAACGTTCAACCGGCTGTTCGACCTGCTCAATGGCCTACGCCTGATCTCCTTCACCTTCGCCGGTGCCATGCTGGTGGTCACGGTGCTGCTGGTGGCCAACACGATGCGGGTGGCCGCCTTCGCCCGGCGCCGCGAGGTAAGCATCATGCGGATGGTGGGAGCCAGTCGGACGGCCATCCAGCTGCCGTTCGTGCTGGAGGCGGTGGTCGCCGCTGTCATCGGTTCGGCGCTGGCTGGCATCGTCCTGGCCAGCATCAAGCGCTGGGTCATCGACGGCGTGCTTGCCCCGAGCCTGACGTTCACCACGTTCATCGGATGGCAGGAGGTCGCCTGGGCGGCTGGGGGAGTCGCCGCGATCGGCCTGATGCTGGCGATCGTCACCTCATTGATTGCGCTGGCCCGCTATTCGCGGGCCTGAGATTGATTGCGCTGGCCCGCTATTCGCGGGCCTGAGATTGATTGCGCTGGCCCGCTATTCGCGGGCCTGAAATCGAGCCCCCCGGCCCGCCACGCCGCTCCCTTGCATCCCATCTGCCCCAATGAGTGATACTTGCCACTATGGCAACAGGTGACGGGCCGTCGGGCTCCCTGATCCGCCGGTCACGGCCGGTCGTCACGGGAGCGCTCGCCGCCCTTGCCTGCACGTTGATCCTCGGCAGCCTTCCGGTGGCATCGGTCACCGCCCGCCCGGGCAAGCCCGATCCCATCGCCGACCAGCTGCGGTCGAACTCCACCCAGCTCAGTCAGACGCGGGAGCGCCTCTCGGCGGCAACCGCCCGGGTGGAGAACGCAAGCCAGGAGCTTCGGATCATCCGCGCCCAGCTGCCGGCTGCGAAGAGCGCCTATGCGCGCGCGTTGTCATCCCTGTCGGCGGCTCGGGCTGCCGAGCGCCGAGCCAGCCGCGCTGTCACCCGAACCACCGCCCAGATCCGCCGCCTGCAGGAGCGCATCGGCACCACCGAGGAGCAGATCGACGCCACGGAGGTGCGTGTGGGCGACCTCGCTCGCACCCTCTACATCGCCGGGCCGCTGTCCGCCGTGGATGTCGTGCTCGCAGCGTCGAACCCGGGGGATTTCACCGTGCGGCTCGCCGCCGTCCAGTCCTACGCCGAATCACAGAACCAGGCGCTGGCGGAACTGACCGTCCTGCGTTCGCAATTGGCCCAGTCCAAGGCGGAGGCGACCTCACTGCGAGATGAGATGGTCCAACTGCGTGAGGAGGCGCGGTCGACGCTGCGCAACCGGCAGCGCGCGGCAGCCCAGGCGGAGTCCGCGCGCGTCCGCGTTGTCACGCTCAACAACCGGCGGGCCCGGGCACTGCGATCGGCGGAGGAGGACCGCGACACCGTCCGTCGCAGGTATGAGCAGTTGCGCCTCGAGCAGGCCCGCCTCGAGCAGCTCGCCCGGGACACCGGCGATGAGGGGGGCAAGGACGAGCCCGAGGAGGGGCTCTCCTGGCCGATTCCCGGGGCAACGGTCACCTCGGACACCGGTCTGCGCCGTCACCCGATATTCGGCTACGTCACCTGCCATGCCGGGGTGGACTTCTCAGCGAGCACCGGAACACCCATCCGCTCCGCCGGGGATGGCGTGATTGCGTCATCGACGTATCTCAACGGCTACGGCAACACCATCATCGTCAGTCACGGTGGCGGTCTCACTACCCTCTATGCCCACATGTCACGCACCGCAGGGAGCGCGGGCGAGAAGGTCTCGCGGGGAGACGTCATCGGGTACGTCGGCTCGACCGGGTGGTCGACCGGCCCGCACCTGCACTGGGAGATCCGCTCCAAGGGGGACGCCTACGACCCCCTTGCCTGGATGAAGGGGACGCGCACCCGGGTCAATTGCTGAGCCGAAGCCGGCGCCTAGCATGATGCGATGAACGGGGAGCAGGTCGGCCAGAGCCTGCCGGATGCTGCGGGGTCATCCGAGGAACGACCGCGGGCCGTGCTCGCCCCGGCGCCCGCCGATACCGGACCGGCTCGTCAGGTCACGGATGATCCTGCCCACGACCCGGCTGGGGGGTGGCGCACCGAGGGTTCCTCCACCGGGGGTGGCCGGCCGGGCCCGCGCCAGCTGGGGGTGGCGGCGGTGGTGGCCAGCACCATCGCGGCGCTGATCGTCTCCGCCTTCGCCCTTGGTCTCTCCCTCGGCCAACGGCAGGCGACCAGCCAGATCCGCGTCACGGTCGTCGATGCGGCGGCCGCAGCGATCCTCCGGGAGGCCCAACAGCGGGTGACTCCCGCTGAACTCACCGCCGGTGCCGTGGCCGGAATGCTGCGAGCCGCCGGCGACCAGTGGGGTGAGTACTACACGCCGGTTGACGATGTCACCGACTACGCAGCGGTCACCCGGTACGACGGTGTGGGGGTGTGGTTGCGCGTCGATGAGGACGGCCGGGTTGTCATCGCTTCGGTGGTGCCCGGATCGAGTGCGGCGGAAGCCGATCTGACCGCGGGAATGCTCCTGCTGGCCGTCAATGGCCGGTCAACCGCCGAGCTCGGGCTGCAGGGAACCGTCGCGGCACTGCGCGGCCAACCGGGGCAGCCCGTGCGCATGCGGGTGCTCTCTCCCCAGCCCGGAGCCCAGCCGGTGGAGCGAGCCATGCCGCGCAATCCGCTGCGGATCGACCCGGTCAGCGTCCGTCAGGATGGGCGCGGGATCCTCTGGATCGGCGTGACCTCCTTCCGTCCCGCCACTGGACGCGAGGTCCGGGCGGCACTGGCCTCCTACCCAAATCGGCTCGGTGTGGTACTCGACCTGCGGGGCAACGGTGGGGGCCTGCTGGCC
The DNA here is from genome assembly GCA_018969715.1 of Actinomycetales bacterium. Lineage (GTDB taxonomy): Bacteria > Actinomycetota > Actinomycetes > S36-B12 > UBA5976 > REEB473. The sequence goes on from JAGWXT010000002.1 coordinate 176,299, forward strand.
GAGGGGGTCGAGGTCGCCAGCGCCTTCACCAATCGCGACCGGCTCGCGGTCTTCCAGCGCCGCGGCCGGGACCCGCAGCCACTGCTGCTCGCTGGCGGCGGCGACACCGAGACCCCGCTGGTCGTCCTCATCGATGGCGGGACAGCGTCGACGGCGGAGGTGGTCGCCGCGGGACTGCGCGATCTCGGCCGGGCAGTCCTCGTCGGTCAGCGCACCTACGGCAAGTCCTCCGTCCAGGATGACGTGCCATTGCCCGGTGGCTCCCGCATCCGCCTGACCGTCGGTTACTACCTCACGCCATCGGGCCTGCTCATCGACGGGGAGGGCATTGAGCCGGATATCCAACTGGATGCCGGGGACCCGGACTCGCTCACCGATCGGGTGGCGGTTGTGCTGGAGGGCCTCTACGCCAGTACCGCCGATCCGGGGTAGCGGTGGTCCGTGAGCGGGGTACCGCCTTCATCGCCCAGAACCGGAAGGCCCGACACGACTTCACGATCCTGGAGACCGTCGAGGCGGGGCTGGCCCTCACCGGGACGGAGGTCAAGTCGCTGCGGGCCGGGCGCGCCACGCTGACCGACGGCTACGGCATGATCAAGGACGGGGAGGTCTGGCTGTACGGCGTGCACATTCCGGAGTACACCGAAGGCACATGGACCAACCACGAGCCGCGCCGACCCCGCAAGCTGCTGCTGCGCCGCGATGAGATCCGTCGGCTCGTGGGAAAGACCACCGAGAAGGGCCTCACCCTCGTGCCACTGTCGCTGTACTTCAAGGATGGTTACGCGAAGGTTGAGCTGGCGCTTGCGCGCGGCCGTGCTCATCACGACAAGCGGCACGCGATCGCGGAGCGAGAGTCGCGACGCGAGACCCAGCGGCTCACGGGCCGTCGGCGCAAGGGGATGGAGTAGCCGCGCACCTAGACTTGGGTCACCCCCATGCGGCAGATCCCGTCGGGCCGAACGCCCCCGGGAGGATCCGTGTGGTGGGCACCCGTCCGACAGCAGAAGGGATCGTGACATGAAGCGTGCACTTCTCGCATCATTGAGCGCCGTGGTGGCAGTGGGAGTGGTCTCCCTCGCCGGCTGCGGTGGCTCATCGTCTGACAGCACGATGACCGGTGACAACCCGGGCACGTGGGCGCCGCTGGAGATCACCCAGAGCGCCAATGGCACGACACTCGACATGGTTGTCGACCAGGCCGCCATCTTCACTGATCTGCCGGACTCCCCGACGGTCGTGGTCGAGTCGAGTGACTCCGCCGTTGTCGAGGCTTCACAGGCTGAGGGTGAGGGTGAGGTCACAGCGGTTGCCGGTCTCATTGCCCGTAGTGCGGGGACCTCGACCATCACCGTGAAGGACACGTCGATGCCCGAGGATGCTGGTGGTGCCTCCAACGTGATCATGGAGTTCACCGTCAACGTGACCGCGCCGTAGCACCGACGAAAAACCTTCGCGCGGATTGGGCGCGCGGAGTGGGCGGGCCGATCGGGCCCGCCGGTTGTCCGCGCCGATCGGGCGCATGCGTGGGGGTGAGGCCCGCTCCGGGGCGGGCCTCACCCCTCACCCAGTGAAGGCGTCCGGCGGGTGCGTCGTTGCTGTCTGCGAGGTCGCGGACGCTGGGCTCGACGCGAGGCGCGCGCGCCCCTGCAGGACGGTGACGCAGTCCCCGCCGACCCAAATGTCGTCACCGGTGGCCGCAACGTGCACCCGGCCGGCGCGGCCCATCGCAGTTCCCTGAGCAGCCACGTAGGCCCGCGGCAGTCGGCCCGCCCCGATCAGCCACTGGGCAAGGGATGCATTCAATGAACCGGTGACGGGATCCTCCGTCAACCCGGCGTTCCCTGGGAAGAATGCGCGCACCTCCACGTCGCACTCCCCTGACGCGTGTGGGCCGACCACCCCGACATCGAGGCCAGCCAGTACCTGCGGATCCGGGATGAGGGCCAGTACCTGCTCGGCGGACTCAAGCAGGACGGCCTGCCAGCCGGGTCCGTTGTCGCACCACTGGTGCGCGACGATGTCCGATCGGCGAAGCCCCAGTCCGCGTGAGAGGCGCATGACCTCGTCCTCTGCAAGAGGTCCGCTCCGCCGGAGTTCGGGGGCCGCGAACGACAGCAGTGCCCCGCTACGGCGAATGCGGATCAGCCCGGCGTCGCATTCCTGGACGACGAGGTCGCCGCGGGGTTCACCGCCCGCCATCAGCCATGCATGGCAGGTACCGAGGGTGGGATGGCCGGCGAAGGGCAGTTCCCGACCCGGACAGAAGATGCGCACGCGGTAGTCGGCGGCTGCATCAGTGGCGGGCAGCAGGAAGGTGGCCTCGGAGAGGTTCGTCCAGTCAGTGAACGCCTGCATCTGCCCGGTACTCAGGGCATGGGCATCTGCCACGACTGCCACCGGATTACCGAGCAGCGGCTGAGCAGAGAAGACGTCGACCTGACTGAAGGGCAGGTCCACCATCGACTGACCATCGGACATGGATCGACCGTATCGGTGTCGAGAGCTAGGGCGTGAAGGGCAGTTCCGCCAGCAATCGACGACCCAGACTCACATCCCCCGCGATGGTGACGGGTACCTCCGCCGCCGGGATCCGCCCGGCGCCGCGGGCAGCGAGATCGGCCCATCCGATGTCAATGCGGACCTCCGGTTCGGCCACGTCGACGTACACCGCTCGCCCCTCGCGAACGGTGAGCAGCCAGTTCCCCGTCGGGCCGGGGGGCGCGATCACCAGTTGCAGGGTCGCTGCGGCCCCCACCTTCTTTCCCCAGATGGCGGGCAGCCTTTCCCGGATTCGCTCGCAGACGACGGCGGCCGCCGGTGAATCGAGGCCGCCCGGGCGATCCGCAGCCGTGCGGATGTCCTGCTCGTGGGTCCAGATGTCGAAGGTTCGCAGCCACAGCAGCTGGGCGAGGGGGATCTCCCCCACGAACCATGGCACCGACTCAGTCAGATCGGCCCGCTGCAACTGGGCCTCCCGCCGATCGGATACCTCGCGCAGTTCACGGAGCAGTTCCGTCGGCGGCTGTCCGCGGCGAGCGTCCACGCCGACCTCGATGAAGCGCTGCATCTCGGTGGTGACGTGGGGAAGCGCCTCCCACGCCGGCTGTCCACTGGCGCGCGGGTCCCCGAGGAAGTGCCCCTCCAGATCGATGACGTGCGCAACGACATCCGCAACGGACCAGCCCGGGCAGCGGCTTTCGCGTCGCCAGTCCTCGTCCGCAAGTGATGCCGCCAGTGCGGTGAAGTCGGCAAGGGCCCCGCGCCAGCTCTGCACGGCACTGTCCATTGCCGAAGGCTAGTGGGGGTCAGGCCCGGAAGACCGGATCGTCGCCTCCGTCCTTCCAATGGTGCTCACCCGTCGTGCCCTCCGCCACGCAATAGGACGTGGTCAAGACCAGCGAGATCGGGGGGGAGCAACTCGACGTCGAATCCGTGCGCTCGTCCATCGCCCGACACGGCCCTGCGTGACATCAACGACCTGCTTTCGCGGGGCGTGCTGCGGAGGACGGATGCAGGTGGGCGCAGCACAAGCTACGTCTTGGCTGACCCGTCAACGGGAGGACGCCCATGACGGAAGTCGACAGCGGTTGTGGGAGGGCCGGGATGTGGAAGAGCGGGTAATGGAAGCGAAGCAGTCGTGCCGCTGGTGCGCTGTGCGCGACAGGAAAAAGCCCCGCTCCCTCGTGAGTCGTGAGGAAGCGGGGCCTCGGGTCGGGTGGAGGTGGCGGGAATCGAACCCGCGTCCATCGGCGGCGATTGAGGGCTTCTCCGGGCGCAGCCACTATGCCGTGGTCTTTGGCCTCCCCATTTCTCGTGGCCTTGTGGGGAACACGGCCTCAGTCACTGTGAGTTTCCCTGACGCGCCCGTGACCGACGCGCTCGGTGATCTTCCTGGCGACGCCAGACCCCGGGGCGGAAGAGTTCCCGGGCTGACGGACTTCCTAGTGCTGTCGCTGCTTAGGCAGCGAGAGCGAAGTCGGTGCGCTTAGAGTTGGCGCTTGTTTTTTCACGGCATGGTTTGCGAGATCTGCCGTGAACCTCGGCCCGCTTCACCTGTCTCGGCGACCGTTGTCGAAACCGATCACCCCCATGTTCAGTTGTCCGAGCATGGTAACCCCAGGGGGTTCCCGGATATTCCGGGGGGGCCGCGATGGCGGCCCCCCCGGCGTCCGATTGGCTATTGGGGGGCCGCGATGGCGGCCCCCCGGCGTCCGATTAGGACGTGGCCGCGATCGCCTCGCGGACGTCCGCCACCATCCGGGTCACACCGGCGGTGAGGATGTTGACGTCCCCGAGGGAGAGCAGCAGGGTCTCCTTGGCTGCCAGCGCCCGGCGGGCACTTGCCTCGTCGTAGACCCCGGTTCCAAAGGCCTTGCCCGTGACGCGGGCGCCTTCCCGGATCTGCTCCACGGCTGCCAGGTAGGTCGGGTGGTCGAACTGGCGGAACACCCCCAGGTCCATTGACAGGTCCATCCCGCCCACTGTGACCCCGTCGATGCCATCGACGGCGAGGATCTCGGCGGCATTCTCGGCACCCAGCCGGGATTCGATGATGATGAGGATGATCATCGCGTCATCAATGCCCGCCATGTACTCATCCACCCCGAGGTGATAGGCGCTGGCCCGCAGTGGGTTCCACCCACGCTTGCCGCGCGGGGGGTAGTAGCAGGCGTCCACCAGCCGCTTGGCCTGCTCCGCGGTGTCGATGAAGGGACAGAGCACCCCCGTGGCCCCGATGTCGAGCAGTCGACGGATGTTGTCGTGGTCGAGGATGAGGGGTCGGACGAAGGGCACCACATCCCAGCCCTGTGCGGCCTGCAGCATGTGCTGGACGGTGATGAGGCTCTGGGCGGTGTGCTCGGTGTCAACCGATGCCCAGTCGTAGCCTGCGCGTCCGAAGATCTCGATCGATGCGGTGTCATGCAGTGAGATCTGCGTGCCTAGGACTGATTCCCCCGCCTTGATTCGCTGCTTGAGTCGAGCGGACTTCTCCAGAGCGCGAAGCACGTGTCTGCCTCCTTCGTCGATTGGTGCTGCCTGGTGTCTGGGTTGGTTGTCTGGGTTGCCTGTCTGGCCCTCTGCTCGGGGTTCAGTCGTGGCTCCCCTCAGGAGGTGCCGTGACAGCACCCGACGGACGGCCCGCAGGCCCACCCGCGGGGCCACAGTAGCGACTCAAGTGCTGACAATTGACCAGCAAGCCGCCGTTGGTGCCGCACCTGGTGGATCACTCTGGGCTGCGCTGGACAACCTGGCTGGGCAGGCCCGGTCGGGCGCGCACCTCCAGTCGGTCGGGGATCTCCTGGCGCATCTCGGTCACATGGCTGATGACGCCGACCGCTCGGCCGCCTGCTCGCAAGTGATGCAGCTGGTCGAGTACTCGCTGCAGGGTCTCCTGATCCAGTGAGCCGAACCCCTCGTCGACGAAGAGCGTCTCGAGGGCAGAGCCGGCGACCTCCGCCTGGATCGCCTCGGCGAGCCCCAGGGCCAGGGCGAGCGAGGCGTAGAACGTCTCGCCACCGGAGAGGTCGCGCGGATCCTGTTGCTGACCGGTCCATGAATCATCGATCGCAATGCCCAGGCCCGCATGACCGTGGCTGCTGTGCTCCTTGAGGTCGAAGGTGAATCGCCCGGCGCTCATTCGCGCGAGATGACCCGATGCCGCCGCCAGCACGCTGTGGAAGCGGCGCTGCACGGCGAAACTGTGCAGTGGCAGCTTGCGCGTGTTCGCACTGCTGCTGGCGGTCACGAGTGAGGCAAGGGTGATCGCATCGGCGGTGTCATCGACCACCTGCGCGTGCTCGATGAAGGCCAGTTGGCACGCATCCTGCAGTGGGGTCGCTTGCGTCACGGCGGCAGCGAGGGCGATCGCCTCCTCCTGCAGCGCCTCCCACCGGGTACGGGCGTTGGTCGCGGCCAGCCGAGCGTCGATGGCACGCGACTGGGCGGCCGCCACGGGGGTATCGCGATCGGCGGGGGCCACCGATGCGGTGGCCTCACGCACGGCGTGCTGCGCCTGCGCACATGCGTGGAGGGCGGTGAGCCGCTGCCGGATGTCGCTGAGCAGGGCGGTGGCAGAGGATGCCTCGCCGATCACCGCGGCGATCTGCTCGGCCCGTTGCGCATTGAGCCGGTCGTTGAACTGCAGTTCCCCCCGCTGCCTGGTGCAGTCAACGGTCAGGGCCGTCAACCGTGCGGTGAGCGACTGCTCCTGTTGGGCCAGCGCCGTGAGCTCCTCGGCGATCGCCGTCACGGCATGGGCCGCGGCCGCGGCCCGGTCACGGGCACTCACCGCTGCATCGGATTCCCGCACCAGATCATCGACCGTCAGTCGGCCGACCGCGCCGCTGAGGGTGGCCTCCTGCGCGGCGGCCTCGTGCCGGCGCTGTCGCGTGGCATTCACCCGGGTGCGAACGGCGACGAGGTCGGCCTCGGCCGCGCGGGCTGCGGCATCGGCGGCCTCGATGGTCTCATCGGTCACGGCGACGTGGTCGGTCGGTGGTGTCGCTGGGCTGGGGTGATCGGCCGAGCCGCACACCGGACACGGCTGGTTCTCCCGCAGGTCGGCGGCGAGCAGTGCAGCTCGTTGGTCCCGCTGGGTGCGATGGAGCTCACGCAACGCTGCGCTGGCCTCATCGCGGGCGGCCGCGGCGGCGCGTTCAGCCCCCTCCGCGGCATCCAGTGCGGCGGCCCGGGACTGCAGCTCGGGTCGCAGTCGCGCCAGCTGCTGTGCCTTGGCCAGCAGGTCAGTGAGTCGAGCGACCTCGGCCGCTGCTGCCGGCCCTGCCGCGGCAGCATCCAGTGCGGCGGCCCGTCGCTGCTCAGCATCGGCGCGCAGGGCAGGCAGGCCCGACCGCAGCGTGGCGGCCTCAGCCTCGGCCCGCTGGGCGAGATCGAGGGCGGTGACCGCACGTGCACGATCCGCCGCCCGGACGCCGGCGTCCGCCTCCCATTGCGCATCTGCCAGCAGGGAGCCCTCGGTGACGGCCAGTTCGGCCTGGCGCGTGGCGATGCTCGCATCGTCGACATCGGCGTCGGCGGGGTGAAGGGCCATCCGAGCGGTGTTCAGATCATGTTCGGCGGTGTCGACCCTTCGCCGTGCGGCCAGAAGCTGCTCTGCCGCATCGGCCCTGCGCCCGGCTCGCTCGGCATCGGCTGCCGCCGCGCGGCGCTGCTGCTCGGCGTCCGCGGCCCGCACCGCGAGGTCCGCCAGTACCGCCTCGTACTCCTGACGGCGCGCCTCGTCCATCGTCGAGGACGGTGCCGGTGGCTCCTCGGCCACCGGCAGGTAGGCGTGCAGTCGGCCGGCGAGTTGGTCCAGAGCACTGGCGACCCGTTGGCGCGCCTCGTCACGGCGAATCTTGGCCCGCTCCCCCTCCTCCCGGAGCTCCTCCTGCAGGCGGGCGAACACGTCCATGCCCAGCAGCGACCCGAGGATGTCCAGCCGCTCCCGCGGGCTCATCGTGAGCAGTTCCGCGCACTGGCCCTGCGGCAGGACGACCAGCCGCCGGAACTGGTCGGCGTTCATCCCCAGGAGGTCGACGAGGTAGGAGCGGATGTCCTGATCGCGGGTGAGCACGTGCACGGTGCTGCCGTCGGCGGCGAGCTCGCACAGCTCCTGTCGTGCCGGTCCGGAGCGGGACCGGCGCCCCAAGTCGTCTGGGCCGGGCACTCCTTTGGGGATGCGCCGCACCATGTGGCGGCGACCCTGGGCGGTGAACTCGCAGGTCACACCCGTCGGATCGTCCTCGGCGCAGAATCGGCTGCGCATCCGCTCCGTGGTGGCGCCGAAGACCGTCCCGAACAGGGCGTACGCGATGGCGTCGATGAGCGTGGACTTGCCCGCCCCCGTGGGACCGTCGATGCAGAACAGCCCCCCTTCGGCGAGGGCGTCGAAGTCGATCACCTGGCGCTCCTTGAACATCCCCACCCCGGTGACCTCCAGGCGGTGGATCCTCATCGGTCGCGCTCCGCCAGCCGGATTCGCTGCACGGCCTCGTCGACCAGTTCGAGCATGCGGGCGGAGGCCGCTGTCGCGGTGACGTGCTCGATGAACGCGCGAACGACCTCGACCGGATCGGCCGACACATCCTCCGGGCGACCATCGAGGGGAGTGGGCCCGGTGGCCGCCGGCGGCTGCCACGCCATGGCGACGATGAAGCCGAAGCGCTCGCGCAGGCGATCCATGATGCGCTCGGGCCGCACCGGATCGGTGACGATCGCGCGGACCCAGTCGTCGGCGTGCCCGTCAAGTGCGGGATCGGTGCACAGCTGCTGCAGGGTGCCGGTGAGGGTGATGAGCCGGCGGGGGACCGGCACCGCGATCTGCTCGACGGTGAGGGGGCCGGTCGGTGCGAGATCGATCAGGGTGACCGACTTCGTGTGCTGCTCCTCCGAGAATGAGTACGCCAGCGGGGATCCGCTGTAGTGGATCAGCGGACCGGCCGCGGCCGACTCGATCCACTGCGGACGGTGCAGGTGGCCGAGGGCGACGTAGTCGCAGCCGTCGAATGTGGAGGCCGGGGCCTCTGCCACGCCGCCGATCGAGATATCGCGCTCGGAATCACTGCGCGCACCTCCGCCAACGACGCCATGGGCGAGGACGACAACGCGCGGCGGCAGTCCGCTCGAGTCCGATGGCTGACGCCTGACATCGGCCCGGATCAGCTCCATCGCCGCCGCCAGCGCCGAGGCATGGGTGCGCTCACAGCCCAGTTGGTCTCGTACCGCCAGCGGCTCGAGGAAGGGAATGCCGTAGACAAGCAGGCGCGTGCCCTGTGCATCGCTGAGGGCGACCGGTCGCACGATGTCCGCCAGCGTTGCCCGCAGGTGCACGCGCGCAGCATCGAGCAGTTGACCGCCGAATCCGAGCCGGGTGGGGGAGTCGTGGTTGCCGGGAATGAGGATGACCGGGCACGTGGCGACCAGGGAGCCGAGGGCATTCTCGAGCACATGGATGGCGTCGAGGGGCGGCACAGCCCGGTCGTAGACGTCCCCGCTGACGAGCACGGCGTCAACCGAGCGCTCGATGCACACATCGGCCAGCCAGCGCAGGAATTGCTCCTGGTGCTCAATCAGCGACCAGCTCTCGAAGGAGCGGCCGAGGTGCCAGTCGGCCGTGTGGAGCAGGCGCATGACAGGACGCTAACTGCTGCGCGTGACACGGGTCGGGCGGACGAGGAGATGGCCGGGTGCGTGGCACACTGCGCAGGTGGCGAAGGCGGACGGCGGTGAGGGGGCACGGGCAGCCAAGGCGGCTCCGGCGAAGGCGGTGAAGAAGGCGGCCCCAGTGAAGAAAGCCGCCCCGGCGAAGGCGGTGAAGAAGGCGGCCCCGGTGAAGAAGGCGGCCCCGGTGAAGAAAGCCGCCCCGGCGAAGCCGGTGCAGGAGGCCACCCCAGCCGTCGAGACACCCCCCACTCCAGCCGACCCGAAGGAGCAGATGCGGCAGGCCCTCGCGGCCAAGCAGGCTCGCTCGGCATCCGCCGCCAGCGCGCCCCGCGCCGGGGAAGCGGCGACCCGCGCCGCGGGCGGCCCCGTGAGCCGGCGGCGGGAGTTCCGCCGCAAGTCCGGCTGAGCGGCGTGGCCGTCGAGCAGTTCGTCGACCGACTCACCCTGCAACGGATCGACCGCGACATCTTCACCGGGCGCTGCCACGCCGGACTCGGTGCCTCCGTCCGCGCCTACGGCGGCCAGATCGCAGCGCAGGCGCTGATGGCAGCTGGCAGCACGGTTGAGCATCCGCAGCGTCACGTCCACTCACTGCACTGCTACTTCCTGCGTCCGGGACGGTCCAGTGATCCGCTGACCTACCTCGTCGAGCGACCACGTGATGGCCGCTCGTTCTCCACGCGCATCGTCCGTGCAGTGCAGCAAGGCGAGACCATCTTCTTCATGACAACCTCCTTCGCCACCGTCGACGAAGGGCCGGCACACCAGTTCACGATGCCGACGGTGCCGCCTCCCGAGGCCACCCAACGCATCGACCTGAACGCCGCTCTGTTGCCGGCGGCGTCACTGCCCGCCGGGACGGCACCGCTCACCGACGTCGGGATCGCCCTGCATATTGATGAGGATCTCGCCGTCCCCCTGCCGCTGCTCGACGGTCGCTATGAGCGTCACCAGTGGGTGCGCATCACCCAGCCGGTGCCTGATGATCCGCTGGCGCAGGCCTGCGCACTGACCTATCTATCGGACCTCACGATGGCCTACACCTCCCTCAGTCCGCACCGGGATGCCGCCGGCGACCTGCAGGTGGCGTCAATCGATCACGCGGTGTGGTTCCACGGGCCGCTGGCAGTGGAGTCATGGCTGCTCTTCACCCAGGACACGCCAGCCGCGCACGGCGGTCACGGGCTGGCCCGTGGACTGTTCTTCGATGAGCAGGGGCGCCTGGTCGCATCGGTGGTGCAGGAGTCGCTGATGCGCTCGCGTCGCCCCCCCGGAGCTGGCGCAATCGGCTGACTGGGCCCGCTGACCCGATCGCAGCAGCTGTGCCGCGACGGCACCCCGACGGGGGTGCCCGGGGGGCTACCGTGCGCAGGTGGCCGAGCGGGTGGACGCTGTCGTCATCGGAGCCGGGGGTATGGGCGCTGCCACGGCCTGGCGACTGGCGGTGCACGGCCGGTCGGTGGTGCTGCTCGAGCAGTTCGCCGTGGGTCACCGGCGGGGTTCCTCCCACGGCCAGACGCGTATCTTCCGCTTGGCCTATCGCGACAGCCGGTACACCGCTCTTGCCGCGCGGTCGATTCCGCTGTGGCAGGAGCTTGAGGACGCCAGCGGGGAGCGCCTGCTGGAGCGCACCGGCTCCCTCGACCATGGGATCGTTGCGGCAATCGACCAGATCGAGGCCAACCTGCGCGGCCACGGCCGTGCGGCCGAGCGACTCACTCCCGGTCAGGCACAGGAGCGCTGGCCGAGCATGGTGATCGACACCGCTGCGGTGTTCTCACCCGATGGCGGGCGCGTCTTCGCTGATCGGACGGTTGCCGCAGCCGCGCGCGTCGCGAGGCAGCATGGCGTCCGTCTCCATGAGCACACAACGGTTGAGCACATCGAGCCGATGGCCGGCGGGGTGCGCGTCCACGCGGCGGGCCGTTCGTGGCAGGCCGGGTGCGCGGTCATCGCGGCTGGCGCGTGGGTGAGCGGTCTCATCGGCCACCTCGTGAATCTGCCGAGGCTGCGCATCACCTGCCAGCAGCCCGGGCACTTCGCGATCCGGGACGGCTGCCACTTCCCCTCGTTCATTCACCACACCGGCGGGCACCACACCGGCGGGCACCACACCGGCGGGCGATCGGATGCGCTCGGCTTCGGCGCCTATGGGCTGGCATCCCCCGGGGAGGGTGTGAAGCTCGGCTTGGAGTCGACCATCCGCGTCCTCGACTCCCCGGACGCCGAATGCACCTCCGATGGGGAACGCCCGACCGACCCGCGAATCGACGTGGCCCTTCGCGAGTACGCCGAGCGATGGCTGCCGGGTGCGGATTCGACGCGGTTGTCCACCACGACCTGCCTGTTCACCGAGACCGCCGACTCCCACTTTGTGGTCGACCGTGCGCCGGTGAGAGTCGACCGGGAACCGGTGGGCGCTGATCGTGCGCTGTTGGGACGGGGTCGGGGGCACCCTGCGGCCGGCCCGATCATCGTCTGCTCACCCTGTTCCGGTCATGGCTTCAAGTTCGTCCCGATCATCGGGGAGATCACTGCTCGACTGGCGATGGGTGAGGACCACGGCTTGCCCGCATGGCGAATTCCGCAATCCCAACGAGATCGATCTGATGGAGTGCACCCATGACAGGTGACCGGTCAGCCGCGACCCCTTTCGACCTCATTGCCTTGGGGGAGGTGATGCTCCGTCTCGACCCGGGCGATTCGCGCATTCGCACAGCCCGGCACTTCACCGCATGGGAGGGGGGTGGGGAGTACAACGTTGCGCGAGCGCTGCGCAAGTGCTTCGGGCGACCGACGGCGATCGTCACCGCGCTGGTCGACAATGAGATCGGCCGGCTGATCGAGGATCTCATCTGGCAGGGCGGGGTTGACACGCGGTTCATCGTCTGGCGGCCATGTGACGGAGTCGGGCGGACGTTGCGCAACGGCCTGAACTTCACCGAGCGTGGCTTCGGGGTGCGCGGGGCGCTCGGGGTTCCCGACCGTGGCCACACGGCCGCCGCCGCGCTATCTGCATCCGATGTCGATATTGGATCGATACTGACCACGACGGGGGTGCGCTGGCTGCACACGGGAGGTGTCTTCGCCGGCCTTTCCGATGCAACCGCTGAGTTGACCCTGACGGCCGTGCGCGCGGCGCGCGCCCACGGGGTGAGGACCTCATACGACCTCAACTACCGACCCAGCCTTTGGCGCGGTGTGGGCGGGATGGCGCGCGCCCAGGCCGTCAACCGCAGCATCCTTCCCCATGTTGACGTGCTCATCGGCAATGAGGAGGACTTCACCGCAGCACTGGGTTTTGCCGTAGCCGGTCCTGAGGACTATCGGAACTATGACCCGGCGGCGTACGCCGCGATGATGGCGGAGGTGGCGGCGGCCTATCCGACGGTGCAGGTCATCGCGGCGACCCAGCGCACGGTCGAGACGGCGAACGTCAATGGCTGGGGGGCCATTGCGTGGTCGGCAGACACCGGGATCGTCGAGGCCACCTACCGCCCGCGCCTGGAGATCCTCGATCGCGTGGGCGGCGGGGACGGGTTCGCCTCCGGCCTCATCGATGGCCTGCTCCGGGGGGATGGGCTGGGGCGCGCGGTCGAGCTGGGCGCCGCACATGGCGCTCTTGCGATGACCACCCCCGGCGACACCAGCATGGCGACCCTGGCAGAGGTGGTGGCGCTGGCCGACGGGGGGTCGGCGCGGGTTCGCCGGTGAGTCCCGGCCCGGTCGGCGCGGGTTCGCCGGTGAGTCCCGGCCCGGTCGGCGCGGGTTCGCCGGTGAGCTCCCTCGCGCGGGCACACCTCGACCGCCTGGTCAAGCCACCCGGCTCCCTGGGGAGCCTGGAGGACCTCGCCGTCCGGCTGGCTGGCATCCTCGGCAGCGCCCGTCCACACCTCCATGACCCCCAGGTGCTCGTCTGCGCCGCGGATCACGGAATCGCCGCCCACGGCGTGAGCGCATATCCGTCGACGGTCACCCGCCAGATGATCGGCGCGATCCTCTCCGGTGGCGCGGCGGTGTCCGTGCTGGCCCGTCTGCACGACCTGCCCATCACCGTCGTCGACTGCGGCGTTGCCGACCCCGACCCCACGGACCACCCGCCCGCCCCCAACCCGCCGGCGGCCGGGGCGACGCTCATCGTCGCCCCGGTCGCACCCGGGACCGCCGACGCAACCTGCGGTCCGGCCATGTCGGCCGCCCAGTGCACCCGCGCCCTCGACCGTGGACGCGAGATCCTCCGCGGGCTTCCCGGGAATGTGGTCCTCACCGGGGAGTTGGGGATCGGCAACACATCGGCCGCGAGCCTGCTCATGGCCCGGCTCACTGGTGAGCCGCTGAGCCACTGTGTCGGGTCCGGCACCGGCGTGAGGGGGAGCCAGCTCGATCACAAGCGCGCCGTCCTGCAGCGCGTGCTCACCGCCAACCTCGGTGCCGATCAACCGGAGGCCGCACTCGCCGCGCTGGGCGGCTTCGAGATTGCCGTCCTCACCGGGGTGATGCTCGAGGCGGCCACGCAACGACGCGTGATCCTCGTCGACGGTTTCGTCACGACCGCGGCCGTGGCGGTGGCTGCTGCCCTGCAGCCTGCGGTCATCGACGCGTGCATCTTCTCCCACGTCTCCGCCGAGCATGGTCACGCTCGATGGCTGCAGTACCTGGGTGCGACCCCGCTACTCGACCTGCGGCTGCGGCTGGGGGAGGCGACCGGTGCGATCCTTGCGTGGCCCCTGCTGTGTGCCGCAACCCGCGTGCTGACCGAGATGGCGACCCTCGACGGCGCCGGGGTCAGCGGGCCACAGTCGACGGGGTCAGCATGAGCGGTTCGTTGCCTGCCACCGGACTGGCCCACCAGTGCCGCCTGCTGGGTGTGGCGGTGGAGTTCCTCACCCGCCTGCCCGTGCCCACCCGTCGGCGGCCGAACGCGGACTTCAACCCCCAGTGGCTCAACGCCTCGGTGCGCTACTTCCCCGTGGTCGGTGCGCTGATCGGGGTGGCGGGGGCGCTGGTGTGGTGGGGGGCCCTGCAGGTGTGGCCCCCGCTCATCGCCGCCCTGCTCGCGATCGCCACCACCGCCGTGCTCACCGGTGCCTTCCATGAGGACGGGCTCGCCGACACCCTTGATGCACTCGGCGGCGCCACGACCCGGGTGCGGGCGCTGGAGATCATGAAGGACTCGCGCATCGGTACCTACGGTGCACTCGGGCTGGGGTTGGTGACGGCCATCCGCGTCCTCGCACTTGCCGCACTCGCACCAGCCGCCGGCGATGCCGGGCCGGGGGCAGCCGGCGGTGCGTGGCTCGGGGCGGCCGCGCTCATCAGTGCCCATGTGCTTGGCCGCTGCGCGGCGGTGCTCGTGATGGTGCGCTGCCCCTATGCCGGCGACGCGGAGCATGCCAAGGCCAAGCCGCTGGCGACCACCGTCACCGCCGGCACCGGCGGGATCGCGCTGCTGTTGACGGCTGCGGTCGTGCTGCCGCTGGCGGTCGTTGACGTCGGCTCAGTGGGGCTGGCTGTGGTCGTCGCCCTCATCATCGGCATCCTGATGGTTCGGTGGCTGCGGCGCCGCCTCGGCGGGTACACCGGCGACACGCTCGGCGCAACCGAGCAGTTGACCGAGGCGGCCGTCCTGCTGGCGTGGTGCGCGCAGTAGGGCCAGTGTTAGGCGCCCGCGCTGTAGGGCCGGGTGAGATGTGGCGGAAGGTGCCCGCGGAGCTCAGCCCCACTGGCGCGCTGCGGACACCGCACCCTCCGCATCATCGGTGCTGATGACGAGCACCCGACCGTTACCGCGTGTGATCTCGATACCGCTGCCCCCGCGCATGACGACCGCCGTCCCGTGGCCGGGGCGCCATCGGTATCCCCAGCCACCCCACTGCCACGGTCGAACCGAGGTGTGTGCCACCGAGCTGACGTCCGTCCACGACAGGTGCTGGCGCGGCCAGTGCAGTGGCCCGTAGCGCAGGGTGATTCCGAGGGCGTCGATCAGGACGGTGACGCTGCTGAAGGTGACCCCCGCCGCAGTGAGCACGGCGAGGCCGCCGATGGCGGTCAGGACCAGCGCGGCCCGCTGCACCGGGGACTCATCCGGGGTGCGCAGGAGCACGGCGATCAGCACGGCGAACACCCAGGCACCGGCGCCGATGAGCCACGGCGCCCACCGCGCTCGCGTCGTGCACGCCCATACCCCGGGCTGCCCGCTGGTCATCGCCCGCCCGGTGGGGTCGGTGGCCGGGGCGAGGGGCTGCCCTGGCCTGGGGTGGTGGCTCCCGGTGGGGTGGGCGGCCGGGGCGAGGGGCTGCCCTGGCCTGGGGTGGTGGCTCCCGGTGGGGTGGGCGGCCGGGGTGGGCTACCCGGCGTCGTGCCCGCGGTCCCCTGCGAGCGACGCGCTGCCCCACGCCGGCGCCGCGCCCGCCACGCCCGCCGGGCCACGGTCGCCACGCTCAGGGCGATCACGACACCGGCGATGAACAGCACGAGGGCGATCCCGGCAGCCAGCCAGGGATTGAGGAGGGCTCCGATCGTCACTCCCGCAACCGCGACGTCCTCGCCGAGCGAGACCACGACATTGCTCGCGGGCTCCGGCGAGGTGTTGACCGCCAACCGCGTTGTCGCCTTCGCCAGATGCGTGATCAGCGCGACGATCCCGCCGGCGCCCGCCACCGTCGCCGTGCCCAGCGGCGTATCGGGGCTGGCGATGATGACTGCGAGCGCCCCGCCAGCCAGCGGCCGGATTGCGGTGTTGACGACATCCCACGCCGAGTCCAGCCACATGACCTTGTCGGCGACCGCATCGACGACCACCAGCACTCCCATGACCACCAGCACATCCGTGCGGATCAGCGCGGGTGGCACGTCCACGCTTGTGAACCGGCCGATCAGCCCCAGCAGGAACACCACCAGGTACGGGTTGATCCCACTGGCCCAGGAGGCGGTGAATGCCAGCGGCAGGGTTGCCTCCACGGGCGAATCCTGTCCCGGGCCGGGGACGCAATGCAACTCCCGCGCCCCCCGGGGTGCCCCGGGAGTGCGGCGACGCGCCACCGCCCCCGGGGTGCGTACCCTGTGCCCGGCATGCGCGGCCTGGGCACGATCCTCAATGTTGCGGCGATCCTCATTGGCTCCGGCCTGGGGATGCTGCTCGGTGGCCGGCTGCCGGAGCGCACCCGCACCACCGTCACCGACGCACTCGGCCTGGTCACCCTCGTCATCGGCGGGCTCAACGTTGCGGCCGTGCGCGATGCGGAGTTCACCGCGGCGGTCGGCGGGGGCATCACGTTGCTGGTTGTCCTCGCCTCCCTGCTGATCGGTGGCATCCTCGGCTCGCTGCTGCGCATCGAGCAGCGACTGGCGTCCCTCGGTGGCTGGCTGCAGGCCCGGCTCTCCCGTGGCTCGGATTCCGCGGCGCGCCTTCGCTTCATCGAGGGGTTCGTCACCGCTTCACTGGTGTTCTGCATCGGACCGCTGGCGATCCTCGGCCCGCTCTCCGATGGCCTCGGTCGCGGCATCGACGCGCTTGCGCTGAAGTCGACCTTGGACGGGTTCGCCGCACTGGCCTTCGCATCCGCGCTCGGCCCGGGTGTGGCCGGGTCGGCGGTGTCAGTTGCCGTCTGGCAGGGGGTGCTGACCGTCCTTGCCATCGCCCTCGGCACGGTCATGACGGCACCCCTGATCGCTGCCCTCACCGCAACCGGTGGTGTGCTGCTGCTGGGAGTGGGTCTTCGCCTCCTGGGCATCCGGGCGGTTGCGGTGGCGGACCTGCTGCCGGCGCTGCTGCTGGCACCGTTGGTGACCGCAGTGCTGCTGCGCTGACCGCCCGCAGCTGTTGGCACCGCAGGACCGGACCCCACGCGACCGGGCACCGCAGCACGCCCCCTGCGGCCCTCCGGGTACGCTGGGAGCCCGGCCGGTTGGTCGGCCCGTGCGGGCCCCGTGCGGAGGTACACAACGCGCCTGCGGGCGCATCACGAAAGCAGGGAATACTCACCATGGCACAAGGCAGTGTGAAGTGGTTCAACGCTGAGAAGGGCTTCGGCTTCATCACCCAGGATGGAGGCGGTCCCGACGTGTTCGTCCACTTCTCCGCCATCCAGGCAGACGGCTACCGCAGCCTCGATGAGGATCAGCGGGTGGAGTTCGAAATCATCGAGGGCCAGAAGGGCCCGCAGGCGGCCAACGTCCGCACCATCTGACGAGGATCATCTGATGCCGGCCTCGGCCGGTTGATCACCCACGACATTGGCCCCTCATCCGGTCTCGGATGGGGGGCCAATGTCGTGGGCGCTACCGGTCGGCTGGCTGTGCCTCGGGGTCCCACTCAGCCGATGAGCAGCAGTTGAAAGAGCGCCTTCAGGGTGTGCAGTCGGTTCTCCGCCTGCTCGAACACGATGCTGGCCGGTGAACTGAAGACCTCGTCGGTCACCTCCAGGCTCACCCGGCCGGTCGCCGCGCAGACCTGGGCGCCGATATCGGTGTCACGATCGTGGAAGGCCGGCAGGCAGTGCATGAACTTGGCATCGGACCGACCGGTTGCCGCCATGGTCTGGGCGGTGACCTGGTACTCACTGAGGGCTTCGACGCGCGCAGACCACACTGACTCGGGCTCACCCATGGACACCCAGACATCCGTGTGGACGAACTCCACACCCCTCACCGCAGCCATCGGATCCTCTGTCAGGCTCAGCCGCCCACCGGCCGCCGCGGCCAGGTCCTGTGCGAGGTCGATCGCCCACTGCTCCGGCCACAGCGCAGCCGGGGCCCCGATGCGCAGGTCCAAGCCCAGCAGCCCGCTGGTCACCAGAAGTGAGGTGGCAACGTTGTTGCGGGCGTCGCCGAGGTAGGCCAGCCGAATCGGCTCGACGCTGGTGGTGAATTCACGCATCGTCATCACGTCGGCCAGGGACTGCGTGGGGTGCCACGTGTCAGTGAGGGCATTGATCACCGGCACCGTGGCATGTGCGGCGAGGTCGACCACGGTCTGCTGAGCGGCCCCGCGGAAGATGATCAGGTCGCACATCCGCGACAGCACGGCCGCGGTGTCGGCCACCGACTCCTTCGATCCCACCTGGCTGCTGCCCTGCTCGAGCGGGATCGCTGCCCCGCCCTGCTGGATGAGTGCCGCCTGGGCAGCCGTCCGGGTGCGCGTGGACGGCTTCTCGAACAGCAGTGCCGCGCATCGGCCGACCAGCCGCTGCTGCTCACTGCCGGCACGTCGGGCCGCCTTGAGGGCGCTGGCTCGTGTGAGCACGGCGGCCACCCCATCGCGACCGAGGTCGACGTCGGTGAGCAGGTCTCGTCCGCGCAGATCAACCAGATCAGTAGGCACCGCCACAGTCTGGCTCACACCGACCGCCCAAGCCCCCGTCGCGCCTGCCTAGGCGATGGCAGGACGGGTGCCGAGCTCCACCGCGGCGAGTGCCGCCCCCTGACCCCGTCGCCGGGGATGCTCGGCCCCATCGAGGCGCTGGTAGATGCGCTCGCGGTCCTCCTCGGTGAGGCCGCCCCACACCCCATAGGGCTCACGCGCGCGGATTGCGTAGTCGGCGCACTCAATGCGCACCGAGCAGCGCGCACAGACCTGCAGCGCCGCGCGCTCCCGGCGGCTGCGCGAGTGCCCCCGTTCATTCTGCGGATGGAAGAACAGATCCGGATCGGCGGTCCGGCAGGCTCCCTGCTCCTGCCAGTCCCAGACGGCATCCAATGGGACCTGCGACAGCGGCGGTTGAGGCACCGCACCTCCCTCCCCGCGCCCGACGATCCACCCCCGGGCTCTGACGTGAGGCTACTCACACGTTGGGGATGTGCTATCCCCATTTCGGGGGACAGTTTCCGGACGCTCGTGAGTGGTGGGAGGCGGGACCAGCCGCCTGCACGCGCCGCGCCCGTTGTCGGCAGGTACCCTCCCGCCATGCCCATGACCCCGCTGGAAAGTCCGACGCTGGACGGGGACACGCTCCTCGAGCCGACCACCCGGGAGCTCACCGAAGAGGGTGACCACGAGCGGTTCGCGCACTACGTCCGCAAGGACACCATCCTCGACAGCGCGGTCAACGGCACCCCCGTCATCGCACTGTGCGGCAAGGTGTGGGTTCCCACCCGGGATCCGTCCCGCTTCCCGGTCTGCCCGGACTGCCGCCGGATCCTCGATGGCCTGCCGCCCGGGGGCGATGGCGGCGCGACCGACTAGGCAGAACCGCCGAAGGCGGGGGCGTCGGCCGGGATGGGCGGCCCCGCGGTGGCAGGATGAGGGACCGTCCGGTCGCCGACCGTGCCGCCCGCGGTGGGCGCCGTCAGTCCCGAGCCCGCTGAGGGCGATGTCAGTCCCGAGCCCGCTGAGGGCGTTGTCAATCCGAGCCCGCTGAGGGCGCCATGGAGGGAGTGCACATGTCGAGTCCATCGTCGCAGTCACAGGAGGCCCGGGCACTTGTGCTCCAGGCCAGCCAGAACTGGGGGTTGCTGCTTGCCGCCGGTATCGCCTCGATCGTCATCGGGGGACTGATCGTCTCCTGGCCGACCGTCACCCTGGAGATCGTCGCCGTCATCTTCATCATCTGGCTGATCGTCAGTGGGGTGGTGCGAATCGTCCAGGCCTTCGCCATGGCCAACGTCTCAGGCGGCCTGCGCTTCTTCATCGGCCTCACCGGCGTGCTCTCCCTCGTGCTCGCCTGGCTTGCCTTCTCCTTCAGCCGGGAGGGCCAGACCCTCACCGAGGAGTACAACCTCGACATCCCCGGCGGGCTCATCGGCCCGATCTGGCTGCTGGCGCTGTTCGTCGGGTTCTCGTGGGTGTTCACCGGCATCGGGCAGATGGCTGCTGGCTTCGCCAAGAAGGGGGAGTCCGGGGCTGGCTGGGATATCGCCTTGGGAATCCTTGGCATCATCGCCGGCTTCATCATCATCTTCGTGCCCCAGACCATCGAGATCCTCGTCTGGGTCGCCGGGATCATGCTCATCGTCCTTGGCCTGTTCGAGTTGGTGAGTGCCTTCCAGCTGCGGTCCGCCGGCAAGGCCGCGCTGTCGAAGTAACGGCCTGCCTCATTGCACGGCACCTGAGGGGGGTTTCCCGGCGCACGCCGGGGAACCCCCCTCAGGCATGTGAATCAGCGGCAGCCGACGACGCGTGCGATTGCGGTATCGATCGCACGGCGCGTCCCGGCGTCCCCAACCGCCGGGTCGCGACGGTTGACGAACACCGTGAAGGAGCGAAGGGCCCCATCACGGCCGCGGGCGTAGCCGGCGAGGGTCACGACCCCGTTGAGGGTCCCCGTCTTGCCGTAGACCTTCCCGCGGGCGCATGCGGTGGGGCCGGAGCGGAACCGCGTCTTCAATGTGCCGTGGCGGCCGGACTTCGGCAGCAGCGGCGCCTGCCACAGTGGGTGAAGCTCCGGGTGGGCCGGGCTCAGGCTTGCCGTGAGAACCCCGTCGAGGGTGGCGGCCGGCATCCGGTTGGCCCGCGATAGGCCGCTGCCGTCGTAGATGCGCACACCCGCGGTGGTCAGCCCCAGATCGCGCAGGGTGTCCTCGAGCAGGTCGATCGTCCCGGCCCAGTCACCGCCCCGGCCGCTCATCGCGGCCGTCGTCCTGGTGAGGATCTCGGCCGTGTCGTTGTCGCTGGTCCACAGCATGTGGCGAACGGCCTGGGTGACGGTGTGGCCATCGGTGGCGGCCACCGCCGGCCCGCTCGTGGGTGCGGTCGCACGCGGTCCGACGGTGGTCGGCATCCCGGCGTCGCGCAGCGCGTCCCGGAACACCCGCAGCGTGACGGCGGTGGTGTCCGTGCTGGCGCGGCGGTCCACCACCAGCGGGCGGACGGGGGAGACGGTCCACGGCAGGTCACGGGCGCGCCACCCCTGCGCCGGGCGCGGCGGCGCGAAGAGGGTGTCGTCGGCGATGAGGTCTGCGCGGGCGAAGCCGAGCTCATTGAGTCGGGTGCGAGTTGCGCCGGCGAGGTCGCGCAACTCCGAACTGCGCAGCAGCGGATCGCCGCCGCCGACCAGGGCGATGCGCGCCACCCCGTCCCGGGGCAGGCCGGTGGCTGAGGTCGGTGGGTTGAGTAGGCGCACCCGGGTACGCAGCCGTGTCTCGGCGCCGAGGGTGCGCAGGGCCGCGGCCGCGGAAAGGATCTTCAGCGTCGATGCCGGGGCCAGCGGGGTCTGCGCACCGCTGGTGAAGAGGATCTCCCCGTCAGCGTCGGCGACGACCATGCCGAGCCGGCGGCCAAACCCGGGGGCTTGCGTCATGGTCGGCAAGGTGCGCCGGATCCTCTCCGACAGGTCGCCCTCGGACGCGGCGACGGGACGCCCCACGGGCGCTGACACTGCCGCCGCGGGCGCTGACGCTGCCGCCGCGGGCGCCAGCAGCCCCAAGCCCAGCCCGAGGACCAGCCCCAAGCCCAGTCCGAGGACCAGTCCCACGGGGATCACCGAGACCGGGCGGCGCCTCACGGGCAGCACCCTGTGGGGGGATGTCCGGGACGCCGTCCATCCCGACCGGCGATCGGGGCCTCATCTGCTCCACCGGCAACCGGGGCGACGCCGCAGCGTCCCGGGGCATCACCGCCGCATCCACCAGGCACCTGCGCAACCCTAGCGGCGCGCTCACCGGATGCACCCGGCCACGCATGTGACACTGACGTGACCATGGTGGTCAATGGCGGGAGCCGCTCCCGGCGGCGCCGTTGCCGAACGGCTGTTGCCGCGTCGCTGGCCTTCCTCACTGTCACCGCCGGGCTGCTCGGTACCACCGCGGCCCAGGCCCCCGCGTCGGCACAGCCCATGCGGATCATCGCGGGCTGGTTCATGTCCAATGCCGCCGTTGCCGGGATCGTCGCGAACGCAGCGGTCATCGGCGAGGTCTCCCCGTTCTGGTTCGACGCCCGCAGTCGGGCCGCCGGCCTGGTCATCGTGCCCAAGCCGGCCGCCGGTGATGCGGCCACCCGCGCCGGGATTCGCGACCAGTTGCGCGCTGCGGGCATCCTCGTGCTGCCGTCCATCGTTGATGCGACGCCAGCGCGGACGATGGCGTCGACCCTGGCTGACCCCGCGGCGCGGGCGGCGCATATCGCGTCGATCGTCTCGCTGGTCCTCGCTGAGGGCTATGACGGCATCGACATCGACTACGAGCAGTTCGCCTTCGCCGATGGCCGCGCCAGCTGGCCGACCACCCAGCCGGTGTGGACGGCATTCGTCGTCGAACTGGCGGCAGCACTGCATGCCCAGGGCAAGCTGCTGTCGATCACCACACCGCCCAGTGGCACCCGCATCTCCGACTACTGGGTCTACAACTGGCCGGGCATCGCCGCGGACATCGATCGACTGCGCATCATGACCTACGAGTACTCGACCACCCGACCCGGGCCCATCGCTCCCCTGGGCTGGACCACCGAGGCGCTGCGATACGCGGTGAGCGTCGTGCCGGCGTCAAAGGTCGCCGTCGGGATCCCCACCTACGGCCGCGACTGGCTGACCGCAACGACTGGCACCTGTCCGGTCGGGCCGGAGGCGGCTGCCGCGCAGGTCAGCCGCCGGGTGTGGCGGTCCAATGAGGCGTGGGCGACGATCGCCACCCTGCGCGCCAACCCGGCGGTGAGCATGCCCGAGCCGACCACCGACCCCACCCATGGTGAGCGCACGGTCACGTACACCCAGACCCTCACGGGTGCGCTCGCCGACGGCACCCCCGCCCAGTGCACCCTCCAGCGGACCGCCTGGTGGGTCGACCAGGCCGGCTACCTCGCCCGGGTGGCGCTGGTCGGTCAGTTCGGGCTGCGGGGAACCGCCGTGTGGACCCTCGGCAATGAGGAGGCCGGCACGCTCGCCGCACTGGCTGCGAGTGCGGCGCCGCCCGGTGGGGGCACCCAGGGCGGAGCCAGCGCCGGGGGTGTCGCGGTCACCTTCACGGCAGCGCGCACCACGTCCGCTGGCACCGACCTCACCGTCCCGGTCACCGCAACCCTCAATGGTGCACCCCTGCCCGGCTACCCGCTCAGCGCACAGGTACGCCGACCGGGATCGGGTGAGCAGTGGACGCAGGCCGTCACCGCCACCACCGGCGCCGACGGGATCGCACGTTTGCCGGTGCGGGTCAGCGCACCAGTGGCCCTGCGGATCGTCTCCCCGGGAACGGCCACCGCCGCGGCCCTGCAGACCGAGCCGGTGATGGTGTCGGTGGACCGTGCGGCCCGATTGCGGGCTCGCAGCAGTGAGGTGCGCCCCGGCCGCGGCATCGTGCTGCGGGGAGCGGTGACGCCGGCAGCGGGTGGACGGGTGTCAGGTGCGCCGCCCATGCTGCAGGAGCGGCGAGCCGGGGGATGGCGTGACGTCGATGCGGTCGCGGTCGACGGGGCCGGCCGGTTCACCCTCACGATCCCGTCTCCCGCTCCCGGGTTGCACCGCTACCGGGTGCGCGTCGATCGGGCGGAAGGCTGGGGTGCGGCCACCTCCCAGGTCGTGCGGGTCACGGTCGGCCCCTGAGGCAGGCGGCTCGGCCGGGTCGGGCAGACGGCGCGGAACGGTGTCGGTCCCGCTGGGGTGCTGCTCAGCAGGTGTCGGGCGGGTTGCGGTGTCGGATCTCAGGTGCTCGGATGCGCGACGTCGAACCAGTGCCGGGACGGGTCGGGGATCTCCCCGATGCCCTCGCCTGCACGCAGCACCGGCTCCGGCAGGCCCCGTAGCAACGCACGCGCCTCGGCGAGCAGTTCCGGCAACCTCCCGGTCACCGGCCCGGTGAGGGGCTGTGCGGTTGGTGGGCGGTCGAGCGCCCCGTGAAGGTCGAGGGCCCCGTGAAGGTCGAGGGCCCCGTGAAGGTCGAGGGCCCCGTGAAGGTCGAGGGCCCCGTGAGGGTCGAGGGCCCCGTGAAGGAGGTCGGCGATCCCGACCACCGGCGTCGGCGGACTGGCCCGGTGATGCCACAGCCCGGTGGTGGGGTCGAGACGGTACGCCGGGAGCAGGCGGTGGCCGTACTGGGCGGTCAGCGCAACCGCCTCCACCAGGTATTCGAAGGTCGACTCATCGAGGGTGTACGAGAAGCTCACGCGCGTCCACCCCGGCTTGAGGCCGGCGCATCCCTGATCGACGAGGTGAGCCACATGCTCACTGAGCGCATCGTCGATGCCGAGCAGGCGGTGGCCATAGGGTCCGGCGCAGGAGCAGCCCCCGCGAGCCTGAACGCCGAATAGGTCGCTGAGGATCGCCACCACAGCGTTGTGGTGAAGGTGGCGCCCGGTCGGGGTGCGCACGGTGAAGGAGACGATGCCAAGCCGGGGTGCCGTGAGACTGCCGAGGATCGTGAGCGCGGGCACCTCCCGCCAGCGCGCAAACGCCCGGGTGATGAAGGAGTGCTCCCGTTGTGCGATGAGCGCGGTGCCGACCTGCTGCTTCACCCACATCGCCATGCCCGCGCGGATTGACTCGATGATCGCGGGTGTCCCGGCCTCCTCCCGATGTACGGGGTCGGCGAGGTACCGATGCTCGGATGCATTGACGTAGGCGACAGTGCCGCCGCCGACGACATCTGGCACCGTGTTCGTCAGCAGGCTGGTGCGGATCGCGAGCACCCCCGGGCTGCCCGGTCCGCCGAGGAACTTGTGCGGCGAGAACACGAGGACGTCCTTGGCGGTGAGCGGATCGTCATCGCGGGCGCGCATGCTCAGGTCGACATACGGGGCAGCGGCTGCGTAGTCCCAGACGGCGACCGCTCCATGCTCATGCAGCAGGGCACTGATGGTGTGGGTGTCGCTGAGGATCCCGGTGACGTTGCTCGCCGCGCTGAAGGCGCCGATGCGCAGTGGGCGATCGGCGTTGGCGCGCAGGGCGGCCGCCAGGGCAGCGAGGTCGATGTGACCGGTGTCGTCCTCGTCGATGCGCACGACATCGCAGATGGACTCCCGCCACGGCAGCTCATTGCTGTGATGCTCGAAGGGTCCGACGAAGACGACCGGCCGCTGGTCGGCCGGGATCAGGGAGGTCAGCCGGTACTTGGCGTCCAGATCTGCCGGCACCCGCAGGTTGAGCACCCCGATCAGGCGGTCGATTGCGGCGGTTGACCCAGAGCCGCAGAAGATCACGCTGACGTCAGGCTCCCCACCGAGAGCCCGATGGAGGATCGTGCGGGCGTCCTCCCGCAGCATGGTCGTGTGTCGTCCGGTGAGGCTGGACTCGGTATGGGTGTTCGCATACCGCGGCAGCACGCGGCTGCGAATCGCATCCTCGATGAACCCCAGTGCACGACCTGATGCGGTGTAGTCCGCGTACACGATTGGTCGCACCCCGAATGGCGTGGTGATCGGTGTGCCCTCCCCGATCGCCTCAGCGCGCAGTCGCGCCAGGAGGTGATCGGCGGGGGCCACGGGCAGCAGCGTACGTTCCGGTGCCACTGGCCCTGGGCGGACCGTACGGCAGGATTGGGCAATGAGCGTCGCGCCGGCGATCGAGCGCGAGACCATCGATGTCGGTCAACTGCAGGCAGATCCTCAGCGACCCTGGGTGTGCATCGTCTGGGATGACCCGGTCAACCTGATGACGTACGTGACGATGGTGTTCATGGAGTACTTCCGGTATCCGAAGGAGAAGGCTCACCGCCTGATGCTCACCGTCCACCATGAGGGCCGCGCGGTGGTGAACTCCGGCACACGTGAGGAGATGGAGCGGGATGTCACGGCGCTGCATGGATACGGCCTCTGGGCGACCCTCGCGCGCGATGAGTAGTAGCCCGCCGGGCGGCCGAGTGAGTCGCCCGCGCCGATGATTCCCGCGGATGAGGTGGTGCTGTCGTTGTCCGAGCTGCAGTCGCGGGTGCTGGCCTCGCTGGTGACGCAACTGGTGGAGCTGCTCCGGGGGGTGGATGGAGCGGATGCCGACCAGGGAAGTCCGGATCCCCTGTGGGCGCAGGTCGGCATCGGGGCCGCAGCCCGCGCGCCAGCGGATCCGGCCCTCGCCCGGCTGTTCCCCGATGCTTACCCCGATGACGCGGAGGCCTCCGACGACTTTCGGCGCTACACCCAGGCTGACCTGCGCGAACGCAAACTGGGCGATGCGCAGTCGGTGCTGGACGCCCTCGGTGCCGGCGGCGAGGTGACCGCGGGCCAGGCGCGGACGTGGGTGGCGTGCCTCAATGACATCCGGCTCATCCTCGGTGAGCGGATGGGCCTGGGGGTCGAGCAGGCCGACCCGGCGGCGGATCCGGTCGGTGACCCGCAGGCCGATCCGGAGCCAATGGCGGAGCTCTATGACTGGCTGACCGCGGTGCAGGGTCATCTGATCGAGGTGATGGTGACGGCGGAGGAGGACCTCGCAACGGGGGAGGACCCCGCGTAGGGGAAGGATCCCGCAATGGGCCAGCGCCCCCAGACATGACTGTGGGGGGGGCACCTGCCCCCCCCACAGTCTCACACCACCCGGCGTCGTCCCGGGGTGGCGGCGACCTACGCGGCCTGCTTCTCCGAGGAGGGTGCCTCGCCCTCGGATGCCGCGAACTCCGCACTGTCGGCGAAGGACTTCAGTCGGGCGATCTTGTAGATCACCAGACCGTAGAGGCACTTGGCGAGCACGTCCGCGATCGAGTAGCCCACCTGCCGCAGGACGAAGGACTCCTCACCGCCGAACCAGGCCAGCCCGAAGGAGTCGAGCACCGGGAACAGGTAGGAGATCGGGTACACGCCCCACGTCGCAATGAGCAGGATCCGCAGGCGTCCCACCGATCCGCGCACCTCGGCGGGCTGGCGGTCGAGCGACTTGCTCAATTCAGCGAAGAGCACATAGAGGATGTAGATGAAGGGGATGGTCGACAGCGTCCCCCACACGAGCTTCGCGGTGACATCCGAGCTGATCTCGCCGGGGTAGCCGAGCACGATCATCAGCACCGACGCGGGGATCAGCCGGTTGAGCAGCGAGCGGGCGTCCGACCGTGCCAGTGCGAGCACCGCAATGGTCTCGAACAGCAGCAGTGGGACGGTCAGCAGCCAGTCGACGTACCGGTAGCCCTCGTTGAAGCCGTCGCCGGCGACGAGAGCGTAGGTAAGGCCCCCGAGGCCGTCGGCCCCGAGCGGCTGGCCGGCCCCACCGGCGATGTAGGCATCGCGGAAGGAGTCGAAGATCCGGAAGTAGTGATACGCCGCGATCCCGCAGACCGTCGCCGACACGACGAGGGCATTGCGGTAGCGGGGCAGTACCCGGCCCTGGGAGATGAGCAGGAACAGGGCGGTGAAGATCATTGATGCGAGAGCGAACGACAGCACGTTGTAGACAGTCTGGAACGATGCATAGGACAGTTCAGTGGCTACCTGCATTGCATTTCCTTTCCTCTTGCTGGTCAACGGCGCGACGCGGTCCACCGGCGAGAACCCGTGCGGTGGCGGCGACCTCCGGCTGACGACGGGGTGGTGCACATGACGGCCTACCCCGTGGCGGCCGCCGACCTGCGTGCACAGGCCGGCCATACTTTCCTCCTATGGGGCCGATTGCGCAAGCGGAGGGCCCATCAGTCGTGTCGGGCCTGCGGATTCGGGCATCGCTGCTCGCCGAGGTGATCGCCCACGCCCGCGCCGATCACCCCGACGAGGCCTGCGGGGTCATCGCCGGTCCCGCCGCGCAGGACAGTCCTGAGCGCGTCATCCCCATGCTCAACGCAGCCCGTTCCCCCACCTTCTACGAGTTCGAATCCGGTGAGCTGATCCGGCTGCACCGGGCGCTGACGGCCGCGGATGAGCGCGCCGTCGTCATCTACCATTCCCACACCGCAACCGAGGCCGCCCCCTCGCCGACCGATATCGCCTACGCCGGCGACCCTGCGGCGCACTATCTGATCGTCTCCACGCGGGACTGCCACAACGGCCCGGGTCCGGTCGAGGTGCGCTCCTTCCGGATCGTCGAGGGCCACGTGACCGAGGAGCCGGTCCATGTCCTCGCCGACCCGCAGCCGTCGTAGGCTGGTCGGGTGCCGGTCACCGTCGAGATCCCGACCATCCTGCGTCCGCTCACCGACGGCGCGAAGACCGTCGCTGTCGCGGGGCAGACGCTGGGGGAGGTCATCGATGCCCTCAACAGCGCGCACCCGGGGATCGCCGAGCGCATTGTCGAGGCAGCCACCGTGCGCCGGTTCGTCAACGTGTACCTCAATGACGAGGATGTCCGCTTCCTCGATGGGCTGGCAACGCCGGTGGCTGATGGTGATGTGGTGACGGTTCTGCCGGCAGTCGCCGGCGGGCAGGCCGAACGGCTCGGCGCCCCGGGGCACCCCGCGGCCTGAGGTCGTGCGCGAGCCCAGTCTGCTGTCGGCGATCGGCAACACCCCGCTGGTCGGGCTGCCGACACTGTCCCCCAGCCCGCAGGTGCGCCTGTGGGCGAAACTTGAGGACCGCAATCCGACCGGATCGGTCAAGGACCGCGCCGCGGCTGCGATGGTCCTCGATGCGGAGCAGCGCGGCCTGCTCACACCGGGGTCGACCATCCTCGAGCCCACCAGTGGCAATACCGGGATCTCCCTGGCGATGATCGCGCGCCTGCGCGGCTACCGGCTCATCGTGGTGATGCCGGAGAACGTCTCGGCCGAGCGGGTGTCACTGCTGCGCAGCTGGGGCGCCGAGATCATCGCCTCGCCGGCTGAGGGCGGATCGAACACCGCGGTCGCCCGTGCCCGGCAGATCGCCGCGGACCATCCGGAGTACGTCATGCTCTACCAGTACGGCAATCCCGCGAATGCACTGGCCCACTACCGGACGACCGGACCGGAGATTCTGGCCGACCTGCCCGACATCACCCACTTTGTCGCCGGCCTGGGCACCGCCGGCACGCTCATGGGCACTGGACGCTTCCTGCGGGAGCACCGCCCGGGGGTGCAGATCATCGCGGCCGAGCCGCGGTACGGCGAGACCGTCTACGGGCTGCGCAATGTCGATGAGGGGTTCGTGCCCGAGCTGTACGACCCGAGCGTGCTCACCGGCCGGGTGAGCGTGACCGCCGAGGACGCCGTCCGCCGCACCCGCGAGCTGCTCGACCGGGAGGGGATCTTCGCGGGACTGTCCACCGGGGCGATCCTGCACGCCGCCCTGGCCGCCGCCGGTCGCGCACAGCGGGCCGGGGAAGCCGCCGAGATCGCCCTCATCGTCTGCGACGGTGGCTGGAAATACCTCTCCACGGGTGCCTACGAGGGGGACCTCGCCACGGCCGTGGCGCGACTGTCGGGGTCGCTGTGGGCGTGACCGACCGGCGGGCGCCGATCGGGATGCTCGACTCCGGGGTGGGCGGGCTGACCGTCGCCCGGGCGGTCATCGACCTGCTGCCCCAGGAGTCGCTGGTCTACGTCGGTGACACCGCCAATGGTCCCTACGGCCCGCTGCCGATCGCCGAGGTCCGCCTCCATGCGCTCGCGATCATGGATGCGCTCATCGCTCGGGGGGTGAAGGCGCTTGTCATCGCCTGCAACTCCGCCAGTGCGGCAACCCTGCGGGATGCACGGGAGCGCTATCCGGTCCCCGTCATCGAGGTCATCGGACCGGCTGCGCGCCGGGCAGCCGCCGTGACCCGCAGTGGGCGCATCGGCGTGATCGGCACCCAGGCAACGGTGACCAGCGGGGCCTACGACGATGCCCTCGCCGTCGCCGAGGTGACTGTGATGAGCCGGGCCTGCCCCCGGTTCGTCGAGCTCGTTGAGCGAGGCCTCACCAGCGGGCCCGAGGTGATGGCGGTTGCCCGGGAGTATCTCGTTCCCCTGCGGGACAGCGGTGTCGACACCGTCGTGCTCGGCTGTACCCACTACCCACTGCTGGCCGGACCGATCTCCCTGGTGCTCGGTGAGTCGGTCACGCTGGTGTCCAGTGCCGAGCAGACCGCACAGGCGCTCTACCGGGTGCTCGCCGATGCCTCCCTGCTCGCCGAGGGCATTGCGGAGCCGGACCGCCAGTTCCTCGCCACCGGTGACCCGGCGGCCTTCGCCGTCCTCGCCCGTCGATTCCTCGGACCGGAGGTGGACGGTGTCAGCCACCTCGCCGTCTCGGGGGTCCCGGCCACGCCCTAGGGTGCCTGATGTGCGCAGTGACGGCCGGGGGCCGCTGGATCTCCGGCCCGTCCACTTCGAGCGCGGCTGGCTGGACCACGCCGAGGGCTCCTGCCTGGTCGGCTTCGGTCGCACCCGGGTGCTGTGCGCGGTGAGCGTGACCGCCGACGTGCCCCGCTGGCGGCGCGGCACCGGCGAGGGGTGGGTGACCGCGGAGTACGCGATGCTGCCGCGCGCCACGCACACGCGATCGGATCGGGAGTCCGTGCGCGGACGCATCGGTGGCCGAACCCATGAGATCAGCCGGCTGATCGGCCGCAGCCTGCGTGCGGTGGTCGACCTCGCCGCCCTGGGCGAGGTCACCCTCGCCGTCGACTGCGACGTCCTGCAAGCCGATGGCGGCACCCGGACCGCCGCCATCACCGGCGCCTACGTCGCCCTCGCCGATGCCATCAGCTGGGCGCAGCGCGAGGGCATCGTCCCGGCGGGGCGGCCCGCCCTGCGCGACTCGGTTGCGGCGGTCAGCGTCGGGCTGGTGGCCGGTGTCGCCTGCCTCGACCTGCACTACGAGGACGATGCCGCAGCCGACACCGACCTCAACGTCGTCATGACCGGTTCCGGGGGTTTCGTCGAGGTCCAGGGCACCGCTGAAGGCGCCCCGTTCACCCGGGCCGAACTCGATGGGCTACTGGACCTCGCCGCCACCGGGATCGGCATGCTCACCGCAGCACAGCAGGCCGCCCTCCGCCGGTGACCGCACCGCTGCTGGTGGCCACGACCAACCCGGGCAAGCGCACGGAGTTCATGCGCATCCTGCAGGCTGCCGGACTCAGCCGCACCCTGCTGCTGCCGGGAGACCTCACCGAGCTGGGGGCCGCGCCGACGGTCCGCGAGGACGCGGCGACCTTCGCCGGCAATGCGGTGCTCAAGGCCGAGCAGTGGGCGCAGTGGTCGGGTCTGCCGGTCGTCGCCGATGACAGCGGGCTGTGCGTGGATGCCCTCCACGGCATGCCCGGCGTGCTCTCCGCGCGGTGGTCGGGCCGCTTCGGGGTGGCGCATCCCGGGGGGGTCGATGTGGCCAATGTCGCCCTGCTGCTGGATCAGCTGCGGGATGTGCCCGAGACACGACGGACCGCGCAGTTCGTCTGCGCTGCGGCCTACTGCGATCCGGGCTCGGGCGAGGTCTTCGTCTGCGAGGGGCAGCTCGCCGGCCGGATCGTCCGCACACCCGCCGGTACCGGGGGCTTCGGGTACGACCCGATCTTCGCCCCCGCGGGGCATGCCGTCACGACTGCTGAGTTGACGCCGGAGCAGAAGGATGGCCTCAGCCACCGCGGACAGGCCCTGCGGTCGCTCGCATCCGTCCTCGCCCAATCGCGCGGGCCCGACACCCCTGCACCGGACGCACGCGACACCCATCCGGCTGCGGGGGGCTGAGGCATGCGCATCGCGACCGTCGGCCTATGGCACCTGGGTTCGGTCTACGCCACCGGCCTGGCCGAGCTCGGCCACGACGTCCTTGCCCTCGACCCCGACCCCCGGCGGATCGCCGACTACCGCGCAGGCCGGCCGCCGGTGGCGGAGCCCGGCCTGGCCGAGCTGATCGCGACCATGGTCGACGCCGGCCGGCTGCAGTTCAGCGCCGACCTCGAGGATCTGGCCGCGGGGCCCTTCGACTGCGTCTGGATCACCGCCGACACCCCCGTGGACGACAGTGATCAGGCCGACACCGGCGCCGTCCTGGACCTCATCGCCCAGTGCCTGCGCCACCTGCCGGCAGGCACCGTGCTGGCGTACTCCTCGCAGCTGCCACTGGGCTGCGGTGACCGGATCGCCGCAGCCGCGGAACTGGTCCACCCGGGTATTGGGGTGCGCCTGGTGTGCTCCCCGGAGAACCTCCGCCTCGGCACCGCCCTCACCGCATTCCGCCAGCCGCAGCGTGTGGTCATCGGCAGCGACGACCCGCACGCCGCGCAGGTGGTGGCCGATGCGCTCAGCGGCTGCGGGGCGCAGCAGCTGGTGATGTCGCGGCGCTCGGCGGAGTTGAGCAAGCATGCCCTCAACGGCTTCCTCGCCCTGTCGGTTGCGTACGCCAATGAGCTCGCCCGGCTGGCCGATGCCACCGGTGCCGATGCCGGTGACGTCCACCGCGCCCTTGCCAGCGATCCCCGGATCGGCCCCCGGGCGTACCTGCGCCCGGGTGGCCCGATCGCCGGCGGCACCCTCGCTCGCGATGTGAACTACCTGCAGCACCTCGCAGCCGCCGGGGCGGTGGCGATGCCGATCACCGCGGCCGTGCTCCCGAGCAACGATGCCCATAAGCGGTGGGCGGTCGAGCAGGCGATCGCCGCCGGACGACCGGGCGCGGCGGTGGCCGTCGTCGGGCTGGCCTACAAGGCGGGCACCGACACATTGCGGCGCAGCTACGGGGTCGAGGTGCTCGACGCCCTGGGCGCGGCTGGGATGGGTGTCCTCGCCGGTGACAGCCGGGTGAGCGCCCTGCCGGAACGCCTCGCCGGGGTCGACCTGCGCCACCCTGCCGCCATCGACCCCGCCGCCGTGGGGGTGATCGTGCTGTGCGCGGATGATCCGGCGCTGGGCGAGCTGTGGCGGCGGGTCTGTGACCACCCTGACCCCCCCGTTGTCGTCGACGCCGTCGGTGCCCTCGAGCTGGCCGGGCTCGACCGGCCGCAGCGGATCCGGGTGCTGGCTCCCGGACGCGTTGCCAGCGCCGCGCTCCCGGCCGTTGATCCCCACCCCGGCCGTTGATCCCCACCCCACCCGTTGATCCCCACCCCGGCAGCGAATCCCCTCCCCCAGTGATGAGGAGCACCCGATGGCAGCGGTGAGCACCACCACCCCCCGCGGCACCCCCGGCACCGACCCGGTGACCGCTGAACCTCCGCAGACCGGTCACGCCCTGCTCATCGGCGCCAGCCGCGGGCTCGGCGAGGCGGTTGCACGTCACCTCGCGGCAACCGGCTGGCAGGTCACGATCGGGGCGCGCTCAGCGGACCGGCTGCACGCGATCGCAGCCGAGCTCACGGCCGCCGGTGGCCAGGTGCATGCGGTAACCGTCGATGTCGCCGACGCGGACTCCGTCGCCCACCTGTTCACCGCGGCCACCGAGCGGTTCGGCGTCCCCCTTGGGCTGGTCCATCTCGCCGCACGCTACGGACCCTTCGGTGCGGTCAGCTCGGTGGCCGCCGCCGAGTGGGAGCGCACGATCGCCACGAACGTCACCGGTACCTTCACCGTCCTGCGTCACGCGGCCCGGGTGATGGGCCCGGTTGGGCGTGGCCGGATCATCGTCCTCAGCGGCGGCGGCGCCACCGCCCCCCAGCCCACGCTCTCGGCCTATGCGGCGAGCAAGGCGGCGGTCGTGCGCCTGGTTGAGACATTCGCCCGCGAGGTCGCCGGGTCCGGGCTGGCGGTCAACGCCATCGCCCCCGGCCTGCTCGCCACCGACATGCTCGATGAACTCCTCGCCGCCGGACCCGAGGTCGTCGACGCTGCCTTCTACCAGCGCATGGTCACCGCCAAGGCCACTGGCGAGGATCGCACCCCCGATGCGGTTGCCGCGATCGACTTCCTCCTGCGCACCGACATCCCCGGGCTCACCGGCCGACTCATCGCCGCGGTCTGGGATCCCTGGCGGCAGTGGCAGGCTGACCCATCGGCGCTCGCCGACCCGGATGCCTTCACCCTTCGCCGGCAGGTCCCCGGTCCGTGACCCGACGCCGGGCGATCCTGTTTGACCGGGACGGGGTGCTGAACGAGCAGGTGCTCATCAACGGCGCCCCCGGACCACCGCCGGACCTCGCCGGCTACCGGCTGCTGCCGACCGCATTGGCCGCCGTCGAGCGCGCGCGCACCCTCGGCTACGCCATCGCGGTGGTGACCAACCAGCCCGATGTCGGACGTGGTCTCATCACCCGGCAGTCAGTTGAGCGCATCCACAGCTGGCTTGGCGAACAGGCGCCGGCGATCGAGCGGATCTACGTCTGCTATCACGTCACCGCCGATCGGTGCCGCTGTCGCAAGCCGGCGCCCGGGATGCTCGAGGACGCCGCGGTCGATCTCGGCCTGGACCTCGCGCACTCGTGGCTGATCGGCGACCGGTGGGTCGACATCCTCGCGGCGCAGCGGGCCGGCTGCCGGTCCGTCCTCGTCGAGACGTTCCAGTCGTGGCTGCCCTCAAGTGCCGGTGACCCGCCTGCCGACCTGCGGCCGACGATCACCGTCCCGGACACCCTCAGCGCGGTGGTGGCAATTGCCGAGGCTGACCGCTTGCCCACTGACGGGTCGCCGTGAGGGTGCTGGCCGACCCGATCTCGTGATACGGCAGGGCGGTCACTGCGGCAGCGAGCACGCCCGCCTCCGCCAGCCGCTCCAGCAGCACCGACAGGTCCAGTGGCCCGGTGGGGGAGCCGAGGGAGGTTGCCGTCGCCGTCAGCGTTGCCCGGGTCAGCAGCATCACGCCGTAGTCGAGGTGGGTCAGGGACGCGTCGCCACCGCGCTTGTGGTGGACGCGAACCAGGCCATCGCCGATCGCGGTGTTCACCCGGTCCGCGGCGCCCACCCGGGCGGTGACCATCAGGGCACAGGGGGTGCTGGCGCGGGCGCGAGCGCGGTCAAGGAGGGCGTACTCCTCCGCCAGCAGGGTGTCGCCGTAGGTGAGGTAGAACTCCGGTGGCAGGTCGGGCAGGGCCGCCAGCAGCGCCCCCCCGGTGCCCAGCAGCACCGGACCGTCATCGCGCAGGGTCACCGACGGCAGATCCACATGGGCGGTGGCGCACCAGTCGCGGATTGGGTCGCTGCCGTGCCCGGTGAGCAGGGTGGCCTCACTCACGCGCGCTCGGCGCAGCTCCCGCAGCTTCCACTGGATCAGCGGCTCACCGTCGAGATCCGCCAGCGCCTTGGGGGTGTCCCCGAGGGCATCGCGGATCCGGGTCCCCAAGCCACCGGCGAGGACGACGGCATGGCTGATGGCCACGGCATCCCTCCCGGTGTGTGCCCCGGTGCCGTCCCCGCGCCTCAGGTGAGGACGGTGGACCCCAGGTAGTCGATGGTGAACGGCACTTCCCGCAGGCCGCGGTCGCGCATCGCCGCCCGCAGCGGCGGCTTGCTGTGAGCGTAGAACAGCAGGAATCCGCCACCCCCTGCGCCGACCAGTTTCCCCCCATGGGCCCCGGCGGCGATCCCGGCGCGGATCCAGTCATCGACCTGATCGTGGATTGCCGAGGGGGCTCGGTCGTATTTCAGCCGCCACTGCTCGGTGAGCATCTGGCCGAACCGGTCGAGGTCACCGGCGGTGAGGGTTGCCGCGGCCGCATGGCCGGCATCCCGCACATCGGTGAGGTTGCGCACCATGGACGGGCTGGGCGTGCCCGGTCCCGTTGTCGTCGCCAGCTCCCGCAACTCAGCCGAGGCGCTGCGCTGGACCCCGGTGTAGAACAGCATGAGGTGGTCGCTGAACTCCTCGCGCACCGCCGGGGTCAGTGCCAGTGGCGTGGTCGTGACGGTGCCATCGGGCTCGATCGCCATGGCGATCAGCCCGCCGATCGCCGCGGCGTACTGATCCTGCTTGCCCACCGGTTCACCGAGGATGTCGATCTCGATGCGGCAGGCCTGCTCGGCGATCTCGGCGTTGGCGACATGCCGGTGGCCGTAGGCGTGCAGGCCCTTGAGCAGGCCGACAGCGAACGTCCCGGAGCTGCCCAGTCCGGTCCCGGCGGGGATGTCGGCCATGGACGAGATCTCGATGCGGGCGGGGGTGTCCGTCAGGCGCAGCGCCTCCCGGATCAACGGGTGGGCCACCTCATCGAGGGCGGCGACATCCTCGATCCGGGAGTACTTCAGCAAGTAGCGGTCGACGAAGTTCTCGTGTACCGCGATGTAGACGTACTTGGTGATCGCGGCGGTGACGAGGAACCCTCCCCCGTGGTGGGCGTAGTAGCTCGGCAGGTCCGTGCCGCCGCCCCCGAGGGAGATTCGCAGCGGGGTCCGTGTGATGAGCATGGGTGCGAACGCTACCGCCCTGCGGTGCGGAAGGAGGGACTCGAACCCTCATACCCGAAGGCACTGGATCCTAAGTCCAGCGCGTCTGCCAGTTCCGCCACTTCCGCGCTGGGCGCAAGCCTCGCATACCCGCCCGGCCCCGCTGGCCCGCCGCGGTTGCGCCCTCCCCGAGCCGACCCCTAGGGTCGACCCATGCGTCCGGCGCTGCACATTCCCGACGGTTTCATCGACGTGCCCACGTCCGCGGCGGTCTGGGTGATCGCCGTCCTCGGCATCGCCCTCGCCCTGCGCGGGGCCCGCCGCCAGCTCGACGACTCCCTCATCCCAATGGCCGGCCTCACCGCCGTGTTCATCTTCGCTATGCAGATGCTGAACTTCCCGGTGGCGGCCGGCACCAGCGGCCACCTCATCGGCGCGGCGCTGGCGGCGGTGCTGATCGGCCCCTGGGCGGCCGTGCTCGCCCTCACCGTCGTGCTCGTCGTGCAGGCGCTGTTCTTCGCCGACGGCGGGCTGATCGCACTGGGTCTCAACATCACCAACCTCGCCCTGGTGGCAGTGGCGGTGTCGTGGCTGGTGTTCTCCCTGCTCGCGCGCCTCCTGCCGAAATCCCCCCTGTCGGTGATCATCACGGCGGGGATCGCCGGGTTCCTCAGCGTGCCGGTGGCCGCCCTTGCCTTCGTCGTCGAGTTCGCCCTCGGGGGCACCGGCGCGGTCCCGCTGGCCACGGTCTTCACCGCAATGGTGGGCGTGCACCTGGTGATCGGGGTGATCGAGGGAATCGTCACCGCCCTGGTCGTCGCCGCCGTCCTCGCCCTCCGGCCCGACCTTGTCTTCGGCGCCCGCGGCCTACTGCCCGAGCGCATGCTCACCCTCACCCCCGCGCGTGCCCCGAAGGGGGTGTGAGCGATGTCCCGTCGACTGAGCGTGACCGTCTTCATCGTCCTGGGGCTGCTGGTGAGCCTGCTCATCGCAGGCATCGTCAGCCACTACGCAAGTGCCTCCCCGGACGGCCTTGAGTTCGTCGCCGAACAGGAGGGCTTCCTCGACACCGCACAGGACAGTGCGGTCGCGGGTTCACCCCTGGCCGACTACGGCATCGCCGGGGTGGGGGATCCACGACTGTCGGTCGGACTCGCTGGCATCCTCGGGGTCATCGTGACCGCGGCCGTCGGGTTCGGGCTGTTCTGGCTCCTGCTGCGTGGGCGCGGGACACCCGCACGGCGCTGAGGGCCTTTATGTGCACGGCCACAGCGCCGTGCACACGATCCCGGCTCACCTCAAACTCCTCGCCATCCTCGGGTTCCTCCTTGTCGTCGTCAGCACCCCCATCGAGGTCTGGTGGGCGTTCCCGTGCTACGCCGCGATCGTCCTGTCGCTCATGGCGGCGGCACGACTACCGGCACCGCTGGTCGCCCGACGGATGCTCATCGAGGTGCCCTTCGTCGTCTTCGCCCTGGCCATGCCCGTCGTGGGGTCCCCACCGCGAATCGAGGTGCTCGGGCTTTCCCTGTCGGAGCCGGGACTGTGGGCCGGAGCATCGGTCCTGGCCAAGGCCACGATCGGCGTGCTGTGCTCGATCCTGCTTGCCGCGACCACCCCGGTCCGGGAACTGCTCGATGGGCTCACTCGGCTGCGGGTGCCCGCGGTGCTCGTCCAGATCGCCGGGTTCATGGTCCGCTACACCACCGTCGTCCTCGACCAGATGCGGCGGATGCGCATCGCCCGGGAGTCCCGCGGATTCACCGCCCGGGGGCCGCGCCAGTGGCGGGTCATCGCCGCTGCCGCGGGTGCGCTGTTCGTGCGCGCCTATGAACGCGGTGAGCGGGTGTACCTGGCGATGCTCAGTCGCGGCTTCACCGGGACGATGCCCACGGTGCAGCAGATGACGCACTCCCATGCCCCGGTCGCCCCCGCCGCCAACGGGCTGCCGACCCCGGCCATGGCCGCGACCGGCCCACCCCGGATGCCACCCGCATCCCTGATCGTGGAGCGGCTGGCCTTCGCCTACCCCGACGGCCACCAGGCGCTGTTCGGGGTCGACCTCACCATCGACCGCGGTGAACGGGTCGCCCTGCTCGGACCGAATGGTGCGGGCAAGACGACCCTCGTGCTGCACCTCAACGGGATCCTGACCGCCGGCCATGGCACGGTCACCGTCGCCGGCCTGCCGGTTGACCGGGTGAACCTGCCGGAGATCCGCCGCCGGGTGGGAATCGTCTTCCAGGATCCAGATGACCAGTTGTTCATGCCCACCGTGCGCGAGGACGTCGCCTTCGGCCCGGCCAACCTCGGCCTGCGCGGGGAGGCGCTGCAGCAGCGGGTCACCGAGGCGCTGGCCAGCGTCGGCATGGCGGACTTCGCCGATCGACCCCCGCACCACCTCTCCTTCGGCCAGCGCCGCCGGGTTGCGGTGGCCACCGTGCTCGCCATGCGGCCGGAGATCCTCGTCCTCGATGAGCCGAGCAGCAACCTCGACCCAGCGAGCCGACGGGAACTCGCCGAGATCCTCACCGAGGTGGACGTGACCATCCTCATGGTGACCCACGACCTGCCCTACGCCCTGCAGCTGTGCCCGCGTGCGGTCGTCCTCAGTGAGGGCGTGATCGTCGCCGACGGCGCCACCGGCGACCTGCTCGCCAATCCGGCGCTGATGGCCGCCCATCGGCTTGAGCTGCCATTCGGGTTCGACCCGCGCATCGTCGCCCCGTAGGCTGGCGGCATGCCGGTGCCGCGGGTGTCCGTCGTCGAGGAGGAGATCCGGGTCACCCGCGAGCGGCTGGCTGACCGGATCGGCCAACTCGAGCAGGCTGCGACGCCAGCGGGGATCGCGCAGAGTGCGGTGCAGGTCGTGCGCGGCTTCTACGTTGATGAGGACGGGTTCCTCCGCATCCCGCGCGTCGCGGCGACCGTCGGCGTTGTCGTCGGTCTCATCGTCCTGCGGCGCCTGCTCTGAGCCGGCGCGCGGGGGGCGCCGGAGAGCTGCCCATTCGACTCCTCCATGACCGGATCCTCGTGTCGGAGGACACCGAGGACGGGGAGCGCCGCAGCACCAGCGGCATCGTCATCCCCGCCACCGCGCGGCTGGGTACCCGGCTGGTGTGGGCCGATGTGGTCGGGGTCGGGCCGAATGTCCGCACGGTGGCAGCGGGTGCGCGGGTGCTGTTCGACCCGGAAACCCGGATGGAGGTTGAGATCGGCGGCCGCAGCTACCTGCTGATGCGGGAGCGGGACATTCACGCGGTGGCGACGGAGGGCGATGCCGAGGCGGCGGCAACGGGAACGACGGGGCTGTACCTCTGAGGTCGGTTGTGCACCGCCAGGGACTCGAACCCCGAACCCGCTGATTAAGAGTCAGCTGCTCTGCCAGTTGAGCTAGCGGTGCGCGAGCTCAGCGTATCCGGTCGGCTGGCTCATCGGGATCGGCCGTCGCTGCTGCTCCGGGCCGCAGGGTGTCGATCTCGACGGCCTCGGCCAACTGCTCCACTCCGGCAAGCAGGGCGCCGGAGAGGACCATCGGAGCGGTCTGCTCAAGTTCGCGCATCGATGTCGCCACCTCCCGGCGTGCCGCCTGCAGTTCCTGCACCCGTCGCTGGGCGCCGCTGTCCGTCACCTGCCGCCCACCCGGGGAATCGCCGAGGCCGACGACCCCCCCGGCCGCGGCGAGCATTCGGCGCACGTCGATGAGCAGGTCCCCGGGCAGTAGCACCCCGATGGGGGCGGCGTCCAGAGTCCGGGTGATCTGGGTGACCGCCGCCACCAGTTGCGTGGTCGAGGTGTACAGGGCGGCAACGCGAGCCCCGTCGGCGGCTCGCGCCTGGGGCGACCAGCGCACCCACGCCCGCGCCTCGGCGACCTCGTCGGCGATCTCCACCAGCCGGGCGGTGAGCCGATCGGTGATGGCAACCCAGCGCTGACGAACCTCCACGGGGGTGTCCGCCGCCAGCCCCTCCGACATGTCGACCAGCAGGTTCCGGGCGCGAGTGGCGATGCGCGCGAGATCCGCGTGCGCTCGCTGCACCGGGGTGGTCGGGAGCATCGCGAATGAGATCGGCAGTGCGATCGCCACGCCGAGCACCGTCGAGGCCATCCGTCCGAGCCCCTCATCAATGGAGGAGCCAGGTCCCAGGACGAGCAGGGTTGTGATCGTCATGTTGAGCGCCCCATGATCACCGAGCCGAAGCAGGGCCGACGCGATCAGCGTAAGCAGGATGCTGGCGATGACGATCCAGAACCGGTAGCCCAGCCACGCCCACATGCCGATGGCAATGCCCGCTCCGATCACCGTCCCGATGAGCAGTCGCCCGGCGTCGGTGACCGAGGAGTAGATCGAGGGCCGCACCGAGATCAGTGCGGTGATCCCGGCTACGACCGGGGAGGTGAAGGGGATGGCCTCGGCGAGGAGCAGCGCCGCAGCGACCGCCGCAGTGGTCAGGGCGATGCGCCGGATCACCAGGTGTCGGCGCCGCACCCGGATCATGAGCACGCTGAGCCGTCGTCGCAGCCGTACCGCGAGCCGCCGGGGATGCCATCGGCCGCCCCGCTGTGTCACGGCGATCCGGGTGGCCGCGCGGGACCGGGTGGCGCGGGGTCGGGTCGCGCGGGGTCGCGCAGCTCGGCGGCGCGCACTCGCAGCCAGGTGACGGTGGCCAGCACGAGTGCGGCCATCGCGGCCAGCAGCGCCCAGAAGAACAGGAAGACATCGATGGCCGCCCCGATCGGTGGCGCCCCGGGCAGGGCATTGCGCAGGACGGGCAGGGCGAACACGATGCTCGCCGTCCACGCCAGCATGATCGCCTCCATCGGCCGACGGAAGGCGGCCACCAGCACCGAGGTGTAGAGGGAGGCGGCGGCAACCAGGCCCATGAGGGTCAGCAGCACCAGCGCGAACAGCCGGGTGGTGAACGTGCGCTCGAAGGACAGCGTCATGATCCCCGTGAGATCCCACTGCTGCGCGGGGGCGAGGGTGGCGCCGGCCGGCAGGTCGATGCTTGTCGTCCAGCCGTAGAGGCCGCCGGCGGCGTCCATTGTCACGGGGATGGCAGTGGGAGCGGAGTCCTCCGACCCGGCTGCCGCCTCCTGGTAGGCGCCGATGATGAACTGGCCCTCGAAGACGTCGAATGGGTAGTCCGCCGCTGTCCCATCGAGGCTGACCGGGACGGTGACAGTGCCGAAGCCGGGTGGCGCACCGGCGCGCAGCACGCTGGTGGTGGTGCTGTCCGCCGTCGTGATCACCACGCGCACCGGCTGACGGAGTCGGCCGGCGTCGTCGGTCAGTGAGCCATGGCTGGTGAAGGTCACCGCGAGGAGGGCGCGGTCGCCCAGTGAGTCGATGGAGACCGGTTCAATGAGGGCCGACAGGTAGTC
The DNA here is from genome assembly GCA_018969715.1 of Actinomycetales bacterium. Taxonomy (GTDB): domain Bacteria; phylum Actinomycetota; class Actinomycetes; order S36-B12; family UBA5976; genus REEB473. The sequence goes on from JAGWXT010000002.1 coordinate 217,837, forward strand.
GTCCACCGTGGCCGCGGAGCCCTCGCGGGTGATCCGCAGGCCGCCCTCCTGGTTGTACAGCAGGATCAGCCCGAGCAGGGTGAGGACACTGAGCAGGACCACGGCACCGACGACCGCCATCCCGCGCCGACTCGGCGGACCCGGCCGCGGCTGCAGTGACGTCACGGCCACAGGCTAGAACGGCCGGGGGCTAGCCTTCCGTTGCCGGCTCCCAAGGCGCCGCCACTGGCGCGCCCCACCCCAAGGCGCCACCGCCGGCGCGCCCCACCCCAAGGCGCCGCCACCCCCGCGGCAGATGAGGAGGACCCGATGGGCGGATCCCACGCGCCGCACGGCCATCGACACCCCTCCGCACGCGGCCGCCTGCTCGTCGCCATGGCGGTGACCCTCATCGTCCTCATCGTCCAGGTCTTTGGCTCATGGCTGTCCGGCTCACTGGCGCTGCTCGCCGACGCCGGCCACCTGCTCGCCGATGTCAGCGGCATCGGTCTGGCCGTCCTCGCCGCAACCCTCAGTGCCCGGCCGGCAACTGCCCGCCGGACCTACGGCTACCACCGGGCTGAGGTCCTCGCAGCGCTGGTGAACGCCATGCTGCTCATCGGGCTGGCGGCGTTCCTGCTCATCGAGTCGTGGCAGCGGTGGGGTGAGGCGCCCGACGTACGCGGGGTGGAGATGGTCGTCTTCGCGGTCATCGGGCTGCTGGGCAACCTCATCGTCATGGGTATGCTCCACGGCGGCGCCCACGCGAACCTCAACGTCCGCGGCGCCTACCTGCACGCCTTTGGCGATGCCCTGGGCTCGATCGCGGTGATCGGGGCGGCGCTGGTCATCATCACCACCGGATGGCAGCGCGCCGACGTCATCGCCTCCGCCGCGGTGGCCCTGCTGATCCTGCCGCGGGCATTCCGACTGCTCGGGGAGACCGTTGATGTGCTCCTCGAGGCCACCCCCCGCGGGATCGACCTCGCGGACGTCCAGGCCGGCATCCTGCGCCTGCCCGGGGTGATCGGCGCCCACGACCTCCACGTCTGGCAGCTCACCTCGGGGCTTCCCGTGCTGTCGGTCCACGTCGTCGTCACCGATGAGGTGCTTGCCGACGGCGGCGGTGCCCGCCTGCTCGACGCCCTCGGGGAGTGCCTGGCCGAGCAGTTCGATGTTGAGCACTGCACATTCCAGCTGGAGCCGGTGACCCATGCCGCCCATGAGCGCGCCTGCCGCGTCTGATCGCCGCACAGCCAGGCCGGGGGAGGACGCATGGAAGTCGATGAGCTCCGCGAGGAGGCGCGACGCAATACCCGGGGACGCTTCGAGCAGTGGGCGAAGAACCCCACCTGCGAGGCGAACATCCTGTCCGCGGTGCACAACGTGCGCCTCGACAAGGCCGCGTCCGCGGCCGGGCTCGCACCGGGATTCGGCCAGTCACCCTTCGCCATCGCCCGTGGCAATGCATTCGAAGCGGGGCTGTTCACCGCTGACGCCGCCGCCCTGCGCGCGGCACTTGAGCGTGCTGGCGTGCTGCCCGCCGGCTCGCGTGGGCTGCTCGATCTGCGGTTGCGGCAGAACGGGGGCAGCCGGGTTTCCGGGGTTGATGCGGCCCTGTTCGAAACCGAGGCGTGGCTGCGGGCGATAGCCGCCGATCCATGGCAGGCCGACTCGATCGTCGCGGCCCCCATGGTGCGCATACCGAAGGGGGTGATCCTGCCGGAGGCGCTGCTCATCATCGACGCCGTTGCCGTGACCGTCAGCGCCGAGGGGGTGCGGCTCACCGTCGGTGAGATCAAGGTCTTCCCCGATCGCGGTGGGCACACCGATCCGGGGCAACTCGCCTCCGCCCGCGCCCAGGCGGGGGTCTACCGTCACGCCCTCGGCCTCGCACTGGACCACCTCGGCCTGACCCCGCGGGTGACCGCGGCCGATGACGGCTTCCTCGTCTTCACCTGGCCGGGGTCGAATGCACCGTCGGTGCGCGCGCGGGAGGACCTCACCTACCAGGCTCGACGGGCGGAGCGCGGCTTCGCACGCCTGGAGGAGGTTGCGCAGAGCATCGTCCGTGATGACGACTTCGCCGCGGACAACCCCACCCTCATCGCCCGCGTCCTCGCCGCCCCAACCGACTACAAGGAGGCGTGCCTGTCGTTCTGCGACCTCGCCCCCCGCTGCCACAGCCGGGCGATGGCGGCCGATGAGCCGAGCGTCCTCGGTGACGATGTCGCGCGCATCCTCGGCGGGATGACGATCGCCCGCGCGCTGGCCCTGATGGCCGGGGTGGCGCCGGCCGATGACCGGGAAGCCGACGTCCAGCGCAGATTGACGCAGGCCCGGTGAGCGCCCGCGGTGTGGCCGGGACCCTCGAGGCTTGGCGCATGGGGCGGCCGCTGCCCCGCTACGACACCCTCCACCACGCGATCGCCCCAGCTGACCAGGTGCTCATCGTCGCCTTCGTCCGGATGGCGGGGGAGTCCCGCCCCTGGGCGATCGCATGGGGTGCTCCGGGTGCGGCACCCAGCATCGCCTCGGTCCCCGACGGCCGCGTCCGCGATGACGTCGCGGGGCTGTGCGCGGCCTTCGCCGGGGATCTCATCGCCCACCTCAGCGCCGGCGGACCCCATCTCGACCCGGCCACCACCGCCCCCGACCCCATGGCTCTGCACCAGGTGTGGCTGCCGAACGGCCAGCACATCGCGATGCTCCACCAGGTCGGATACACCTACTCGCAGACCCGGTTCGGCGGCGCCAACCGTGATCTGCTGCGGGCCTTCGGGCGGATCGCCGGATGGATGTTCCGCGACACCTCACGGGTGGGCAACCAGCACATCGTTGACGCCAGCGCCCTGCTCACCGCCTCCTACGTCGTGCCCGCCCAGCGGGTGCGCACCGCGCATCTGGGGTACGTGCTCGGCTGGCTCACCACCGACGGTGACCGCGAGGCGCGCCTCGCCGCGGCCATGGCTGCCGAGCGGCTCACCGTCTCCCCGACGATGGACCCGGCCACCGAGCGCGAGCCACTGGCCGGCCTGGTCGACCGGTGGAACGACGCCCGGCGCGCCGACGGGAACCCCGCCGCTGCTGCCGCGCAGATCGCGACCGTGCTCGACGGCGAGGTGCGACGGCGCTGGCGGCTCGCCGAGCAGGCGTACCTGGTGCTCACCGCCGATGACCGGCCGGTCAATGAGGGAGTCACCGCACTGGTCACCGAGTCACAGCGCGAGTTCTGGTACCAGTACCTGCGCATTGAGCAGCGTCATGCCGACCCCGATCAGGGCCCGGCGTTCATCGCACACCCGGAGACCGACTTCCACGGCTCATCCGCGGCCTCTCGCTACCTCATTCATGAGGCCGCCGATGAGGGCTACATCGGGCACCTCATTCACCACGATCACGCACTGTTCCAGGAGGCCCTCGACGACGGCCGGGCGTTCCAGGCGCAGGTGCTCGGCGTGGACGACGCCGGCACCGGCCGGTCAACCGCCCCCCGCTGGGTGCTCCGTCTCGACCCCACCCTGCCGCACCGCCTGCGGGAGACCACCCGGGTGGCACCACTGGGCTCCCGCGGGCACGAGGCGATCGTCCTCGTCCTCAACGCCTCCGCCGACGACCTGCTCGTCACCATCGAGTGGACGGCCCGCAAGACCAAGCCGCTGCTCGGGCCGCTGCAGGCGCTGCCCATGGACCACATGTGGCTGGGCATGACGGTGCGCTTCGTCCTCGCCGATGCCGCCGCCCTCACCCTGCGGCGCAGTCGGCGCGTCTGGTCGGCCGCCGCTGGGCCGGGGGCGTGGCTCACCCATGGCGCACCGACGGCGCCGATCGAGATCACCGGGGACGACGATCGCGTCGACCTCGTCCTCGACGACATCGTCCAGATAGCGGACGGGGTTGAGGTGTGAGCCTCGCCGCGATCGACTCGGAGTACCTCACCCTGCAGGTTGGCCTCGTCGAGCACTTCGCCGCCGGCGGCATGCTCGCCGTCATCAAGGCGCCCCCGGGCTCGGGCAAGACCCACACCCTCATCGAGGTGCTGTCGGAGCTGGCCGCCGGGGGCATGCGCATCGCGGTTGCCGCCCAGACCAACAGCCAGGCCGATGATGTGTGCCACCGGTGGGTGAGCAGCCACCCTGAGATCCGGGTCACCCGCTTCGCCAGCCAGGGCCTTGCGCCCGCGCCCGACTTCCCCCGGGAGGTGTCGTGGGTGTCGGCGACCTCCGAACTGCCCACGGCCGCCGGCATCACCGTCGCGACGACGGCGAAGTGGTCGCTCACCAACGTGACCGATCCATTCGACCTGCTCGCCATCGACGAGGCGTGGCAGATGGGGTGGGCTGACCTGATGCAGTGCGCCCTCATCAGTGGGCGCTTCCTCATGATCGGCGACCCCGGCCAGATCCCGCCGGTGGTCGCGGTCGACGTTCGACGGTGGGAGACCTCACCGCGCGCCCCCCACCTGCCCGCCCCCGACGTCGTCCTCGCCGAGCCATCCCTCGCCGGCGTGTGCTTCCGAGGGTCGCTGCCGGCCTGCCGTCGCCTGCCGCATGAGTCGGTTCCCTTCGTCCGCCCGTTCTACGACTTCGACTTCCACGCCTATGTGCCCCCGGGTGCGCGGGCGGTGCGGATGGCGGCGGCGTGGGCCGAGCCGCTCGCACTGGGCGTGCCGGTTGCACTCACCCTGCCCACCCCCGTGGCGGGCCCGCCGGTGGAGGTGGATCACCTGGTGGCGGCCGCCGCATCCGATGTGGTGGCGCAACTGCTCGACGGGGCCGAGTTGCGGATGGGCGTGCAGCGCCGCCAGGTCCGACCGGCCGACATCGGGGTGACCAGCAGCCACCGGATCATGAATGCGGCGCTGTCGGCGGCCCTGGGGGTGGTCGCCAATGAGGTGCGGGTGGACACCCCCGAGCGCTGGCAGGGCCTGGAGCGACCGGTGATGATCGCCGTCCACCCGCTGTCTGGGGTCACTGAGCCGTCCTCCTTCGACCTTGAGACCGGGCGGCTGTGCGTCATGGCCTCACGTCACACCGCCGGCCTGATCCTGCTCACCCGCGATCACGTGGGGGAGACGCTGCGATCCTTCGTCCCCAGTGCCGGACAGGCGCCTGGCCGACCCGATGTCGTTGGACGCGGGCACGATGCGCACCTGCGCTTCTGGGATGCGCTCGCGGCCGCCGGGTCACTGCGCGCGTGGCTCGACACAACGGGATGACGATGCAGGCGCTGTGATGGCCGGACCCCTCCAGCCAATGGCGGGGCCTTGGCCACGGCGACCTGACCCGCCGGCCTCTTCACATCGTTCCTCACCGCCCACGGTGCCGCGGACGTCGATGTCGCACTGGGGGAGATTCGGGCAGAGCGGATCGCCAGTGACCGTCGTCGTTGATGCATCCGCCATCGTCGAGGTCGCCGTCGGCGGTGACACGCCACGACGGAGGGAAGTGCTCGACGTCGCGCGTTGCCTCGGCTGCCCAACGCAGTGGGTGGGCAGAACGGGGGCAGCGGAGGGGCACAAACGCCCCTCAGGTCAGGAAACCCGTGCGCTGCCGAACCGTCGTCGGGGTGAGTGACGGGGCTCGAACCCGCGACATCCTGGACCACAACCAGGTGCTCTACCAGCTGAGCTACACCCACCGTGGAGCCGGCATCGGCCCCGAGGAAAGGCTACCCCGCCTCCGCTGGCGCGGGTGGGGGTGCCGGCGTCGGCCGCTGATGGCGGGCGGCCAAGCCCTTGGCGAGGTCGCTACCGGGTCCCGGGGGCGTGACGAACACGGCATCCCGGTAGTAGCGCAACTCCGCGATGCTCTCCTGGATGTCGGCCAGCGCCCGGTGGTTGCCCGTCTTCAGCGGCGCATTGCCGAAGGTCCGCGGATACCAGCGGCGGGCGAGCTCCTTGATGGTGGAGACATCCACATGCCGGTAGTGCAGGTGCGCATCGACCGCGGGCATATCGCGTGCGAGGAACAACCGGTCGACGTAAACGCTGGATCCACCGAGGGGGGCGCGACGCGCCTCAGGCACCCATCGGGTGATGTAGGCCTGCACCTGCTCGGCGGCGACCGCCAAGGGCACCCCGTCCGGAATCTCCGCGAGCAGTCCGGACTCCGCGTGCATCGTCCGAACGACCTCGATCATCCCGTCCAGCACCGACATGTCCGCCGGGCGAATGACGAGGCCGATGCCCTCATCCAGCTCATTGAGGGCGGCATCGGTGACGGTCACGGCGACCTCGACGAGCGCATCGCGGGTGGTGTCCAGGCCGGTCATCTCGCAGTCGATCCAGACGATCCGGCCGTCGGAATCAGGCATCCGGCCGCCGGTCACGGCGCTGGATCACCCATGACGTCTCGATCACCCATGAAGTATGGCGACCCGGGGTGGCGGGCCGCGCCCCCGGGTCGGGCACCTCAGCCGTAGGCTCGCATCGTGGCGTCGAATCCGGATCGCGCATCCTTCTTCCCCGCAATTGAGAAGCGATACGGCAAGCCGATGTCGTTCTGGTTCCGCGAGTTGGCCACGGTCAGCGATGAGCGCTACCCGGTGCAGATGGCGTTTCTGCAGGAGACGCACGGCTTCAGTCGCGCACATGCCAACGCGGTCGTCCTCTACAGCCGCGGGTCGACGAACGCCCGACGCTACGACACCCTTGAGGACTACCTCGCCGCCCTCGACGCCACGAAGTCCGCAACGGTGCGCGAAATCTTCGCAGTCCTCACCGACCGATTCCCCACCGCCGAGGTCGTCATCGCCTGGAACCACCCCATGCTGCGCCTGGGCGGCCGCTACCTGTTCGGCGTGAGCGCTGCGACGGGGCACCTGCTGATCGCGCCCTACGACGCCGGCATCATCGACCAGTTCCGCCCCCGCCTGACCGGCTATGTGGTGAATCGCAAGACCATCCGGGTGCCGGTCGACTGGCAGGTGGACGCCGACCTCATCACCGACATGATCGCCGCGCAGCTGGCCGACGCAGCTGGCCGACACGGCTGAACAGGGGCATCGCACGCCCTAACCTGTGTGGGTGATTGAGCCCAGGCTGCTGCGCGATACCCCCGAGGTGGTGCGCGCCTCTCAGGTTGCCCGCGGCGATGACCCGGCACCGGTGGACGCATGGCTCTCCGCCGACCAGCAGTGGCGGGCAGCCACGGCTCAGGTGGACTCCCTGCGCGCCGAGCAGCGCAGGACCAGCCGCGCCCTCGGCCCGATCATGGCTCGGCTGGCGGAGGCCGCCAGGGCGACCGGCGCCGATGCCGCGGGGGCGACCGGTGTCGCCCCGTCGGCGGAGCCCTCGCTGGCGGCGCAGGCGGCGGTGCTGCGCGCGGAGGGCGACGCCCTTGCCACCCGCATCCTCGCCGCCGAGCAGGCCCGCAATACCGCGAGCGAGGCCGCGACGGAGGCGATGCACGCCCTGTCGAACATCGTCGACCCAGCGGCCCCGGTGGGTGGGGAGGCCGACTTCGTCGTCCGCCGTCAGTCCGGGACGCCCCCGGACTTCACCGTCCGCGGATTCCCGCCCCGTGATCATGTCGAGATCGGACGGCTGCTGGCCGCCATCGACCTTGAGCGAGGGGCGAAGGTCTCGGGGTCCCGGTTCTACTTCCTTACCGGAGTCGGAGCGCTGCTTGAGTTCGCGCTCGTGGCAATGGCGATGGCGAAGGCCCTGGAGCACGGCCTGACGCCGGTCATCCCGCCCGTCCTCGTACGACCGCCGGCGATGGCGGGGACGGGGTTCCTCGGGCAGGCCGCCGAGAACGTGTATGCCCTGCCTGAGGACGACCTGTACCTCGTCGGCACCTCCGAGGTGCCGCTCACGGCGATGCACGCCGATGAGATCCTCGACGCCGATCAGTTGCCGGTGCGCTACGCCGGCTATTCCTCCTGCTTCCGCCGGGAGGCCGGTGCCCATGGGCGCGACACGCGCGGCATCTTCCGCGTGCACTGGTTCGACAAGGTTGAGATGGTCAGTGTTGTTCATCCCGATCGAGCCGTTGCCGAGCATGAGCGCATGCTCGCCATCGAGGAGGAGATGCTCACCGCGCTGGAGTTGCCGTACCGGGTCATCGATGTTGCCACGGGTGATCTGGGGGCGTCGGCTGCGCGCAAGTTTGACTGCGAGGTGTGGATCCCCACGATGGGCGCCTACCGCGAGCTGACGTCGACGTCGAACTGCACGTCATTCCAGAGCCGCCGATTGGGTATCCGGATGCGCTCAGCCGACGGCACCAGCCCGGTGGCAACCCTCAACGGCACCCTGATGGCCAGCACGCGCACGATCGTGGCCTTGTTGGAGAACCACCAGCAGCCGGATGGCAGCGTGCGCATCCCCGCGGCGTTGCGCGCGCATCTGGGGGGCCGCGAGTGCCTGCACCCGGTTGGGGGCTGAGTCGCTGGTCGTCGCCGGGGTGAGGGCGGCGCGGCGGGCCTGGCGGCGCGCCCGTCCGCCAGCCCCGCATGCCGGTGGCGGCCGTGTACCGTTCGCGACATGACCTTGATCACGGCCGCGGGCACCGCCCGCCGCACCGGTACCGCCATCCGCGCCCTTGCTGCCGCAGGGGTCCTTGCAACGGCCGCATCGCTCACCCTCGTGGGCCCGGCCGCCGCTATCTCCTACGACTCCTACAAGGCCAAGGCCAGCGCGCCGACGCTCGCCATCGGTGACACGGTGACGATCACCGGCAAGACCGCATCCAAGAGCACGATCGGCGAGGACAAGCCGTACCCCGGTCCCGGTGACACCCTGTGCGCGTACCGGTACGTCGCCAAGCCATCGAAGAACGCCAAGTTGGGCAACGAGCCGTGGCCGGCGGGTGTCCCGGGCTGGCAGCAGTTGGACGACTGCACGACCGTCCAGGCGAATGGAAGCTTCAGCACGACCCTCAGCATCGGCACCGCCGGACTGGGCAAGCAGACGTACGTGATGGGCAACGGCGACAAGAAGATGGCTGGGATGCTGATGCTGCCCGAGAACGTCGCCGCATCGAGCAAGTTCACCATCACCGGCACGAAGTAGTGGGGCGGGTGAGTTCGGTGTTCAGCACCGGGCTCACCCGTTTCACCAGGTCTGTTGCGATCGCATCGGTCGCCGTCGGCCTCTCCCTCATCGCGGCGCCCGCGGCGCATGGGTCGGTCGTTCGAGTCGACCCAGGCGCGAAGGCTGCAGGCAAGCCCATCTGGGGCACGAGTCAGCATCTGCCGCCGATGATGGGGACGGCCGATTATGAGGCAGGACCCCAGAACTCCCAGGCGATTGAGGACTACTACACAACCGGTCAGGCGCGGCGTGACCAGTCGGCTGTCGTCAGAAGAGCACGGTCCTGGATCACGGAGTGGGTGGCCGACAACTGCGGCGGCGCTCCGGCGTCGTGCGCCGCCACCGTCGTATTCGATGTCGACGACACGCTCCTCAGCGGTTACCCGTACTACGAGGGGACCGGATTCACCTGGAACTCGGGCAGCTGGGATGCCTACGTCCAGTCGTGTCAGAGCCCGGCAATCGAACCCTCGCGGGAGCTGTTCCGATCCCTCAAGCGGAAGGGGTTTGTCGTCATCCTGCTCACCGGGCGCTCTGAGGCGGAGCGTTCGTCGACCGCTGACTGCCTACGCCAGCGCGGAATCTCGGGTTGGGATCGGCTGATCATGCAATCACCCGCGCAGGAATCGTTGAGTTCAGCGATGTACAAGGCGCAGGAGCGGGCGCAACTGGAGCGATCCGGGCTTCGGATTGTTGCCAGCATCGGCGATCAAGTGAGCGATATGTCGCGTGGACACCTCAAGGCCGGCTTCCTCATGCCGAACCTCATGTACTTCATTTCGTAGCCGGCGAGCCGCCCCGGGGGTGGGCCGCCCCGGGGGGTGGGCCGCCCCGGGGAGCACTAGTCTTCGCGCGTGTCTGCCCCGGTTCCCGCCATCGCACCCCCGGCCCTGCAGGTCGAGGTCAACGGAATCAACGTCATTCCCGAGGCCGAACGGCACGGCACTCCGCGCTCGCTCTTCTGGCCGTGGGCAACCGCGAGCATCTCGCTTTTCAACGTCTCCATCGCGGGTCTGCTTGTCGCCTTCGGGATGGGCTTCCTGGCGACTGCCCTGGCGGCCGCGGTGGGGATCATCGCATCCTTCTTCCTGGTGGGCCAGATCAGCCTGGCCGGCAAGCGCGCATCCGCTCCGACGATGGTGATCTCCCGGGCAGCCTTCGGGGTGCGCGGCAACTCGGTGCCGACTTTCATCTCCTATCTCACGCTGGTGGGCTGGGAGATCGTCGCCGTGGTCACCACCGTGATGGCTGCCACCACCGTCCTCAACAGGCTCGGCTGGTACCACGGCATCGCAGTTGAGGCGATCGTCTTCATTCTTGTCGTCCTGACCGTCGTGACAGCCGGGGTCTTTGGCTTCCGCCTCGTGACCCGCTTCCAGACGGTGGTGACGATTGCGTCCATCGCGATGGTGCTCGTCTTCATCGCACTCACCGTTGGCACAGTGCAGTGGTCCGCGCTCACGCAGGTCGGTGAGGTCTCCTTCGCCGCCATCATCGGAGTGATGGTGGTGGCCGCTGCCGCGTTCGGCCTTGGCTGGACCAACAGCGGTGCGGACTACTCCCGCTATCTGCCTCGGAACTCCTCGGGGCGCGCCATCGTCGGTTGGACGACCTTCGCGGGCAGCCTCGTTCCGGTCACCCTGGTGGTGTACGGGCTGATGCTGGTGACCTCCCAGCCGAGTCTCACGGCGGAGCTCGGAGCCAACCCCATCGGTGCGCTCATCACCCTGCTGCCGACGTCGGCGCTGCTCCTGCTCCCGTTCCTGTTGATTGTCTCGCTGGGAACCACCGGGGCGGGGGCCATGGACCTCTATTCCTCGGGTCTGACGCTGCTGACCCTCGGACTGCGCGTCCCGCGCGCGGTAGCCGCCGGCATCGACGGAGTGCTCATGGTGCTGGGCAGCCTGTACCTGCTGTGGTTCGCCGGCTCATTCTTCGGCCCATTCGAGGGATTCCTTATCCTCTTGGGCGTGCCCCTCGCCGCCTGGGCGGGTGCCTTCATCGCTGATGCCATCACCCGACGCGGGGACTACGCCGGCCCCGACTTGTTCCGCGCCTCGGGACGGTACGGGTCCATGGGCTGGCCCGCCTTGGGCAGCATGATCGCCGGCACTGTCATCGGTTGGGGGCTGGTGAGCGCCGACACCACAGCCCCCCTTCTTGCGTGGCAGGGATTCCTCCTGGATGCCCTTGGGTTTCCGCCGCAGTCCATCTGGCGGGCATCGGACGTGGGGGTCATCGTCGCGCTCATCATCGGCTTCGTCGGCACGAGATTGGTGGGTCGGGCGCGGGTCGCCCAGGAGGACCCAGCCCCCGCTCGCGCCAGCGAGTCCTCCCGCCTGCCGGCGTGACTTCGACGCCTAGGCTGATTTCATGAGGGTGGGATATGTCGTGCTCTACGTGAACGATGCCGCTGAGTGCCGACGATTCTGGACCGAGCAGGTTGGCATGGTCGAGAAGGGGCGCAAGCAGGCCGGATCCCATTCAGTTGTGCAGGTCGGCTTCGCGGATCAGGCGTTTGCATTTGAGTTGGTTCCGCTCGCCCTGATGAAGGACAACCCCTCCGGTCTTGATCTGGCTACCCCGTCCATCGCCTTCCACGTCGAGGATCTCGACGCCGCTCACGGAGTCCTTGCAGCCCACGGTGTGCAGGTGAGCGAGGTAGGTGAGCATTCGGGGGTCTTCTCCTTCGCTTTCGCGGACAACGAGGGTCGCTGGTTCGCGGTCACTCAAGGCTGAGCCTTGTTGAACTCGTCCGGAGATTTCCGGGCGCACGATGACAGTGGCGCGTGCCGTCGCCGGGCGTCTTGCCGGCCGTGTGGGGGTGGGTGTGTTGGGGGTGGGTGTGTGGGTGGGGTGTGGCATGATTCGTACAGGTGTTCGACCCCCGGGTGGGGTTGGGAGGGCCTCGTGTGTGGGGCTGTTGGGTTGGCGGTGTCAGGGGTGAGGTGGTGAGCCTCATGGCCGGTGCGGGTGCGCTGGTGTGGTGCGCGGCGGCGCGGTCCTGTCGTGGGCGCCTGTGTGGGGTGCCGGTCTGGGAAGGTCACCATGTCGGAGTGTCAGGTGTGTGCGTGTGCGGGGGGTTCGCGTACCCCGGGTGTGCCGGGTACCCCGGGTGTGCCGGGGGCGGGTGTGGTGGGCGCCGCGGGGGTGCCGGATGTGGTGGGTGTGGTGGGCGCCGCGGGGGTGCCGGATGTGTTGGGTGTGGTGGGTGGGGGGGATGCGCAGGCGGTGTTGGAGTGCGCGGTGGGGGTGTTGGAGTGGGCGGTTGGGGTGTTGGCGGGGGTGCGGGTGGGGGAGGTGGGTGGGGTGCCGGTGGGGGAGGCGTTGGTGCGGGTGCGGGGGGTGCAGCGGCGGGTGGATGCGGTCAGTTCGGTGTTGGGGCAGCGGTTCGCGGAGGTGGGGGTGGCGGGCCGGTCGGGTGTGGTGAGCCCGGTGATGTGGGTGTTCGCGCAGGGCAGTGAGTCGTGGGCGCAGACGCGTGGGGTGTTCATGCGGGGGCGGGTGGTGAGCCGGTTCCCGGGGGTGGGGCGGGCGTGGGTGCGGGGGGAGATCAGTGGGGGGCATGTGGATGTGGTGGGGCGGATGCATACGCGGATGCCCCGGTTGCGGGGGGTGTTGGAGGGGGCCGATGAGGCGATCGCGGCGTTAGCGGTGGCCAGTGATCCGCGGGTGTTCGCGCAGCATCTGCGGCGGGTGTGTTTCGAGGCGGCCCCGGGGGTGTTGGAGGGGTATGACCAGGCGCATCACACGGGGTTGCATGTCTCGACGATGCTTGACGGGTTCGTGCGGGTGGATGGCACCCTCGACCCGGTGCTCGGCAGCCGGTTGGTGACCGCGTTGGAGGCCGCCCGCCGCCCGGTGATCCCCCCGCACCCCCCCGGGGGCACCCACGCCAACGGGAACGCCAACGGGGACGCCAACGGGGAGGGGGAGGGGGAGGGGTGGTTGTGGGGGGCCAGCCGGTGGCGGGATACCCGCCCGATGTCCCAGCGCAACCTTGACGCGCTCACCCGGATCCTGACCGCGGCGAGCACCGCGACCGGGGAGCACCGGTTGCCCAGGATCAGCGGGGAGCCCGCGACGGTGAACCTCACCGTGCCCTTGGCGGTGCTGACCGACCCGGGCAGCGCGCAGGCGGCCTGGTTGGAACGGTTCGGCATCCCCACCACCGCGATCAGCGGGAGCACCGCCCGGGAACTGGCCTGTGATGCGACCCTGCGCCCGTTCATCCTCGACCGGCGCGGGCAGATCCACACCATGCTGCCCACCGCGCGCACCATCCACCCCGCGCTGCGCCGCGCGATCCTCCACCGCGACCAGCACTGCCGATTCCCCCACTGCACCCACCGCATCGACACCATCCACCACATCACCCACTACAGCCGCGGCGGGCCCACCACCCTGCCCAACCTCATCGGCCTGTGCACCCACCACCACCACCTCATCCACCACACCCCCTGGACCATCACCACCCACCCCCACCACCCCCCCACCTTCCACCCACCCCCATAACCCCACCCCAACACCGCCAGCGCCGAAAGCGCCGACAGCGCCGACACCAGCAAACCCGAGTCACCGGCAATCGGCGAGGACGCTAGGTCTTCTCGGGTGCCACTCCCCGGAAGTCATTGGCACTGAATCGTTCAGCTGAATGCTGGAGTTTGCTCATCGTGGTCTGGGCCAAGTCGACGTTCACTACGTCAGCTAGCCGCACGAGGTAAAGCAGTACGTCAGCGAGTTCTTGTCCCACTCGGTCGTGCAGGGGGGCGTCGCTAGCTAGGCGGGCCGCATCATCTGCCGGTAGCCACTGAAAGAGCTCGCTGAGTTCACCGACCTCCCCAACGAGAGCGAGAATCAGGGATTTCGGGTCGTGAAACTTCTCCCATTGCCGCTCCGCGGTGAACGCCCGCATTTGATCACGAATCACAGTCAGGTCTGACATGCCAGCAGCATCGCACGGCCTGATCCCGATGCCGGGCTAGAGTCCCTTCAGCGGCCCGACAGGCTTCCGAGCGCGCTATGCGCACCGGAAATGCCCCCACCCGCACGAGTCAATTCGTGCTGACTGGGGGTTCATCCCAATGGTTCTGCTGCGTCAGACCGCAGAGGGTCTTCGATCACTTATCGAGTCGGATAGTGCCATTGACCAGATGATCGCGAGCTTGGTGGCGACTACCGGTCGTCGACCCAGTCCGTCAGAGGAACGCTCATGGCACGCGTCGCTGCCAATCCTGATGAATGACCTCATCAGCGGCGGGTTCGGCAATATCGAGGTGTTGGTTGAACATCAGTTGCCACTCACAAGCCGACGGGTTGATGCGGTGCTGGCGGGCTGGCATCCCGTCACGGGAAGTCCTTCCTATGTGCTCGTCGAATTGAAGCAGTGGAGTGGTGCGCATCGGTTCGAGGACGATCCGTCACTGGTCGTGGTCGAAGGGTATGGAAATCGGTCGCTACTTCATCCGCTCAACCAGGTGGCGGCGTATCGCGAGTATCTGATGGATTTTCTACCAGGGCTCGAGGGTGAGGAGGATTCCGTTGCGGCGATTGCGTACCTGCACAACGCAACGGACGACTCCATCCAGGGATTGCGCGGAAGCGGTGAGAGTCAGGTGGTGCGGCTCTTCACAGGGCAACGTAAAGCTGATCTGCATCGGTACCTGCGGACCAGGCTCGACACAAGCCGTCCCGGGGTCGACGCAGCCGATCACCTCCTTGGATTGCGGCCCGGTCCAAGCCGTCAACTCCTCGCAGTAGCGGCTGACGAGATCCGCAGTCGTGAGCAGTTCATCCTGCTGGACGAGCAGCGAGTCGCCTACGAACTTGTCCTCCACGAAGTGGAGAGAGCACGCGCACGTGACTCGAAAACGGTCGTGATCGTATCCGGCGGTCCCGGAACCGGCAAGAGTGTCATCGCACTTTCCCTCCTGGGAGAGCTGGCTCGGCAGGGCCGGTCGGTTCTTCACGCCACCGGATCGCGGTCCTTCACAACGACATTGCGCAACGTTGCTGGTCGGGGCTCAACGCGCGTGAAGGCCCTGTTCAAGTACTTCAACTCGTTCATGGAGGCTGAGCGCAATGGCCTTGACGTGCTGCTCTTGGACGAAGCGCATCGAATACGGGAGACGTCCGCGCATCGGTTCACGCCATCATCGTTGCGCCATGGACGGCCGCAACTTGATGAACTGGTGTCGGCCGCTCGGGTGCCGGTCTTCCTCTTGGACGAGCATCAGGTTGTGAGGCCGGGCGAGATGGGAACCGTTGCGGAGATCGAAACCTATGCCAGGAATAGAGGGCTGGCTGTGCACAAGATCACTCTCGATGATCAATTCCGGTGCGGCGGAAGTGAGGGGTACCTGCATTGGGTCCAGCGACTTCTCGACCTGGAGTCCGGTGGGCCAATCAAGTGGGTACCCGACGGAAGTTTCCAGCTGCATTGGGCGGGCTCGCCTGAGGAACTCGAGTTGATTCTGTCCAGTAAGCGAGACGAGGGCTTTGGTGCTCGCATGACCGCTGGATTCTGCTGGCCTTGGAGTGAGCCGCGTAAGGACGGCACTCTGGTACCCGATGTGACGATCGGCGACTGGGCCCGACCGTGGAATGTCAAGGGCGATCGCGCAGTGAGCGGCAACCCTCCGGCGGCCCTGTGGGCCTCGGATCCTGCCGGCTTTGGCCAGATCGGGTGCATCTACACCGCACAGGGTTTCGAGTATGACTGGAACGGCGTCATCCTTGGCCCGGACCTCATCTGGCGTGACGGCCGGTTTACCGCGGTGCGCTCCGCGAGCAAGGATCCGGACCTGCGCGGTGGAGCACGGGCAACCGATGTCGAGTTCGACCGGCTGATCCGAAACGTGTACAAGGTGCTCTTGACCCGAGGCATGATCGGATCCGTGCTGTTCTCGACCGACGCGGAAACCCGCGAGACACTGCGCGACCTCATCCAATAGTGGGGGGCTGGATCCGCGGCGACCGCCGCTCCCCACCAGCCTCCTCGCCCAGCGCGCCCGGAGGGATTCGAACCCCCAACCAACCGGGTAGAAGCCGGTTGCTCTATCCGTTGAGCTACGGGCGCCCGGTGGTGAGTCTGGCAGTGCTCCACAGGTGCGAC
>JAGWXT010000006.1 GCA_018969715.1 Actinomycetales bacterium
CCTACTTCGACTCACAGCGGCTGGGGGTTGCGCGCACGTACTGGTTCTCCTGGGGCAAGGAGGAGCCGGAGAAGGGTGTGAACTTCGGGATCGTCACCGACCGGGGAAGCTCCGGGGGGCAGGCGTTCGGGCGTTACGGCACGTGGCTGACCACCGGCCAGATCCCCGCCGGCGTCCCCCGGTGCGTCCCGCTCGGTCCCCGTGCCGGTGTGCCCGGTCAGGTGTGCGCACTCGACGCCAAGGGAGAACGAGTTCTCATCATCCCGGCAGCAGACGGACCGATGCCGCGTTGGTCGAAGTCCTCGATCTGGCCTGCCGACGGCCCCTGCCGTCCCGCCGGAGTGGTGCCACAGGCGCGGGCGGAGGTTCCCTTCATCGCGACCAAGCGCGGCGCCTGCCCGCGGGGGAGTACCTGATCCGCGGTCACCCACCCAATACAGTCACGGCGTGAGCGCCTCGCAACCCGCGGACACCACCGGCCTTCCCCAGCGCCCCGTGGCGCCGGTCCTGGCAATCCTCTCGACCGTTGGGTGGCTGATCGTCGGTCTCGTGGGCGGAGTTCTCGCGCCCTTCAGCTTCTTCCTCTTCGATGCTGGGGACGTGTCCGGGTGGACGTGGACCCTGTTCTGGGGAATGTGGCTCACTCCCGTGCTCTGCCTGCTCTCCATCGCTGCCGGCTGGCCGCTGTGGGCGCTCACCCGTCGGCGTCGATCGAGGTCAGCGCGCGCGGCGCGCATTGTCGTTGCCCTCCTGCCGCTGCTCGGACTCGGGGCCATCGCTGTCGCGTCGGTGGCCATCGAGGTGCTGTGCGGGGGATCGCTCACCTGCCGTTGACCCGCTCCGATCGCTGCCGCGGCGGTCCGATGTCGGTTGCCGGCTCATTCAGCGCAGCTGACCAGGCACCGCTCGGATTTGGTCGACCAGGGTGCGGTAGTCGCGCATGCGCGTGGTGAGCGCTGCCTGGGCGTCGAGTCCCTCGAAGAGGCCGAGTTTCGGTTCCAGGATCGGTGTCAGTTCCGCGATTCCCAGTTCTGCTTGCTGGTAGGCGCGTTCCGCGGCGGTGGCGGCAGCCGTCGCCTGACGGAGTGCGCGACTGCGGTCTCCTCGACCCTCCCACTGAGCGGCGGCACGGGTATGTCGGGCGACCTGGTTGAGGTGCGAATCCGATCGGTTGATCACCCCGTCGACGCGTGCCCGTTCCGCGGCGCTCAGGCGCGGCCCGTACCGGGTGAGGTAACCGGTCAGCTCGGCGCGCATACTGCGTCGGAAGGATGTCACGGCACGGGCGGCCTCCGCGGCAGCGTTTGACGCCGGCAGGCCGGCCGCCGGCAGGTGTGACGCGGGCAGGATGGACGCGGCGGCGGGGGCTGCCAGCACCCCCGTTCCCATGACAACCACCCCACTGAGGAGGGCGCCGAGGAGCCAGCGCGTCACAGGCTGGGCACGGGCCATGCATCGCACGCTACCTGTCCGATGCCGTTGCCCGCTGGCGGCGGACGTACACTGCCCTTGCCGCCGGGGCGCACCCCCTCGACTCGAGCGGACACCACGTGGTCCCTACGCGCACAGGAGAGCCGATGAGCGTCGACGTCCTCCCCGCGGCCGCCCCCACCCGCATGTTGATCGGCGGCACTTGGGTTGACGGCGCGGCCGCCCTGAACGTCATCAACCCCGCCAACCTCTCGGTTCTGGCCGAGATCGGGGATGCCGATGTGTCCGTCGCCCTCAGTGCGGTCACCGCAGCACATGACGCATTCACGACCTGGAGTGTGACCCCCGCCCGGCAGCGAGCAGAGGTGCTACGCCGGGCCTACGAGATCATGTCGGCCGAGGCGGAGGTGTGCGCCCGCCTGATCGTGCTGGAGAACGGCAAGGCGTGGCGTGATGCGCTCGGTGAGGCCACGTATGCGGCGGAGTTCTTTCGCTGGTTCTCGGAGGAGGCCGCACGAGTGGCGGGCGGATTCCGGTACAGCCCGGCACGGGACAAGACGATCATCACCGACCATCGTCCCATCGGTGTCGCCTACCTGATCACGCCGTGGAACTTCCCGGCGGCCATGGCAACCCGCAAACTCGGCCCGGCGCTGGCGGCCGGCTGCACGGCTGTGCTCAAGCCCGCTGCGGAGACTCCGCTGACCGCACTCTGGGTCGGCGACGTGCTGCAGCGGGCGGGTGCACCCGCGGGCGTCGTCAATGTCATCACCACCTCGACCTCAGGTGACGTTTCCCGCGCGATCCTCGCTGATCCCCGGGTGGCGACCCTGTCGTTCACGGGCTCCACTGAGGTGGGCAGGATCCTGCTGCGCCAGACTGCCGAGCGGGTGCTGCCGTCCTCAATGGAACTGGGGGGCAACGCCCCCTTCATCGTGCTCGCGGGCGCCGATGTCGACAAGGCGGTCGCTGGGGCGATGATCGCCAAGATGCGCAATGGCGGCGCCGCCTGCACAGCCGCGAACCGCTTCTACCTTCATGAATCCCTGGCGGACCGGTTCGCCCTTGCGTTTGAGTCCGCGCTCCGCGGCCTGCGGATCGGGCCGGGAATTGAACAGGGCAATGACCTCGGAGCGATGGTGTCGGTTCGGGAACGCGACAAGGTCCTCACCCTGCTGGCGGCCGCCGGCGCCGAGGGTGCCGCGATCGAGCCGATTCTCGATGCACCGCAAACGGGTGCCTTCATCGCCCCCTATGTGGTCCGCGATGTTGCACATGGGTCGACGCTGACCCGAACCGAGATCTTCGGTCCGGTCGCGCCGCTGGTGACCTTTGGCGACGAGGATGAAGCCATTGCCATGGCCAATGACACCGAATACGGCCTGATCTCGTACGTCTACGCGGCCGACGCCGGCACCGGGGTGCGCGTTGCCCGACGCATGGAATCGGGCATGGTCGCCATCAACCGCGGCTTGATCGCGGATCCGGCCGCGCCGTTCGGGGGGATGAAGGAATCCGGCCTCGGGCGGGAGGGTGGTTTTGCAGGGATCCACGAATTCCTCGAGACGCAGTACTTCGGTGTCGACCTCTGAGGTGGGGGCCGAGTTTCTGGCCTCGTATCTGACACGCCTGCAGGCAGCGATCAGCGAGCTTGACCCGATGAGCCTGCTGCGGCTGGCTGAGGCGATCGATCGAACGGTTGCCGAGGGCCGGCAGGTACTGCTGCTCGGCAATGGCGGCAGTGCCGCCACCGCGGGCCACTACGTCAACGATCTGGTGATGGCCTACGGCCGCACCGGACGGGTTGCCCGGGTACGCAGCCTGACCGACAACCCCGCCCTCATCACCGGTATCGGCAACGACTACTCCTTTGCGGAGATCTTCACCTTCCAATTGCGCGCCAGCGGGGGCCCCGGTGACCTCGCCATCGCGATCTCGGCCTCCGGCAACTCACCCAACCTCCTTGCCGGCATCGAGCAGGCGCAGGCACTGGGGATGACGACAGCAGCCATTGTCGGATTCGATGGCGGGCGCCTCGCCGAACTGTGCGACATCGTCGTTCACGCCGCAACCGGGGTCGGAGACTACGGGCCTGCCGAGGACCTGCACCTCATCGTCAACCACGCCATCGCGGGGCTGCTGTACGCGCGGGGGGTGGCCGCAACCTCCTGAGGAGCACCTGAGGGCAGGTCGAGTCGGCGCGGGACACGCTGATGTAGGGGGTCGGGCGGCCCGCGAGGGGGTGGCGTACCGGGGGCCGGTGCACCCGACCGGATCCGTCCGGCGTTGCCCCCCGTTCAGTCAACCGGTGCGGCCTCCGCAAGACCCTTGAGGCGGACGAGGGTCTTCGCCATTGCCACCTCGACAAAGCGGGTGTTGCGCACGGCCGGACTGAACCGACCAAACCAGCGCATCCGCCGCAGGTCATCGGACTCGGTGACCTCTGTCTGCGGTGGCTCGCCGGCGGCAACGGTCAGGGGGCGCAGTTCATAGCGCCAGCGATTGCCGAGCAGGTGGCACCATGCGATGCGCAGGTCAGGCTCGTACTCCACAACAGTGCTCGTCACCCGGTAGGGGACGCCCACCCTCATCGCGACATTGAACCGGCTGCCCAGTGTGAGGCGATCGGGTCCCCGCACCCGGCCAACGACTGTGCCGGAGCCGTCGAACTGAGCGTGCATGTGCGGATCGCTGATGAGGGAGAAGATCCGCTCAGCCGATGCATTGATGGTGATGCGCGCCGAGAGCAGGCGCGGATCACCGGTGTCGAGGATCTCAGCCCGCGGCGCGACCATGCCGCCACCCTAGTGATCTGTGGTGGCGAATCGCCGAATGGGCCGCGACCGTCGATCGTGGATTCGGCCGGCCATGGCGGTAGGATGCGGCCGGCGGGTTGACCGATCCGCGCGTGTCATGGTCGCCTAACGGCGTCCCGCCGGGTTTGCAGCCAATGGTGATCGGCAGGGAGGAACGGCTATGTCGGGCACGAGGATTGCAGGGGTCGTCATTGCGCTCGTCGCGCTCACTCTCGGGGCGCCGGCGATGGCATCGCCCGCGATCGGCGCCGGGGTGGCAACGCTCCCCGCCATGGGCTCGGGCAACCCCTATGAGGACATCCAGGTGGGGGTGAGTTACACCGTCTACCAGCCGGGGACGACGCGTGGAATCCCGCAGCGTGAGGTCACGACCCTGGACTGCGCCGCGGGTACCGAAGCCAGTGCATCCGCAACCTACAGTGCGAACCGTCCGCAGAACCAGTGGTACACGGGCACCTACATCACGTTGCTCCAGGGCAATCCGATCTGTGCGGACGGTGTCACCGGACGGCAGATCGCGACGGCACGTGTCAACGGTCAGCGGGCAACAGTGTTCATCGGCTGCGATGGTGGCACCGAGACGCCCTGTCCGCGGGCACCGCGGAGCCGACTGGCCCAGGTGGGCGGCACGCTGGAGGTTACCTTCCCCGGGCGGGGTGGCCGGCCGAGTACGGATATCCGGATGGGATTCGGCGGTCTGACGCTGGGCCAGGCATTGCAAGTTGCGCGCAGCCTCGCCCCCGTCGGCTAGTCGCGCGTGAGCCCCGGCTGCACCCAGCCGCCCGTCGCGACCGAGGCGAGCACGGCCTCATTGGCCTCGGCTGCGCGCATCGCATCGTCGAGGGTTGCTCCGAGCATCGGACCACCGGTGACTGCGGCGAGCAGGCGGGCCAGCTCAATCACCTTGGTGTCGTCGTAGCTCATGGCGATCCCGGCTCCCGGCTGGAACCGCGCGTACTCCCCGTCGCCGGGTGCACCGAGGATCACCTGCGTCGCCTGTCCCTGGTAGTCGTCACCGGAGCACAGGGCCAGCTCATCGGAACGACGGAAGTCCCACGCGACATATCCCGTTGAGCCATGGACGGTGAAGCCGTAGTTGCACTGGTCGCCGACGGATGTCCGTCCCGCCTCGTACATGACGCGTGCACCCTGCGTCATGCGCAGCAGGCAGGAGACATAGTCCTCGTTCTCGACGCTGCCGTAGCGCAGGGTTGGGTCACTGAGGTCCGCCATGGCGAAATGACTGGCACCGGCGGTCGCGTGCGGCCGGCGGGAGATGAAGGTTGCGGTATCGGCCACGAGCGAGTCGATGTCACCGAGCAGGGTGCGGATCATGTCGAAGCCATGGGACCCGAGGTCGGCGAGGATCCCGTGGCCACCCTGGGAGATCGTGTATCGCCAGGAGAGCGTGCCCGCCGGATGAGCTGCGTAGTCGGCGAGTGTGCGGACATAGGCGTGGGTTGGGGTGCCGATCGCTCCCTGCCTGATGAGCTCCCTCGCCCGCTCCACCATCGGCAGATTTCGGTAGTTGAAGCCCACCGTTGCGTGTACTCCGGCGGCGTTGACCGCATCGCGGATCGCGGCGGCGTCGGCCGCTCGCAGCCCTACCGGCTTCTCGATCCACAGGTGCTTGCCAGCCTGGGCCACCGCCGTGCCCATCTCCGCGTGGAAGGCGTTCGGTGCCGTGACGCAGACCAAGCCAACCGCGGGATCGGCGACGAGGTCCCGCCAGTCGGGGTAGGACCGCACGGGCCCGTGCTGGGCGCGAAAGGCCGCGACATGGTCGGCCAGGGTGTCGGCGACGGCGACGACCGACGGGGCAACCGGTAGGTCCGGATAGTGGTGGCGCAGCCGGGCGGCCGACCGCGCGTGGACCTGCCCCATCCAGCCCGCCCCGATCACCCCGACACCAAGGGGGGTGACGGCTGTTGGCGCCACCGGCTGTTCTCCCGCCACCGGTTGCTCTCCTTCCGTTGGTCGCCACCTACGGTGGCGCCCCACCCTAGTCGATCTCGGCGCCTACGTGTCGACAGTTATCAGTGGCCCGTTGCGGTGCTCTCCGATGCCGTGCTCTCCGCTGCGGCGTAGGAGTCCAGCAGCCTGCGCTCCCTGGTCCGACCCGGGTAGCAGGTTGCCACCAGCAGTGCACCGAGGACGACCGCCACCGCACCGGCTGCGTAGGCCCAATTGGCGCCAGCGAGGAAGGAGTCACGTGCGGCCGCGATGATCTCCTGGGTGAAGGTGGGGTAGCGCTCAGCAAGCGTGGCCGCACTTGCGAAGGAATCCTGAAGCGCTGCGGACGTCTGCTGCGTCACCTTCGATGCCTCGGCGCTGGTGCCGATGGCGGCAGCCATGGTCGCGGCGTACCCGGCGGTGAGCAGCGAGCCCATCAGTGCCTGCATGATCGCACCGCCGAGATCGCGTTGCAGGTCATTCGTCGCTGAGGCCATGCCCACTCGCGCGATGGTGACGGAACTGGTCAGTGAGCGAGCGGCGGGGGCGAGGGCGAGGCCGGCGCCGCAGCCGATGAGCAGGTAGGCCAGGCCAACCCAGACGGCCGCTGTCTGCTCACGCCAGGCCAGCAGCATGACGAGGAAGGCCGGCAGGATGAATGCGTAGCCGAGCAGCATCGTTGCGCGGGTGCCGATGCCGAGGGTGAGGCGTGCGGCCAGACCCGCAACCAGCACCATGCCGACCGCGGCAGGGATGACCGCGACTCCGGATGCGAGGGTGGAGTAGCCCAGCACGTTCTGCATGAACTGCTGGCCGATGAACATCCCGCCCATCAGTGATCCGAACACGATCATGCCCGCGATGGCGGGAACCCAGAACAGGCGTCGCGATGCAACCCGCAGGTCGTAGAGCGGATTGCGGGCGGAGCGCTCGCGCAGGACGAAGAGCACCGCCAGCCCAGCGGAGACTGCGATGAGGATCAGCGCCTGCGACAGTCCCGTTGGAGAGGCGACGGTTGCGACACCGAGGACGAGCGCGCCGACCATAAGCACGCTGATCACTCCCCCGAGATGGTCAACCGGTTCCTGCGACTGGTTCACCCCGCTGGGCACGAGCATCACCACCAGCAGCAGCACGATGAAGGCGGGAACGACCGCAATGAGGAACACCGATCCCCACCAGAAACGCTCCAGCAGGGCCCCGCCGATCACCGGCCCGAGGACTGCCCCCGCCCCGCTCAGGCTCGACCACAGCGCGATCGCTCGCACTCGGGGGCGTCCCGGCCCCCACAGGGCGGTGATCAGCGACAGCGTTGTCGGATAAGCCAAGCCCGCGGCGATGCCGGTGATGACCCGACCTGCCACGAGGATCTCGACAGTCGGCGCCCACGCTGAGGCGATGCTGGCCGGGATTGTCAGCGTCATCCCGAGCATCAGCAGCAGTCGGCGTCCATAGCGGTCACCGAGGGCGCCGAGGTACAGCACCGACATGGCAAGGCCGAGTGTGCATCCGATCGCGACGAGGTTCAGCCACGTCTGGGAGGCACTGAAGGCGCGCCCGATATCGGGGAGGGCGACATTTGCAGTGCTGAGGTTGATGTTCGCAACGACCGCTCCGGCGATCAGCGTGGCGAGGACGGCTCCGGCCCGCGCCGGGGCCGCCGGGGCGGCTACGACAGCCATGGCACGCTAACCTAGCGCGTGCGGCCGGATGTGCCGGCAGTCGGTTGTGGGCCGCCGGTTGCTGGCAGTCCGTTGCGGCCAGCCCGCAGCATCCTGTGGACTGCATGCAATCGGATGGATGGGTGCGGTCGGGTCGCAGACACTGGCCGATCCGGGGTCGCTGGGCATGGAGGGAGCGGCAATGCTGCGGTGGGGTTTGGTCAGCACGGCGCGTATCAACGACCGGTTACTTGATGCGGTCGCCCGCTCCGAGCGGTCGCAGTTCATTGCCGTCGCGTCCCGTGACGGGCAGCGGGCACGTGCCTACGCCGATCGCTGGGAGTTGCCGATCGCCTTCGGTTCCTATGCCGAGATGCTGGAATGCGATGAACTCGATGCGGTGTACATCTCACTACCGAATGATCAGCACGCCGAATGGTCCGTGAGGTTCGCCGATGCGGGCAAGCATGTGCTTTGCGAGAAGCCACTGGCCCTGTCCACCGCCGAGGT
Organism: Actinomycetales bacterium; assembly: GCA_018969715.1. Classification (GTDB taxonomy): domain Bacteria; phylum Actinomycetota; class Actinomycetes; order S36-B12; family UBA5976; genus REEB473. Next base: position 8,372 of record JAGWXT010000006.1, read on the forward strand.
TGACGAGATGATGGCAGCGGCCGCGCGCAACTCGGTGGTGATTCAGGAGGCGCTTGCCACCCGCTTCCATCCGCAGACTGCGCGGGTGGCGGGGCTGATCGCCGGCGGAACTCTCGGCCGGGTGATCTTCGGGGAGGGGGTTTTCGACTTCACGATGCCCAACACCACTGACATCCGGCTGGATCCCGAGCTGGGCGGCGGTGCGATGTGGGATGTCGGCTGCTACGTCGTGGCCTTCTACCAGGCGGTACTCGGTGAGGATCCGGTGCGCGCCAGCGCCCATGCCGTCTGGGGTCCCACCGGTGTCGACCTCGCCTTCGCCGGCAGCCTCAGTTATCCCAGCGGGGCGTGCGTGCAATTCACGGCCAGCATGATCACTCCCGTCGCACGTCTGGCGAGGATCGTCGGTGAGCAGGGCACGCTGATCCTCGATCAGCCATGGTTGACAAACATCGGAGCCCTCACCACCGTCCAGCAGGAGGTCGTCCGGCAATCGATGGGAGAGGGCACCTTCGGCGATGAGCCGGGCACGATCGAGCGGACGGCATGGGATCACGGTCCCAGTGATGTGTACATCGATCAGCTCACCGCGTTCGAGGACATGGTTATCAGTGGGGTGAGCAGTCCCTACCCGCTGCGGGACTCACGCACGAACGTCGCAGTCATCACCGCGCTACTCCACAGCGCCCGCACCGGCGAGCAGGTGACCATCCCCCGAAGCTGACTTGACCGACCCTGGGTCAGACGACGTCCCACCACAGCGTCACCAGTTCGCGCGGCGCGGCCTCGGGCAGACGCTGAAGGGCGGCCGCCACCTCCGGCTCGCGGTCCTCTGCGAGGCATAGCCGGATACGCGTGTCCCGGACCCGCTGCTGGGGTGTCCGATCAACCCGGGCATCCCAGATGTCATCCGTCCAGACCTCCAGATGGACGTCGAACCCGAGTGCCCGTGCGATTGCCGCGTAGTCCTGACCGCGGGGTCGCGCTGGGCGGGTAAGCCCCCAGAAGGCCTGCCAGAGGTCATTCAATGGACTCATCGGGTGGGTCGTTGGCAGTTCCACGACGACGCGACGCTGCGCATGGGAGTGCAGGGATGTGAGCAGGGCGGGCGCATCGGGGACGTTGTACGCCAGGTGATGGCAGACGACGACGTCGGCCGACGGCACCTCATCCGCTATCGCCAGCCAGTCACCGAGAAACTCTGCATGGGCGACTCCCCGATCATTCGCGGCCGCCGCGAACGCGGCAAGCATCGCCGCATTGTGGTCCACACCCGTCACCCGGATTGCGGGCGGCACACAGGCGAATGCCGCCCGCCCGCCACCGCATCCGACATCGAGGACGCAGCCATCGGGCGGCAGCGCGGCCCGGGCGATCCGGTGGGAAGGAGAGTCGGGAATGTCCCCGACGACCGTGAACAGGTCGACGGGGTGACGCCACGGTGGCTCCGTCGCCTGATCGAGGATGTGCTGGGGAATCGCCCATGACGCGAGGTCGGCACGCCATTGCTCTGCGAGGACAGCCACATCCATCGGCACCTGATCCATCACCTCACCATAGGCCGGCCCGGCTGGTCCATCGGCATGCGCGGCAGGCGCGCGTGAGTGCGGCAGGCTTCTGGGTGTGCGCGGGAGGATTGGGGCATGAGCGGAATCCAGCCGGCCGGGGCGTTGATCATCGGCGGCCTCGGGCACATCGGCCGCGGGATCGTGAGAGCGCTCGCCGGCACGGGTGCGCGACTGATCGTCCACGATGTCGCAGTCGAGGCCTCTGCCGGCCGTGATGCGGCCGCCCGTGGCTGGAACTCAGACCTTCGCCTGCCCGAGCTTGCCGAGCAAGCGCGTGCGGCGGGGGCCGCCGCCGTTGACTATGCCCTCTTCGATCTCGCCGACCCCCACGCCACCGCCACCGGCTGCCGGCAGATCCTCGCCGAGCACCGGGTTGACATTGTCGTGGCGGCGGCGGGCCTGCAGTCGACGGCACCGGTTGCCGAGATGTCGCGTGCGGTGTGGGACCGCATTCTCGCCGTGAACCTCTCCAGTGTCTTCGATCTGATGCAGGCGTTCCTGCCGCCGATGGCAGACCGCGGCTACGGACGCTTCATCTCCATCGCGTCCGTGCACGGCCTTGTGGCCTCGACCAACAAGCCCGCGTACGTCGCGGCCAAGCACGGACTGATCGGGCTCACCCGGGTGGCGGCGCTGGAGTATGCGGCGGCCGGCAGCGTCGAGCAGGGGGGCGTCACGGTCAACGCCATCTGCCCCGGCTGGGTCGAGACACCGCTGATCGAGCCGCAGATCCAGGCCCGCATGGCCGCCGACGGCGCCGATCGGGCCGCGGCTGCTGAGGCGCTGTTGAGCACCAAGATGCCGAGTGGACGCTTCGTTACCGCCGAGCAGATCGGTGCTCTCACCGTCCTGCTCTGTCAGCCGCAGATGCACGCGCTCACCGGGGCTGCGCTGCCCGTCGACGGTGGCTGGACGGCGCAGTAGCTGAGGGACCGGGATGGCGCCATGGGTGAGGCGGCTCCCGGTCGGGCAACGCCACCGGACAGCTGAGTGGGCGTGGGAACTCCGCGCAGGGTTGCTGGCTGCCGCCGCATTGGGCGTGGGTTTCCGCGATTTCGGGTCGCCGTGCCCTAATGTGCAAGCAACCGGCGGAGGCGGAGCGCTCCCGTGTCCCTCGGCGAACCTCCTCAGATGCGGAAGGGGTGATCCGGTGGTCCGACGCAGGGGCAACCCCGACCCCGAGGCGGCGCAGTCGGGCATTCGCGCTGCGTGCCTTCGGTCGTGGGCCCGACCGTCGGGCCGTTTTCCCGCGGTCGCCCTCAGCGCCGTCACAGCAGCGGCGATAAGCGTGTCGGCCGCGCTCCCTGCCGCAGCGCAGGTGACCTCCCCGACCCCGACGACGCCCGCGGCCCCGACCGTTTCCACCCCGACTCCCGCCCCGGACCTGCCGGGGTACCGGGTTGGCGAGCAGGGGCCGGGCGGGGGCATCGTCTTCTACGACGCCGGCTCGCGCAGACCCTGGGGTCGCTACCTTGAGGTTGCTCCCCCTGGTTGGGCGGGGGCGTCGAGGGACAACCGGGTGCAGTGGTGCGCTGATGACCGCCGGGGCTACCCCGTCTCCCTTCAAACGGCGCAGGGCATCGGGACGGGTAAGCGCAACACCCGCCTCATCACCGAGGCGTGCGGCCGAAACAGTGCTGCCGGAGCGGCTGCCGGCTACCGCGGTGGCGGAAAGCGCGACTGGTACCTGCCCGCCAAGGATGAACTGGCTGAGCTCTATCGTCGACGCGAGGTGGTGGGTGGCTTCGCAACCGGACTGTTCTGGAGTTCCACGCAGTTTCCTGATCTGATCTTCCTTGCTTGGGGACAGAATTTTCGGACCGGTGATCAGATCGAGTTCTACAAGTACAACGAGATCCGCGTGCGCCCGATCCGGGGCTTCTGACCTCCGCCCGTCCATCCCCCGCGGCGCTATCCTCCGCCGTTCGATCCTGCAAGGCCCTTCGCCGCCAACCATTCCCTCGCCACCGCAGCCGGGTCGGCGCGGTCGATGTCAACGGCCTTGTTCATCTGGATCAGGTCATCGGTGGTGAGCGCGGCGTTGACGGCATTGAGTGCCGACTCGATCGCGGGACTGAAAGCCGCACTGTTGATGGCGGCGACGATGTTGTCGACGGTCTGCAGGGACTTGTCGTCGGTGAGGACGAGGAAGTTGTTCGCGGCCACACCACCGTCGGATGAGAAGACCAGGCCGACGTCGATCACGCCTTGGCTGAGCGCCGCCTTCGTCAACGGGCCACCCGCGTCCAAGGCGACGAAGGAGCCCACCTTCAGCCCATAGGTCTTCTCAAGTCCCGGCTGGCAGAACGGGCGTGTTGGGCACTCCGGTGGACCCCCGAGCGTGACGGGCGCAGCGGCGGAGTACGTTGCGAGCTCCGAGAGGGTGGTCAGGGAATTTGCCTCCGCGAATGCCTTGGTCACCGCGAAGGCGTTCTGGTCGGCCGCCGGTGATGGCGGCAGCACGGTGATGCCAGCTGCGGCAGCCAGCGTCTGCAACTGCGCGAAGGTCGCCGCCACATCGCCGGATGCCAGCGGTGCCGGGTCGGGCCCATTGACCTTGGCGTTGAGGAACTCGGTGAGCGTGCCGAGGTACTCGGGCACCACCTGCACCTCACCCTTCGCCAGCGCCGGCTGGACGACCTCTCGGTTGGTCAGCTCGAGGACGTTCGGCTCGTATCCTGCTGCCGCGAGGGCGCCGGCATAGAGGTGGGCGAGGATCCGGCTCTCGCCGAAGTTGAAGGCCCCGATGGTGATGGGGCCGCCGGGTGCGGCTGCGGGAGCGGCGGACTCAGCGGCGGCGGTGGGCGAGGCCGAATCGGAGGCGGCACCGCCCATGCCGCATGCACTGAGCACCATGATGCAGCCGGCCGCAGCGGCGAGGATGCGCAAAGCCGATCCAGAGCGTGTCACGGGCCTGTCCTCTCATCGGGGCGGCGGCGTGTCGAGTGCGGCCGTCGTCTTCCACAGTACCGAGGGTGCGGGTCGGTGGCGCGGCAGCAGTGATGGGGTCGGTGGTCGCAAGGCACGGGGTGTGATGACCCGTTGCAGGGCCGCGGCCGCACCTTCCACGGCGATGCAGGTGATGGCGATCAGCAGGACGCCGGCGAACATCAGTGTTGGATCCTGGCGTCCAAAGCCATCGACGACGAAGCGGCCGAGTCCGCCGCCGCCCACCAGCGCCGCCAGAGTGGCCGTCGCCACGACCTGCACGGTCGCCGTGCGCACACCGGCGGCGATCACCGGAACCGATAGCGGCAGCTCCACTTGTTGGAGGACCTGCCTTCCGGTCATCCCCATGCCGCGTGCCGCATCGGTTGCCCGGGCGTCGACCTCGCGAATCCCGACGTAGCTGTTGGTGAGGATCGGGGGGATTGCGAACACCGCGAGGGCGATGATCGCAGCGAGATCACTCACTCCGATCGGCTCCCACGAGGCGAGCAGGATCAACAGGGCGAAGGTGGGAATCGCCCGCCCGAGGTTGCCCACGCTGGTCACCGTCATGCCGAGTCGCCGCACATGACCCAGCCAGACTCCCAGCGGCAGGGCGATGGTGATCGCAAGTGCCATCGACCACAGGCAGATGACGCCATGCTCGAGGAGGCGGGCGGGAATCCCGGCGGAACCCTGCCAGTGGCTGGGGTCGCCGAACCACGCGATCACCGAATGCACGGCTCAGGTGCGTTCACGCCACGGAGTGAGGGTCCGTTCGGTGAGCACGAGGGCGGCTTCCAGCAGCAGCGCAAGCGCGATGACCGCGATCGTCCCGGCCATGATCTGCGCATGGTAGAAGTTGCTCACGAACCCGCCGAGGATGATGGTGCCGAACCCGCCGTGACCGACGAGGGCCCCGATCGTCACCAGCCCGACGGTTGAGACGGTTGCGATGCGGATGCCGGCCATGATCGTCGGCGTCGCCCACGGCAGTTGCACCCGCCAGAGCAGTTGACCGGAGGTGTAGCCCAGCCCACGTGCCGCGTCCATCACCTCCGGAGGCGTGAGGTCAAGGCCCACGAGGACATTGCGCAGGATCACCAGCAGTGCGTAAAGCGTGAGTGCGGCGATCACCGTCCACGGCGATAGCCCCAGCCACGGCCATAGCCCGGCGATGAGTGCCATCGAGGGAATCGTGTACAGCAACCCCGCAACGGCGAGGACGGGCACCTGCAGCCGGGGTAGCCGGCGCACAAGCAGTGCCAGCGGGATCGACAGCAGGCAGGCCAGCAGCACCGACGCGGCCGTGATCAGCAGGTGCTCCCGGGCAGCGCGAGCGAGGGTGTCCACATTCGCGGTCAGGTACGCCCAACTGAACCACGGGTTCGGTGCGGGCCCGGGTGCGCCGGGGAGCGCCGTCAGGGCTGCGACCATCGGATGCGCGCCGACCCCGATCATCCGGGCAGCGTAGCCAGCATGGCCGGGCACTCCGGCAGATCACGCATAGGGTGCCGGGCATGATCACCCTGGACTCGGTCACCAAGGTCTACCCCGACGGCACCACCGCTGTCCAGGATCTCAGCCTGACGATCCCGGCCGGCGACGTCGCGGTCCTTGTCGGCCCATCCGGGTGCGGGAAGACCACAACGATGCGCATGATCAACCGGCTGGTCGATCCGACATCCGGTCGGGTCATCGTCGCGGGTCGCGATACCGCCACGGTTGACCCGGTTCAGTTGCGCCGATCCATCGGCTACGTCATCCAGCAGGTGGGGCTGTTCGGCCACCAGACCGTCCGGCGAAATGTGGCGACCGTCCCGATCCTGCTGGGGTGGCGAGCCGATCGAATCCGACGGCGGGTGGACGATCTGCTCGATCTCGTCGGCCTGCCGCCGGAAACCTACGGTGATCGGTATCCCCATCAACTCTCCGGCGGCCAGCGGCAGCGGGTTGGGGTAGCACGGGCGCTTGCGATCGATCCGCCGATCCTGCTGATGGACGAGCCATTCGGGGCCGTCGACCCCATTGAGCGAGCGCGACTTCAGCAGGAGATGCGCCAGCTGCTCATCGACGGCGACACCACGGTGGTGCTGGTGACACACGACATCGATGAGGCGGTTCGCCTCGGTGATCGGATCGCGGTGATGGGCCCCACCGGCCACCTTGAGCAGTTCGCGTCGCCGCTGGAGGTCCTCGGCAGACCCGCGACCCCATTCGTTGCGGACTTCGTCGGCAGTGACCGGTTGGTGAGGCTGCTGGGAGTCACCGCAATCGACGTGCGCCGACTGCAGCCGCTGCACCCCGATGACGGCTCGGCGCCGCAGCTGCCGATGGCCGCCACCCTGCGGGAGGTGCTGGCGGCGATCCTCAGTTCAGACTCCGGGCGGGTGCGCATCGGCGACGCTGGGGTGCTGACGATGGCGGGCGTGCGGGAGACGGTCCAGGCTGCGATCGCAGGTGCCTGAGCGCAGGTCGGGCAGCCGCAGGTCAGGTAGCCGCAGGTCAAGTAGCCGCAGGTCAGGTGAAGGGGGGGCGCTGGTCACAGCGGATGCTGGTGCGTCCAGCGGCCCGCCAGATCCTGGCCGTGGCGTCGGTGTCCTCGTCGGTGATGAGGTTTCCCATGACCCGCAGGGCGATCGTCATGAGCGCACGCGACCTCATCCCGATCGGGCCGGCCGTGGTGAGCAGTCCCGGGACGGTGAGCAGCCCGGCCAGCCGTCGGGCGATGGAGAAGGCGGATGCGTAATGATGGCGCAGCAACTGCGGCCACTGGTGCTGCAGGTCGATGGTGCCGTCGGTGGTCTCCGTGAGGACCTCGGCGGCCAGTCGTCCGGTCTCGAGTCCGTAGTCGATGCCCTCGCCATTGAGGGGGTTGACGCAGCCGGCGGCGTCCCCGATCAGCACCCAGTTTCGACCCGCGATGCCACTGACCGCGCCGCCCATCGGCAGCAGCGCCGACCAGGGTGCACGCACTTCCCCGCTGAGGCGCCATGACTCCCGCTGCGACTCGGCGTAGTGGGCAAGCAGCCCGCGCAGGTTGACCTGTGCCGGCCGGCGCGCGGTTGCCAGGGTGCCGACGCCAAGGTTCACCTCGCCATTGCCAAGCGGAAAGATCCAGCCGTAGCCGGAGAGCAATGCTCCGTCCTCATCCCGCAGTTCAAGGTGCGAGGAGATCCACGGGTCATCGCTGCGCTCACTGGCGAGGTAGGCACGGGCGGCCACCCCGTAGGCGGTTGTCCGATGCCAGGTGCGACCGAGCAGGCGACCCAGATGTGAGCGGGCACCATCCGCAACGATGAGCCGACGGCAGTTGACCTCGGTCCGGCCCGCGGGTGTCCCCGCCACTGGATCGGCGGCTGTCGTGAACTGCACTCGCGTGACACGACCACCCTCAGTCGTGACTCCCACCGCGCGATAGCCATCGAGGGCGGTGGCACCCGCATCGATGGCAGCTTGTCGGATGCGCGCATCGAGAGTCAGGCGGGGGACCGCGCCCCCGAACCGTGGCAGGGAGCCGCCCGGCCATGGCAGGTAGAGCTCCTGGCCGAAGCCGGCCGCGCGCAGCCCCTCATTGCGGGTGTGCTGAGCACACCACTGGTGCAGGCCGAGCCGTTCGAGTTCGGCCATGGCGCGCGGGGTGAGGCCGTCCCCGCAGGGCTTGTCCCGGGGGAAGTGCGCGGCATCGACGAGGGTTACCTCCGCGCCCGACCGGGCCGCCCACGCCGCCGCAGCCGAACCCGCGGGACCGGCGCCGACGACGAGGACATCGGCCGTGCGAGGGGTCATGACGAGTTCAAGTCTCCCACCGGCGCGCCGATGTCGCCCGGTCCAGATGCCCGCAGGGGTTGGGACCGGAGCCTATGTCGCTGACGCGCAGGCGCGGCAGATGCCGAAAACGGTGAGCGAGGCCACCGCATCGGAGAAGCGATGCTCGCGGGCGATCGAGCGGACCCATCGATCGATGGTGTCCGCCGCAACTTCGACCGCATGTCCGCAGATCCGGCATACGAGGTGGTAGTGAAGCCCTCGGCCCTGTCCACAGCCCCGGTATACCGACTCCCCGTCGGCGTTGATGACGACGTCGATCTCCCCCGCCTCCGCAAGGGACTGCAGCGTCCGGTACACCGTGGACAAGCCGATGACCTCCCCGGTGGATCGCAGCAGGTGGTGGATCTCCTGGGCTGACTGGAATGAGTCAGTTGCCGAGATCAGTGACGCGATGGCCGACCGCTGGCGCGTGCGCCGCGGCTGGACTGCTCCCTCAGTCACCGGGAGGGCACCCCGCCGACAGGTAGACTAATGGGAATGGTTATCATTAGCGTGATTCTACCAGTCACTGGGGGAGGGTTCCGCATCCCAGAGTGATCAGCCCTGCCCCTGAGATTTGCATACCTAAGGAGTGAAAGGTCATGCCCAAGAGATTCGCATACCGAAGGAATGAGGTCGTTGCCGTGAGGAGTGGTCGTTCCGGTACCGGTGCGGTGTCGACACGCCGGCCTTGCGTTGCGCTCGCCGCCCTGATCATCGGTGTCATCCTCGCCGCATGCGGTGGGGCCGATGGCGTCGCCCCGACCACCGCCCCGTCGGTGGCGGAGACCCCGGCGACGACCCCGGTGGCGCCATCGCCACCCGAGCCGCTGACGGTGACGGCCGGCTTCTACCCCCTTGCCTTCCTCGCGCAGCGGGTGGGCGGTGATCAGGTTGTCGTCACGAACCTCACCCCACCGGGGGGTGACTCCCACGACCTTGAGTTGGGGCCACGGCAGGTGGCTGACGTTGAGGCTGCCGATCTGGTTCTCCTCATTCCCGGGTTCATGCCCGCACTCGATCAGGCGGCTGAGTCCCGCACCGGAGGCGTCATTGATGTCGCGGGGGCCGTCGAGTTGATTGCGGGCGACGACGGCCACGACCATGATCATGGTGATGAGAAGGGGCATGATCATGGTGATGAGAAGGGGCATGATCATGGTGACGAGGAGGGGCATGATCATGGTGACGAGGAGGGGCATGATCATGGTCCCAACGATCCGCATATCTGGCTTGACCCGATGAACATGAGCGCGATGGCCGGACTGCTGGCGGAGCAGTTCAGTGCCGCGCAGCCTGCCAGTGCTGAGTTGTTCACCGCCAATGCCCAGCGCCTGCAAGCGGAACTGTCAACCCTCGACAAGGAGTGGCGAGACGGAACGGCGCAATGCCGCAACCGCGATCTGGTCACCGCTCATGAGGCATTCGGCTACCTCGCGCGCCGGTATGACTTCACCCAGCGGGGGATCACAGGACTCTCCCCCGAGGCGGAGCCCTCACCCAGGAAGGCGGCGGAGATCGCGGACTACGTTCGTGCCAACGGTGTGGAGACCATCTACTACGAGGTGCTGATCGACCCGGCGATAGCCGAGGCGATCGCGTCGGAGACCGGAGCTCGCACCGCCACACTCGACCCCATTGAGAGTCTCGCCGCCGACAGCAGCGAGGATTACCTCAGCATCATGCGGGCGAACCTGCGCGCTGTCCAAGTCGGCAATGGCTGCTCCTAGGGCCGTGCGACTGCGAGTGCCACCCGGTTTCCTCGTCCGATGAAATCTGTTCGTGCCAGCCGATGAGGCGTACCCCGTTACCCCCTGCACCTTGCAGGGGGTAACGGTCACCCTTGGTGGCGTGCCGGTGCTGCGCCACCTCGATCTGGCAATCCCCGACGGGGACTTCCTCGTTGTGCTCGGCGCGAACGGATCGGGCAAGTCCACGCTCCTGCGGGCCTGCCTCGGGCTCGTCCCCGTCACAACCGGGGAGGTCCGGCTGTTCGGCACGCAGGTGGCCTCCTTCCGGCAGTGGTCCCGGATCGCCTACGCACCCCAGCAGTTCCCCGATTGCCGGGCGATCCCGGTGTCGGTATCGGAGTTCATCGCCTCGGGGCAGACCGGACCCTCGATCGTCGGCCGACGCAACCGCGCCGCACTCCAGCACGCAACAGTCGCGCTCGGGCTGTGGGATCTGCGCCGTCGCGCCATCGGCGAGCTTTCCGGCGGCCAGCAGCGACGCTGCCTTGTCGCGCGCGCCCTCGGTCGCATGAGCGATCTCCTCTTTCTTGACGAGCCGACCGCAGGGGTGGACGAGGAGGGCCAGCACCTGCTGGCTGCTGTCCTGCGCTCGCGCCGCGATGAGGGCGGCACCACCGTGGTGGTCACGCACGAGCACAATGCGGTCTCTGATCTTGCAACCCGGTGCCTCGTCGTAGAGCCGACCGGTCTGCGGTACTGCTGATGCTCAGCTACGACTTCATGCAGCGCGCCATGCTGGCAGCAGTCGTCGTGGGAGTCATCGCCCCGCTGATTGGCACCTTCCTCGTGCAGCGTCGGCTCGCCCTGCTCGGGGATGGAATGGGGCATGTTGCGCTCACGGGCGTGGGATTGGCCTTCCTCGTCGGCAGTGCCCCTGTTGGCACTGCCCTCATCGTCACGGTCGTAGGTGCCATTGCCCTCGAGGTGATCCGTGCGCGCAGCCGCACCGCCGGAGACCTCGCATTGGCCCTCCTCTTCTATGGGGGTATCGCCGGGGGTGTCCTGTTCGCCTCACTGGCCACCGGGTCCGGCTCGGCTGCGCTCAACCAGTACCTGTTCGGCTCGCTCGTCACCGTCTCGACCGGTGATGTATGGGCGCTGCTCGGCGCGGCGGTAGTCATCATCGCCGTGCTGGGTCTACTCGGACGGGTGCTGTTCCTCGTCGCCCTCGACCCGGCTCTGGCCCGAACGCAGGGCGTGCGCGTGGAGCTGATGAGCGCAGTCCTCACCGTTCTCACCGCGGTCGCGGTCGTTGTCGGAATGCGCACGGTGGGACTGCTGCTCGTCAGTGCCGTGATGATCATCCCGATCGCGACTGCCCAGCAGTTCGCCGGCTCATTCCGCATCACGCAGCTGGTCGGCTCCGCTATCGGGCTGGTGTGCTGCGTCGGCGGGCTCACTCTTTCCTACGTTCTCGACGCCCCTCCGGGTGCGGTCATCGTCCTGCTCGCTCTCGTCGGGTTCGTGGTGGCCGCCATTGGACGGGCAGCGCTCGCGCGCGGGTAGCCTGACCGGGTTGGCTTCGGTGTCGGCAAGCCGCCGGCACCGCATCACGGAGTGATCGCCGCGGGTGGCGACAATGCAAGGGGGAGAGGGTCATGGGTGCCTCACATCTGCGTCGCCAGTCGGCGGTGAGCCGGCGGTGGCGAGTCGGCGCGGGCCGGCTCATCGCTGTGTCGGCGGTGTGTGCCGTGCTCGCCGGTGGCATCGTGCCGGGAGTGCCGCCCGGGGGCGGGCCGATCGCCCCGGCGGGGGCGATCATCGGTGGCGCACCGGTTGTCGGCGACCGATCCGTGGTGGCGATCGAGATCAATGGCCGGCCGTCCTGCAGTGGGGTTGTGTACGCCCCGCGCATCATCGTCACCGCCGCCCATTGCACGACCCCTGATCGCGGTCGCGCGCCACAGGCGCCGAGCGCCTTCCGCGTCTACCCCCCGGGTGTCGACACGCGGGCAGCCACCCCGGTGAACGTCCGCCAGGTGATCCAGTCCCCGCGATTCTTCAATGCGACCTCTGGCACCTTGCAGCAGGTGCTGGACTACATGGCCTTCGATGTCGCATTCCTGGTTCTCGATCGCGATCTGGCGGCACCTGAGGTGGCGGGAATCCTCACCGTCGATCAGGTGAAGGCGCTCGTCGACTCCTCCGTGCCGGTGACCGCCCTGGGGTACGGCTGCACCGTCAGCCGGGGCGGGATGTCCCCGGTGCCGAAGGCGGTGGCGATGCCGCTTCGGGGGGTGTATCAGCGGGATGGGGTGTGGGTGCTTGAGTATCGACGCACACCGGCAGAGTCGACCTGTCCGGGCGACAGTGGTGGCCCCACCCTTGCGACAATCGATGGCCGCCGCTACCTCGTCAGCGTGCTCACCGGCGGGTATACCGCCACGGGCTGGCAGGACGTCAGCCTCGGACCCGTCGTCAGCGCCCATCCCACCCTGATCGCCCAGGCGACTGCCGCGGCCCTCGTACCGGCTATTCAGGCTGCTCCTGCGATCAACCCGGTTTCCGGTGTGACGGTGGGCGCGCTGCTCACGGCGACCTCCGGCACCTGGCAGCACCTGCCCAGCGGCTACGCCTATCAGTGGCAGCGATGCACCAGTTCCGCCGGCTCTGGGTGCACAGCGATTCCCGGCGCGACCGGGTCGACATACACCGTCACCTCATCGGACAGCGGCTCGGCGATCCGGGTCGATGTGGCAGCGAGCAATCAGAACGGCACCTCGAATGTGGCGAGCAGTGCGGCGGTGTCGGTGGGGGCCGGGACGGGCGCGGGGACGGGTGCCGGGACGGGTGCGGTGACGGTGACATCCGGCGCGCCCAGTCGCGTATGCATCGAGGGCCCCGATGTGAGGCGCGCCTGCGCCAAGGGCGGGCGCTGGACGTATGACTACTGCTGGGATTCCCCGCAGGCGAGGCTGGAGCGTTTCGACAGTGGGGGATGGGTGAGTGTGGCAACCATCCGCGGCGCGCGTGACTCCGGATGCAAGGCTGGGTACCCCTTCAGTATCAAGGTGAGCCGCACCGAGCAGCAGGTTGGCCGCCAGCGCTATCGAATCGTTGTGGACGCAACTGCGGACCCCTTCACCGCAACCGCCACCGGTGCCGCGGCCGGTGCGCCTTCGGGCCCCGCCCCGGCGCCGGTTGCGACCGCCCCCGCCCCCCTCACCTGTGCCCAGGGTGGTGCCTGCGCGGTCGGAGACCGTGGACCGGGCGGCGGCGTGGTGTTCTACGACGCCGGCTCAGCGCAGACGTGGGGCCGGTACCTTGAGGTCGCCCCGTCGGGCTGGGCAGGGGCGGCCGACCCCGACCGCCCTTGGTGCTCGCGCGACGCTGCCGGCTTCGGTGTCCGGGTGCCCACCGCCACCAGCATCGGCGCCGGCCGCGGGAATACCGCCGCGGCGCTCGCCCAGTGCGGGGCAGCAAGTGCCGCCGGCACCGCAGCCGGGTATCAGGGAGGTGGCCGGGGCGACTGGTACCTCCCCTCCCGGGATGAAGTGACCACCCTGCTCCAGCAGCGGACCGTCACCGGCCTTGTCGGTCTCATCACCGGCGGGTACTGGACGTCGACCCAGGGCGAGACCGATATCGGGCTGGCGTGGCTGCAGGCGTTCGACGGCGACGCGCGACTCCGCGAGAAGCACCTCAATGGTCGGGTGCGACCGATTCGCGCGTTCTGACATGCGTCCAGTGCGTGCGCGGCACGAACCGCGTGCGCGGCGCCCACAGCCGGGGTGACGGGGTGGCCGCGCCGGAGCCCAAGGTGTGCCACTAGCGTTGCGTCGCTCTGCTGTTCGGAAGGCCAACACCGACGCAAAGGAGATGAAACAGCCATGGGAATCATGACATCCGCAATCCACAAGGTGTTGGAGTCACCCCTGGTCTTCGAGGTGCAACAGCGGCTATGCACCGGAAACTACGGTACCGTCGCTGCAGAGTTCGCTGACGATCTTGTGATGACTGGCCAACGCATTCTTGACGTCGGGTGCGGTACCGGCTCCAGTTCCCGGGCGATCGTCGATATGCAGGCGAACAGATACATCGGCATTGATGTTGATCCGACGTATGTGGCGCGAGCGGCTGCGAGGGCGCCAGCGGGGGACTACCGCGTCATGGACGGACGAGCCATGGACTTCGCGGCGGGGACGTTCGATCTCGTCATTGTCAATGGGGTGTTGCATCACATGGATGACAGCGTCGCGGCCGCCTGCATGATGGAGGTCGGCCGCGTCTTAGCCCCCAAGGGTCGGGTCCTTGTGGCGGAACCGGTGTTTACGCCGGGTTGGCGCATCAGTACTTGGCTGCTTGAGCGGGATCGTGGAGAGTTTGTGCGGACGGCTGAGGGGTACCGATTGTTGTTCGGTTCGCTTGCGGTTCAGCGCACGGCCTATTTCAAGTTTTCCGTCCATCGTCTCTGTTCCTTCGTGCTGACGCCGGGGTGACGGGGTGGCCGCGCCGGAGCCCAAGGTGTGCCACTCGTGTGGGCGCACGATGCAGTGGCGCAAGGCGTGGGAACGATCCTGGCCGCAGCGGCGCTACTGCTCGCAGGCATGCCGAGCGCGGGGGGTGCAACCGGTTGATCGCGCCCTCGAGGAGGCGATTCTCGATCTGCTCGCAAAGCGCGCCCATCATGCGACGATCTGCCCGAGCGATGCGGCACGCCTCGTGGCAGGGGACGGCGAATGGCGTCCCCTGATGGAGCCGGCCCGGCGCGCTGCCCGTCGACTCGTCATGACGGGCAGCGTCGTCATCACCCAGGGCGGCCGCATCGTTGATCCGTCCACCGCCCGCGGGCCCATACGGATCCGGATGGCCCACCCTCCCGGCGTATCCTGAGCGCGTGCCACGGTACGAGTTCCGCTGCCGAGCGTGCGGTGACACCTTCCTCGTCACCCGATCGATGGATCATTCCCGCGATCCCGCCACCTGCCCCGCGGGGCACGATGACACCGTCCGGCTGCTCACTTTCGCGGCAGTGGGTGGCACGGCGGCAGGCGCCTCAGTCGCGGGCGGCCGCGACAGTGCTCCCCCGACCTCGGGTGGGGGTGGCTGCTGCGGCGGCGGCTGCTGCGCCCACTGAGGGTGTGAGCTGTCACCGGACTGCGTCCTTCCCGCTGACTGTCGTCAGCACTGCCCGGGCCCCCCGACTTGTCCATCTTTCTGGCTCGACTATCCTCCCGAGTGTCCATTGATAGACAGTCATTGCTCGACGGGACGCCTTCGGTCCCACCCCAGGAGAGGGAACGGTTGATGATGCGAGCCCCGGAAGGTCTTGAAGAACTGGACGGTGACGCGTCGCCGCAGTCTGGTGGACCAGTCATGGATCAGGCTGGTTTCGCGGCTGTCGAGGGACACGTGCCTGCTGAGCCGGCAGCCGGTGGGTGGGCCGGTACTGAGGACGCCGGTTCCGAGGCGGTGGGTGCGCCCGCCGTCCCGGCAGCGGACGACCCGTCGGTGGTGGATGAGGGGATGGCCGGGAGTGGCGGCGTCGACGTGTCCGCGCCCGCCGATGACGGTGGCGAGCCCCTGGCTGCGGAACAGCTCGGCATGCCCGCCACGGCCGAGGAGACCGGGAAGGCCGAACAGACCGGGAAGGCCGAGGGGACCGGGAAACACGCCAAGCGCGAGAAGCATGGGCAGCATCAGAAGCGGGCGAAGGCTGACAAGGCAGAGCAGCCCGGGAAGCCCGCCAAGCCCAAGAAGCCCGCGAAGGCCGACTCCAAGAAGCCCGTGAAGGCCGACTCCAAGAAGCCCGTGAAGGCCGACTCCAAGAAGCCCGTGAAGGCCGACTCCAAGAAGCCCGTGAAGGCCGACAAGGCAGAGAAGGCCGACAAGGCCGCCCGTGATGCTGCCCGACGCGTCGTTGCCGAGCAGGCCCTGTTGAGTGCGACATCGGACTGGCGCGCGGCCAAGAAGCGTGAGCGAGCGGCCCGTGACTCGCTCGCTGGGCTCGTGCGGGCGACCGTGGCCGAGGGCGTGCTGACCGAGAACAAGATCGCCACCGTGACAGACATCCCGCGGATGACCATCCGCAAGATGCTCGGCAAGGGGGACTAGTCCGGCAGCAACGCGCCGATCTCGTCTACTACTGGACAAAAATGGGAGCCAGGGGTTACCATTGCCTTGTCCACTAATAGACAGATGCTGGGGGCGGATCCGGAACGTGACGGACACCCCCGGAGAGGAGTCACAGATGAAGATCCCATTTCTGACAGGGTCAGCCGGCAACGTCACGGCCACGCACACGGGTCGGCCAACCCCGGCACATGAGATTGAGTCGACGTTCTCACGCGGACGCTGCAGGTTCGTCCTTGAGTGCACGTGCGGTGCCCACCATGACACACCGTTCATTGACGAGGCGCTCAACTGGTGGGATTCCCACCGCGTTCTCGCCGGCGCTCGCTGACAGCGAATCCTCATCGGCGTTCGGTGGCCCCCATCCATGGGCCCGCCACGCCGGTGGGGGTGTCCGGCCGGTGCGGATGTCCGCCCGGTGAGAACGCCTGTGGCCTAGGAGGTGCGGCAGGCGACCTGCCGTCGCAGCCGTCTAGCAACGGACAGGAGAGCCAGTTTCGCGGCGATCAGGGGAGCCGGGAAAGTTACTCGGTGACCGGTGGTCTCATTGGAAGGGATCTCGCAACACTGCCCATCACAGCAGTGTCGTCTGCCACGTCTCGCCAGACAACACTGCCCAAGCCAACCACTGCGCGATCCCCAACTTTCGTGTGCTCCCGAACCGTAGCCTGTGGTGCGATCCACGCATCAGCCCCGACCACAGCCCCTCCGCACAGTACGGCTCCGGAGATCACCGTGGCCCGCAGGCCGATGCGCGCATTGTGAGCAATGTGCACGAGACTGCCAACACGGCACTCAGCAGACAGCACGGTGTTGTCCAGCGTCCCACGTTCAATCGTCACGTTGGCGCCGATATGTACCCCGTCCTCAATAACAACCCCCCCGACGTGCGGGATGCGGACCGAACCACCATCGGGAAGGCGCACATACCCAAACCCCTGTACACCTATGACAGTTGCATCCCCGATTTCGACGTTTGCCCCGATGGTCACTCCGTCGTGGATGACACAGTTGCTACCGATCAGACTCGAAGGACCAACCGACGCATCTCCAACGTAGGTTTGCATCCCAATGTATGCGGTTGGATTCACCTTGGCTGTTGGCGAGATAGTAGCGGTCGGGTGAATGCCCGCCTGCGCGACGCGGGAAAGCATGATGTGCGCGAGTAGCCCAAATGCGACCCTTGGCTCCTTGCTCAGAATGCCAGCGAGACCAGACGAATCGAGATTGCCTCGGTGGATCGGCAGTGTCACAAGGGCCGTAGACTTAGGCAAACGGTGGAGGTCATTTTCTCCGGGTGTATCGACGCTCTTCCAGAAGGTGAGACATCGCGCCCGCGGATTCTCGAATGAACACAGGTCGTCAACATCGAATCCGCGCAGAGCGACAGCGTCAATACCTGCTTCCGTGAGAGCGCGGACTGCTTCGGTTTCGTTCATGGCTCACCTCCCCATTGCTGCACCAATCTTGTTCCCCTGGCAGGGGTTGTGCGCGGGTTAAGGCCTAGCATCCAGGCTTCCTACTTAAGGCGAGATGATGCCAGTGGCTGTCGCCCTACTCAGAGGGTCTGAGTATCTCCATGGGTGGCCACTGGGGACCACCCAAACTGTCTCCAGTGTAGGCGGCGTAGGGGGTGATTGTCTGAATTAGTGAAGCCCGAAAGTGCTTATGTGATTCGTCGACCAGCTCGTCAAGCCTCCTGCCTGGGTGCATGACTTCTGCGCTTGTCCACCAGATGGGATGTAGCAGTAACTGCACACTGCGGCAGTCCCGGAATGCCGCGGACTCTACAAATGAGCCATAGCGCCACCATCCCATTGAGTCGCTGGAGTAGCAGATGTCCTCCGTGAATGCGGGCGCATAGGCATTCACTAGTCCGCCGACGCGAGGAGGTCCGCTATTCCCTAATGTGCCCGGACGATGAAAACTGAAAGTCTCAACGCTGATGCTGAATGCATCCTCGATGGCTCTCGCCTCGCGAAGGATTGCTTCCTCGAGTGACACGGTTGACTCAAGCCACACAAAGGGATCGAAATGCAGTCCTAAACGATGACCGCAGCGCAGTATTTGGCTGACGGAATGGCGCCCGCTCCGAGAAAACGTGTTGTAGGCCTCACTCGTCGTCAAAACAAAGTACGTCGATTCAATGGCAAGTGACTGCTCCAAATCCGCAACCTGAACCGCCATGTCCAAGTTCAGATCGATATCGTGTCGTAGTAGGCAGTCACCGTGTGCAGCAATCGTGTTTTCCGTAAAGAAGCGGAAGTTGTAGCCGCGCTCCTTGATGCCGGAAAGAAGCGCGTGAAGGCCATGCAGCGTGAAGTCGGGCGGGTGAGGCACGAGTAGATGATAGGGGCGCACTGTCCACTCCGACGGGGTGCGCCGTTGTATCTGTGGCCTAGGAGGTGCGGCAGGCGACCTGCCGTCGCAGCCGCAGGGTCAGGCTCCAGCCCAGGACGATGAGCGAGGCCAGTGCGAGGAGCGGCTGCAGTGGCGCGAACCACGCCATCGCCCCGGCGGTACCGACCGCGAGCAGAACGAGTTTGTTGCACACGGGGCAGCCGACCGCGAAGAAGGACAGCAGCCCGCCGATAGTGCCCAGCCGCAAGGCGCGATCACCGCGCTCCTGCCCGGGCTCGCGGACGTACGTGGCAAGCAGTAGTCCCCCGAGGAGCCCGGTCAGGGCAACCGTGGGGTAGGACCACCACGTCACCGCCACCGCTCGGCCGAACACGGGGTTGGGAATCACCGCAGTGGGGACCGCGACGAGCAGAGCCGTGCCCGCGCCGATCAGGGCGGCTACCCGCCACCGCCAGGGACTCCACATGCCGAGGGCTCTCCACACGTCGCCCACGACGTCAGAATACCTACCGGGGTATCCTCCGAAATGAGGGACGCCGGGCACCCGGTGGGGGGCCCGGCGTGAGCATCAGGCCGGTGCGGCACGGGCTACGGTGCCGCACGGGTTCCGGTGCGTGACGGGTACCGTCGTCGCACGTTCCCGGCGGCGAGAGGGCGGCGATGGACGCAGTCACGCGGCACCCCGCATGGTTCGGCTCTGTGATGGGCACCGGCGGACTGGCCCTTGTTTTCACAGCGCAGGGCAGTCAGTGGACGCTCACCGCACTTGACATCATCGGCGCGGCGCTGCTCCTTCTGGCCAGCGCACTCGCGATCGGCCTGGCGCCGCGATACGTGCGTCGCCTGCGTCAGCCAAAGGCGCTTGCCTACGAGCTCGCCGATCCGGCGCATGGCGCCATGCTGGCAACCTTCCCTGCCGGTCTGCTCGTGCTCGCCATCTGCTGGGGGAGCATCGGCCCCATCATCGTGCCGCGTCCCATCGCGCTGTGGACGGATGGGGCCCTGCTCCTCCTCGGAGTGCTCATCGCATTGCCGGTGTCGATCGCGTGGGCGACTGCCACCGCACGTTCCGGAACGGCACTGGCGGGCGTGAACGGGGGGTGGTTGCTCCCACCGGTGATGAACCTGCTGGTGCCGCTGGCGCTGGTGCCGATCATCGAGGCCAACGCGCGGCACGCGCTCAGCCTGAGCGTCATCGCGGCCGCCTTCCTTGGAATCGGCGTGTTCCTCTTCCTCTTCGTCATGTCGTTGATCGTGGCCCGGCTGGCTCTGCGGGAGCCTGCGCCGAGCGCAATGAGTCCATCACTGTGGATCCCACTGGCACCGTCGGGGTTCCTCGGGCTCGCCCTGATCCGTCTACTCGAGGCGGGTGTGCGGACCGAGATCATCAGTCCCGCAGTGCTTCCCATCGCGGTTCTTGTCGCCGCGATGGGGATCGGTTTCGGATTGTGGTGGACGCTGTTCGCGCTGGTCGACCTTCATCGCAGCCATCGCGAAGGCGGTCTGCCCTTTCACCCAGGGTGGTGGGGTTTCGTCTTCCCGATCGCGGCGATGGCGTTGTCCGTGGCGGCAGTGGGGACGGCCACCGGCCTGACCTGGATCGCCATCATGGGTGCGGCAATGGCGGTGGCGTTGACGGCGGTGTGGGGCTTGGTGGCCGGGCGTGCGCTGCGCGTCATACGGCGGTGACCGACTGCCACTGATCAGCCGCCCAGTGGCTCGACTGCTGTCTTCCCGCCATGCTTGGCAGCCAGCGCATCGTCAATTCGGTCCGCTATTTCCGCAAGGACGCTGACGGCTGCGCCTAGTTCGTCCTTGTCGAGAGAACCCTCATAATCAATCACGTCAATATCCAGCAAGACGGTGGAGGCAGGCCCTAAACCTCCCTTGCCACCATTGCCCTCAGGCAGCGGAGCCGCTCCAGGGCGTGATCTTCTTCAACTCCGGCTCAAGTTCGCGCATGGCAACCTCGATGTCGTAGGCCACCTGCGCTCGCAGCCAGTAACCGGCTGAAAGTCCGAAGAACCGGCACAGGCGCAGGTCAGTGTCAGCGGTCACGGCGCGCTTGCCACTGACGACGTCGCCGATACGGGGGGCAGGAACGCCGATCTCCTTGGCCAGCCGGTACCGGGACAACCCCATAGGGATCATGAATTCCTCCCACAGCAACTCCCCCGGGGTCACCGGGTCCACCAGCGCAGTTCGCTTCGTCATCTCCCGCACCTCTTCCTAGTGGTGGTCCACGATCTCAACGTCCGCGGGTCCCGCCTGCGTCCATCGGAAGCACACCCGCCACCGCTCGTTGATCCTGATACTCATCTGCCCCTTGCGATTCCCCTTCAGCGCCTCCAGGCGATTGCCCGGAGGAACCCTCAAATCGTCCAGTTGGCCGGCGATCTCCAGCTGCCTCAGCTTCCGACGAACCACAGCCTCGATCGCCACGAACCGACGAACGCGCTCACCGGATGCCAGGCGCTCGGTGTCGCGATCCGCGAACGAAGCGATCACCGATGAATAGTAATGCATCGCGTTGCTATGGTCGAGTATATGTTACCCGAGCAACGACGAAGGGCCCGTGGTGACCGGTGACATGGTGGACCTCGACTGGCCGGGGTCGGCAACGTGGGATGCGCCCTCATTCCACCTGAGGTGGTTGCTACCGGCGGTCGCAACCGGTGAGGTGGTCACTGACCAGGGGGACCCTTCCATAACTCCTGTCCGACTGAGTGCGCGTGTTGCCCTCTTCAAGTCTCGTTACTCACCCCAGGGTTCAAGCAACGGTATCGAGGCGACGGACCTTGGGAGTGCCCGAGGCCCGCTCCTCCGCGAGATCACACGCGGACTGCATGGCGAGCCAGGCACGGGCCGTACCTACGCCAGCGGCTTCGAGGCGGACTGCAAGGTTCGGCGAAATGCGTGCGTGCTCATGGAGAACTCGACTCAGCGTGACTCGGGATACTCCCAGCCGCTCAGCTGCCTCGCTGACGCTCAAGCCCAACTCGACAAGGACGTCCTCACGCAAGATTGCACCGGGATGTACCGGATTCCTCATGTTCTCCATCCTCCTCAGTGGTAGTCCAGGTAGTCAACGAGTTCGACGTCAGAATCGACGAACCGAAACGTCACGCGCCAATTGCCCGTCACCCAAATTGACCAGTGACCGGACAGGCGACCCTTCAACCGGTGTGTTCGGAATCCCGGGATATCGACGTCAATCGGCCCTGTGGCCACATCGAGTGCAGACAGGATGCGGCGCAGCTTGAGAGCGTGCTCGGCCTGGACTCCCTTCGTCGATTTCGTCTTGTACAACGCCTCCAGTCCTTTGTGGCGGAAGCTGACGATCATGGGCAGACTGTATCGCGTATCAATACAGTCTGCAAGGGTCACTGGCCAGATGCCTACCTGCGGGCAAGGTGCACCCACAACTGAAGCGCGACCGGGGCTTTCCGGGCACCTTCGAGTCCCGTCACTCACCCCGACAAAGCCTTGGCAGCGCAAGGGTTTCTTGACTTGTGGGGCGTTTTTGCCCACACGCTGCCCCCGTTCTGCCCACACGCTGGGTTGGGCAGGCGGGCCAGCCGCCTGGATCGAGCAGCGGCGCCGTCGTCACCACGTTTTCGCCCGGGTGGACGGTCTTGCCGATACCGACGTCGTCCGAGATGAGCAGCCGGACGGTGTCCTGGCGAAGGGCCAGCATCAGGGGCACGTATTGGTAGGCGCGCGGCTCGACCGCGATACCGGCCAGGGAGCGGAACGGCCCGGCACTGGGGCGGAAGCCGATGCGCAGGGCGGTGCGCAGCAGCCCGGCCGAGGAGGCATCCCCGAGGTCGGCGACCGTGGGGGCCGGGAAGGTCGCCGGCTCGACCGCTCCAGGGCCGGGAACACCCCGGCGACGTTCTCCTGGCCACCACCCAGCGGTCGCAGGACGAGGAAATCGGGCGTGCTGTCGGGCAGGACCACCCACTCGCGCTGGCGCGCACGCTCGCTGCTCCTCAACGGTTCCACCACTGGCCATCGTCGCCGACGTGCCGATGACCTGTAGGGCCGGGGAGTCGCAGGCATCACGGACCCGGCGGACCAACATCGCGACGTCAGATCCCTGCCGACCCCGATAGGTATGCAGCTCATCCAATGCGAGGAAGGCAAGCCCTCGGGCCGCGCGGATCAGCGACGTGCGCTCCTCTGGCCGGGTCAGCACCAACTCCAGCATCACGTAGTTGGTCAGCAGGATGTCCGGTGGCTCGGCCAGGATCCGGCGACGCTCCTCCGCGCCCTCCTGGCCGGTGTAGCGGGCGAACGTGACCGGCTCCCCGCCTTCGGGATAGCCATGGTTCAGGAACTTGCGCAGCTCACCGACCTGGCTGTTCGCCAGCGCATTCATCGGATACACGATGATCGCCTTCACGCCCGGCACCCGCCTGCCCGCGTTGCCATCCCTGTCACGCAGGACGGCATCAACGATCGGAACGATGTAGGCCAGTGACTTACCCGAGCCGGTGCCTGTCGTCAGGACGTACGAGTGACCCGACTGCGCCGCCCGGATTGCATCCACCTGATGCCGATGCAGCGTCATTCCCGTGCCAGTCAAGCTCCCCGGGTCAGCCTTGATCCGGAAGATCCGCTCGCACTCCGGGTGAAGCACCCCCGCCTCAACCACCCCGGCGACCGATCCGCCAGGTTCGAAACTGGGATTCAGGCTCACCCACGGACTGGGCCACCGCGCACCATATGCCAGACGCGTGCGGATGAACGAACTGATGCGCTCATCGCGTGTCTCAACGAAGGAGGATGTGAACAATCGGTAGTCGTCGATCAGCTGCCGGTGAATCCCAAAAACGTCCACTGCGTTTCCCCGATCTTCAGTGTCCAGCAGGCTACCTTGCTGGGTTGCGGGGGGCGTCAATCCGGGGTGACGGCCTGCTCCAAGCAGGCGGGGTCACCGGGGGTGAGCCGGGTCTCGACGATTGCGTTCCCGATGCGTTCGATGCGATAGGCGGCCGGCCCGGTCGACGGATCGGCGTCGACATCGCAGATCACCTCCACCGGCGTGGTGCCCTCATACAGAATGCCGACGTAGTCGTCGGTTGCGTACGAGGTCGGCAGGACACCATCGCTGACGAGGGTCTGCAGCAGCGGCCGGCGCTGCGCCTCAGAGTCGTAATGGACCCCATTGCCGAACGGCAACAGGCCGAGTCCATTCGTGATGGGGCGCAGGGTGCTGCCGAAGGAGTCGGTCGGGCCACCGACATGCCAGCAGATTGAGCCGGCGCTGACCCCCGCGAGGATCGTCCCGGACTGCCACGCCTCGCGCATCGCGGCGTCGACCTCATGCAGTCGCCACAGGCTCAGCAGGTTGGCCACGCTCCCACCGCCGACCCACACCACATCCGCGGCTGGCAGTAGGTCGGCCGGATTGCGATTGGGCTGCGGAAACAGGGCCAGGTGATCGACATCGCACGAGGTGCTGCTCAATGCGGAGTACATCCGCGCAAGATAGGCGGGGTCATCGCCGGTGGCGGTCATGACGAGCACCACCCGCGGTCGCTGCTTGCCGGTCAGCGCCAAGGCGCGCAGGATCGTTCGGCCCGGGCGTTGTACTCCCCACAGCCCGGTGCCGGTGAACCCGCCGCTGGTGGCCAGGATGCGTGTCGTCATGGACTGTGTCTACCGCACGGTGGCGACGGTGCCACCAATGCGGGTTGGTGCCCTGCTCAGGTGCGGGGGAGTCGGTCGACCCGGTGCAGTGGCTCGAGGCCGGCCGCGATCCGGTCGAGGTTCTCTGCAGCCCCGGCGGCACGACGCCGTGCGGTGCCATCGGTGACCCCTGCCGTGTGCGGGGTGACGATGATGCCGGGAGTGTTGAGCAGGGGTGAGTCCGGGGAAGGCGGTTCCTCGGTTGCGACGTCAGTGCCGGCGCCGGCGATCCGTCCCTCCCGCACTGCCGCGATCATCGCCGCCTCGTCAACGAGGGCCCCGCGCGCGACATTGACGATGATCGCATTGGACCGCATCCGGCTGATCCGCTCCGCGTTCAGGGTGTGCCGGGTTTCAGGTGTCACGTGCAGGTGCAGCGAGATGACATCGGCCTCACCGATCAGGTCGTCGAGTCGTTCGGCCGGGTACACGGCCTCGGCGCCCCAGAGCTCCCGGGTCGCGTCGTCGACCTCCACGATGTCAGTGGCGAGCACGCGCATGCCGAAACCACGCGCCCGACGTGACAGCTCGCGGGCGCTGGCACCGAAGCCGATGCACAGCAACGTCTGCTCGTCCAGCTCCGTTCCGGTCGGCTTGTACATGATCCCGCCGGCCAGGTTGGCCTGCTGGATGGGGTAGTGGCGACGCACCAGCATCATCAGCAGCATTGCGTGCTCGGCCAGTGCGATCGCCGACATGGGTCCGGGGCAGTTCGAGATCAGGACGGGCCGGGTCGACCAGTAGTCGAAGTCGAAGTGCTCGATGCCGGTGCCGAGGATCTGCCAGAAGCGCACCTTGGGCGCCGCATCCAACTGCTCCGGTCGACCCCAGGAGCCGCCCAGGTCGAGCACCGCGTCGACGTCGGCGAACTGCGGGGCCAGTGGAAGACTCTCGTCGTAGATCCGCAGATCGTGGTTCGGGGCGACGGCTGCAACAACTTCCGCCTGCCATTGTGGATCGGCGCCACGTCCGGGCAGGTAGATGACGGTGAGGCGCTCGGCCACGTTTGCTCCTGTTCTTTGTGGCGGGTGGGACCCGCGACTGCGGCACGGCGGGTGGCACCCGCGACGGAGCGGTCGATGCGGCCCCCACGCCGGCTTCCGTTCCGGACCCCACAACGACCATGCTGTCAACTGTCGACGCAGTTGTACCATGACCGCGATCGGGGGATCGCCCGCGTCAACCGGGCCAGTTGCCGACCGCTGAAGGAGTGCCGATGTCCCACGAGCGGGTGCTCATCATGGACTATGCATGGCCCGACCTCGCCATTGAGACGGCAATCCTCACCGATGCCGGCTTCGAGATCGTTTCCGTGGTTGACGAGGGTGTCCCGGCGATGGACCTCGTCGGCGACTGTGTGGCGATCATCACCTGCTGGGCGCAGGTGCCGGCCGAATTGCTGCGCGCGGCACACAAGGCTCGGGTCGTCGCGCGGTTCGGGGTGGGCGTGGACAACATCGACGTCGCCGAGGCGCGCCGACTCGGCCTGCCGGTGACCTACGTGCCCGACTACTGCATGGAGGAGGTCTCCGACCATGCGCTGGCACTCGCGCTGGCGTGGTTCCGAGGCGTGGTCCACCTCGACCGGATGATCCGCGCCGGGCAATGGAGCCCCGCGGCGGCCCGGCTGCGACGGATGTCGGCACTCACCGTCGGGGTGTGGGGGTACGGGCGGATCGGACGGCGTACTGCCGAGAAGTTCGCCGCCGTCGGCAGTCGGGTGATCGCCCACGATCCCTACGCCCCAGCCGGACCCCCCGCGACGATGGTCGACCTGTCCACGCTGCTGGCCGAGTCCGACATCCTCACCCTGCACATGCCCCCGTCGTCCAGCGGTCCGACGGTCACAATGGCCGACTTCACGCGGATGGGACGCGAGTCGCTGCTGATCAACACCGCCCGTGGTGGGCTGGTCGACAACGACGACCTGATCGCCGCCCTCAACGACGGTCTGATCGGGGCAGCAGCACTGGACGTTGTCGCAGGGGAACCCGACCTGCCGGCTGCGCTCATCGATCACCCGCGCACGATCCTCACCCCGCATGTGGCCTTCTCATCCCGGGAGTCAGTGGTGGAATTGCGGCAGCGCACCGCCGAGGATGTCGTGCGCGTGCTGCGCGGTGAGCCAGCGCGCAACCCGTACCCGGGCTGATAGCGGAACGGACGGCTACCCTTCACGCGGGCGCACCGTGCTCGCGCCGCTGCCCGCAGGGCACCGCTGAAGAAGGGGGGAAGGCGTGTCGAGTTCACCGCTCACGGTTGCGGTCACGACCTCAGCTGGCGCCGCAGATGCGCTCCGAGCGGTGGCCGAGGCCTTCGGCTCATGCGGGAGGGCGGTGGCCGCATCCGGCTCGACGGTCACCGTGTCGGGGCCGGCCCCCGGTCCCTTCGGGCCCTTCCTCGCCAGCACCACAACCGTCGCCCTTGAGCGGTTCGGCGCCGGCTACCTCCTGCATGCGCGATCGGCCCTCCAACCCTCGGGTCTGTACTGGACGAGAGCTGTGCTCTTCCTGGTGATCGGCCTGGTCATGCTGTTCGTCTTCCCGCCCCTGGTTGTCCTCGCATTCAGCGGCCTCCTGCTGCCCGCACTGTTCCGCCCATCCCAGCGGGCGAAGGTCCACGAGGACGTCGAACGCCGGCTGCGCCAGGCGGCGGCACGCCTCAGCCTGACGTAGGGGGGTCGGCGCGGCCCCGCCCAGCGGGGCGTCCTACCGTGACGCCATGGAAGACATCAGCGGTGTCATGGCCACCCTGCCGGTGCGGATCCTGTTGATCGTCCTCGCCGCCGGGATCATTCAGGTGACCCTGCGATGGTCACTGCGCAGGGTGGTGGAGCGCACCGCCGCCCGCGCCCAGGCGCTGCACGCAGGCCCGAGGGCGCTGGTCGTGCTCGGCCGAGCCGCTGTCAGTGATCGGGCACGGTCGGAGCAGCGTGTGCGTGGGGTCGGCAGCCTGTTGGGAAGCATCGTCGGTGTGGTGGTGTGGTCGGTTGCACTGCTGACGATCATGCCGCTGCTGGGGATCGATATCGCCCCCCTGCTGGCCAGTGCGAGTGTGCTCGGGGTAGCGCTGGGCTTTGGTGCGCAGACCCTCATCCGCGACTACCTATCAGGCTTCTTCATCGTCGTCGAGGATCAGTACGGTGTCGGCGACATCATTGACGTCAATGGCACCGTCGGTACCGTGGAGGAGGTGGCGCTGCGGTACACCCGGCTGCGTGATCTCGCTGGCGTCGTCTGGTATATCCGCAATGGGGAGATCATGACGGTGGCCAACCGCTCCCAGGGCTCAACACTGGCGATCGTCGACATCCCGGTGGCCTATCGAACCGACCTCGACCGGGTGCGACAGGCGGTGACCGAGGTCGCCACTGCCCTAGGCGCCGACCCCGACTACGGACCCCGACTGCTGGGCCCGGTGACGTTCGCCGGGGTGGAGACCGTCACCGGCAACGCCCTCACCGTGCGCGTGATGGCGAAGGCGTCCCCGGCTGACCAGATCCCCCTCGCCCGCGAGATTCGGGAGCGGCTCAAGGGAGCCTTCGACCGTGCGGATATCGAGGTGCCGCAGCTGCCCGGGCTGCTGCCGCCGCCGCCCCCGAACCTTGGCGTCTGAGGGCTGCCGCTGCCCGGCGGCGACTGCGGGGTGCCGGTGCCAGACTGGCCGCCGTGGTCATCCCGCCGGAGCACTTTGAGGTGCTCGTCGAGCGTGCCCTCGCCACCCTTCCCGCCGCCCTCGCCGCGCAGATGGAGAACATCGTCATCGTCATCGAGGACCAGCCACCCGATGATGACCCCGACCTCCTTGGCCTCTACAGCGGGGTCCCTCTCACCGAGCGGGGTGAGCACTACGCCGGCCAACTGCCTGACCAGATCACCATCTACCGCCTGCCGATCCTTGACATGTGCCAGACCATGGACGAGGTTGTGGCCGAGGTGCGCATCACGGTCATCCACGAGATCGCCCACCACTTCGGCATCGATGATGAGCGGTTGGCTGCACTGGGGTACGACTAGGCGAGCGGATCCGCGACCCGCCACACGGTGTTGCGGACACTCGTCCGTTCGGTACCCGATGCCTGCCCGCCCGTGATCGGTTCCCGAGTGCCGCGTGCCCGGTCGTGATAGTCGTTGGCCGCGAGGTCGCGCGCCAGTGAGGCCAGGGTGAGCGGATTCTCCAGCGGATCGCCCTGCCACGTCAGCCCACCGGCATGGTCAACAACCGTGCTGACGATGGCCAGCGACGGCTCACCGTCGTGCACCTCGCGGATGAACTCCAGAATGCGCGCCTGCTGCGGCCAGTCGATGAGAGAGGCCGTCACGATCTCCCAGCAGCCAGCCGGCAGGCGGCTGCCCCGGCCGCGGGGATGACCAGGACGCGGGTGCAGTCGCGCGGCATGCCGATGAATGTGTCCGGTGAGTAGCGCGACCACCTGTGGATGCTCAGCGATCAGGGTGGTGAGCCGCTCGCCCGTCACCCGTGGCGCAGCCCCCATCGGCGCGTAGTCGTTGGTCAGCGAGATCGTGGGATGATGACAGACGATCACCACGTACTCCTCGGCCGTCTGCGCGAGGGTCTCCGCCAGCCAATGGCACTGGCTCTCCGTGAGGGATCCGTTCCAGCCGCCGTGCGGGTTGACCGTATCTAGGGTGATGATCGTGACACCGCCGATCCGAGTGCGGCGATCACCCGCCACCAGCGGTGCGACGATGGCGCGGCGTGGATCGGAGGCGATGGCAGATCGTGGGGAGCTCAGGTCGTGCAGGTAGCGCGCTGGGCCGTATTCCGGGATCGCCTCGGCCGTTATCAGCGGGTCCGCGCCAGCCGGTAGGCCGGTGATCCGCTCACCTCCCACAGCCAGTCGTGCAAGGGGTTCAGTCACGGGGACGGTCCCCTGCAACAGCACATCATGATTGCCCGAAACCGTGATGACCGGCAGCCGAGCACCCGGTGAGGCCATGGGCGAGCGGGCGGCGGTGATCAGCCCTGGCACCGTGGGGTAGCCGTAGCCGAGGGTTGGCCGGTCGCCACCGCAGTCCGGGTGCCAGTAGCGGGCATCGAAGTCCATCCCGGTACCGGCCCCGACCCAGGAGCTGTGCAGGGGGTCGCCGCTTGCGGGAGTGACGCCACCGCCGCGCAGGACAGCGGTGAACCACTCCCACTCATTTCCTTGAGCGTTGTCGGTGGTGTCCCCGCCGATGATGAGGGCGTTGATCCCGCCGCCACTGATGGGCGCCGACTTTACCGAGGCAATCGCCTGCAGCATGGCAATCAGTAGTGGAACCGTGAGGATCTCATGTGGTCGGTAGGTGCCGATCTCGCCGAGTGCCGTGGCGTACGGGGAGTCCTCATCGCCGAAGCGATCGAGGTACTCAAGTCGTGCCGGTGACTCGGCATCGCAGATGTGGGGGTCCGTCAGATGCCACAGGGCGGCCAGCAGCTCACCCTCGCCGGGTGCCGCGCGGTGTGGTTCTCCCTCGCAAGCCTGCAATGCCCGCCACCCGCGTGCGCCGGGCCGGCCGCGGAGGATGCGACGGTGGATGGTCGTCGTCA
Organism: Actinomycetales bacterium; assembly: GCA_018969715.1. Taxonomy (GTDB): domain Bacteria; phylum Actinomycetota; class Actinomycetes; order S36-B12; family UBA5976; genus REEB473. Next base: position 38,109 of record JAGWXT010000006.1, read on the forward strand.
CGATGCACCGACGACGATGCTCATGATGTCCTCCCGCAGCTGAACGGAGACCCGGGTACCCGTGGTGAGTGACACCGCCCCAGTGCTGACCAGGTCGGCATCGATCCGGGAGCCGTCATCGGCACTGAGCGCCAGCCGTGTGAGGGGGCCGGCGAACGTGACCTCGCTCACGACCCACGCTCCTGACTGGTCGGCTGCGACAGTCAGGTGTTCCGGCCGGATCAGTGCCGCGCCGGAGACTCCTTCCTGTGCGGTGCGAGCGGATGCCACCGCTCGGCCGAGAACCAGCCATGTGCCATCGGCCAGGCCAGTGGCCGGAATTCGGTTCACCGTCCCGACGAAGCCCGCCACGAATGGGGTGGCCGGGGTGTCGTACAGCGTGCGCGGTGTATCCACCTGCTCCAGGCGACCAGCGTTCATGACCGCCACTCGATCGGCGATCGCAAGGGCCTCGACCTGATCGTGCGTGACAAGGATGGTCGTGATCCCGGTGGCTCGCTGGACTGCGCGAATCTCCTCGCGAAGTGACTCGCGCACCTTCGCATCGAGGGCGGAGAGGGGCTCATCGAGCAGGAGGACGCGCGGCTCCGGGGCGATCGCCCGGGCAAGCGCCACGCGCTGCTTCTGCCCCCCCGACATCTGCTCGGGATACTTTCCCGCCTGATCGGTCAGCCGGGTCACCGTGAGCAGGTCGGCGACCCGGCTGCGGCGACGACGTGCGGGCCAGCCTCGGGTGCGGAGGCCGAACTCGATGTTTTCGGCTGCGGTGAGGTTGGGGAACAGGCTGTAGTCCTGGAACACCATCCCGAAGGACCGACGGGGCACGGGAACCGAGGTGATGTCCTCTGCCCCGAGCAGCACCCGACCGGCATCCGGCGACTCGAACCCGGCGACCACCCGCAGGGCTGTCGTCTTGCCGCAGCCGCTCGGCCCCAGCAGGCACATGAGTTCCCCGGCGGCCACCTCCAAGGTGAACAGGTCCAGCGCGGTGGTGGTGCCGAACCGCTTTGTGACCGCGGACAGGGTGACGCTATTGGCCGTACCGAGCTCCGTGGGCATTTCCTCACACTCCTACCGGTTGGATCGACACCCGCTGGCGGCGCAGGCTGCGCACCAGCAGCCAGATGACGAGGGCCGTGAGCACCATGACGAGCAGGGCCAAGGCCAGTCCGCCACGCGGATCGCTGCCCTGGTACACGACCAGATAGGTCGGCAGCGTTGACTTCAGCAGCAGGGACGCGAAGGCGAATTCCCCGAAGACGAATGCGATGGTCAGTGCACCGGCTGCGGTAATCGAGGCGCGCATGTTCGGAAGCAGAATCCGCGCGATCACCACGGGCAGTGACGCCCCCAGTACGCGCGCCGCCTCGTAGAGGGTTCGGGCATTGAAGGCCCGCAGTCCCGCGTCGAGCGCCCGGTAGGTGAAGGGCAGCGCCCACAGGGCATAGAAGGGTACGAGGCTGTAGGTGCTGGCAAGGAACCACGGCGCAGTGAGACGGAAGGTTCCCGCCACCCCGACGACCAGGGCGATCGGGGGGACCACCCAGGGCAGCAGCGTCAATCCGACCAGCAGGGGGCGAAGTTGCGGTGCGCGGACCTCCACGACAATCGCCGCCGGGACCAGCAGCGCGAGGTTGAGCGCCACCGCCAGCAGTGCGAGGGTGAGGCTGATCCAGGCCGCCCGCAGGGTCATCGGATCGGAGATCGCGCTGATCAGTGGTCCCAGTGACCAGCCCGTGAACATCGTCTCCGGGGTGAGGAGGGCGACCGGGACGGCTTGGAAGGCAAACCGTGCCATGGCGAGCATGGGAATGGCGAAGTAGGCCCCGAGGGCGCACAGGAACACCGCCCGCGCGACTGATCTCATGGCTCCCCCTTGTCCATCAGGTGTTGACCCACCGCAGGGTGCGTCGCTGCAGGGCGGTCATCAACAGCAGGCTGGTCAGCAGCAGGGCGATCACGCAGGCGACGATCGCGTTGCCGAGATCCTCCTCACCGGTGATCACGTTGCCCTGCAGCAGGAATCGGATCTGCAGCGGCACCAGCTGCGCACTGGGATTGAGGACGTACACCGTGGCGTAGGCCGCGAATGCGTTCACGAACAGCAGCAGCATGCCGCCGAGGGCCGCAGGTGCCACGATCGGAATGCCGACCCGCCACCAGAAGGTGAAGGGCCCGGCCCCAAGGATCGCCGCGGCCTCCTGCCAGGATCGGCGCACGCCCTGCAAGGCGGGCACCATCACCAGGAACATGAGGGGAATCTGGAAGTACAGGTAGACCACGACCAGCCCCCAGAAGCCGGTCACCGTGACCCCCAGCCCGGCGAGGTCGATGCCCCCGGTGGCGAACAGTCGGGTCAGCACGCCCTGGGCGCCGAGGGTGGCGATGAAGGCGAATCCCAGCGGCACCCCGCCCAGTTGTGAGGCGACGGCAGACCACGAATCGACCGCTGAGCGAAGCCATGCCGGGCGCTGGAGGTCGCGGACTGTCGCGGCCAGGGCGATCCCGATCAGGCCGCCGATCAGTGCGGAGGTTGCGGAGAGGACGGTGGAGTTCCAGAACCCACGTCCATAGGAGCCAGACAGGGCCGACTGCACCGCTGACAGACCGAACTGGCCGTCCGGGGTGAGCGCCTTTGTCACCACCACGATGGTGGGGAAGAGGAGGAACAGCCCGATGAAGGCGAGGAAGGGCAGGGTCAGTGCAGCCGCCAGCCGGCCATCGGGGCCCCGTAGCACTTGCCATGTTGTGCGCATCGTTCTCCTCATCGACCATGCGCTGGGGGTGGGCCACCTGTGACAGGTGGCCCACCCCCAGCAAGTCCCGGTTGACCGATCAGAGATCGGCGACCATCGGACCCCAGTTCTGGGTCAGCTGGTCCTTCATCACCGCGATCTGCTCCTGGGTCGGGAACTGGATCTGAGCGATCTGGTCCGCCGGCGGGAGGTTGGCCTTCGCTGCCTCCGGGATCAGACCGGCCGCGTCGAGGGCTGCGTAGCGAGCGGGGATCGCCCCACCTTCGAGGTAACCGAGGGCACCGTCATTGCCGGTGATGTGCTCCAGCCACAGGCGGGCGGCACACGGGTGGACTGGGTCGGAGACCACGCTCTGCGCGTAGAAGCCGCCGTAGAGCCCGTCACTGGGGACGACGACGTCCATGGTGAATCCGACCTTCTCCAGCTCAGGCAGCAGGCCGGGGAAGTTGTAGGTCCAGTCCAGGGCGATCGGCACGTCGCCCGACAGCAGGGCGGCCGGCGTCACGTCGATCGTCTGCAGGTTCCCAGACTCCTTCAGGCCGGCGAAGTACTCGATGCCCGGCATGATGTCGTCGAAGGAGCCACCGTTGGCCAAGGACGCCGCCACCACGGCCGCGAATGCCGCGCCCGCCTCTCGCGGGTCACCGTTGAGCGTTACCTGACCCTTGTACTCGGGCTTGGTCAGGTCAGCGAAGGAACGGGGGACATTGGGGACGAGCGTGGAGTTCGTTGCGATCGCCATGATGCCGTAGTACGAGCCGACCCAGTTGCCGTTCGGGTCCTTCAGCGCATCGGGGATCTCGTCCCAGTTCGTGGTGATGTAAGGCTCAACGAGACCCTCGCTGATGGCCTGCTCGGTGAAGGAGGGGCCAATGTCGAGCGCATCGGGCATGTCCGGCTGGCCGCGCAGTGTCTGCACCGCGGTCAGTTCATCGGCCGAGGAGGCGTCGGGGTTCGCAACTGGCGCCTCGATGCCGTAGGTCGAGCGGAAGGCCTCAAGGATGCCCTTGTAGTTCGCCCAGGTGTCGGGCAGTGCGATGAGGTTGACCTTGCCCTCGGCCTGTGCGGCGGCCGCGATCTCTTCCACCGTCGTGCCGCATTCGGCGCCAGCGGTGGCCTCGGCAGTGGCCTCGGCGGTGGCCTCGGCAGTCGGTGACATCTCGGTCTCGGTGGTGGTGTCGGTCGTGCCACCGCATGCCGCGAGGAGCGCGACGGCGGCGGATGCTGCAACGATGCTCAGTGCCCTACGCACGTTGAGAATCCTTTCCTTGTCTGATGGGACGTGCTCGAACGCATGCTGCACAGCGGACTGACCTGTATCCGAGGGCGCAACACCTTGTCTGCGGCAGCGCGCCCCCACTGGGCATGTTGTCGACCGCGCAAGGACGCATGCTGTCCCCGATGGGGCAGCAAGGTGAACACATGGTCACGAATGTGCGGGTGGTCGGAACCTCGACGGTCAGTCGTCCACGGTGAAGATGCGCAGCAATTCACCCACCGGTTGCATGGCCTCCGATGGGTGACGGAAGGCGAGCGCCGGGTTCACCCGGTAGGCGTTGCGCCGCCCCACCCGATCCCGGGTGAGGTAGCCGGCGGCCTCAAGGTCGAGCAGGATCCCCTGCACGGACCGCTCGGTGATGCCCACGTTGATGGCAATCTCGCGCACAAGTGCCCGGGGGTTGCGGTGGACGCAAATGAGCACGTGCCCATGGTTGGTGAGGAAGGTCCACTCGCGACTGTCCGGCTGCGCGTCGCCACCGGTCATGCGCTCCTCCGCCGCTCGTGCCCCCAACCGGGAACGTGTGGCGGACATCGCCACTGTGGGCGCAGGGTACTCCCGTCCCGGTTGTCAGTTCTCGCCCTGGGCGCGGGTGAACCCCGCTGCGCCGTCGATCTCCTCCAGCTTCTCGACGTGCATCCAGCGGTAGATCCGGCCAATGCGCGCCAGCAGGTCGAGGACCGACTCCCCGTGCCAGACGGTGGTGTCGACAATGCGGAACCGGCAGCGGAAATGGTCGATGCAGTCAGTCGACCCCCCAGTGCCCGGCCAGACGACCGTGCCCCGACTGGAGACCATCGCCAACTGGTACGGGGTTCCGGTGACCGCATCGGTGAGGCGCTCGGCTATGCGAGCCGGGTCATCGGTGGCCTCGATGAAGACGTCTACCCCGATCTTCGTTCGCGAGCCGGGATCACTGCGGACGTCGGTGCGGGTGATGTGCGGCAGCAGCAGTGGTCGGCGTGGGCGGCGTGGCAGTGTGCCGGCCAGTCCGATGCGGGCCTCGATGGCATCGGTGAAGGCGCGGGTTCCGATCGGGTCGCCAACCCGGACGTCACGGGTGTGCAGGCCGTCCTCGAGCGTGCGCAGCACGGCCTGCTCGAGCCGGTCCGCGGCCTCGAACTGCCCCAAGTGCCGGCACATCATGACCGCTGAGAGGATGACAGCGGTCGGATTCGCGACATCCTGCCCGGCATACTTCGGCGCCGACCCGTGCACGGCTTCGAAGATCGCCACCTCGGTGCCCAGATTGGCCGATGGCGCGAAGCCGAGCCCCCCGACCAGGGCACTGGTCAGATCGCTGAGGATGTCGCCGTTCATGTTCGTGGTGACGATGACCTCGAACTGCTCGGGGGCTTTGACCAGTTGGTGGGCGGCATTGTCGACGATGACATGCCACGTCTCCAAGTCGGGGTAGTCCACGGCGGCGGCGGCGAACTCGCGGGCGAGCATTCCCTCGGTGAGCTTCATGATGTTGGCCTTCGTGGCTACCGCCACCTTCGTGCGACCCTCGGACCGGGCGAACTCGAGGGCCGTTCGCGAGATGCGCTGACAGCCCAATCGCGAGATCAGCTTCAGGCACTGAGCGACATCAGGGGTCTGCATGTGCTCGATTCCCGCGTACAGGTCCTCGACGTTCTCGCGCACGATGACCAGGTCGATGCCCCGACCGCTGTAGGGGGTGGGAACCCCGGGTAGTTCACGGGCCGGCCGGATGTTGGCGAAGGTCTCGAACAACTTGCGCAGGGTGACATTGGCGCTCTTCTCCCCGAACCCGACCGGCGTCTCGAGGGGGCCCTTCAGGACGGTGCGCGTGCGCGTGATCGACTCGATGGTCTCACCCGGTACGCCGCTGGGCACACCAGCCCGGAAGACCTCGGCACCGGCCTCGGCGGGCTCCCACGTGATCTGGGCACCGGCAGCCTCGACGAGGCGGACGGCGGAGGCAACGACTTCCGGGCCGATGCCGTCACCGTCGATGACGGTCACGGACGGACGCTCGGCGGAGGGGACGCAGGGTGAGATCGACATAAGAAGCACAATACCGGAAAAATAGATCACATAACAGGCGGGGGTCACACCCCCGTCACTAGGCTGCCCCCATGGCCGAGCGGGCGTGGGGACTGCGCACCCGTGCTCTGCACGCGGGTGGCCAGCCGGACCCGGTCGTCGGCTCACGCGCGGTGCCGATCCACCAGTCGACGGCATTTGTCTTCGAGGACACCGCCGATGCCGGGGCGCTGTTCGCACTGCAGAAGTACGGTCACATCTACACGCGAATCTCCAATCCGACCGTCGCCGCATTCGAGGAGCGAATGGCGAGCCTCGAGGGAGGTATCGGAGCGGTCGCCACGAGCAGCGGCATGGCGGCGCAGTTCCTTGCCTTCACCGCGCTGGCCGGAGCCGGCGACCATGTGGTTGCGGCGGCCGCCCTCTACGGGGGCACCGTGACGCAGCTTGATGTCACACTGCGCCGCTTCGGGGTCGAGACGACCTTCCTCGACAGCGATGATCCGCACGACTTCGCCGCCGCGATCACCGAACGCACGAAGGTCGTCTTCGCCGAGGCGGTCGCCAATCCATCCAGCCGCGTTGCGGACATCGCCGCTCTCGCCGACATCGCACACGCCGCCGGTGTGCCCCTGATGATCGATGCGACAACCGCTACGCCGGTGCTGTGCCGGCCGATCGAGCACGGCGCCGATATCGTCGTGCACTCCGCGACGAAGTTCCTTGGCGGACATGGCACGACCCTCGGTGGGGTGATCGTCGAATCGGGCACCTTCAATTGGGGCAATGGTCGTTTCCCCCTCATGACTGAGCCGGTGGCCTCGTATGGGGGGCTGTCCTGGTGGGGGAACTTCGGGGAGTACGGGTTCCTCACTCGCATCCGCGCGGAGCAGTTGCGCGATATCGGTGCCTCGTTGAGCGCGATGTCGGCGTTCCTGCTGCTGCAGGGGGTGGAGACCCTGCCGCAGCGCATGGCTGAGCACGTCGCCAATGCCCGGGCGGTTGCGCAGTGGCTGGACGAGGACCCACGAGTCGCATGGGTCCACTACTCGGGGCTTCCCGATCACCCCCACCACCAGCGAGCCGCGCGCTACCTTCCAGCGGGTCCCGGCGCCGTCTTCTCCTTCGGCATCGTGGGCGGTCGCGCGGCGGGGGAGGTGTTCATCGACTCGGTGAACCTCCTCAGTCACCTCGCGAACATCGGAGATGTGCGCAGCCTCGTCATCCACCCGGCCAGCACCACGCACCGGCAGCTCAGTGAGGAGCAGCTCGTCGCGGCGGGGGTGCCGGCCGACCTCGTGCGACTCAGTATCGGGCTGGAGGACCTTGTGGACATCCTGGACGACATCGACCAGGCGCTCACCGCAGCCACGGGGCGGGAACGGTGAGCGCCGGGGCGGGAACGGTGAGCGCCGGGGCGGGAACGGTGAGCGCCGGGGTTCCGGCGCCGGCCGGGGTCGAGTGGCACAACCCGACAGCGCGGGAACGGCGCGCGATTCTCGATCGGGCCCGAACCATCGCCATGGTCGGCGCCAGCCCCAATCCCGCGCGGGCGAGTTTCTTCGTCGCAACCTACCTGCTGTCAGCCACGCACTATGAGGTGACGTTCGTCAACCCGCACGCCACGCAGATCCTCGGGCGGCCGGTGGTGCCGACCCTCGCCGATCTCCCTGCGCCGCCGGACATCGTGGATGTCTTCCGTCGCCCAACGGATCTGCCGGAGGTGCTCAACGAGTCGATCGCGGTGGGGGCACGAGTGCTGTGGCTGCAGTTGGGGCTGCGGGATGAGTCGATCGCCCGCCGTGGCCATGCGGCAGGGCTGACGGTCGTCATCGACCGGTGCCTGAAGATCGAGCACGCTCGATTCCACGGGGGGCTGCACACCGCCGGCTTCGACACCGGGGTCGTGTCCAGCCGACGCCCCAGCGATCGGCGAGGATGAGGTCATGCCACCCGCAGCCCATGTCAGCCAGTCCACGCCCTTCCGCTGGTCGGGGATCGACGAGCTGGTCTACAAGGACGGGGGCACGACCTTTCGGGATGTCACCCGCCGGGTGCTGTTCGGCGAGGAGCATGGCAACGGGGTGGAGGTCCGCTACTTCGAGATCGCAGCCGGGGGACACACGACGCTGGAACGACATGGGCACACGCACAGCGTGATGCCGCTGACCGGGGCGGGCCGCTGTCTGGTGGGGGAGACGGTCTACCGCCTGGCGCTGCATGACCTTGTCTATGTGCCCGAGTGGACCTGGCATCAGTTTCGGGCCGATGAGGATGCACCGCTGGGTATCCTCTGCGTGGTCAGGGTCGACCGGGACCGGCCCACCTTGCCCACGCAGTCCGACCTGGCGGCGCTGCGCCGGTCGCCGGCTGCTGAGTTCATCCGAGTGTGATGACCGCCGGCTCGACTCACGGCCGGCGGAAGGTCTCACCCGCAAGGGTTGGCAGAGATGAGGAGAGACGAGGGAGGTCGCCATGGAGGTCGCCGAGGGCATTCACCGTGTTGAGGCACCGTTGGCGGATCGGTACGTTGCGATGTACTTGGTCGTCGGTCATGACAGCGTCATGGTCGTCGACACCGGCCTGGATGAGTCAGTGCGCGTCCATCTGCGCGATTACTGTGCCGCCGCCCGGATCGACCCGGCGCGCATTCGCTATGCGCTCAACACCCATGCCGACTTCGACCATGTCGGCGGCAATGGGGCGCTGCGGGAGTTCGCCCCGGGAGTGCTGTTCGCGTGCGGGGAGCGCGACCGTGCGATGATCGAGGACGTTGAGACGCTCATCGACCAGCGCTATGGCGAGTTCCGGCATCACCATGGCTTCGATGAGACGGCTGAGACGCAGGGGTTCATCCGCGAGGTCTGCCGACTGCTGCCGATCGACATCGGCCTCACCGGCGGGGAGACGTTCGACCTCGGCGGTCGGCGCGTGGAGATCCTGCACACCCCCGGCCACAGCAGGGGACACCTGACGGTCTACGACCCGCTCACCGACAGTGCGATCATCGCCGATGCTCTGCTCACCACCAGTGTGCTGACAGCATCCGGGCAGCCGGCATTCCCGCCGACCTATCGGTATGTCGACTCCTATCGGGCGACGGCGCGGATGCTGCTGGCACTGAATGCGCGCACCCTGTTGACCTCCCACTACCCGGTTGCAGTCGGACCGGCGGCGGTGGAGTTCTGTGAGATCTCACTGGCGTACTGCGACACCGTCGAGCGAGTCGTTCTCGACGTGCTCGCCGACACTGATCAGCCACTCAGCTTGCTGGCGATCTGCCGCGCGGGCGCCGGACGACTGGGCCCCTGGCCGGCTGGTCCCGCCGACTACCTCGTCTACCCCGTGCTCGGCCACCTGGAGGACCTGACCCGGCGCGGAATCGTGCACGAGGTGCCCGGTCCTCCAACGACCTGGCAGCGCACCTGAGTCGATGCCGAGATGTCAGCGCGCATAGGCGCTGACATCCTGCCGGCGCTCCCACCCCTCCCGATAGAGGGCCAGACGCCCCCCGGTGCGGGGGTGGGCCGCGACGACCTCGTCCACGAGGCTGAGCCCGAGGCCGGGTGCGGTGGGCTTGGCGAAGGTGCCAGCGGGGCTCACCCGTGGCGGATTGTCGACGATGTCGTGCACCCACACGTCGGCGAAGTCATTGAAGTGCTCGAGGACGAGCACATTGGGTGCGGCGATGCAGCAGTGGAGTGCCGCCGCGGTGCCAATGGGTCCGCAGACATTGTGCGGGGCCAGCAGCACGTTGTACGCATTCGTCCAGCCGACCAGACGCATGAAGCCGGTGATCCCGCCATGGTGGGTGACATCCACCTGGACGATGTCGACGAGGTTCTGCTCAAGGAAGCCGCGCAGCTCACCGGCATGGTGGATGCGCTCACCGAGGGCGATCGGGAATGGAGTGCTGGCACGGACCTGTCGCAGCCCCCCGATATCGAGCGGCAGTGTCGGCTCCTCCAACCAGCCGGGGCGGATTCCCGCGATGTCGTGGGCGATGACCGCAGCCGTGGCGCCGGTGAAGCGACCATGCATCTCCACGTAGATCTGCCGATCTGGCCCGATGGCGTCGCGCACGGCCTGCAGGATCTCGGTGCTCAGCCGGTGGCCGGCAGGGGTGAGGGTGCTCGACGCCGCGCCAAATGGATCGATCTTCACCGCACCGTAGCCGCGCGCGGTCACCTGCTGGGCGAGGTCGGCCACGATCGCGGGATCCCGGTCGCCCTGGTACCAGCCGTTGGCGTAGGCCGGAACCTCATCCCGGAATGCGCCGCCGAGCAGCCGCCAGATCGGCTGACCGAGTGCCTTGCCCATGATGTCCCAGCAGGCGATGTCGAAGGCCGCCAGCGCGGATGCGCCCACCTCGCCGGGCAGTCCGTACTCCCCGACCTCGATCTGCCACGCCAGCCGCGCAACATCGAAGGGATCGGTCCCGATGAGATAGCGGGGGGCGAGTTCATCGATGGCGGCCAGCAGGGTGTCGGTCTTATTGACCATGCGCACCTCGCCAAGCCCGGTGAGGCCCTCATCGGTATGCACCTCGATGATCGCCAGTTCGCGCCACGGAGTGCCGACGACGACGGTGCGGTAGCCGGTGATGATCATGAACGGGCCTCCTCGATGGTGAGCGCCGGGTCGGGGTCGGCGGGGGTGACGCCGACGGGGGTGACATCGGTGGCAGGGTCGCTGGTGGGCATGACATCGCTGGCAGGGTGGCCGACGGAGGCGGTGAGGGCCGCCCGCAGATCGCGCTCGGAGTGCTGCAATTGACGGTGCATCGCGCGCGCCGCGGCTGCGGGATCGCCGGCGCGGATCGCCTCCAGTATGCGCAGGTGCGTCAGGTAGGTGTCGCGGGCCGATCCGCCGCGGGACAGGTGCCCGGCAAATGACGTCTGGAAGCTCGTCAGCAGGGACTCTGCAAGGGCCTCCAGCACATGGGCGAGCATCCGGTTGCCGGTGGCGAGGGCGATCGACTCGTGGAAGGCGAGGTCGGCCTCCTGGTAGAGGGCGTACGCCTGCAGTCGGCGGGCCTCATCATCGGTGGCCTCGTCGAAGGCGTACGCCGCCTGTGCCATCTGGTCCAGTGCAGCCTCCATCGCGCCGAGGCCGGCCCGGGTGCGCCGCTGCGCGGCGAGGGTGGCGCTCTGCACCTCCAGAGCGAGGCGGACCTCGATCAGCTCAAGATAGGACGAGGGGTCCTGTCGAATGTACGAGGCGAACACACTGGACGTGATGGTGCTCGACGGCTGGGTGACGACCGCGCGGCGTCCCTGACGCAGGTCGACCAGACCGCGTCCGGAGAGGATCTTCAGCGCCTCCCGGATCGTGAGCCGGCTGACCCCGAACCGTTCCGCCAGCCGGGACTCCGCGGGCAGGGTCGAACCGACGGGGAACTCCGTGAACAGCAGGGACTGCACCGATACAACGACCTCGTCGGTCAGCGAGAGCCCTGCAGGGCGCCCAGCAGGCATGACGCAGGCTACCAAGCCGGTCAACCTCGCTGACAGGTGAGGCGTTGAGGTCCGGGATCCGGGTGCGTCGGCAGGTCACGATTCGATAACGAAGGATGAGGCGGGGGCCGCAGCGGTTGACAGCCTGTCTGATCTGTTGTTGTCTACGCCCCAATGGGCCCGCCGGGCTCACTGAGATCTGGAGCGTGATCGCATGGCAGGACGCAGTATTCGGGCAGCATGTGCGGTGGCCGCAAGCGGCGCACTCGTGCTCGCCCTTGCCGGCTGCACCACGCAGTCGAGCGAGCCCGCGGCCGAGGAGACCGCGGCACCCGCCGAGGAGACCGCGGCACCCGCCGAGGAGACCGCGGCACCCGCCGAGGGTGAGAAGTGGTGCAGCGGTGTGAAGATCGCCGCCTTCCCCGGCGGACCACAGGGCGGTGTCTTCGCCAACAACGTCTACAACGGCTTCGTCCAGGCGCAGAAGGACCTCGGCGCGGACGTGACCTACTACTTCTCGGACTGGGATGCCGCAAAGCTCGTCTCGCAGGGCAAGGAGGCGCTCGCCACCAACCCTGACGGCATTGCCACCTACGGCTTCGGTGGCGAGGAGGCCATGGGCCAGCTGGCTGATGAGGCCTTCTCCAAGGGCATCATCTTCACCGTCCTCAACACCGAACTGCCGGACACCCAGAAGAAGTACCAGGGCCAGGGCAGTGGCTTCGTCGGTGCGATCAACTACAACGCGGGCTTCGATCTCGGCACCAAGACCGTCGAGGTGGCCGGGCTGAAGGAGGGCGATCAGGCCCTCGTCTGGGGACTGGTCTCCCTGCCCAGCCGCGGTGAGCGCACGCAGGGTGTCATCGACGCCTTCGAGAAGGCGGGCGTCAAGGTGGTCTACCAGGAGATCGACCAGGCCACCAATGCCGACCCGCAGGCCGGGACGCCGACCTTCGTCGGTCTCATCGGGGCCAACCCCGACGTCAAGGCCGTCGTCACCGACCATGGTGGTCTCACCGCCACACTGGAGACCTACCTGACCGCCGCCGGCAAGGGCCCGGATGACATCTTCGGCGCTGGGTTCGACGTCTCCCCGGCAACGGTGCAGGCGATCGAGAGCGGATTCACCGACCTCGTCATCGACCAGCAGCCGTTCCTCCAGGGCTACCTGCCCATCCTCAACATCTGCCTGACCAAGAAGTTCGGGTTCTCCGGACTCTTCGTCAACACTGGCGCCGGCTTCGTGACCAAGGAGAACGTCGCCGCCGTCGCCCCGCTGGCTGAGGTTGAGATCCGCTAGTCCATCCGGTTTCCACCGAATGGTCCGAGCAGTGACGGGGGCGGCCACCCGGCCGCCCCCGCACTGCGACTCCATGTTCTCCCCGTCCCCCGGCAGCAGACCCCCGTCCCCCAGCAGCAGACCCCCGTCCACCGGCAGTCAGCCTGAGGAGGTACCGATGAGCAGCGCAACCGACGGGTCGACCGGTGGCCCACCACCACAGCAGGGTCCGGTGATCGAGCTGCGGGCGGTGAGCAAGTCATTCGGCGAGGTGCGCTCCCTCATCAATGTGGACTTCGCCCTCTACCCAGGCGAGATCGTTGGACTGCTCGGGGACAATGGGGCTGGAAAGTCAACGCTGATCAAGACCATCATGGGTTATCACGCCCCCGACCCGGGTGGTCAGATTCTGTTCCGGGGGGAACCGGTCAGCGACTGGAGCGTCGCCAAGGCGCGCAGCCTCGGCATTGAGACGGTCTATCAGGAGCGCGCCCTCTGTGAGTTGCAGCCGATCTGGCGCAATATGTTCATGGGTCGGGAGCGCCGCACCCGCTGGGGTGCCCTCGACGTATCAGGCATGCGGCGTGAGGCCGCGCGCCTAATGAGCGAGCAGATGGGCTTCACCTCCACGGCCGTGCATCCGGACAACACAGTGCAGACGATGTCCGGCGGGGAGAAGCAAGGCGTCGCCATCACCCGGGCGCTCTACTTCGAGGCGCAGGTGGTGATCCTCGATGAACCGACGATGGGCCTGTCGCTGTCGGAGACGCGCAAGACGCTCAACTTCATCCGGTCGATCAAGGATCGCGGTCGCAGCGCCATCTTCATTGATCACAATGTCTTCCACGTCTACCCCGTCGTCGACCGGATCGTCGTACTTGACCGGGGTCGGGTGACTGCGGATGTCGTCAAGGGCGACCTGACGGTGGAGGACCTCATCCACGGGCTGCAGGACGTCGCCCGGACTGGGGAATGGAGCCAGCGCGCATGAGCATCGACGAGACCTTCCTCGCCCAGGGAGCAGCGGAGGCTGATGACGGCCACCCGAAGGCGGACCACTCGAGGGCACCCAGCATCTGGCGGCGCTCCGGGCTGCAGATCGGCATCCTTGCCGTGGGCGTCGTCATTCTGGTCACATTCATCATCGCCGCGCCAGATGTGTTCCTGCGGGCCAACATCTACCAGGCCTTCGCCTCGACGACCCCACTGTTCCTCATCATGGCGCTCGGGCTGACGCTCGTGGTCATCACCGGGGAGATCGATCTCTCGTTCCCTTCCGTCATGGCGCTGTCGATGGTGTCGTTCGTCTATGCCTTCCAGGCGGGCATGTTCGTCGGCGTCGCGTTCCTGCTGGCGATCCTGACCGGGGCGCTGGCGGGTTTCATCAATGGCACCCTCGTCTCCCGCGTCGGGATCCCCTCACTGGTGATCACGATCGGCACCGCCTTTCTCTTCCGGGGTATCGAGTTGGCGATCATGTCCGGCCGCGGGGTGCCGCTCACTGATGCCGGACTTGCGCCGGTGCGGGCGGTTCTCGTCGGACGCTACTTCGGCGTGCCCATGCAGGTGGTGTGGACCTTCCTGCTCGCCGCGCTGCTGTGGTTCATCCTCAACCGCACCAAGTTCGGCGCCCACGTCTACCTCGTCGGTGACAACTCGATCTCGGCCAAGCTCATGGGTGTCAGCGTGGCGAGAACCAAGACCGGCGCCTTCATGATCATGGGCATGTGCGCGGCTTTCGCCGGGGTGGTCGCCTCCTTCGAGGTGAGCTACTTCTGGCCCACCCTCGGCGACGGCTCACTGCTCAACACGATCGCCTCGGTGTTCCTCGGCGGCACGAGTGTCTTCGGCGGCACCGGCAGTGTCTTCGGCACCCTCATCGGCGGGTTCATCATCGGTGCCCTCAACGCCGGCATCGTGTCGGCTGGCATCAACGCCTTCTGGACGCAGGCCGTGTTCGGGCTGGTGATCGTGTTCTCGGTCGTCCTGCAGACGCTCATCACCCGCCGAGTGAGAAAGTGAACGTGCAGGTCTTCGACGAGCGCCGCTGCATCCTGGGGGAGGGGCCGGTCTGGCATGCCGCAACCGGGCGGGTGGTCTGGCTCGACATCCTCTCCTGCCTGATCCGCTGGCGCAGCCTGGAAGGTGAGGTGGGGGAGGTCACCATGCCCCGCCATATCGGGGCGCTGCTGCCGGCCGCTGACGGCACCTGGCTTGCTTTCCTGGTGGACGGGGTGTACCGGCTGACGGCAGACTTTGGCTCACCGCGGCTGCTCATCGAGTTTCCCCATCGGCTGCCGCCGGTGGCCGGGGAGCCTCAGATCCGGGCCAATGATGCGAAGGTGGCCCCCGATGGCCGGGTCTTCTGCGGGACGATGCCGTACGACTGGCAGGGCCAGCCGGGAGCTGCCGCACTTTACCTGCTTGATCCCACCGGCCTGCAGCTGGTTGATCAGGCGACCATCAGCAATGGCCTGGGCTGGTCACCCGACGGCACCGCGATGTACTACATCGACACCCCCCTGGGTGGGGTTGATGTGTTCGATGTTGCCCCCACGGGCGAGGTCTCCGGACGTCGACCGCTGCTGCGGCTGCCCACCGGCTCGGGGTACCCCGATGGCATGACCGTCGACAGCGCCGGCGGGCTGTGGGTTGCGGTCTGGGAGGGCTCCCGCGTGCAGCGATACACCCCGGATGGCCAACCGGCCGGGCAGATCGAACTGCCCGCGGCGCGGGTCACCTCCTGTGCCTTCATCGGGCCCGAACTGCGCCACCTCGTCATCACCACCGCATCGATCGAGGACGACAACCCGGCTGCTGGGCTCACCTACCTCACCGAGGTCGACGTACCGGGCCAGCCCCAGCCACTCGCCCTCCTGTGATTGCACCCGTCACCGGCGTGTGCCCGGTGGTGGCGGCGGTGTTCCATGCGGATGGCACCCTCGACCTGCCCGGATTCACCAGGCTGTGCGAGCACCTGTGCACAACCGGGATCACGTCGATCATGATCTTCGGCGTCGCGACCGAGAACGCCAAACTCACCGATGGCGAGCGTGAGGTGATGCTCGCGGCACTGCTCGCGGTTCGCGGCAGCCGACCGATCACCGTCATTGCCACCGTTGCCGATCACGCCACTGAACTCGCTGTCGCGCGGGTACATCGCTGGGCGGCGATGGGGGCCGATGTGATCAACATCCTCCCCTCGCGGTTCCTTGATCCGCCCGCGTCCGAGGCACGCGACCAGCTGCGCACGATCCTCAACGCCTGCCCAGTGCCGGCGATCGTCCAGTTCCTCCCGCAGGCCGGCGGTGGGCTGCCGCTGACGGAGATCCTCGACCTGGTCGACGAGTGCCCCGCATTGGTCGCGGTGAAGGTTGAGCAGGTGCCCGCGGCCCCAGCCGTCGAGCTGGTTCGCAGCCACCCCGCCGGGCGGCTCACCGCCCTCGTCGGCTGGGGAGGCCTGGAGTGGACCGAGTCGATCGACGCCGGCGCCGTGGGCGTGCAGCCCGGCTGCGCCTTGACCGAGCTCTACCTGCACGCCCAGGCCGCCCTCGACCGGGGGGACCGGAAGGCCTTCGCCGCCCAGTTCGCTCCCCTGCGCGCCCCCCTGCAGTTGTGGTTGCGCCATGTCGAGGTCCTCATCGCGGTGGAGAAGTACATCCTCATGAGGCGCGGCATCATCGCCGACGACTACTGCCGGCGACCCGGGGCGGTGTTGACCGCCGACGATCGTGCCGCGGTGCCGGCGCTGATCGACCTGTGTCAGGCCGGTTCCGTGAGCGCATCTGCCGGGTTGGCGGTGAGGTGATGCCGGATGGTCCCCCGAAGCGCGACCTGATCGTCCTCGGTGAACCGCTGCTTGCCCTCATCCCGGCGGCCGGTGTGCCCTTCCGGCGCAGTGACGTCCTGCACCGCTTCACCGTCGGGGCGGAGGTCAACGTCGCGGTCGCGCTCGCCCGCGCCGGCCTGACCGCGAGCATCCTCGGACGGGTTGGCGATGACCTCGCCGGGGAGGCGATCCGCGACGACCTCAGGCGGGAGGGGGTCGACATCCGCGGGCTGGTCACCGACCCGCAGGCGTTCACTGGCGCCCTGCTGCGCGAGGTCATTCCGGCGGGTGGGTCGCGCGTGTCGTATCTGCGGCAGGGGTCGGCCGGTTCCCGGATCGGTCGGGCTGACCTCGATGAGGTGCTCATCGCCGAGCACCGCATGGCCCACGTCACCGGGGTGACCAGTGCCCTATCGGAGAGTGCGCGCACGGCCGCACTCGGCTTCCTGCAGCGCGCCCGCTCACATGGGCTGCGCACCTGTGTTGGGCTCAACTACCGGGCCCGCCTGTGGACCGCGGAGCAGGCGGCACCGCACCTGCGCGCTCTGGCTACCGCCTCCGACATCCTCATCGGTGAGCGGGCGGAGGCCGCCATGGTCTTCGGCGCCACCGCCACCGACGCCCTGCTCACCCGGATGGCCGCGACGGGGGCGAGCACGGTCATTGTCACCGATGGCGTGGAGCCGGTTCATGCGCTCATCGATGGGCACCCTGTGACGATCCCGGTGCCGCCGGCAGCGGCGATCGACGTGGTCGGAGCGGGGGATGCGTTCACCGGCGCCCTGCTGGCTGGCATCGTCAGCGGGCTGCCAGTGCGCGCGGCACTCGATCAGGCGATCTGGGCCGGTGGGCGGGCAACCACTGCCCTGGGTGACTGGACGGGACAGCCGTGGGGGGTCGGCGGACGCGTCATCGTCCCCGGCGCGGCGGGGGAGGTGAGCCGGTGATGCGTGCGGAGGTTCGCGCCCGAATTGAACGGGCCCGGGTGGTGGCCATCGTTCGCAGTGAGGATCCTGACGCCGCCCTGAACGCGGCCCGCGCGATCATCGACGGTGGCCTGGACGTTGTTGAGATCTCGTTGACGACACCGCAGGCGGTGGAGGTGATCGGGGCGCTCATCCGCACGACAACGGCCTGTATCGGTGCGGGTACCGTGCTCACCGTTGCGGAGGTGGACCGGGTGGCGTTGGCGGGGGCGGCCTTCCTCGTCGCGCCCAACCTCGACGAGTCGGTGGTGCGCACCGCCGTGGACGCCGGACTCGTCGTGGGCCCCGGGGTGTTCACCGCCACCGAGTGTGCCCGCGCCCTCGCCGTCGGTGCGGACTACCTCAAGCTCTTCCCCGCTGCCGTCGCCGGCGTCGCTGGGCTGACCGCATTGCGCGGACCCTTTCCCGCCGCGCGGTGGCTGCCCACCGGTGGGATCGGTGCCGCCGATGCTGCGGCCTGGCTGGCCGCAGGTGCCAGCGCGGTCGGGATTGGTGGCCGGCTCACCGGTGGTGACCCGGCGGCGATCACCGCTCGGACGCGCACCCTGTGTGCCGGGCTGGCCGGGGCGGAGCCCACCGGCCTGCCGGCTGAACCCTCACCTGCGCACGACCCCCGGCACGACCCCCGGCACGACCCCCGGCACGACCCCCGGCACGACCAGAAGGCGAGCCCATGAAGATCACCGACATCCGGACCACCTTGGTCAACGCGCGGCTGCGCAACTGGGTGTTCGTCCAGGTGGAGACCGATGTGCCCGGCCTCGTTGGCATCGGCGAAGCGACACTCGAGTTCCAGTCCCGGGCGGTCGCCACGGCGGTGGGCGAGCTGGCGGGACTGCTGATCGGACGGGATCCGCGCGACCGCACCCGACTGTGGGAGGCGGCCTATCGGTACCCCTTCTTCAAGGGTGGCCCGGTGACGATGTCGGCACTCAGTGGCATCGATCAGGCCCTTCACGACATCGTCGCGAAGGATCTGGGGATCCCCCTGTGGCGGCTGCTGGGCGGCCTCGCGCGGGATCGGGTGCGGATGTACGACCACGTCGGCGGGGGTGATTCGACCGCCGTCTACGGTGACCTCACCGACAGCATCGCCGAGCGGGTTCACCACAGCCGTGCCGACGGGTTCACCGCCATCAAGATCCTCGCCGTGCCGCGATCCCGACCGGTGGAGGGGCTGCCCGCACTGCGGTGGGCGGAACGGGTGATGGCAGCCGCCCGGGCGGCCGCCGGTGATGAGGTGGACATCATGGTCGATCTGCACGGTCGCACCACCGCGGCGATGGCGATCCAGTACGCGCGGGTGCTCGAACCGTTCACGCCCATGTTCCTCGAGGAGGTCGTCGGTCCGGAGATCCCCGCCAGCGAGATGGCCCGCGTGGCTCGCGCCACGACCATCCCGCTGGCCGCCGGGGAACGGCTGGTCCACCGGGGGGAGTTCCTGCCGCTGCTGAGCGCTGGCGCGATCAGCGTGGCACAGCCCGATCTGTGCCATGCCGGGGGCATCACCGAAACCATGCGGATCGGGGCGCTGTGCGGCACCTATGGGGTGCCGCTGGCTCCGCACAATCCCCTCGGCCCGGTGGCGACGATGGTGAACATCCACGTCGGCCTCGCACTGCCGAACTTCCTCGTGCAGGAGGTCATGCGCGCCGACGTTCCCTGGCGCGATGAGGTGATCATGGGCGTCGCACCCATCATCGACGGGCACGTCGACCCGCCGACCGCGCCCGGCATCGGGGTCGAGATCGACGAGGCAGCGGCCGCCCGTCACCCCTTCTCCCACCACGAGCCGGTGCAGTGGGTGCATGAGGATGGGGGAGTGGCGGAATGGTGACGGTGAGCACCACCGGCAGCCTCGCCGGCCGTCATGTCCTCGTCACCGGCGGGGCGAAGGGGATCGGCGAGGGGATCGTGCGCGGCGCTCTGCTGCGCGGTGCACAGGTCACGTGCTGCGATATCGACGGGCCGGGTGGGCGGGCACTGTCCGAGCAACTTCGCGCTGAGCATGGGGCACAGGTTCCGCTGTTGTTCGCGCAGACCGATGTCACCGACTTCGCGCAGGTGACCGCGGCGGTGGCTGCCGGCGTGGCAGCCTTCGGCCCGGTGCTGGGGCTGGTCAACAATGCCGGACGCAACTCCTATGCCGATCCGGTGGCGATGACCGAGCAGGAATGGGACGACTTCTTCGACCTGGATCTCAAGTCAACCTGGCTGATGTGCAAGGCCGTCCTGCCGCTGATGCGCGCAGCCGGCACCGGCAGCATTGTGCAGATCGCCAGCGTCCACGCACGCATGACGTACCCGAACTACTTCCCCTATGCCGCGGCGAAGTCCGGACTGGTGGGGCTGACCCGCAATCTCGCCCTTGATGAGGGACGACATGGCATCCGGGTCAATGCGGTGAGCCCCGGGTACACGCTCACCCCGATGCTCCGCGACTACTTCCGGCGGGAGCCGGCGGCGGAGCAGCAGGCGCTCGCCGTCCATCCCCTCGGTGTGTTCGCCGAGCCACGTGACATCGCCAATGTCGTGTGCTTCCTGCTCTCCGATGAGGCACGCTTCGTCACCGGGGCAGACTGGCTGGTCGACGGTGGGCTGACCGCACGCTTTGCAGGCTGATCGACAGTGACCGAAGGGGAGGACAGGTGATGTCGCAGACGCAGCCGGAGGGTCGAAGCACCCGGGATCCGAGTGGACCGATGGCGGGGACGATTGCGATCCTGCGCAAGCAGGGGCTGCCGTGGTGCGATGCTGGGGATCTGCCAGCATCCGAGGCGCGCTTCGATGATGGTCGGGCATGGCGGCTGGAGATCCCGTCGGTGGAGGGACCGGCGGCCATGGCGGCGGTTATCGAGGAGGCCGAACGCCTCGGGGTGCGCGTGGATCGGGTGAGTCAGGGCAGCGGGATCTCGATGCTCACCGACGGCGAGCTCACCGAGATGCTCACCCTCGGTGAGGCCCACGGGATAGAGGTGTGCCTGTTCGTCGGCCCGCGTGCCAGTTGGGGAGTGGGCAGGCAGCCGGTCAGCGGCGCTGGTGCGGTGGCGGGGCCTACCCTGCGAGGGGCTGATCAGGTGCGGTTCGCCCTCGAGGAGGTTCGCTCCGCAACGGAGCGCGGCCTGCGCAGCATCCTCGTCGGCGATGTCGGCCTGCTCGCGATCATCGGTCGCGCGAAGGTGGCCGGGGACCTGCCACCGGAACTGGTAGTGAAGACCTCGGTTGCCTTGCCCTGCCCCAACCCGGCCACTGCCGCGGTCCTCGCGGCACTGGGGGCAACGTCCATCAATCTGGGCACGGACCTGTCGCTCGGCCAGATCGCCGCGATCCGCGCGGCGGTGTCGACACCAGTGGATGTCTATTGCGAGGCGCCGGACGACTTCGGCGGTGTGATCCGCCACTTCGAGGTCATTGACATGGTGCGGGTCGCGTCGCCGATCTACATCAAGTTCACGGTCCGCAACGCACCGGGGATCTACCCATCGGGCGCCCACCTTGCGGGGACGGTTCTGTCGACAGCGCGGGAGCGCGTGCGACGGGCGGCGCTGGCCATCGACCTGCTGCGCCGGTACGGGTCCTCCTCGACGCACGCACCAGCGCACTAGGCGCACTAGGCGAATAAGGGAAGGTAGGCGGATGAGCGAGGGGCAGGTGCCGGGGCAGTTGGCGCCGGGCTGGGTGGATCCGGGGCAGATGGCGCAGGCGTGGGTGGACCCGCGCACGGGCAGCAGCCAGCAGCCACCGATGGCGGACAGCGACAGTTCCGAGGTCGCCGATGCGGTCGCGGCGGCCCATACCGCCTGGCTGGCGTGGCGCAGCCTCAGCCATGAGCACCGCGCCATGGCGCTGTCGGCCATCGCCGATGCCCTGGACGACGACGCTGGGCCGCTCGCAGCACTGGGCGATGCCGAGACCGCTCTCGGCGTGCCCCGGCTCACCGGTGAGGTTGCGCGGACGACGTTCCAGTTGCGCATGTTCGGTTCCGCCCTGCGCGCGGGGGCGATCCTCGGTCAGCAGGTCGATGACGCGGTAGCGGGCCCGCCGCCGGCTGGCCGACCGCACCTGGTTCGCACGCGCCTGCCGTTGGGGGTGGTCGCCGTTTTCGGGGCCAGCAACTTCCCACTCGCATTCGGTGTGCTCGGGGGCGACACCGCATCGGCGCTGGCCGCTGGGTGCGCAGTGGTGGTGAAGGAGCATCCAGCCCACCCTCGTCTTTCCGCCCATCTGGTTGCCCTCGCCAGATCGGCCCTGGTGCGGGTGGGGGCTCCGGCGGATGTCCTCACATCGGTACGGGGAATCGCAGCCGGTGCGGCCCTCGTTGCGGCCGAGCAGGTGCGGGCGGTGGGCTTCACCGGCTCGACGGCGGGGGGGCGGGCACTGTTCGACCTCGCGATGAGCCGGCCGGACCCGATTCCGTTCTACGGTGAGTTGGGCAGCGTCAACCCGGTGATCGTCACCCCCGCCGCCGCCGCGGCCCGCGGGGAGGAGATCGGCACTGGGTTCGTCGAATCCCTCACCCTTGGGGCAGGGCAGTTCTGCACCAAGCCTGCCCTCCTCGGCTACCCCAGGCCGTCGACGTCGCTGGTGGCGGCGGCGATCGCCGCGCTCACCGCCGTCCCGGCGGTCCCCCTGCTGACACCCGCGATTGCCGAGCGATTCACGCGGCGGGTTGCCCAGCTTGCCGAGGTTGGCACGCTGCTCGCCGGTGGTGGGGCGGTTGATCAGCCGGGGGCGTGGGTGCGTCCTGCGCTGGTGGGAATGTCTGCGGAGACCTACCTCAACGGCCCGGCGCTGGTGCGCGAGGAGTGCTTCGGCCCCGCCGCCCTGCTCGTGAGCTGCAGCGATGCTGACCAGGCGCTGGCGCTGGCGAGCAGCGGTCCGGGGGTGCTCGTCTCCTGCCTGCACACGGTGGACGACGATGCTGTGGCCCCGGGTCTGGCGGCCGCGCTCGCCTATCGAAGTGGCCGGGTGGTCATCAATGGCTGGCCAACCGGGGTCGCTGTCTCCCCGGTCCAGATGCACGGCGGGCCCTATCCAGCGTCGACCCGGGCACAGGACACGTCGGTTGGCCTCGCCGCGGTGGACCGCTTCACACGACCGGTCGTCTGGCAGTCGGCGCCGGCCTCGCTGATCCTCACATAGCGCCGCCGCGCTGTCGCGTGCCGCGGGGGTCTTCGCGACGCGACTTCCTGTTGGGCGTTGGGTGTTGGGGGGTGTTGGGCGTGGCGCCGCGGTGTGCGTCATGTGACGCTCTATAAAAAGGTGAGGACCCCTCGAAGTATGAGTTCGAGGGGTCCTCACGTGGGCTGATCGGAAGCCGGCCGACGAATCGGGTGTGGACCCACATGCTGTGCACGCCACACTCAGGGCGCTGGGCGCCCCCCAACAACCTCCAACCCTCGACGTTCCGCGATGACACTCCCCAGCAGCATCCGGGGCCCGGACGTGATCCGAGCGGTGTCACCACTTCCCAGCCGAACCGAGCCTTGCGACCCAGTGCTCTATGTCTAGTCCTATTCAGCGGGCGACGCAAGTCCGGCGGCCAGGGAATTCAAGAAACTTTGGTCAATCCCGTCCCAGTAAAGCTGATCCGTCTCATGCGATGCACGTCGGCGCAGGCCGGGGCCGTCGATCGGTTCGCGCGTTCAGGCGATGGCGAGCTCGCGGAGCAGCCGTGCGACGTGACCCGTCGCCCTGGTATTGGGTTTCACGAGTTCCACGATGCCATTGGGGCTGATGACAAATGTGGTGCGAATGATGCCGGTGACGGGACGCCCGTACATGGTTCGCTGTCCCCATGCTCCGTAAGCCATCGCCACCCGGTGGTCGGGGTCGGACAGCAGGGTGAAGGTCAGCCCATCGCGCTCCCGGAACCGGGCGAGGGTGTCCGGGCTGTCAGGTGACACGCCTACAACACACGCCCCGGCTGCGGTCACTTGGGCGAGGGAGTCGCGGAAGTCACCGGCCTGGGTGGTGCACCCGGGTGTCATCGCGGCCGGATAGAAGTAGAGGATCACCCGCTGCCCGCGGAACCGGGACAGCCGCACCAGCGTTCCGGCGTCATCGCGCAGTGCGAAGGCGGGCGCTCGATCGCCGACCATCGGTGGTGAGGCTGTCGCCATCGGGGCTCCCTTCCCAGTGATCCAAGGCTAGTGCGGACGGACTGCGCCATCGGGCACACTGATGGGGTGCCACGGTCCATGCCGGTACTCATCGCCACGGCGCTGCTGGGTGCGTTCGTGTGGGGCCCGCTCCCGACGACGCAGGCCGCAGGGCTGGGCACCGCGGTGACGGCGAACGATCCCCTCTACCTGCCGGTGACGGCGCGGGCTCGCATCGGCGGGGTGACCATTGGCCTGGAAGTCGCCGATGAGCAGGCTGAGCAGATCCGAGGGCTGATGTTTCGACCACCCCTGGCCGATCGTCGCGGCATGCTCTTCCCCTTCACCCCCGCCCAGCCGGTGTCATTCTGGATGTTCAACGTGCCCGTCTCCCTCGACATGGTGTTCATCCACAACGGACGGGTACGCGGGGTCGTCACCGCCCCGCCGTGTGCGGCCACGCCGTGCCCGGTGTACGGCCTCGGACCCCGGCCGGTGGACGCGGTCATTGAGCTGCGGGCGGGCCATGCGGCCGAACTGGGCATTGCGGTGGGTCAGCGAGTTCGCATCACGCCGCGGCGCTGAGCCGCATCGGGCGCTCCGTGCTGAGTGCGGAACGGATGCGATGGAGGGTTGCGGTGACCGTCCGGGCATTGGCGTAGCCCAGGATCTCCGCGATCTCACGGTGCGGATACCCCTGGGCGACGAGGAGCAGCAACTGCCGCTCCCGCTCATTGAGCCGGCGGAGCAGGCGGTCGGCATCGACCCGAGCGGTCGCCAGCAGCGCGGGATCGGATGCGGGGGCACCTCGTTCGAGGACGGCCTGCCAAGCCGTTCCGGTCGCCGCATCCCAATCAACCGGCGTGGTCCACCGTCCGCGCCGCAGCAGGTCGACGATGCGATTGCGGGCCACGACCGCACCCCATGCCGCAGGATCATCGCAGCCGCGGTCGAGGGCCCGGGCCACGAAGGCTGCGACAACATCTTGGCCGATGTCCTCGGCTGCCTGCCGGATTGCTGGATTCCGGTTACGCCGCGCCACTGCCTCGGCAGCTCGCTGCACCGCCGACGCCACCTCGGCGGTGTCCTGTCTCCCGGCGGTGTCCCGCCGCCCGGAAGGGGGTGGACCGTCGCTCGCGAGCGTTGACGCCGCCCAGCCATTGCCTGCATTACCCATCCGCGCAACCCCCATTCGCTCCAGCTGCTCCTCTACATCCGGTACATCGGGCGATGTGACCCGTGAAGCCCTTCATGACCTGCTGCCCACTGAAAGGTACGTCCCGGGTATGACACGCCGGGAACCCGTGGCCACTGGGCTGTTGACCTCCGAGGGGGGTGAAGCGTCTAAAGAGGGGACGCACCGCGCGGCCGAAGAGCGGAAGGACATTTCTCATGCACGTCAATGCCCACCTCGATATCGACCTCGTTGCCCTCGATGAGCCGCGCGGGCTGACCTGCCTGCTGGAGATCACCGCCCCGGAGGGAATCGCCGCGGATCGGCCGCCGCGAACCCTGATCATGGTGCTCGACCGATCCGGGTCGATGGCCGGTGAGCGGCTGGCAGCCGCTCAGGAGGCCATCTGCGACCTGGTGCGCCGACTGTCTGCGGCGGACTCCTTCGGCCTGGTCACATTCGACAATGAGGCGGTGCTCGCCCTCCCAGTGCGGCCGATGGGTCAGTGCGATCGCAGTGAGATCGCTCGACAGGTGCGCGCGATCAGGCCCGGGGGCAGCACCAATCTCGGCGCCGGGTACCTCATTGCCCTACGGGAGGCGCGGGCAGTGGTTGCCGAGATGCCACGGCGCAGTGCAACCATCCTGCTGCTCTCCGATGGCCACGCCAACCAGGGTCTGGTCGATGCGGACCAGCTCTTCGGGCTTGCTCAGGCGGCGGCGGAGCGGGTGACCACCAGCACGGTGGGCATCGGGGCCAGCTATGACGAGACCCTGCTGGAGGCTCTCAGTCGAGGTGGTGCCGGAGTGCATCACTTCGCACCGGACCCCGATTCGGCGGCGGCGATCGTTGCGGACACCGTCTCGGACCTGCTGTCGGTCTCCGCGCTGGCCACGACCGTCCGCGTGGTTCCGGCAGCCGGGATCGCCGCCGGCGTCTCGCTGCTGCAGCAGCTGCCCGTCGTGCGCGATGGGGACGGGCTGGTGGCAACCATCGGTGACCTGTACGCCGGTGAGGAGCGGCGACTGCTGCTGCGCTTCGATGTGCCACGACTGACCGGCCGGGGGCCGCAGGTGGTCGCGCACATCACGGTTGTGTTCACCGCAGCCGACACACTCACCGAGCATCGGATCACGGTCCCGGTGACGGTGACCGCCCTGCCCCGGGCTGAGGTGGGCACTCCCCTGCCCAATCCGATCGTCGAGGTCGAGCGCCTGCTGTGGGAGACCGATGTCCGAATGAAGGAGGCAGTCGTCGACCTCCAGCGGGATGACCCGGCGGCAGCTCGGCGGCGACTGGCCGGGCTGCGGACGGATCTCGAGCAGATGGCCGCCCCGATGGCCGCCGCCGCGCCGGCCCACTACGAGGATCTGCGCGCGTCAATCGCGCAGGTGGAGCAGCGGATAGCGGAGCTCGACAGCGATGGGGAGGGGCTGACTGCCAAGCGAATGATGGCGCAGGCATCGGCCTCGGCGCGAGGCGGCATGAGCAAGGAGCGGGCAGCGCGCATCAAGTCCGAGCGCGCCGAACGGGCCAGCGCTCCGCCCGCTGCCGATGGGACGGCTGCCGGCGGTGGGACGGCTGCCGGCGATGCATCAGCTCCGGATGCGGGGCCGGTCGGCGGCGCCTCATGAGCACCCCGCCACCGACCCCGCCACCGACCCCGCCACCGACCTCGGCTGCGGGGCTCGTGCTCGTGACCTCGGATGCCTTCAACGGGTGGGTCTTTCACGATGCCCACCCCACTCAGGGTCGCCGGTTCCGGAACGGCCGCAGCCGCGTGCTTGACCTGGCGGCGTCGGTCAACCTCTCGGTCACCGAGGTCGCGGCCGATCTCCTGCCGGACCTGGCGGTGCTTGCCGACGTGCACGATCGCGGCTACGTCGAAACCGTCGTCCTCGGTGGTCGGTGTGATGAGTGGTCCGGTGTCCGGCGCGACCTGGGGGAGATCGCCCTGCGGATGGTCGGCGGGACGCTGCTCGCCGTCGAGGCCCTGCTCGCCGGCAGCCGAACGGCGGTCAACCTGGCTGGGGCGAAGCATCACGCGATGAGAGCGAACTCCAGCGGATTCTGCGTGTTCAACGATCTGGCTATTGCCGCTCGTCTGGTGCTCGACGGTCATGCCGATCGGGTGTCTCGGATTGCCATCCTCGATATCGACGCTCACCACGGTGACGGCACCGAGGTGCTGTGCGCCGACGATCCGCGGATCCTCACCTTCTCCGTGCACGACCGCACGATCTTCCCCGGAACCGGTCACGAGGACGATCCCTCGCGCCACGTCCACAACCGACCGCTGGCAGCCGGCAGCGGTGATTCCGCCCTGGCGTCGGCCGTGGCGCAGTGGCGTGATGTGGCCGAGCGCTTCGCCCCAGACATGATCATGCTCGCCATCGGCGCCGACGGGCATCGCAACGATCCGCTGTCGACCCTCACCTACACCTATGACGGAATGTCATCGGCGGTGGCGGCTGTGCGGCAGGCCTTCCCCGAACTGCCCATCCTCTGCGGCGGTGCCGGCGGCTACTGCCCTGATCTGGAGACACCTGAGTCGTGGGCTCGGATGGCGGTGGCGGCGGCGATAGGGTCACCTGTGTGACCGCTCACTTCCTTCGTTATGGCCCGGCAGGCTCAGAGAAGCCCGCACTGCGTTACGACGGGACCGTCTTCGACCTCACCTCGCTCACCGAGGACCTGACCGCGGACTTCATCGCGATGGATGGTCTCGCCATGGCTCGTGAGCGGGCGGCAGCCGGAGACCTGCCGGAGATCGACATCACCGGGGAGCGCATCGGCGCACCGATCCACCGGCCGATGGCTGTCGTGTGCATTGGGCAGAATTACGCCGCTCACGCTGCGGAGTCCGGATCCGCCCCGCCGGAGTTCCCGATCGTCTTCTTCAAGCACCCCGCCTGCATCGTCGGCCCATCCGATGATGTGCGTATCCCGCGGGCGGCGCACAAGGTGGACTGGGAGGTTGAGCTTGCCGTCGTGCTCGGCGGGACTCCTCGCTACCTCGACTCACCAGCCGATGCGCTCGACTACGTTGCTGGCTACACGATCTCCAATGACGTGAGTGAACGGGATTTCCAGCTCACCATCTCGGCGGGTCAATGGTCGAAGGGCAAGTGCGCTGAGACCTTCAACCCCCTCGGGCCGACACTCGTGATGGCCGAGGACGTGCCCGATCCGCAGGCGCTGCGCCTCCGCTCATTTGTCAATGGTGAGCCGCGACAGGACTCCTCAACGGCCGACATGATCTTTCCGGTCGACTACCTCATCTGGCACCTCAGCCAGTTCATGGCGCTCATGCCCGGTGACATCATCAACACCGGGACGCCCGAGGGGGTTGCACTGTCGGGGCGCTTCCCCTACCTGCAGGCCGGCGATGTCATGCGGATGTCCATCGACGGACTTGGTGAGCAGGAGCAGCGGGTTCTGCCACCGCGGTGAGGCGGTCAGTCCGGCTGGTAGTCCAAGCCGGGCAAGGCTGCCATCAGTCGCTCGGTGGCCTGTGGTGTCCAGCCGGGCGGGTTCACCGTCTGGGCGATCGCCGGCCCGGTTTCGGCTGTGTAGTTGTGGGCGACCTCCGCCGGGCCGCCGCCGACGATGAGATCCATCCCCACCTGCAGACCGGTCACGAGGGGGAACCACCGCATGTGCACATCGACGCCCGGGCCCAGCGGTGGTGAGAGCCAGTCGGGTTTGCGGATGAACAGGCTGGGCGTCCAGTACACGACCGGATCATTGGGATGGGCGACGAACGTGATCCGCGGCCCCGTCGCCGGCGACGCCGTGAGTACCTCGGCGGTTGACGTGAAGACCTGGGCCACGGTTCCATCGCCGATGACCGGCTGCCAGGCCGGACCCCCGGTCCGATTCGCCTGATACGACCGCCACAGCACCGACTCCGCTGGGGGTCCCACCCAGATGATGCGGCTGATGGGGTCGGTGACCGTCAGCGGGGGCTCATCGGCCTGCCAAGCGGCTTGGGTACCGAAGGAGCCCAGCGACTCCCCGAACAGGATCAACTGCGGACGGGAGTCAGCGGGCTTGGCCTGCCACGCACGCAGGACCGTGTCGATGAGGGCGCGATTCTGCTCGGTGGTGCTGCGGGAGTCCAGCAGGAAGCCGATCCAGCTGGGCACCGCCGAGTACTGGGCGGTCACCGTTGTCACGTCACCCCCAGTCACGATCTCCAGGGCATTCGCGGCATCCGGGTCCACCCAGCCGGTACCGGTGACGCCGACGATGGCGAGATACTCCCGCGACCATGCGGAGACCCGGTCGAGTTCGGCAACGGCGAGGTCACTGCGCTCCTGCGGGGTGCGGCCCTGCTGCATGCCGACGTAGATCCGCACCGGGGCCACGGCCGGTGAACCGGAGATCTCGCTGATGTCGGCGGGGGTCATCGGGTTATCAACGAAGAAGCGGCCCTGACGCCCGAGGGTCTCCCATCCGAGTGGGCTGCCCGGGCTGCCCGAGTTTCCCGCTGCTGCGGCCGGCACCTGCCCCTCGGTGCTCTCATTCGTCGCGGCATAGGAGGCGATCACCCCCATCAGCGCGCCATGGACGATGAGGTAGCCGACCAGCACCAGCACCCCGGCGGCAATTGCCTGACCGATCCAGCCCCGGCCGGGCCTGCGCAGTGGCCCCAGGTGCGACAGGACCCGGCCGAGCCAGCCGCTGAGGAGCCGGATGGTCCGACCGATCAGCAGGAACAGCCCGGCCAGTACCGCTGTGCCGCCGAGGACTGCGAACGTTGACGGCAGTGGATGCGGCATGGCGAGTGCCGACTGCTGCTCTGCCTGCCAGGTGACCGCGATCGGGGTGAACGCCACGGCGGGCAGCCATGCCAGCACCGGCACAACGAAGCGCAGTCTGCGCCAGCGGGTCCCCTGCGGTGGGCCGTCCATTGCCCGCCCGAGCGGCGCCGGGCTGATCCGGCGGCAGATGGCCGTGACCAGCCATTGAGCGGTGGCGCCGATCGCGTACCACAGCACAGTGCCCAGGGCCGTGAGCGCAATGAGGAACAGCAGGGGTCGGGGCAGCAGGGACGGGGTGAGTCCCGCGAGGTAGCCGAAGGCGGCCACTGTCAGCCCCACCCAGGAGAGGGGACGCAGGAGGGCAGACCGCTGGCGGGCCACTAGCGGGCGCCCCTCATGGCGTGGGCGGCGGCGGCGCATCCGACGGGACCGGCGTCCCGGGCTCGACTGGTCGCCGGCGACGCATGATCAGGAGGAAGGCCAGCACCATCCCCGCCGCGATGACCACCCCCAGGCCGATGAGCAGGGCGGCGAGGTTGGGGCTGCGGTCGATGCCGGAGGTGACGGTGACCGTGAATGCCTCCTCGATCGGCGCCCGGATGCGCACCGTCCGCTCATCCACCTCCGTGACATTGGGTCCGGTGACCGAGGTGATGTCGCCGGGGAAGGCTGCCGTGATGTCGACGTCACCGAAGCTGACACCCAGGTCAAATGAGTCATCGTCATCGGCCTGAGCCGCCGCTTCACCATTGTCGTAGCGGAACGTCACCGAGTCGTCGCTGGTGGTGATGACCCACAGCCCCTCGGGGTCGGTGAACTCCGCCTTGCGGAAGGCGCACACCACCGCGTAGGTGCTGCCGTCCTCTTCGACCTCGCAGCCATCGCCGGCGATCAGCGAGGTATTGGTGTCGGCGAACTGGCCGGTTTCGACCTCGGCCCGCAGTTCCTCGGCGCTGGACACCCCCAGCAGGGCGGCAGCCTGCTCCGCGATGGCGAAGCGGACGGTGCCGGTGCCGCGACCGCCGCTGTCGATGTCGACCGCCGCGGTCAGGTCCACACAGCCGGCCAGCGGGAGGATCAGCAGCGCCGCGACAGCGGATCCCAGTGCCCGCGGCAGGGAGCGTCGGTCTGCGGTGAAGCGGGAGCCAGTGCCCACGATGTGCAGGCTAGCGAGGTTCCCATCGGTGGGTCAACCGCTGGCGACGGTGGAGCGGTGGCCGCAGCGCCAGCGGCGCGGCGATGTCAGGGGTGCTCTCTAGCGTGCCGTGCATGACATGTGTGACACGGTGGCGGGCTGCTGACCTGCCATGGCAACTGCGATGAGCTCCGGGCAGCGGGGCGATGACTGTCTCACCACCCTGCTCGCCGGGGTCGTGGGACTGGTGGTGCTGGGCAGCCTGCTGATCCTGCTGCTGAGCGCTGTCTTCGGATCCTGATTCCGTCCCGCTCCTGCCTCTGCCGTCCGGCGACCCTGGCCCAGTACCCGGCCCCTAGGCTGCCAGCCGTGACGGCGGGCCGACAGCGAGCGATCCTCATGGTGCTCTCAGCGGCCCTTGCCCTGATCGCACTGGACAACACCATCCTCAACGTCGCGCTGCCGAGCCTGCAACAGGACCTCGCGGCAAGCACTGAGGAGCTGCAGTGGGTGGTCGACGCCTACTCGGTGCTCTTCGCCGGCACCCTGCTGCTCTCGGGCGCATTGGGAGACCGGTTCGGTCGTCGCCGGATCCTCGTCCTTGGCCTGTTGGTCTTCGCCGGGGGTTCGCTGGCGGCCGGCCTTGCCCCCGATGCGACGAACCTGATCGTCAGCCGCGCGGTCATGGGCATAGGCGGCGCCCTCATCATGCCCGCCACGCTGTCGCTGTTGGTTGCGACATTTCCACTGGCACCGCAGCGGGCGCGGGCCATCGGCATCTGGACGGCGGTTGCGGGAGTCGGCGTGGCCATCGGTCCCATCGCCGGTGGCCTGCTGCTCGAGCACTTCACGTGGCATGCCATCTTCTTCGTCAATCCACCGCTGATGGCTGTGGTGCTCATCGCAACCCTGCTCCTGATCCCCGAGTCCGCCGATCCCAGCCGGCCTCGCCTTGATCTGCTGGGCGGGGTGCTGGTCTCCACTGGACTGATCTGCCTGGTTGTCACGATCGTTGAGTTGCCCGGTTCGGGACTCACCCCGGTCACCCTCCTGAGCGGGCTGGCCACGGTGATCCTGCTGGGAGGGTTCATCGGATGGGAGCGCCGGGCGCCGCGACCACTGCTGCCGCTTGCGCTCTTCGGTCAGCGCGCATTCGCCATCGGAGTGCTGACCGTTGCACTGGTCTACTTCGCGCTGATGGGGGCAATGTTCGTCCTGCCCCAGTACCTGCAACTGGTGCTGGGGATGTCCCCGCTCGCCGCCGGCCTCGCCATCGTGCCGGGTGCTGCGGGCCTCCTCGTCTCAGCACCCCTCAGCCCGCTCCTCGCCCAGCGTTGGGGGGCGCGACGACTGGTGGTCATCGGACTGCTCATCGTCGCGGCGGCCCTGCTCCTGGCCAGCCGGTTCAATGCCACAACCGGCCTGATCGCCATCGGACCGGTGCTTGGGATGCTCGGCGCGGGGATGGGGCTGGCGCTGCCGCAGGCGACGAACGCCGTACTGGCCTGCGTTCCCCGCGCTCGCGCCGGGATGGGTTCGGCGGTCAACGATGCCGCCGCCGAACTGGGTGGCTCCCTGGGTGTGGCGATCCTCGGCTCCATCCTCGGCGTCGCCTACCTCACTCGGGTCGATGGCGCCATCGCGGCCGCTGCCGGTCGGCTTGCGGAGGTGCCCGCAACGGTCCTTGACGCCATCCGTGAGTCGCTGGCAACCGCGAGCCTGGTCGTGCCGCAACTCCCGCCAGACCTCATTGAACCGGCGAGGGAGGCTGTTGGTACCGCCTACCTCGCCGGCATGGGAGGGGCAATGGTCGCCGGCGCGGGGTTGGCGCTGCTCGCGGCGGCACTGGTCGGCTCGCTCTTCCCGCGGCGGGTGGATACCGTTGCCGAATGAGTGGTGAACGCCCGTTGTCGGTCGTGCCAGGTGGCCCGCTCGCCAGCCTTCGCGGCGACTGGAATGGGCGCGCACGCGGCTACCTCATTCTTGCGGCGCTGGGCCTGATCGGAACGTGGTGGTTCAACGCGCGGACCTTCGGGGAGATCGGCTTCTTTGCGGGCTGGCCCTGGCCGCCGGGTGTGCTGTCGATAACCGTCGACCTGCTCATCGTGGCGATCGCCGGGTGCATCTTCATCATCGTGGAATCGCAGCGCCTGGGGATGCGTCACGCCTGGGTCTTCGTCCTCGGCTCCCTCGTTACTGCCATCGCGTTCACGTTCCCACTGTTCCTCGCATTCCGTGAGCGGCACCTCAGTCACGTGCAGTGTGACGCATGTCAGGCGAGGGCCGACGGTCACGGTCGCTCATCGTGACGCCGACTGACTGCTAGCCTCCCTCACCATGTCGGTACCCATTGACTCCTCGTGGTGGTCCCCGCGATGGACCCCCCGGCGAACCGCGAGATCGGTCGCCCGGACCATCGGTGGGACGGTCGCAGTGCTCGGGTTGACCGGGGCGCTCATCGGATGCGGTGCGCAGGGGCCAGGGGTGTCCCCGGCAGCGGACGCCCAGGTGGATGGCGTTCGCCAGCTCATCGAATTGGACTACGGACCTTGGCAGTTGGCCGATGTCCGGGTCGGTGAAGAGGTCGATGTGACGGTCGAGGTTGAGGACCCGCGCATCTACCTTGAGGTGTGCTCAGGCGACCCCGAGGTCCCGGGCTGGGTCGAGGTGGAGTTCCTCGATGCACAGGGGGAGCCGATTGCTGGTCCCGAGGGGGCGCTGATCTGGCGGTGGGACTATGAACCGGGAACCGATGACGCCCACCCGCAGGGGTGCAATATCGGCCTCGATGGGATCTCATTGGCTGAGCAGTTCCCCGGGGTGAACCGTGTGCGGATCACGGAGATCTCCGGGGTGCCGACGAAGTCGGCAACCGTGACGGTCTTCTGACCGCTCAGTGGACCTGCTCACCAGCCCCTCGGTTATCGCCCTGGCGCTGGTGGGGGCCCTCATCGTCGGAGCTTCCAAGGCGGCAATCCCCGGCGCGGGGGTGCTCTCCGTTGGCCTGTTTGCCCTCGCCTTCCCGCCCCGGGAGTCCGTCGGCATCGCCCTGCCACTGCTGATCGCCGGCGACGTCGTTGCGCTGTCGTTCTATCGCCGGGCCGCCGACTGGGCCCTGCTCATCCGACTGCTGCCCGGCATGGCGGTGGGGGTGGTTGCCGGCTACCTGGTGGTGCGGTTTGCCAACGATCGGACGGTGGCCCTCATCATCGCCGGCATGATCGTTCTGTCGTCGCTGTACGAGCTGGCCACTCGGAGGAGTGGACGACGTCAACCGGTGCCGCCTGACCCAGCCCGTCCGCGCACGCGGGTGATCGCGACGCTCAGCGGCGTCGCGGCCGGTGGCTCCTCGATGATCGCCAATGCGGGCGGCCCGGCCTTGACGCTCTACCTCGTCTACCGCGGACTGGCGACGCGAGCCTTCCTCGGCACATCGGCGTGGTTCTTCTTCGTGGTCAACCTCGGGAAACTGCCCTTCAGCGTCAATCTCGGCCTCGTGACGGTCGCGTCCCTCCAAGTGGGGTTGATCCTCCTTCCCGCGATGCTCATCGGTGCCTGGGGGGGTCGACGGATGATCCTCCGGCTGAGTCAGCAGGCCTTCGAGTCGGTCACGCTCACCGCCTCCCTTGTGGCAGGCGTGTTCCTGCTGATCCTCATCCTGTTGCGGTGAACGGTCGACCGGACCCGCATCGGCTCGCAGTGGGGTATCCCGCGCCCGCGTGATCCGGCACCCGGCTCCCGGAGATAATGCGGCACTGTGATCGTTGACGATGCCGTCTACATCGATGGCCGACGCTCCCCCAGTCACCTGGAGCCGATTCGGCTGCACCATGAGGGCCCCTGTGCTCGCCACCCCTTCTCATGGGTGGGTGTGGTCGACCCCACCCTGCCGGAGATGGCGGCCTACCAGACGCGATTCCGACTCAGCGACCTTGTCCTCGAGGATGCAGCAACGACGGGTCATCGACCGAAACTTGACCTCGCCGATGACAGTGCCGTCCTGCTGCTGCGAACGGTCGACTATGACGCCGGACAGCGGGAGATCATCGTCGGCGAGATGGCACTGGTCTTCAGCTGCTGCTTCATCCTCTCGGTTCGACATGGCGAGGCGATGCCGCTGCAGAGCCTGCGGCGGGATCTCGAAGCGCACCCGGAACGCCTCCAGGGAGGGGTCGCGAGCGTTGTGCACGAGATCGTGGACCGCATTGTTGACCAGTACGGGCGCGTCTGCTCTCGACTGCAGCAGGATGTGGCGGACGTGGAGGCGTCCGTCTTCGATGAGCGACGGCCCGATATCGCCACCCGGCTCTACTTCGTCAAGCGCGAGATCAGCGAGTTCCGGCGGGCGCTGCTGCCGCTGCGCTCGCCACTGGAGCGGATCGTTGCCGGTGACGTTGTCTTCCTACCCGAGGCGGCCCGGCCGTTGTTCTCTGACGTTCTCGACCATCTGGAGCGCACCCTCGATGAGGCCGCCCTCCTTGATGAACTGGTCGTCTCCGCGATGCAGGCGAACTTCGCCCTCGTGGGGGTCCAGCAGAACTCCGACATGCGCAAGATCTCGGCGTGGATCGCCATCGCTGCGGTGCCGACGGTGATCGCGGCGATCTACGGGATGAACTTTGCGAATATGCCCGAACTGGACTCCCCCCTCGGCTACCCCTTGGCACTGGCGGTCATGGGTGCTGCGGCCGTGACGATCTACCTGCTAATGCGTCGCAGTCGCTGGCTTTGAGCCACCCCGCTGTGATGTGCAGCTGACGGTCACCCGTCGTCGACTGTTCACCTGTCGCTCACCTTCCCCGGTGCCGGTTGCTGTCGGTCG
Source organism: Actinomycetales bacterium (assembly GCA_018969715.1). Lineage (GTDB taxonomy): Bacteria > Actinomycetota > Actinomycetes > S36-B12 > UBA5976 > REEB473. The sequence continues at coordinate 73,702 of JAGWXT010000006.1, forward strand.
TCGGCTATTCATCCGCTGCTTGCGTTGGCGTCGCTCAACAGTCAGCCATGCCCGCGATGCTGCGCGGGGAGTTGCATGCCCCCGCTTTTTCGAGCCACCCCGTCCCTTGCCTTGATCCCTTTTCCTCATTGCGAAGGAGCCCACTGTGCGACAGCACACACGCATCGCCGCAGGTGTCGCGGCCGCAGTTGCGCTTGCCCTCACGGGCCTTGCGCTGCCGCAGGCCGGCGCGGCCGACAACCGCGTCACCCTCACACTGCTGCACAACAACGATGGTGAGTCGAAGCTGCTGCCCCAGACCCTGCGTTCCGGTGCTACCTCCTACCTGTACGGCGGTGCTGCCGCATTCAAGGCGGTCGCCGTCCGCGAGAAGCAGCAGGCCCGCAGCCTGGCGAACAACAGCGTCATCATGGTGTACGCCGGCGACTCGTTCCTCGCCAGCCGCACACTGATCTGCTCGGAGCCTTCCGACCCCAAGTCCACCGCAACCGTCTGGGATGCTGCGGCCCAGAAGGAGATCGGCTACGACGCGCACATCCTCGGCAATCACGAGTTCGACTACGGCACGCCGTTCCTTCGCCGGTACATCAACGCCTTTGCTGAGAAGGGCGCACCGGTTGCGCAGCCCTTCCTCTCCGGCAACCTCGACTACCGCAACGACCCCAACCTGCGCGATCTCGTTCCCACGCCGCGCACGCTCGACAGCACGGCGATCACCCCGGGCAAGATCCTTGGCCAGTCCATGATCTACACGGATCCGAAGTCCGGCCAGCGGTTCGGCATCGTTTCGGCGATCACGCCGACCCTGCAGACCATCTCCTCGCCGCTGCCGACGACGGTCACGACCCCCGATCTCGGGCAGGTTGCCAACCTCGTCCAGAAGCAGGTGAATGGCCTGCAGAAGAAGGGGATCAACAAGATCATCCTCGTCAGCCACCTGCAGAACACGGCCAACGACAAGGCACTGCTCGCGCAGCTGACTGGGGTTGACGTGGCAGTGGCCGGTGGTGGGGATGAACTGCTGGCCAGCCCGGACGTGGCGCTCGACCGGCAGGTGCTGCCCGGCGCCACCGCCCCCGTGGGCAACTACCCCGAGCTCGTGACCGACAAGTCCGGGACCGGCGTCCCCCTCGTCACTGCGCCCGGCGACTACGCCTACCTCGGGCGCATCGACCTGGAGTTCACCCCGCAAGGGCGACTGGTCGGGTGGAACAAGGAGACCTCCTTCCCCCGGCGCGTGGTCGTTCAGGATGGACGCTCCGGACTGCTCGGCATCGCCGATGCCGTCCTGCCGAATGTCGACATCTACACCGACGTCCAGCAGGCATTGGAGACGGGCTGCCTGGCGGCTCAGAACCGTCCCTTCGCCAACAGCGCGGTGGTGTTCAACACATCGCGTGGGACCGCGACCGCACCCGGCGTGCGCACAGCTGAGACCAACGGTGGAAACTTGGTTGCTGACGCCTTCCTCAGCGCGTACAACAGCAAGCGCGGTGAGGCGGGACTGCCGGCGGCCAGTGCGACGAACCCGGTCGTGGCGGTCACCAACGGCGGTGGGATCCGCATCAACACCCTGCCGGCCACGGGCTCCGCTGGCGACATCACCCGCGGCATGACCTTCGACCTGCTGCCCTTCGACAACCGGATCACGGTCGTCGCTGATCTCACCTCGGCGCAGCTGAAGGAGATCTTCGAGCGGTCATGTTCGACCGGTCCGGCGTCGGCCGGTGGCCAGTTCCTCCAGGTGTCGGGTCTGAAGGTGACCTGTTCGAGTGGTGCGACGGCACAGGTGGTGACCAACCCCTCCGGCGAGCGGACGGCCGGCACGGTGACCGTGCCGGGCAGCCGTGTTCGCACGATCACCCTCGACGACGGCACTCCGATCGTCACCAACGGCGTGCCGGTGGCCAGCGCCCCGGTGGTGGATCTGGTGACGAACTCCTTCACCGCCGCCGGCGGGGACAACTACCCCACGCTGGAGAGTGCGGCGCGGAAGACCAACCTCGGCATCAGCTATGAGCAGGCCCTGTACGACTACCTGCTCGGCTTCCCCAAGGCGGCCTCCGGGCTGCCGACGGTGCCGGCAACCGATGCTCGCTACACCCCGGGAGTGAACACCCGCTTCTTCTGGGTCTCCTGACCACGATTCAACTCGGCCGCTCGGGTGGTGTCCACGCCACCCGAGCGGCCGAGCCGTCGGTGCTGTCGGCAGGGCCAGGCGGATTAGGCTGCGCAAGTGCATGCTCCATGCCGCGCCTGCGGCAGCGCCACCGCCGACTTACTCGATCTTGGTCTGCAGCCGATCGTTAACGAACTTCAGGCCACTCCCGACGCGGCGGTGTCGGTGTATTCGATGTTGGTGGGGGGTTGCCTCGGGTGTGGGCTCGTCCAGATGCTGACTCCCGTTCCGCCGGAGGTGTTCTACACCGACTACGCAACTCCTTCATCGTGGAAGCGGGAGCCGCACCTTGAGCGGCTGGTCGCAGTGCTCGAAGGTGCACTTTCACAGCAGGCAACAGTCATTGACGTGGGGTGCAATGATGGGAAGTTTCTCATAGTCCTGCGGGAACGCGGGTGGCACAACCTCGCTGGGGTGGAACCAACGGAGAACACAGCGCGCATGGCGCGCGCGCACGGACTTGACGTCCGGCACGCGTACCTGGATCCTGCTGTGGCCGAGAGCCTGGTGGCGGAACGTGGGCAATGGGACTGCGTCATCCTCCGGCAGGTACTGGAGCACGTGTGCGACCTGGAGCCTTTCGGTGCCTCGCTGAACCGGCTGCTGAAAGTCGGTGGTCTGATTGCCATCGAAGTTCCTGATCTGCGAGTGAACGTCGACCACAGTGACTACACGCTGTGGGAGGAGCATGTGAACTACTTCTCCGAGCAGACCTTGACCCGCTATCTGTGCCGTCATGGCTTCCGGGTACGCACCGCCTACCGGTCACTTTTTTCCGGAATCACGTTAACCGTTGTGGCGGAGAAGGTCACTGGCGGCGATGGGGCACCTTCTCGGACTTCGGAGTCCGCCGTCACGCATGAGGAGATCGCTGCCTACCAACGGTGGGCGGCTGAGTTCCCCCAATTCCGCTCCCGGGTGAGGAACGTCGTCGCGGCGCACGCCGACAGCGGTGCCGTCGCGCTCTTCGGTGTGGGCAGCCGGTCATCGTTGTTCTGCAATCTGATGGGCATTGCCGATCTTGTGAGCGTTGCCTTTGACGATCAACCCGCCAAGCAGGGCGTCTATCTCCCTCGCTCCGGAATCCCGGTGAGGCCCGGGAAGGAGTTGCCTGACCAGGCTCTCCCCTCGCTGGTCCTGCTCGGGGTCAACGCCGAGAACGAGGATGCGGTTCTCGCTGCCCATCCGGCCCTGAACATCACAGCGACGTACTCGATCCTCCCCCCCAGTCCTCGCCTGCTGCCGGCGTGGCCTGAACCCCCGGCATTCCCGGCCGGTGGTTGTTGACGGGGGGTCAGGGCAATGACGTGGTTCCTCTTCACCGGTGACCGGCGGATCGCGCTCATCCCGGGGCTGACGGTCACCATCGGGCGCGACCCCGGCTGTGACGTCGTTCTCGACCATCCACGCGTTTCCCGTCAGCACCTTGCCGTGACCGTCGAGGGGGACCGGTGGCGACTGCGTGACACCTCGGCCAATGGCACCTTCAGTGGAACCGGACGGGTGTCGGAGGAAACTGGCGACGGGTCGTGCATCGTGTCCCTCGGCGGCGGTGGTGGCCCAGTCGTCATTGTCAGCGACGACCCGCATGTGAATGCGCTGGCGGTGAGCGCGGGTTTCGCGCCGCAGCTGCGCGATGCTCCCGCGCCGGTGAGCAGCGGCAGCGCCGCTGACCTCCACCTGTTCCAGGCAGTGACGCGCTTCGGACGGGCCGACGACAATGACGTGATCCTCCCCGGCGTACTCGCCTCGGCCCATCACGCGCACCTTGTCAAGGGTGAGGTCAATGGCAAGGACACGCTGGACGTTGTCGACCTCGCATCCGCTCGGGGCACCTTCGTCAACGGTCAGCGGGTGAGTCGTGGACGGCTGGGTACCGGCGACCGGGTGAGCATGGGCGGATCGGCGTTCATTGTCACCGATACGGGCGCGCTGCACCCGATCGTTGATGCGGCCGGCGTCGGGATCGAAGTGCGCGAGTTGACCGTCGCCGCCGGCACCATCCGCCTACTTGATGGAGTGACCTTCACCGTTCCGCCGCGCAGTGTCCTTGCGGTGGTCGGACCCTCCGGCTCGGGCAAGTCGACCCTGTTGGGTGCGATGACCGGATTCTCGCCGGCAACTTCCGGGGCTGTCCTCGTCGACGGGCGCGATCTGTACGCCTCATATGACGAGCTTCGCTTCCAGATCGGGCTGGTCCCACAGGCCGATCTTGTGCCTGCGCAACTGCGGGTCAAGGAGGCGCTTGGTTATGCCGCGCGGCTTCGGTTCCCGCGGGATGTCCGCGTACATGAGCGTCGGGCACGGGTGCAGGAGGTGCTGGCTGACCTCGGCCTGACGGCACGGGCTGGCCTGCGGATTGACCGGCTATCCGGTGGGCAGCGCAAGCGGGTGAGCGTCGCACTGGAGTTGCTCACCCAACCCATCCTGCTGTTCCTTGACGAACCAACCTCCGGCCTCGATCCGGGGCTGGATCGGCAGGTGATGGTGCTCCTTCGCGAGATGGCGGATGCCGGACGCACCGTCATCGTCGTCACCCACGCGGTGGAGAACCTCGCCCTCGCCGATCAGGTGCTGGTCCTGGCGGCCGGCGGTCATCTCGCCTACATCGGTCCCCCCGGGCAGGCACCGGAGTACTTCGGAGTGCCGGATATGAGCAGCGTCTTCCTCGCACTCGAGGGCACCCCGGGCAAGGAGTGGACGCGCCGCTGGCAGGAGCGCCTCATGCGGGAGGACTCCCCGGCCCCGACCGCAGCAACAGGGGACGCACCAGCCGAGCGGCCATCCGATGGTGGCCGGGTAGGGGCACCGCCCATCGGCGGTCGAACACGGGCGCGGGTCTCACGGCCGACCGGGGCGCTCGGTCAGTTCACCACCATGATCGCCCGGAATGTGCAGGTCATCCTCGCCGACCGAACCTATGCCGCACTGCTACTCGTCCTGCCACTGGTTCTCGCATTCACCGGATTCCTCGTCGGCAGCGCGGACGGACTCGGCAGTGGCCCCGGTGGCCTCAACCCGGAGTCGAGGCTGCTGCTGCTCGTCCTGGTCCTCGGTGCTGTCTTCACCGGGGGAGCAACCAGTGTCCAGGAGTTGGTGAAGGATCGCGTCATCTACCAGCGGGAGCGGGCTGTGGGGCTGTCGCGCGGCGCCTATGTCGCAGCGAAGGCGCTGGTGCTGGGCCTCATCGCCGCACTGCAGGGATTCGTCTTCGGGGCGCTGTCGCTCATCGGACGCCCCGGACCCGATGAGCCGCTCATTCTGCCCGGTCACCTCGACGTCGTCATCATGGTCGCCGCGGCCACCGTCACGTCCTGCATGCTCGGACTGGTGTTCTCCGCCGTGCTGCCCACGCGCGATGCGGCACTGCCCGCCCTGGTGATCGCCACCATGGTTCAGGTGGTCTTCTCCGGTGCGATTCCGTTGCGCTATCCGGAGGTGCTGGACGCGGTGGGCTGGCTCATGCCCGGCTACTGGCAATTCGAGGCGATGGCCGCGAGTGTCAACCTCGACCAGCTGCTGGGGCCGCAAGCGCCCGGTAACTGGGTGCACGAGACGGCGACCTGGTGGCTCTCCGCCGGAGTTCTCGGGCTGATGAGCCTGCTGTTCATCCTGCTTGCGATCATCGCCGTTGGTCGACATGACCCTGGGCGGACGCGGCGTCGCTAGGCTCCTGCCATGCCCACCCCGGCCTACAGCCAAGCGAGAGCCTTGCAGGTCTGTCGGGGATGTGGCGACGCGGGTGTGACGGTCGTGTGGGATCTGGCTGGCGCCCCATATGGGGATCTATTCCGGAGCACTGCCGTCGAGGCGCGATCACTGCGCGCGCACACGTTGACGCTTGGCCTGTGCCCTACTTGCGGCCTCCTGCAGTTGCTGGAAGATGTGACGGCGGAAGATATTCATGAGGACTACCTCTACCAGACTCGTGTCAATCCCGGGCTCGTATCGTTCTATCAACGCCTTGGTGAACGGCGCGTCGGGGAGTTGGGTCTGACATCCGAGGATCTCGTCATTGATGTTGGGGGAAACGACGGCTCCGCACTGCTGCCGTACCGGGATGCGGGTGTCCGAGTGCTGAACATTGACCCTGCCAGTCGAGCCGTCGCTGTCGCCCGGGAACGCGGCGTCACCAGTGAGCAGGGGTACCTTGACGCGGAGCTGGCGGAACGCGTCGTGGGCGAGTACGGCCCCGCCGCGCTGGTGACGGCGCACTACGTTGCCGCGAATGTGCCATCCCCGGTGCGATTCCTCACCGACCTCGCCTCCTGTGTCACGGCTAATGGCCTTGTCTCGGTGATCACCGGTTATCACCCGGATCAGTTCCTCTCGCACATGTTCGACTACATCAGCCATGACCATCTGTCATTTTTCTCCGTGCGGTCCTTCCGTGCATGCGCCGAGCGCAGTGGGCTGGTGCTGTGCTCCGTGTCCAGAAATGCACATAAGGGTGGGTCGGTGCGCCTTGACCTGCGGCGGGCGGGTGTATCAGTGCCGGATGAGTCGGTGGCCCTGCACCTGCAGCAGGAGCAGTGGCGGGAGGTCGGTGTCGAGTCCACCTACCGGCAGTTCGCCTCTCATATCGAGCGAATCGGCCACCGGGTGCGGGAGTTGCTTGATGAGTGCACCACCACCCCAGTGCCTGGGATCGGAGCATCCATCAGCACCACGCACCTGCTCGCCCAATTCGGCCTCACCGACCGCATCAGTGTGCTCCTCGACGATGATCCGAGGAAGGTGGGCCTCTTCGCTCCGGGCAGCGGGCTGCCAGTGGCTCCGCTGGAAGCGGTTGTCGATCCGCCGCATGCCGATACGGTCATCATCCTGTCGTGGCAGGTGACGAACATCCTCATGTCACGCCTGCGGGAGGTGGGGTTCACCGGCCGAGTGGTGTTACCGTTGCCCACGCCGACAGTCGTCACGATTGCGTGATTCTTGCTGCAACTGGCCGCGACACGTGAATCTCCTTGGGACCGGCTGTTGGTGAATGGATGTCCATCCGCGCATCCATCGAGAGGAGCGAGCGTATGTCGCCAATTGCGGTGGTGACGGGAGGAGCCGGGTTCATCGGCAGCCACACCGTCGACGCCCTGCTGGCACAAGGATTCATCGTGCGGGTCATTGACGACCTGCGTGGGGGCCGGCTCGCGAACCTTGCGCACGTGCGTGACCGTCCGGACTTCTCCTTCCATGAGATTGATGTCTGCACACTGCCGGCGGACAGCCCCTTGTTCTCCGAGGTCGACCTCGTCATTCACTTCGCAGGCATCGGTGACATCGTCCCGTCCGTTGAACGGCCCGCGGAGTATCTCGATGCGAATGTCATGGGCACGGTTCGCGTACTGGAGGCGGCGCGGACAGCCGGGGTGCGCCGATGTGTCTACGCCGCGTCATCCTCCTGCTACGGTGCTGATCCGGAGGTTCCCACTCCGGAGACAGCGCTCATCTCACCCGAATACCCCTATGCGTTGTCGAAGTATCTCGGCGAGGTCGCGGCTTTCCATTGGCAGCGTGTCTATGGGCTGTCCGTGAACTCGATTCGCATCTTCAACGCCTACGGTCCCCGGTCACGAACGTCCGGTGCATATGGCGCAGTGTTCGGAGTCTTCCTCAAGCAGAAGCTGGCAGGACGGCCGTTCACGGTGGTCGGCGATGGTGAGCAACGGCGGGACTTCGTCTTCGTCACCGATGTTGCGGACGCCTTCGTCCGCGCCGGGCTGACCCAGCTCAGCGGTCGAGTGTGGAATGTCGGGGGTGGCAACCCGCAGTCGGTCAACCGGCTCGTCGCTCTGCTGGAGGGACCCGTTGTTCACATCCCCAAGCGCCCGGGTGAGCCAGACAGCACATGGGCCGACATTGGCGCCATCGAAGCGGATCTGCAGTGGCGCCCGCGTGTCACCTTCGAGGAGGGCGTTGCCGCGGTGGTTGAGGCAATCGACTACTGGGCGGATGCCCCGCTGTGGGACGCCGACTCGATTGCCCAAGCAACCGAACCATGGTTCCGCATGCTCAGCGGATCCCCAACTCGCGCAGGTGGCGCGGGATGAGCAGCACCGACGCGGGGAAGGGAACCCCCGCCGGTGCTTTTGAGGTGGCTGGGTTGGCGATCCGGCTGACTGCCCCGGGGGTGTTCCACTGCCTCCACTGGGGCCAGCGCATGCCGTCAGGAACCCTCACGTGGCTCGCAGGTCAGGCGGACGCAGATTCCCGCGGGCGCGCGCGGATCTGCTTCCATCCCGATCCGATGGATGAGGTCCAGCAGATGCTCATCGCGCTGACCGGGAGTGCCGTCGACCGTCCCCACCGCCATCCACACAAGCACGAGACCCTCATCCCGGCCTGCGGAACCGCTGTCTACCGAGTCTTCGATGACGTCGGCGTGCTGCGTGAGGAGGTCGTCGTCGGCGGCGAAGGTTTGCGCTATCTGCATACGCCACCGGGGGTGTGGCACTGCGTGGTGCCCACGAGCGATCACTTCATCTTCTGGGAACTCGCCAAGGGACCCTTCGATCCCCGGGCCAATGAGTACCCGGGGTGGGCCTGAAGGGTGGGCCCCGCAGGTCGGGCCTGAAGGGTGGGCCCCGGAGCGTCGGGGTCTCAGGAGTCAGCCGGTTGCAGCCCGAGTCCCGTGCCACCATCCTGCGAAACCCGCGCTGCGCGAGCAGCGATTCGGGCGCTGCCGATGAGCGCGATGACCAACAGCGCCGCGCAAGCCGCGGCCCCTGCATCCCGTGGCACATCAGCCAGGCTCCCGATGGCAACACCGACCATGGTCAATGCGGCGGTGGTGCCCAGCAATAGGGGAATCAGCGCCCCGCCGCGGGCGGAGGCGGCCACCAATGTCAATCCCCCGTAGCCCAGGGCCAGTGAAAGTGCCACTGCCGCCCCCACGGTAGTCGTCGGGGGATGGTCGAAGGTCGCCATGGGGCTGAGCGCAACTCCGCTGAGGGCGCTGGCCGCGCCGCCGATGCCCAGCAGAACCATTGCGTGCCCGAGCAGGTTCGACACGAGGCGCGCCCCCTGCGTGGGCAGTTGGAAGGGCCCGATATAGGAGAAGTACTGCCACCAGATCAGGGTCACGATGCCGAACGTCAGCAGCAGGCCGGCGGGCCGGGGCAGCGCACCATCAGTGAAATGGACGACGATCTCAAGGAACGCCTCGCCGAGGACGATGAGTGTGAACTGGCCCAGGCGTTCTCGCAGGTGGTTGCGGTTGATCGGGTAGGTGCGTTCCACGCGGGGCACATACGTGAGGAAGATCGGCAGCAGGCCGATGACCATGCCGATGCCGAAGGCAGTCGTGGTCCAGCGGTCCGGTACCGCGAGGGAGGCGCACAACAGGAGTCCGCCGATGAGGGTGCTCCAAAGCGGAATCCGATCCAACGGTCCGGAAAGGGGATCGTGGCGTCGGACCCGCCACCACAGGGCACTCAACGACAGCAGTGCGATCCCGAGGCTGCTCACACCGATGCTGTCATCCATCGCGCCATCGGCACCGACGGTCATCACTGCGATGATGACCGCGAGCATCTGCGTCAGGACGAGTAGCCGCTTGCTGATGGTGTCGTCACCAAGTCGATTGTTGGCGAGTGTCGTTGCTGTCCACAGCGCGAAGATGACGATGACAACGACGCTGTACCAGAGGTACACGGTGGCCCCGGTGCTCTGGCTCAGCGCTCCGAAGACAAGCAGGATCGAGGCCCCGAACACCAGGTCGTAGAACAGTTCCAGCCAGGTCGCTCCTGCGGTGTGACCTGCGGCGGGTTGAGCGTCGCCCGACCACTGGACCCCGTCCGCGGTGTCGGGATCATCGAACCCGCGGGATGTCGGTCCAGCCACCACGTGGGAAGCCTAGGCCAGAAGGCCCCCGCGAGGTAGCGTGCGGTTGTGCGCTGGGACCGCGGGGCACTGGCCCGATTGGCGATTGCCATCAGCGCGGCCCTGCTGGGGTGGCTCGGGGGAGCAGCCGGCCCGGTGCGGGAAACCGCGCCGGTGGCTGCCGTGTCAGTCATGGGGACCCGCGTGCTGACACCGGGCGGGCTAGCACCGGGCGGGCTGGCACCGGGCGTCGTCGCGGTTGCGCGGAGTGCGCCAACGGCCTCCGCCGAGACCGGCAGCATCCGTCTGAACGACGCCTTTGTCACCTGGCAGCGGCGAGTGCCGTACGCGGTACGCCAACCGATGCAGACCCATGGACTCGTCCTGCGCGAGTTCATCGAGATGTCCTGTGGGGTCGGGCGCCAGCCGAGTGCGCTGGCGACCTATGCAGCCCGCGCCGATCGGGATGCGTGGTTCGACGGACCCTTCCTCGTGCTGTCGCAGGGTGATCCACTCTGTGCGGAGCCGCCTCTGGGCCCGGCGCGGACACGACTGTGGCAGGGCGGCGGCCAATTGCGGGTCCATGTCGCCTGCGGCGATCCTGCCGTGAACATCCTCTGTGGACGTGGCACGCTGCGTGACTTCGATCGGTTCGGCGGCACCGTTCAGGCGCGTTTTCCCAGGGTGGGTGTCCGACTGGGCACCGATGTCCGCATCGATGCCGGTGGGCTCACCCTCGAGCAGGTCCTCGGCGTCGCGACCAGCCTTGCTCCGGTATCAGGAGGCTGACTCCCGCGCCTGCGCCGCTGTTGACGGTGAGGTGTGTCGGAAGAGAGCGTCGGTGAGCAAGGCGCCCAATCCGGCGCCGATGAGCTGGGCGACGATGAAGGGGAGTACCGACCCCGGGGCGATCCCGGTGAAGGTGTCGGTGAAGGCGCGGCCCACCGTCACCGCAGGATTGGCAAAGGATGTGGAGGCGGTGAAGAAGTAGGCCGAGCCGATCCACGCGGCGATGACCACTGGCGCCATCGCGGTGCGGTTGGTGCGCCCAAGGGCTCCCACCACCAGCAGCAGTCCCGCCGTGGCAACGACCTCGCCCAGCCAGATCCCGGTGCCCGCGCGGACGGTGCTTGCCGCGTGCCACGCCGGCAGGTCGAACATGACGTTCGCCAGCGCGACACCGGACAGCCCGCCGAGAACCTGCGCACTGATGCAGGCAAGGCCCCCGGTCGGGTTCAGCTCCCTGCGGATCACGGCGATCATGGTGACCGCTGGATTGAAGTGGGCGCCGATATTGAGGCCGAGCAACCAGATGAGAACCCCCAGGGCGGCGACCGTGGCCACCATGTTGGCAAGCAGGATGACGAGATTGTCCGTGCTCAGGGCCGCACCCATGATCCCGGAACCGACGACCGCTGCCACGAGCAGCGCCGTCCCGAGGAACTCCGCAACTAGTCGTGTCCACATGCCCGCACCCTAGCAGGTGCTGCTTTTGAAAAAGTAGCAAATACTGAATCAAAATATATTGATTTATTTTTCAATCCTGGCTAGGTTGGCGCTGTGGGCACACCAAACGATGCCGAGCGAGTGCGCCGGGCCAAGGTTCTGGCGGCGCTGGGTGACCCCGTCCGCCTGGCGGTGGTGGACTTGCTCTTCGATGGCGATCGGTGCGCTGATTCCCTGGCGGAACTTTGTGGCATCCGCGGGAACCTGCTTGCCCATCACCTGCGCGTCCTGACGGCGGCTGGGCTGATCGGCCGGCGGCGCTCCGCCGCCGATGGGCGCCGCGCCTACCTCAGGCTGCTGCCCGCTGCCTTGACGGGGCTGCTGCCCATGGCCGACGCGGAACCCGACCCCAAGGCGCCGGGTGCTGTCTCGGGTGCGCGCGCCGCCACGCCGAGCGCGCGGCTCACCCCTGCGGTTGCGCCCTACCAGGTCGACTCGCTGCTGTTCGTGTGCACCGAGAACTCGGCGCGCTCGGTGCTGGCCGAGGCGTTGTGGGGGGAGGTCAGTGAGGTGCCTTCGTCCTCGGCCGGCACCCAGCCGGCCCCTCGGATCAATCCGGGGGCCCGGGCGGCCGCCCGCCGTGCCGGACTGACGGGCATCCGGCTCGTCCCCCAGTCACTGCCGCCCAGCATTCCGGCCGGTGCGCTGATCGTGAGTGTCTGTGATGCCGCCGGCGAGGGCCTTGCGATCGAGGATCACCCGCACCTGCACTGGTCGATACCCGATCCGGTGCCGGCTGGTTCCCCGGCAGCATTCGATGAGGTGGTGAACGAGCTGCGTCAGCGAATCGGACGACTTGCACCGCGCACAGCAAGGCGGCCGGTCCCGCGGCGCCGTTCCCGCCGGTCGGGAAGTGACCCGCACCCCTGCACCTGACCTGCCCATACGCGATACGGCCGAGACACGACATTCGCACGACACACAACTGACACGACAGACGCACATCAACCAGATGAAAGGAGCACAGTCCATGAGCACTGAACCGGACCAGAGCTGGGGTCGCGAGGACATCACCCTCGAAGGGCGCCTTGCCCTGCGACAGGCGGCCACCCGGCTTCGCGCGGAGTTTGACGGAATCTTCGGGGCGGAGACAATCGAGCGCTTTCTCTTCTCCTCCTATGACGACTTCGCCGGCCGGGCGACCGTCTTCACCTGGCTGCCGCTACTGGCTGAGCGGTTCGCGCGGCAGCGGCTGCGGGCACTGGCCAGGGTTGAGGGCCTCGATTCGGATGGGCGGCCGGTCGTGCTGTTCCTTTGCACGCACAACGCCGGGCGCTCCCAGATGGCACTCGGGTTCTTTCAAGCCCTCGCCGGCGATCGGGCGGTCGCCTGGTCGGGGGGATCGGAGCCCACCAGTCAGATCAACCCTGCCGCCATCACCGCGATGGCGGAGGTCGGCATCGACATCACCGGGGAGTACCCCAAGCCGTGGACCGACGAGATCGTCCGCGCAGCCGATGTTGTCGTGACGATGGGGTGCGGTGATGCCTGCCCGGTGTTCCCGGGTAAGCGCTACCTCGACTGGGAGCTCACCGACCCGGCTGGGCTCGGTGTCGACAGCATCCGACCCATCCGTGATGACATTCGCGCCCGCGTTTCGAATCTGCTGAGTGAGCTCGGGGTCACGACGACGGCGTGACCAGCAGGGGCATCACGATCGTGTCGATGATGAATGTCACATCCTGCGCGCTTGGGGCGCGACCGGTCGAGATGAGCTGGTGGACGATGAGAGCGGCTGGCACCTGCAGCAGGTAGGGGTTGATCGACTGCCTGGGTATCTCACCCCGCTCCATCGCCACCTCCAGGCAGGCGAATACCTCTGCCTGACGGGGGAGCATGAATCGGTCGCGTACCTGCGAGAGGATGGCCGGGTCGTGGGCCGACCCGCCGATCAGGTCGCGCAGGATCTGCCCGCGGGGGGAGTTGAGCGCATCGGTCAGGTGGCTGAACATCTCGACGAGTGCCTCCCGCAGTGATGCTGCGGTGGGATCAATCGGACGGACCAGTCCCGCCAGAACCTCCACTATCGCGTCCAGGATCAGCGCCCCCGCATTTGGCCAGCGGCGGTAGAGCGTTGCTTTGCCGGTTCCCGCCCGGTGGGCGATCGAGTCCATCGATGCTCGCGCAACCCCGACTTCGACGATCTCCTCCAGGGCCGCGGCCATGACCGCCGAGCGCAACTGATCGCCATGGCGGCGCATCGTCGACGATGCGGTGGCCATGGTGTCGGGCGACATACCCGGGAGAGTACCTGCGGCGGCGCCGGGAGGGGCGACCGCCGGCGCCACTTGATACGCAAGCGTCTCCTCTGATGTAGTTTTATGTACGCACGCGACTATCCACAGCGGGTCCGGTGATCGCGCACGACCCCTGCAATCGAGGAGGACGAATGCCCGGCCTGTCTGCGTGGGCGGTCCGCCGCCCGGTTGCCGCCCTGCTCACCTGGGTCATCGCAGTCACCGCGATCGCTGCTGCGGCACTCACCTTCCGGGGTGACTTCAATGACACATTCGCCCTGCCTGACACGGAATCCACCCGCGCCCAGGAACTGCTTGCCGCCCGCGGCAGCGGCACCGCCGGGTCAGCCCCAACTGCGGCAATCGTGTGGTCGCCGGCCACTGGTCGGGCCGATTCCCCCGGCGTGCTGGCCACGATGAAGCCGATCCTCGAGGGTGCCGCCGGGCTGGCATCGGTGACCTGCGTGACGGTTCCCGGTCAGCAGAGCATCCCGCCGCAGTGCCCACCGCTGCCGGCCTCGGTCAGTCCGGACGGCAGGGTGGCCTACGCCCAGGTGTCCTTCGCCGCCGACGGTGAGATCCCCGTGGCTGATGCTCGCCTCATCCTTGAGGAGGTCCGCGCGGCCAATGGGGCCGAATTGGCCGTCGGCGCCAGCGGCCAGGCCCTCGACTACGCCGCCCAGGAACTGCCGAGCAGTGAGGCCCTGGGGGTGATCCTCGCGATCGTGATCCTGCTGATTGCCTTCGGATCCCTCATCGCCGCTGGGCTGCCCATCGTTGTCGCCATCGTCGGTCTGGTCGCCGGTCAACTGGCGATCCTCGGCGTGACCGCCGTCATGGACGTTGCCACGGTGGCGCCGACCCTCGCTGCGATGATCGGTCTGGGGGTTGGGATCGACTACGCCCTGTTCATCGTCAACCGCTATCGAAGTGCACTGCTTGCTGGAACGGCACCGCAGCCGGCCGCACTGCTGGCCATGGCGACCGCGGGTCGTGCGGTGTTGTTTGCCGCCGCAACCGTTGTCGTGGCCCTGCTGGGGCTGTTCACCATTGGCATGGACTTCTTCAACGGACTCGCGACGGCGGCCGCGCTGACGGTGGTGAGCGTGATGCTCGCCGCACTGTGGCTGCTGCCCGCCCTGCTGAGCCTGCTTGGGCTGCGAACGCTCGGCGGGCGGCTGCCGTGGGGACGTCGCCCCGGTGACCTGCGGCCCGAGGGACGGCGATGGGCCCATCTTGGTGGCGTTCTCCAACGTCGTCCGGCGCTGCCGATTGTCGGGGTGCTGGCCGCTCTGCTGCTGCTCGCCAGCCCAGTGCTCGGACTGCGGCTGGGCTTTGCCGATGACTCGGGCAAGCCGACAGGCAGCAGTGCGCGCATTGCCTATGACCTGATCGCCACCGGCTTCGGACCGGGCGTCAACGGTCCCTTCGTCGCCGCCATTGCGCTGCCACCAACGGATCAGGCGGCCGCGTACACCAGCGTCGTCACGACGCTCTCCGCAACGCAAGGTGTCGCGGCCACCCTGCCCTCCCTCGACCTGCTTCCGCTGGCCCTCCAGAGTCCGGGGATCTTCGGCGAGGACGGACGCATCGGTGTCGTCCAGGTCATTCCCGCCACGGCACCGCAGGATCCGGCCACTGCCGCCCTGCTGGAGCGACTGCGCACCGAGGTTGCGCCTGGTCTGGCCGACCAGACCGGGGCAGTGCTCTCCTTCGGGGGACCGCAGGCGATCACGAACGACTTCACGACCGTGCTCACGACAGCGCTGCCCCAGTTCCTGCTCATCGTCGTCGGCCTGGGCTTCCTTGCCCTGGTCGTGCTCTTCCGCTCACTGCTGATCCCGCTCACCGCGGTCGTCACCAGCCTGCTGAGCTTCGCGGCGGGCCTCGGGATTGCGGTGGCGGTCTTCCAATGGGGATGGCTGGGTAGTGCCATCGGATTGACGGCCACTGGCCCGATCCTGCCCTTCCTGCCGGTGATGGTTTTCGCGATCCTGTTCGGCTTGTCAATGGACTACCAGGTCTTTCTCGTTTCCCGTATGCAGGAGGAGTGGCAGCACACCGGCGACACTGCCCGCGCGGTGCGGTTGGGGCTGGCGGGAGCGGGACGAGTGGTCGCGATTGCGGCGACGATCATGGCGAGTGTCTTCATCGCCTTCGTGCCCAGTACCGACACAACGATCAAGTTGTTCGGGCTCACCCTCGCCATGGCGGTGCTCATCGACGCATTCCTCGTGCGGCTGCTGCTCGTGCCCGCGCTGATGTCGGTGATGGGCAAGGCCAACTGGTGGCTGCCCGGCTGGCTCGACCGGATTCTGCCCTCGGTGCGGATCGAGCCGGAGGATCCGCTGCTCGAGGACGAGGACACCCGCCTTCCGGGCGAGTCCCCCCGTACCGATCCGGTTCCGGTGGCGGGCACTGCCGCGGGCACCCCGCCCGTCGTCTGACCCGGGGTCAGCCCAGCGGGGGTGGCCCCGCGCTGGGCTCGGGGGTGTGTGCGGTCTCGGCGGCTCCGCGCAGACCGCGGAGTACCGCCGCGGTATCGGCGCCGATCCGACTCAGGTCGTACCCGCCCTCCTGCACGACGATGAGCGGCAGTCCGCACTGAGCGATCAGGGCGCCCATGGCATGGAACCCAGCGGTGGTCAGCCCGAGATCGCCAAGTGGATCGGTTGCCGCGGTGTCAACGCCGAGTGACAGGACGATCAACCCGGGGGCGAACCGATCGATCGCGGCCAGCGCCTCGCCGAGGGCTTGTAGGTAGCCCTCATCCGTCAGCCCCGCGGGCAGGGGGTAATTGTGATTGGTGCCGCGTCCGCGACCGCCGCCCACCTCATCGGCGAACCCCGTGTGGAATGGATAGGCCCGCCTGGGGTCACCATGCAGTGACACGACCTGCACATCGCCGCGCTCGTAGAAGACCTCCTGGGTGCCGTTGCCGTGGTGGTAGTCGACATCCAGCACGCTCACCGGCCCATCGGTGAGCGCGGCGGCGTACGCCGCGGCGACTGCTGCATTGTTGAAGAAGCAGTACCCGCCGTAGAGGGAACGTGTGGCGTGATGACCCGGGGGGCGACCGGCGGCATAGGCGAGCGGGTTCCCGCCCAGCACCTCGTCGGCTGCGGTGAGGGCGACGTCGACGGCTGCGCGGGCCGCGTCGTAGGTACCGGCCACCAGCGGAGTGGTCGTCTCGAAGCACCACCAGCCCAATTGGGCGGCGACAGCGGCCGGCGGCGCGGTGGCGGGCATACCCCGGCGCAGGCCGGCCATGGCGAAGACATCGGGGACCACTTCGCGAACCGGCCGCACCTCTCGCTGATATCGCTGCCACGCATCGGCGAGGAAGGTGACCAGATCCGGATCATGGACCGCCGTGATGGGCGCGAGGCCATGGTCGGTGGGCGCCTGTGCCTCGGCGCCGAAGGTCCGCCCCTCGTCAGCGAGCAGGGCCGCCGCGATCGCATCGATGCGGGCGGGCACCTCCCGCGGGGACGCAAGTGCGGAGGTGTCCAGTTCCACCTGCGGATCGTGATGACGATGGCGCGCCGTGTACACCCAGGGCATCGGCGCGGCGGCTGCGGGATCCACCCGTCGGCGCCCCTAGGTCACCGCCGCGACGGTGAGCGCGATCGCGGCGTAGTGGCAGGTGAATGCCGCAATGGTGAGGGCATGGAAGGTCTCGTGGTACCCGAAGTGGGACTGGGTTCTGCCGGGCCAGCGAAGGGCGTAGATGACCGCGCCGCCCGAGTAGAGCAGGCCACCGGCGGCGAGCAGCACCACGATCAGCGCGCCGGCGCGGGTCCAGAATTCCGGCAGGTAGAACAGCGCCGCCCAGCCCATCGCCAGATAGATGGGAATGAACACCCAGCGGGGCGCGGTGAACCAGGTCAGGCGCAGGGTGACGCCGATTAGGGCCGCACTCCAGATGAGGATCAGCAGCAGGCGCGCCTGCGGGGGGTCCAGCCAACGCACTGCCAGCGGCGTGTACGTGCCGGCGATGATGAGGAAGATCGATGAGTGGTCCAGTCGCCGCAGCACTGGTCGCCAGGTCGGCGACCAGTCACCCCGGTGGTAGGTCGCCGATGCGGTGAACATCGCCACCGCCGAAAGCGTGAAGACCGCAAGTGCCACCCGCATGTCCGTCCTGGGCTCGATGACCACGAGCACGAGGCCGGCAACCAGGGCCACCGGCACCATGCCCAGATGCAGCCATCCGCGCATCAGCGGTGCCGGTGTCACGACCACGTCCGCCATCGTGTCATGACCGCACCTCGGCTGGCGTTCAGTTGCCGGTGCCGCCAGTCGCCGGGGCCACCGGCCGGCGCATCCAGATCGAGTTCTCCACAGCGAAGCCATGCCGGGCGTAGAAGGATCGGGCGCGGGGGTTTCGCTCCTCGGTCTCGAGGAAGACGGCCCCGACATCCCCCGTCCGGGCGCACTCGAGTACGGCTGCGATCAGTGCGCTGCCATGCCCTTGTCCGGGCTGGCGGATGAAGACCTCGTCCAGCAGGGCCTCACGGCCACCCGACTCGAGGCTCCAGCCCCACGTCAGGACCGCGTAGCCCAGGGCTGTCCCGGCCGGGCCGGCGGACTGGCAGAGCAGGACGATCCCCGGCGCGGGCCGATCGTCAAGCAATGGGCGCAGCGCCCGCCGGATGACCGTGGTGTCGCGCGGTGCGCCCGCAGCGGCGGCGTACTCAGCGGTCAGCGTGAGCAGGATGGGCAGGTCGGCCGCACCTGCCTGCCGGATCACGACATCGGGGGCCGGCATTACCGCCCGGTGAGGACCAGCTCAGTGGAAGTCGCCGCATTCTCGGGGAGCAGGTAGGTGCCGGCTGCATCTCGGAGGACAGGGGCCATCGCGTAGGTGTGTCGTCCCCGGCCGGAGGACCCGATCGACAGGGTTGTTGCGAATGAACGATCAGGCCGGACAACTGTGCACGAACCCAGCTGCTGCCAGCCGGGGCCTCCCGGCCAAGGCGAGGTGCCAAGGCGTGCCGATGGAGGCGGACGCGGAATGAACCGGAAGACGCAGAGCCGATCCCCCGGGCCGGGGTAGGCCGCTTCATCGGGGCTGGGACCCATCGCCGCGGTTCGTCCGGTGATGGTCACGGTCGTGCCCACTGGTACTGAGGTGGCACTGATCCGGGCTGAGTAGGGGTCGTAGACAACCGCGCCAGCCGGGCCTGCCGTCCCCGCCGTCCCCAAGCCGAGGCTGAGGGCCATCACGACCACCGCGCGCCTCATGGCAGGAGCCTACGCGGCCGGGGGAGGGGTCGATGGTTGAGTGCGGTCATCGATGGTGCCGGAGGGCAGGTAGACTCCTGCGTTGGAGCACCGCTGGTCCTTGGCCACCGTTGATCCACGACACGCGGCCGGCGGCGCAGTTGACCGGCCCATAACGATGGCCGGCCGAGCCGGCGACCGGCGGCGGAGGGGATAGGCGTGGCTGACAGCGAGGGTGCGACAACCGCTCGCAACCCCGTGGCGCGTCTGTCGTTGTTCACCCGACAGGTCGTCGCGGAACTACGCAAGGTGATCTGGCCGACCCAGCGGCAGTTGCTGAACTACACGGTGGTCGTCCTCGTCTTCCTCCTCCTCATCGGGGCCTACATCTCAGGACTGGACTTCCTCTTCACCGAGCTCGTCCTGCAGGTCTTCGGCGGGGGTCGCTGAGATGAGCGATGAGGCGATGATCGGGGTGTCGGCCGTCGATGACGAGGTAGTCGAGCTCACCGATGACCCGGTGGCGGAGTTCCGGCTCGCCCTGCGCGGAGCGGTCGGGGATTGGTACGTCGTCCACTCTTACGCCGGGTACGAGAATCGGGTCAAGCACAACCTCGAGAACCGGATCACCTCGCTGGCGATGCAGGACTACATCTTCCAGATCGAGGTGCCCACCGACCTGGTCACTGAGATCAAGCAGGGCCAGCGGCGACAGGTGCAGCGCGTGCGCTTCCCGGGCTACGTGCTGGTGCGCATGGATCTCACAGATGAGTCGTGGGGTGCCGTCCGGCACACCCCAGGCGTGACCGGATTCGTCGGGCATGGGCACCACCCCTCGCCGCTCACTGAGGACGAGATTGTCGGCATCCTCGGCCCCAAGCCTGATCGACGGCAGGCCGGCGGTGCGGCACAGGCCGTCACCGAGGTTGCTGTGCTGGACTTCGCGGTCGGGGATTCCGTCACCGTTGTGGACGGACCCTTTGCCAGTCTGCAGGCGACAGTTGCCGAGATCAACGCCGATGCCGGCAAGGTAACCGGTCTGGTGGAGATCTTCGGACGCGAGACCCCCGTGGAGTTGAGCTTCAGCCAGATCCAGCGCAACTGATCCGTCGCCGGCCGGTGCCCGCTGTGGACGGCGACGGCGGATCCCATCACCCACCGCACTCCAAGCAGAGGAATGAGTCATGGCTCCGAAGAAGAAGAAGGTCACCGGGCTGATCAAGCTGCAGATCAACGCCGGTCAGGCGACTCCCGCGCCACCCATTGGCCCGGCACTGGGCCAGCACGGGGTCAACATCATGGAGTTCTGCAAGGCGTACAACGCCGCCACCGAGGCCCAGCGCGGCACGGTGATTCCGGTGGAGATCACGGTCTACGACGACCGTTCCTTCACCTTCATCACCAAGACGCCGCCTGCGTCCAGGCTGGTGCTTGCCCACGCTGGTCTGACGAAGGGCGCGGACAACCCGCGAAAGAACAAGGTCGGCACGCTCACCCGTGAGCAGGTGCGCGAGATCGCAGCGCTGAAGATGCCAGATCTGAACGCCAACGATCTCGATGCAGCCGAGGCGATCATCGCGGGCACCGCCCGCAGCATGGGTGTCACAATCACCGATTGAGGTAACGGCTCGGCGAACCGCAGTCGCCGGCATACCGTCCCCATTTCCTACCCCCGACCGTCCCGCCCGACCCCCGTCAACGCCGTGAATACCTGAGCATCTGGAGTGAACGATGAAGCATGGCAAGGGCTACCGCGCAGCTGCGGAGCAGATCGATCGCGATCACCTCTACGCCCCGCTGGCGGCGGTCCGGCTTGCGAAGCAGACGAGTACGACGTCCTTCGACGCCACCGTCGAGGTCGCCCTGCGACTGGGGGTTGACCCCCGCAAGGCCGATCAAATGGTGCGCGGAACCGTCAACCTCCCCAACGGCACCGGCAAGACCGCACGCGTGCTCGTCTTCGCCACAGCGGAGCGCGCCGAGCAGGCCCGGGCGGCCGGCGCCGACCATGTCGGTGCTGACGAGTTGATCGACCGGGTTGCGGCTGGCTGGCTTGACTTCGATGCCGTCGTCGCCACGCCTGACTTGATGGGGAAGGTGGGCCGACTTGGCCGGGTGCTCGGTCCCCGGGGCCTCATGCCCAATCCCAAGGTGGGCACGGTCACGATGGATGTCGCCAAAGCGGTCACCGATATCAAGGGCGGCAAGATCGAGTTTCGCGTAGACAAGGATGCCAACCTCCACTTCCCGATCGGACGGGTTTCCTTCACCGATGAGGCACTCGTGGAGAACTACGCGGCGGCTCTTGATGAGGTGCAGCGACTCAAGCCCAGTACCGCCAAGGGGCGCTACCTGCGCAAGGGCACGGTGTCCACGTCAATGGGCCCCGGTGTGCCGCTCGACGTGACCCGCACCCGCAATCTCCTGGAGGAGTTGACCCCGGCCACCTGACCGGGCTGTCGCCACCCCGTGGCGGGGGCTAGACTCCTCTCGAACCGAAGACCGCCGGTCGGCGCCGACTGTTGTCGAGCGCCGCGAAGGCCCGATGGGGCGCCAGCGCAGGTGACACGGGCCGCCCCAATGGGGTGGCTGCCTCCGGCCCCGTGCGCCCTGCGCCGGGGCCTTGTGCGTGTCCGGTGAGTCCGCGGTTTGACGCTGGGCGGTGACCGGAATGACGAGAACCGGAATGACGAGAACCAAAGTGGGCGGTCATCCGGTTGGGGAATGAACACAGGAGGTCGGCATCGGCGCCGACCCGAGGGAGCGGAGGCGGGTTGAGCATGACCACCACCCGGGGACGGGCAGTCCCCCGGCCGGACAAGGTCGACGCCGTCGACGTCCTCACCACCCAGCTGCGCGAGTCCACCGCATCGGTGCTGACTGAGTACCGCGGCCTCACCGTCGGGCAGTTGCGGAATCTGCGCCGGGACCTCGCCGGTCACGCGACGTTCGCCGTGATCAAGAACACCCTCGGTACGCAGGCAGCGGTCGCGGCGGGTGTCGGGGATCTCGGCCCCCTGCTGCACGGCCCGAGTGCCATCGCCTTCGTCACCGGTGATCCGGTTGTTGCGGCGAAGGCGCTGCGCGCCTTCGCCGGCGATCATCCGGCACTTGTCATCAAGGGCGGCGTCTACGCCGGGCAGGTCGTTGATGCCGCGACGATCGGACGGCTGGCAGATCTGGAGTCCAGGGAGGTCATCCTCAGTCGCCTGGCTGGCGCACTGAAGGGCTCACTGGCGCAGGCGGCTGGACTGTTCAATGCGCCCCTGTCGAAGGGGGCTCGCACCTTCGCGGCCCTGCAGGCCAGTCGCGCTGAGGCGGCCTGATCGACGTCTTCTATGCATCACCTGCCGGGCAGCGCGACCTTCCCGACGCCGTCGGAACGGGGCAATCGCAGGCCCTGACCAGCAGACCGGATTGACGAGACCCACCGGATTGACGAGACCCACCGGATTAGCGAGACCCACCGGATTAGCGAGATAGAGAGGAACGACGATGGCACGACTGACCACGGATGAACTGCTTGACGCCTTCAAGGAGATGACTCTGATCGAGTTGTCCGAGTTCGTCGGCAAGTTCGAGGAGACCTTCGGCGTGACGGCCGCCGCCCCAGTTGCGGTTGCGGTTGCCCCGGCAGCCGGCGGGGTCGCCGAGGCCCCCGCGGAGGAGCAGGATGAATTCGATGTCATCCTCGAGTCCGGTGGCGAGAAGAAGATCCAGGTCATCAAGGAGGTGCGCACCCTCACCAACCTGGGCCTGAAGGAGGCCAAGGACCTGGTGGAGGCAGCCCCGAAGCCTGTCCTTGAGAAGGTGGACAAGGAGAAGGCTGAGAAGGCCAAGGAGGTCCTTGAGGCCGCCGGCGCCACCGTCAGCCTCAAGTAGTCCGCCCGATGTGGGGGCCTGGGTCCCGGCGCGGCTGATCCAGGCCCGCCGGGCCGCCGTTTGAGTCACCCGCTGCCCACGAAGTCCCCCGGTGGTGTGGCTGGTTTCCCCCGACGTATGCTTATCCCTTGCGCCACTGTCCGAAGCCCCCCTTACGCCGGGGGCCTTCGTCGTGCGCCCGACCAGCCCGCGCCGCCGGAAGGACAAGGTCCTCTTGACCGCTACCGCCTACAGCCCGCTGCCCGCCTTCACCCACGAACAGGATCGGCCGCCCCAGCCCCGCCCTCGACTGTCCTTCGGCACCATCACCGAGCCGATTGAGTTGCCCGACCTGCTCGCCCTGCAACTGCGCTCCTTCGAGTGGTTGGTGGGGGCGCCGGCTTGGCGTGAGCGGGTGATGGCGGCCATGGCCGCCGGGCGGACGGACATCCCCATGGCGTCGGGGCTGGAGGAGGTCTTCGAGGAGGTCAGCCCGATCGAGGACGTCTCCGGCAGCATGTCGCTGACCTTCAGCGACCATCGGTTCGACGATGTGAAGTACACCGTCGAGCAGTGCCGGGAGAAGGATCTCACCTACGCCGCCCCCCTGTTCGTCACCGCGGAGTTCACCAACAACGAGACGGGTGAGATCAAGAGCCAGACCGTCTTCATGGGCGACTTCCCCCTGATGACCGACCGGGGCACGTTCATCATCAACGGCACCGAACGGGTTGTTGTCTCCCAACTGATCCGTTCACCGGGGGTCTACTTCGAACGGCAGGACGACCGGACAGCCGAGCGCGATGTGGTCTCCGCAAAGATCATCCCCGGTCGCGGCGCGTGGCTGGAATTCGAGATCGACAAGAAGGATCTCGTTGCGGTGCGCATCGACCGCAAGCGCAAGCAGCCGTTCAGTGTGCTGTTGAAGGCGTTCGGCATGACCGCCGACGAGATCCGCGAGCGCTTCGGATACTCCGAACTCGCAATGGCGACGCTGGAGAAGGATCACACCACCACGCAGGATGAGGCGCTCCTCGACATCTACCGCAAGATCCGCCCCGGCGAACCCCCCACGCTGGAGAGTGCCCGCAACACCCTCGAAGGCTTCTACCGCAACCCGAAGCGCTACGACCTCGCAAAGGTCGGTCGCTACAAGGTCAATAAGAAGCTCGGCCTCGACCTGCCACTTGATGCCTCAACTCTCACCCTTGCGGACATCGTTGCCACCGTCGACTACCTCATCCGGCTGCAGGCCGGTGAGCCGACCATGTCGACCCCGCGGGGCAGTGTTCCGGTGGAAGCTGATGACATCGACCATTTCGGCAATCGGCGGCTGCGGACAGTCGGTGAGTTGATCCAGAGCCAGTTGCGGACGGGCTTGACCCGCATGGAGCGCGTCGTCCGCGAGCGCATGACCACGCAGGATGTCGAGGCGATCACGCCGCAGACGCTCATCAACATTCGACCGGTCGTTGCCTCCATGAAGGAGTTCTTCGGCACCAGCCAGTTGTCCCAGTTCATGGACCAGACGAATCCCCTGGCCGGGCTCACCCACAAGCGTCGGCTTTCCGCCCTTGGCCCCGGGGGGCTGTCGCGAGAGCGGGCAGGCTTCGAGGTGCGTGATGTCCACCCCTCCCACTACGGCCGCATGTGCCCGATTGAGACCCCGGAGGGCCCCAATATCGGGCTGATCGGATCCCTGTCGTCCTTCGCCCGCGTCAACGAATTCGGCTTCGTCGAGACCCCTTACCGCAATGTCGTCGACGGTCGCGTCACCGACGAGATCGTCTACGTCACCGCCGACGCCGAGGACTCCCACGTGATCGCTCAGGCGAATGCCCGGCTCAACGCCGATGGCACCTTCGCTGAGCCGCGGGTGCTCGTCCGCCGACGCGGGGGCGAGGTCGACTACGTGGAGCCGGTAGAGGTGGACTTCATGGACGTCTCACCGCGTCAGGTGTGGTCGGTTGCAACGGCAATGATCCCCTTCCTTGAGCACGATGACGCCAACCGAGCGCTGATGGGGTCGAATATGCAGCGCCAGGCGGTGCCGCTGGTCCGCCCGGAGGCCCCCTTTGTTGGCACTGGGATCGAGTACCGCGCCGCACTCGACGCCGGTGATGTGGTCGTCGCGCAGCGGGGCGGAACAGTCGTGTCGGTGAGCGCCGATGAGGTCCGAATCGCCGAGGATGACGAAGTCGAGCGCTCCTATCACGTGAGTAAGTTCCGGCGCTCGAATCAGGGCACGGCCTACAACCAGCGCCCCCTCGTCAGCGAGGGCCAGCAGGTGGTTGCCGGCCAGGTGCTCGCCGATGGCCCCAGCACGGATCAGGGGGAGCTGGCGCTCGGACGCAACCTGCTGGTGGCTTTCATGCCCTGGGAGGGTCACAACTTCGAGGATGCGATCATCCTCAGCCAGCGGCTCGTTGCCGAGGACGTCCTGAGCTCCATCCACATCGAGGAGCATGAGGTCGATGCCCGGGACACCAAGTTGGGACCCGAGGAGATCACCCGGGACCTCCCGAATGTTGCGGACGAGATCCTCGCGGACCTCGATGAGCGCGGCATCATCCGCATCGGGGCGGAGGTTCAGCCCGGCGACATCCTCGTCGGCAAGGTCACGCCCAAGGGCGAGACCGAGCTGACGCCGGAGGAGCGACTGCTGCGGGCGATCTTCGGAGAGAAGGCGCGCGAGGTCCGTGACACCTCCCTGAAGGTGCCGCACGGTGAGAGCGGGACCGTGATCGGGGTGCGCGTCTTCGACCGGGAGAACGGCGATGAGCTGCCGCCCGGAGTCAATTCCGTGGTCCGAGTCTTTCTCGCCCAGAAGCGCAAGATCACCGAGGGTGACAAGCTCGCCGGACGGCACGGAAACAAGGGCGTGATCGCACGCATCCTGCCGGTCGAGGACATGCCCTTCCTCCCCGATGGCACTCCCGTTGACATCGTGCTCAACCCCCTCGGCGTGCCTGGCCGGATGAACATCGGGCAGATCCTCGAGACGCACCTGGGGTGGATTGCAGCCGCAGGCACCGATGTCTCCGATGACGCTGCGTGGGCCGGCGATCTGCCGCCGGCGATGCGCCGAATCGAGCCGCGGTCGAATCTTGCGACACCGGTCTTCGATGGCGCCAGTGAGGAGCACATCACGGGCCTGCTTGGTGCCACGCGCCCTGGCACGGATGGGCAGCGGCAGGTGGGCTCGGATGGCAAGGCGGTCCTATTCGATGGCCGATCCGGGGAGCCCTTCCCCGCGCCGGTCAGCGTGGGCTACATCTACATCCTGAAGCTGCTCCACCTGGTGGATGACAAGATCCATGCCCGGTCCACCGGTCCGTACTCGATGATCACCCAGCAGCCACTGGGCGGCAAGGCTCAGTTCGGCGGGCAGCGCTTCGGCGAGATGGAGGTCTGGGCGCTGGAGGCCTATGGCGCGGCCTACGCCCTGCAGGAATTGCTCACGATCAAGTCCGACGATGTCCTCGGTCGAGTGCGGGTCTACGAAGCCATCGTCAAGGGGGAGAACATCCCTGAGCCGGGGATCCCCGAGTCATTCAAGGTCCTGGTCAAGGAGATGCAGTCGCTCTGTCTCAACGTCGAGGTCCTCTCTGCTGACGGCCAGACAATTGAGATGCGCGACAACGATGAGGAGATCTTCCGAACTGCCGAGGAACTCGGTATCGACCTGTCCCGGCGTGAGCCGGCAAGCGTGGAAGAGGTCTGAGCGATGCTGGATGCGAACTTCTTCGACGAACTGCGGATCGGCCTGGCTAGCGCAGATGACATCCGGCAGTGGTCGCATGGTGAGGTGAAGAAGCCCGAAACCATCAACTACCGAACCCTCAAGCCGGAGAAGGACGGCCTGTTCTGCGAGAAGATCTTCGGGCCCACTCGGGATTGGGAGTGCTACTGCGGCAAGTACAAGCGAGTGCGCTTCAAGGGCATCATCTGTGAGCGCTGCGGCGTCGAGGTGACGCGAGCGAAGGTCCGACGGGAGCGCATGGGCCATATCGAATTGGCGGCTCCCGTCACCCACATCTGGTACTTCAAGGGGGTTCCCAGTCGGCTGGGGTACCTGCTCGACCTGGCACCGAAGGATCTTGAGAAGGTCATCTACTTCGCTGCCAACATGATCTATGAGGTGGACGACGAGGCACGGCATGAGGACCTGCCGGGCCTGGAGCGGTCACTGGCCAAGGACAAGAAGGTCATCGCTGGCAAGCGCGATGCCGATATCGAGGCGCGTGCCCAGCGGCTGGAGACCGATCTCGCCGAACTCGAGGCAGAGGGAGCCAAGAGCGATGTCCGGCGACGGGTGAAGGAGTCGGGCGAGCGGGAGATGGCGGCGATCCGTCGGCGCGCCGATGCCGAGATCGACCGTCTGGATCGCGTCTTCGACCGCTTTCGGACGCTGAAGGTGCAGGACCTCGAGGGCGATGAGATGCTCTACCGCCAGCTGCGAGATCGCTATGGGCGCTACTTCCGGGGCGGCATGGGCGCGGACGCCATCAAGCAGCGACTGGCGCGATTCGACCTTGATGCCGAGGCCGCGCTGCTGCTGGAGGTCGTCGCAACCGGCAAGGGCCAGCGCAAGGCGCGGGCCCTGAAGCGGTTGCGCGTCATCAACGCCTTTCGCACCACCGGCGCCTCGCCGGAGTCACTTGTCCTCGATGTGGTGCCGGTCATCCCACCCGACCTCCGCCCGATGGTGCAACTGGACGGCGGCCGTTTCGCGACCAGCGACCTCAATGATCTGTACCGGCGGGTGATCAACCGCAATAACCGGCTGAAGCGACTGCTCGACCTCGGTGCACCCGAGATCATCGTCAACAACGAGCGGCGGATGCTGCAGGAGGCCGTCGATGCCCTGTTCGACAACGGCCGTCGCGGCCGTCCGGTGACTGGACCCGCGAACCGGCCCCTGAAGTCCCTTTCGGACATGCTCAAGGGCAAGCAGGGACGGTTCCGGCAGAACCTGCTAGGCAAGCGTGTGGACTACTCGGGTCGATCGGTGATCGTTGTGGGCCCGCAGCTCAAGTTGCATCAGGCCGGACTACCAAAGCAGATGGCCCTCGAGCTGTTCAAGCCGTTCGTCATGAAGCGGCTGGTGGACCTCAACCATGCCCAGAACATCAAGTCAGCCAAGCGTATGGTTGAGCGCTCCCGCCCGGTCGTGTGGGACGTCCTCGAGGAGGTCATCCACGAGCACCCCGTGCTGCTAAACCGTGCGCCGACACTGCACCGACTGGGCATTCAGGCCTTCGAGCCACTGCTGATCGAGGGCAAGGCGATCCAGATCCACCCGTTGGTGTGCACGGCATTCAATGCGGACTTCGATGGTGACCAGATGGCTGTCCACGTTCCACTCTCCGCCGAGGCACAGGCGGAGGCCCGGGTGCTGATGCTGTCGAGCAACAACATCCTGTCGCCGGCAAGTGGTCGACCGATCACGACCCCGACGCAGGACATGGTGCTTGGCATCTACTACCTCACCCGCGAGGCGCGGGAGCCCGGTACTCCCGGGTTGTCCGAGGTGCCGCCCGCCTTCACCTCCATGGCGGAGGCGCTGATGGCCAAGGACGCGGGGCTGATCGCGGTCGGCACTCCGGTGCGAATTCGGCTGACCTGCCTTGCCCCGCCCACGGGTACCCCGCTGCCGGAGGGCTGGCAGCCAGGTGACGAGGTGCTCGTCACCACGACCCTGGGTCGCGCGCTCGTGAACGCGGCACTCCCGGCTGACTTCCCCTATGTCAACTGGCTCGTCGGCAAGAGGCAGCTGGGTGAGCTGGTCAACCTCCTGACCGAGCGCTATCCGAAGGCGATGGTTGCCGCAACCCTCGACGAACTCAAGGACCTCGGCTTCTACTGGGCCACTCGAGCGGGGGTGACCATCTCGATCGAGGACATCGTCACACCGCCGAACAAGGATGAACTGCTGCGCGCAGCAGAGGACTCCGCGGACAAGGTCGCCCGCTCCTATGCGCGGGGTCTGATCTCCGATGAGGAGCGCCGCCAGGAGCTCATCGACATCTGGACGAAGGCAACGGAGTCAATCGCCACGGCCATGGAGGAGAACTTCGCGCCAACGAACCCGCTGTTCGTGCTCGCGCACTCGGGTGCCCGCGGAAACCTCATGCAGATCCGCCAGTTGGCTGGTATGCGGGGGCTGGTGTCGAATCCCAAGGGGGAGATCATCCCCAGACCGATCAAGTCCAACTTCCGGGAAGGGCTGTCGGTGCTGGAGTACTTCATCTCCACGCATGGTGCACGCAAGGGATTGGCCGATACGGCGCTGCGCACCGCTGACTCCGGATACCTCACTCGGCGACTGGTCGACGTCGCTCAGGATGTCATCGTCCGGGAGGAAGACTGCGGTACCGACCGCGGGATCAGTATCCCGATCGCGCAGACGATCAACAGTGAATTGATGCCGCTGGATGCAGTCGAGACATCCGTGGTCAGCCGCGCGCTGGCCGAGGACATCAGTACTGAGGGCGGCGTCGTGGCTGCTGGGACGATCGTCACCCTCCCGCTGGTGGACCAGCTGGTGGCGGCGGGCGTCGGCGAGATACGAGTGCGGTCGGTGCTGACCTGTGAGAGCCGCACCGGTACGTGCGCCATGTGCTACGGCCACTCACTGGCAACTGGGGCGATCGTCGATGTCGGCGAGGCGGTCGGTATCGTCGCGGCCCAGTCCATCGGGGAGCCGGGCACCCAGTTGACCATGCGGACCTTCCACACCGGAGGGGTGGCCGGCGACGACATCACCCATGGCCTCCCGCGCGTCGTCGAGCTGTTCGAGGCGCGCACACCCAAGGGAGTTGCGCTCATCAGTGAGGCGACCGGGCGGATCTCAGTTGAGGAGAACGATCGCGAGCGCAGGATCACCATCACCCCTGACGACGGCTCACCTGAAATCACCCACAAGGTCTCCAAGCGGGCGGTGCTCACCGTCGATGAAGGTGCACACGTCGAGGTGGGACAGCAGGTCACGCGAGGCGTGGTTGATCCCAAGGACATCCTCCGCCTCAAGGGCCAGCGGGCCGTCCAGCTGCATCTGGTCGATCAGGTGCAGGAGGTCTATCGCGCGCAAGGTGTGTCGATCCACGACAAGCACATTGAGGTGATCGTCCGGCAGATGCTGCGCCGAGTGACGATCCTTGATGAGATCGGGGACACCACCTTCCTGCCCGGCGAATTGATCGACCGACTGGCGTTCGAGACCGAGAATCGACGGATCGTCACCGAAGGTGGACGGCCGGCAACTGGCCGGCCGATGCTCATGGGCATCACCAAGGCCTCGCTGGCAACCGAGTCCTGGCTATCCGCGGCATCCTTCCAGGAGACCACGCGCGTGCTCACCGAGGCAGCGATCCATGGTCGCAGTGACCCCTTGCTGGGACTGAAGGAGAATGTCATCCTCGGCAAGCTCATCCCGGCTGGAACTGGCCTCGGTCGCTACCGTCATGTCGCCGTCCAGCCGACTGAGGAGGCGAAGGCGGCGATGTACGCATCCTTGGTGGGCTACGACGACCTCGACTATGCCGCCTTC
>JAGWXT010000021.1 GCA_018969715.1 Actinomycetales bacterium
GTGCGGTGGGGGTGGGAGCGGTGGGGGTGGGTGCGGTGAGGGTGGGTGCGGTGGGGGGGCTTGGATGTGTCGCGCCTTCCGGAAGGGCGGCGAAGTACTCCGCCCACCGGTGGTCAACACTCGTGGGGTCGGCCTGGTAGCGCTCGCGCATCTCTGCGACGAGCCAGGCATTGGGTCCGAACTGCGCTTCGGCTCCGGTGAGATCAGGAGCCGCGGAGAAGGGCTCGGGCGCCACGAGGCCAGCCTAGGCCGTGTGAGTTCCTGCGGCAGTGGCGGGGAATCCGGGCCGCGGTGGCACCGGTTGATCGGCCGGGGGAAGCCGGGCTGCGGTGGCGCCATCGTCGATGGCGGGGCAGGCTCACGTCCATGACCGAGCTCGGCACGACCACTCTCATCAGCGGCGGCACCCGGGGGATCGGGCTGGCGGCCGCTGCGGCATTGCTCGACCATGGGCATCGACTGGTCCTCCTCGGTCGCAGCCCCCACCTAGGCGCAGGCGGCACGGGCGCGCGCCATGGATCAGGCGACTCGACCGCTACTGGTGCGGCCGAGGTTCGCGCCCGCCTCCGCGCGCTGCTGGGTCAGACGG
The DNA here is from genome assembly GCA_018969715.1 of Actinomycetales bacterium. Lineage (GTDB taxonomy): Bacteria > Actinomycetota > Actinomycetes > S36-B12 > UBA5976 > REEB473. The sequence continues at coordinate 590 of JAGWXT010000021.1, forward strand.
GTGACGGGCACCGCGCGCCTGATGGCGCGGATCCCGTGAGCGCGGAACTCGTGAGCGCGGAACTCGTGAGCGAAGGTCGTGTGCGCGTTGAGTGGGCGGATGTTGCCGACCCGCGCGCGGTGGCCGCCCTCGCCGAGCGACTCGCCGCCACGGGCGTGCGCGTTGATGTGCTCATCAACAGTGCTGGGCTGATGTCGCAGCGCTCCGCGAAGACCCTGCGGACAACCCCCGCCCACTGGCGCGAGGTGATGGGGGTGAACCTCGATGGTGCCTTCCACCTCATCGCGGCCTTCGTTCCCGGCATGGTGGAGCGCCGATCCGGCCGGATCATCAGCCTCAGCGCATGCCTCGGCCGTTTCACCGGTCCGGGCACCAGCGGCGGACTTGCCCCTTACCGGGTGGCGAAGGCGGCGCTCAACGCCCTGACCAAGAACCTCGCCGCCGAGACCGGCGAGGGCACCCGCGGGATCCTCGTGGATGCGGTCTGCCCCGGACACTGCCGCACCGACATGGGGGGCCCGGACGCGCCACGCTCGGCCGCTGAGGGGGCGCAGACGGTGGTGTGGCTGGCAACGAGGGACCCGGGCTCGCGCGAGCACCCGGTGCTGACGGGACGGCTGTGGGAGGACGGACGGGTCCTCGACTGGTAGGGCCGGCCTCACCGGGCGCCCTCTGCGCACTGGGGTTGAGTCTGTGTTGAGTTCATCTCGGATGTCCCTCGATGCAGGGGTGAGGCGCCAGCCCACTGTGGTCGAGCATTGCCCGCGGGATTGGCGTACGTTTGCCTCGTCATCCTGACCTCGGGCATGCCCGTCAAGCGTGGGCGCGTGCCCGCCCACGCCGACCGCACCGGACTGGACCCCGCTCAGTGCCGCTGAACGCCCCTCATCTCAGCCCAAGCCCAACCCCTGCGAAGGAGATGTCCATGGACGAGACGTCCCTGCTTCACCTGTGGAACGAGAAGCGCACCCAGATTGTGCTCGCCCAACTCGGGCCCACTGCCGTCCTGATCGCGATCGTCGTGCTCGCCGCCCAGGGAACCTTTGCCGATGCCGGTGACTCGGCTCGTTTTCTTGCCGTCGGTGTCGCGGCGATTACCGGCATTCTGGCCGTGATCTCGCAGTACGCGGCCATTCGGGAGGGCCAAGCGGTCGCCGAAGACCTGGGCCAGATCAGCGACGCCAGCGCATTGGCCAAGGCCATCGCGGGTTCGAGCGGCTACCTCTCACTGATGCGAGTGGTGGTCACGGTGCTCAGCATCGTCACCTTCGCATTGGTCGTCTGGGCGACTCTGCTCTGAGCATGGACGCGGCCATCGCATTCGGCATTGTCGCGGCCTTCGCGGCGTCGGTTGGGCTGCTGGTCTTCAAGTACGAGCGGCCCAACCGACGTCGCGACAAGGTCACGGGCCGCGGCGGCGATTTCGAGGCGTAGCCCGGCTGCGGGGCGGATCCATCGGTCACATCCGTCCCATGGGGTCCATCCGTCACGGGACGTCGTGTCGGGTGCGCAACCTGCGGGGCCGATGCTGATAATCACATGGTGATCGCTGCCGTCGCGCTCGCCTTGGCGCTGCTTGCGCCGGGTGCCCTGCCGCCGGCGGAGACTCCGGCCCCCACAGCACCCGGGGCGACGGCGCCGGCTACTCCCGCACCCGTCACTCCTGCACCCGGGGCGACGGCCCCCGCTGCCCCCGCACCCGGGGTGACCGCCCCCGCACCCGGAACGACGGCAGAGCCCACGCCCGCGGCGCCCGCCCCGTCCCCGACGCGTGATCCGCGGCTGCGCGGCACCATGCCCGTCTACGTCCGCGCGGGAGTGAGTCCGGCGAATGGCTCCATTGTCGGCGTCGGGTACCCCCTGAGCGTGCGCTTCTCCGCCCCCGTCACCGACCGGCGGGCCGCCCAGGAGTCCGTGAGCGTCACCACCAGCCGACCGCTGCCCCGCGGCGGCGTGTGGTCATGGGTGGACGACCGGACGATGATCCTGCGCCCCCGCGGCGACTACTGGCCCGGCAACACCGAGATCACCGTGCGAGTGGGGCTGCGCGGCACCTATCTGGGCTCCGCCGGCCGCGGCCGGTCATATGTCGGGACCACCCGGCAGACCGTCCGGTACTCAACGGCCCGGCGGTTCATCGCCGTGATCGATGACAAGGATCTCGTCATGCGCGTGCGGGTGGGGGGCAAGGAGGTCAAGCGAATCCCGGTCTCCCTGGGCAAGGCGGGATTCATCACCCGCAGCGGCGTGAAGGTGGTCCACGAGAAGTATGAGGTCAAGCGGATGACCAGCGCCGGCATGAACCTGCCCCCGGAGGAGGAGTACGACGTCATGAGCCCGTTCGCGCTGCGGCTGACTCCCACGGGGGAGTTCATCCACGGCGCGCCCTGGGCGGTGTACCGACTCGGACGATGGAACGGCTCCCACGGGTGCACCAACCTGTCGGTTGCGGATGCCCAATGGATGTACGAGCGCGCCATCACCGGGGATGTCGTGGAGACCTACGGCACCAGTGAGCAGATGGAGCCGTGGAACGGCCTTGGTGGCAGTTGGAACGTCCCGTGGTCGACCTGGCGGTCCCGCTCCTACGGGGAAACCCGGCTGAACACCCTCATCCCCACCTGACCCATCCGGGGGTGGCCCGGGAGTGCCCAAGGGGGGTCTAGCACCGGGGTCGCACCGGGGGGTGCCCAAGGGGTCACGCACCACCCGGATCCGGGCCGCGCCAACCCCGGCAGCCCCGTGGACGGGGCACCGGCGCCCCCTGAGGGCATATCGGTGGCATCCCCGCCTGCCACCCCCGATCATCGCCCTTGCACGTTCGGATGGCGTGAAGGGTCGTGGTGAGGGGGATGACAACCTCAGTGACGGATCCGCCGCAACCACGCCCACCCCGCCGCAAGCCCGCTGCCGCGCTGCCCAGTCGGGCATCGCCCGGCACCAGGGATCCGCTGCGCCGGCTACTGCGGGCCAGCAAGGCCATGTCCGAGCGGGACCGCCGCATGATCGCCGCGGTGCTGTTGAGCGCATGCGGTGATGCGATGGGCATTCCGGTCGATGAGCACTCCGCCGCCGCCATCCGCAATCGGTTCGGGCAGGCTGGTTCCACCGCACCGCCACGTCCCGGTCGGATCAGTGCGGTCAGCCAACTGCTCATCACCACCATCGACGGCCTCATCCGCAGCGGCGTGCACGGCACCGATGCGGTGTCCGAGGTGGGTTCAGCGATCCGTCGCTGGGCGGCCACCCAGCGGGCGGGGGGCGAGCGGGCCGGGGGCGAAGGCGAGCCCGCGACCGCCGAGGGCTTGGGCTGGCTGGCGGGTGTTCCCCAACTTCGGGTGAGGCGGGCCGGTGTCGCCGATCTCGCGCGGCGCATCGAGGCCTTCGACGGCGACCCCGGAACGGCCTCCCGGCAGCTGGCACTGCCGATGACCGCCGGCACCCGACCCGATCCGACGGCGTTGATTCGGGGGGTGGCGGCCGGGATCCTCCTGCCGGCGATGACCGCCCAGTGGGTGGCGGCTACGTCAACCCGTCAGCTCGGCGGGGATGTCCTGAGTGCCTGGAGCGCCGCTGCCCTTGCCCACGGCGTCGCCCTCGCCTGCGCGGGCGAGCCGCTGCCCACGGCTCTGCGGCGGGCGGTTGCGGTGCAGCCGACCGTGCACCCCGATCATCGCCGCGGCGCGTCGACGATCCAGGGGGCGGTGACCCTCGCCGAGCGCTTCCCGGGCTCGGCGCACCTGTGCCAGCGACTGGCCCGGGATCGACGGGGGGAGTCGACGCTGTCCATCGCGATCTACGCCGCCTGCAGCGCCGAGACCGCGGGACCGGGGTGGGCGCTGTGGCTGGGCACCAATCACGCTGGTGCCAGCGCCCTGGCTGGCGCCATCACGGGGGCACTGCTGGGCGCGCAGGACGGCGTGGCCGCCCTCAACCCTCGGTGGCTGCAGCGACTGGAGTTGCGCTTCACCCTGGCCCAGTTGCTCAATGACGCGTGCGTGGTGTGCCGGGGTGAGGCCGCGAGTGTTCAGGGCCTCGCGGAGGCGTATCCGGCCTCGCCCGGCTGAGCGGCCCTCATCCGGCTGCGCGCGTCTATCCTCAAGGGGTGGGGATGCACGGATGGGGGGAGCAGGCCGAGTCCCTGCTGTCGGCAATCGAGGACTACGTCCGCGACCGGCTCCGCATGGATCCCCCGACACTCGACGGTCCCATCGAGCCGGCTGATCTGGCCGCTCGCGCCGGGCGCACCATCACTACCGATGGCATCGGGGAGCAGGCTGCCCTGCGCGTGTTCGGTGAGGTCCTTGCCCCGGCGACCATTTCCACGGACCACCCGCGCAACCTCGCCTTCATCCCCAGTGCGGCGACGGAGGCCTCCCTGCTGTTCGACCTCGTGGTCGCGGCCTCATCGATCTACGGCGGATCCTGGCTCGAGGGAGCTGGCGCCGTTCACGCGGAGAATGAGGTGCTCGCCTGGTTGGCCGGACTGTCGCGCTATCCCGAGTCCGCCGGCGGGGTCGTCGTCCCCGGGGGAACGCAGGGCAACCTCGCGGCACTCGTGACCGCACGGCAGTGGGCGCGACACCAGCGCGCCGAACGGGGTCTTCCCGAGCCACGCCGGTGGGTGATCGCCACCAGCGAGGAGTCCCATTCCTCCATCTGGCACGTGGCGCGGGTGATGGATGTGGACGTGCTCAGCGTCGAGGTCCCGGCCGAAGGCGCGGGCGCCGGGCGCCTCACCGGGCCCCTGCTCGAGGCGGCGGTGCGCGAGCGGCTGCCCCACACCGATGAGGTGTTCGCCGTGGCAGCCGCCGGCGGCACGACGAACTACGGGATCGTCGATGCACTGGACTCCATCGCCGATGTCACGCAGCGCAACGGCTGGTGGCTCCATGTCGACGGCGCCTACGGGGGGGCCGGGTTGCTCTGCCCGGAGCTGTGGGAGGTCTTTGCCGGGATCGAGCGCAGCGACTCGTGGATCGTTGATCCGCACAAGTGGCTGTTCGCCCCCTACGACGCATGTGCGCTGATCTACCGGGAGCCGCGGCTGGCGCGGGCCGCTCACGTCCAGCATGCCTCGTACCTTGAGGTCCTCAACGAGTCCCCGCACTTCAATCCATCGGACTACGCCGTGCACCTGTCTCGACGCGCCCGCGGCCTCCCGCTGTGGTTCTCTGTTGCCGTCCACGGCACCGATGCGTACACCGCTGCGGTACGGCAGACGATGGCGGTCACGGCCTATGCCGCGGACGCGGTGCGCGCGCGTCCCCACCTCGCGCTCATCCGCGAGCCGATGCTGTCGGTGGTCGTCTTCGAGCGGGTGGGGTGGGAGCAGGCCGACTACGACGCCTGGTCACAGGGGTTGCTGGCCGCGGGAACCGCTTTCGTCACCCCCACCCGTCATCGCGGGCGAACGGTGACCCGGCTGGCCATCGTCAACCCGCGGACGACGCCAGCCGATATCGACACCGTCTTGGACTCACTGCCCGCCTGCGGGTGACGAGGACCCCGCCCCCCGTTCGCCGCTGGCGAGAACAGGCTGTCTCGTGAGGATCCTGAGCGACCGCTAGATCAGCGAATCGTCAAGATCCAGCAGGTCGGACTCCGATGATCCTTCACCCATGTTCATGTACTCCACACGCCAGTGGTCGTTTCGCCTGAGATCCAGAACCGTGAACTCCGAGTCGGGAACAGCGTCACACGACTCGAGTCCGATGGCTTGAGCGGCGGCCGCTTCTCCGAATGACGTCGCGAAGAGTCGCATGATCCTGCCTACCGTGATCTCACTGGCAGTTCTGGCGGCGACGGCGTCCTTTGCCGTGTCGTAGACCAAAGTGACCCGAAGCCCATACACAGCCGGGGGCTGCAGGTCGACGTCTCGATCATCGCCGAGGTCGAAGAACACGCCAACGAGGTGTTCGTGGACCTTCTGGATGATGCTATCCAAGGAGCGGTACGTATTCCTGCCGTTGAGCGGCGCCTGCTTAAGTGCGTCCTCAAACGCTCGCGGGAAGGCGGGCCGGCCATACCTGGCGGCCAGCCAACGGCGCAGAAGGCGTCGATTGTCTGGCGACAATGCCAAGGCGACGTCAACAGCGGACGGGTCGTAGGCGTGGCGGTCGGCTACCTCCACGCGGTCCTCGTGGTTCAGTGACATCCACTGCTCAGTGCCGCCGGGCTTGCGGAACTCAAGGTGAAGCAGTCGCGGATTCCTTGCTGACCGGTAGGTCCCGATCGGCGTCTCTATGAACTGGCCGAGAATTGCCTCGACCTTGGGACGTCCTCCTGCGAGATCGCAATCGTGCGATATCACGACAAGTCGGTGTCTGTGCGGATCAAGTGAATGAGCGACGTGCAGGGGGTGAGAGTTCGACAGCACGCTTCCTTGGCGCCACTCCACCATCACATGGCCCTACCCGTTCGAAGAGGTGGGCACAGATTCGATCGCCCAAACCGCCGAGGGCGGGGTCGCCGACCGGGATGCGCCGGAGCGGTCATACGCCCGCTGGCCCGCGAGCGACTCCCGGATCACGGTTGCGACATCCGCCTCCTCAAAGTCACCGCCGGCGATCAAGTCAAGCAGTGACTGTCCGGAGAACAGGCCCATCTTCAATGCCGCCCCCGGATGCCGCACCTGGGCGGCCTGCAATCTCCGAGCCACGGCTGCCAGTTGTGTCAGGACCTTCGCCGCCGGTGGCTCCGGCCTCGAATCACCTGACACCCATTTGTAGACTGCCTGTCTGGACCTTCCTGTTGCCTTGGCGATCTCAGACATACTCAAAGTCAGACACGTCCGAATCTCGTCAATTGCAACTGCCGCTGCTGGCAGTGCTGCTACTTCCGACGAGGCCGCCGACGAGGCCCATTCAGGTTGTGGGGCCAAGGCTCGTGTGTGAGTGCCGAGCGTGAGTCCTCGGAGCGACGGACCAGTGAGGCAGGTGCCGCTTCCAACGGTCAATCCAACCGCTGCGTATATGGTCCGCCACTTGCCGCGTCCTCCTGTATCGCGAGCCTGTGCGGCGCAATCGGAACCAGTGTCCGGTGCTATCGGGTCATGGGCCACGGTCATGAGTTCGCCGCTTCGCCGGCCCAGATCCGATGAGCATGGTCGGAGGCGCATGCCCGGAAGGCTTCCGCCACGGACTCGTGCAGGTACTCGAAGACCGTTTGCAACTGCGCCACGTCCACCGAAACAGCCTGTTGAATGAAGTGATCCGCATCGATGACCGCGTGATCCGCGGGACCCCACGCCGAGAAACGCGACTGCAGGGCCAGTCCCGCCGGTTCGAGCTCCAGCGGAAACCCAATCGGGCCAATTGCGCGATGAATCTTGACCACCACTCGACTGTGGGTTCCCCACCGGGAGAGATCCCGATCGAAGACGAGTTCCGTGGCGCCGGCCACAAGGCGGCCGGTCACGGCGACGCCGTGCAGACCTTCAGCGAGGTAGTCATTGACATCCTCGGACGGTTCAGGCTGAATGGCGCCCAAGTAACGCAAGCCGATCCGCTTCACCGAACCCACGCCGACCACTGACCGCACGACAGCCAATCCGCGAATGGCCTCAGAAACGAAGACGTCATGTCTCTGGGAGGCGGTCGTTTGCAGCGTCAGGGAGTCCACACTGAGAACGAAGCACAGACTCCGGGATTCGTTCATGAAGATCCACAAGGGGTGACTGTCAAGCGCCTCCGCCTCCTTCCCATCACTGGACAGGCGCACCTGCGTGAACTGGCCGACGTGGAACTCCGGAAACCCCGTTGTGCGCAGCTGCTCCTGGATCTCGGGGATGAACGACGCCATGCTCATGACCGGGCTGAAGCCCACCTGCCCCAGGGCGAAGTACACAGGGGCGTTCCCAAGCCGTCCTGACAATGTGCGCCTCCTCGGTTGACAGCAGTTTACACGGTTGTGGTTGACACCGATTGACACCGATCTGCCGCACGATGTCGAGGGACCCTCATGCCGCAGTCTGTGCTCCTGAACTGGGGCCGGACCTGATGCGAGGGAGATCCACGCGGGTAGAGGTTCCCGACCCGAGCGGACAGCTCGCGACCCCGATGGGCGACCTGCCCTGACTCACCCGTCGTCGGGTAGTCGCCCACCGGTCGGGGCGCCGCCGCCCCGTGCGCCGCCAGGGGCGCCGCCGGTCGGGGCGCCGCCGCCCTGCCCACCGGCCGAGGCATTCATCCGGGCGAGCATCGCGTTGTACGCATCGAGCTCGACATCCCGTCCGGCGCGCTGCACCTGCCGGTCGCGGCGGCGAGCGGCGCGACCATCGGCGGCCGCCCACTGCACCGCGACGATAAGCAGAGCGATGATGGCGGGGATCTCGCCGACGGACCAGGCCAGCCCGCCACCGAGGCGTTGATCGGCCAGCGGATCGGCCAGCCATCCCGGGGCCGCCGTGAGGAACCAGCCGCCGCCCAGCGGGGTGGTCGTGCTGAAGACGAGGACGCCGAAGATCCCGTGCAGTGCCGCCGCGGCGACAACCATGAGCAGCCGCACCGGGTACCCCACGGGCACCACGCGGGCATCGACGCCCAGGACGATCCAGAAGAACAGGTACCCGGCCACCAGGAAGTGCGCGGTCATCAGCAGGTGGCCCAGATGTGAGCCCATCGCCCAGCCCAGCAGGGGAGTGAGGTACAGCGCGTACGTGCCGCCCACGAACAGCACGAATGCGATGAGCGGATGGGACACCGCGCGCAGGTACGGGGAGTGCAGGGCGAGGACGAGCCACTCCCGCGGTCCGCGGCCCGGTCCGGGTGAGACCCGCAGGGCCCGCAGCGCGAGGGTGACCGGACCACCGCAGGCCAGCAGCAACGGGGCGAGCATCCCGATCACCATGTGGCTGACCATGTGGGCCGAGAACATGAGCACCGCGTACCGCGCCAGCAGGGTGTTGGTGACGTACACCGCGGCGATCACCCCGGCCAGCCAGCACAGCGTCCGCACGATCGGCCAGTGGTCGCCACGTCGCCACAGGCGCACCACGCCGGCGAGGTACAGGCCGCCGGCGAGCAGCCCGATGGTCGCACTCATCGGCTCGACCGCGAGGACGGTGAGCGCCCCGCTGATGGTGAACGGCGGAGGTTCGGCGTACCCGGTGAGCGACTCCACCAGGGTGCGCGCCGGTGGGGTGACCCGGGGGAAGGCGGTGAGCGACAACCCCACCGCCACCCCGAGGGCGCAGCCGAGCAGCCCTCCCTCGACGGCGAGTGCGCGGCGCGCGGTGGCCGGGATCGGTGGCGCCTGCCGCAGGCGGCGGCGCACGATGACCGCGGCCAGCAGGGCGCAGCCGAGCAGCCCCGCCTTGGCGAGGACGAGCTGGCCGTAGGCGGTGGTGAGCAGCTGGCTGGGGGCGGCCAACCGGGCGGACGCCGCTGCCACCCCGGACAGGGTGAGGACGACGACACTGGTGGCCGCGATCGGGGTGAACAGGCGCACCGTTGCGAGGGTCGGTTCGGAGCGCCCGGAGCTGGGTCCCCCCACCCGGGCCACTCGGACGGCGACGACGGCGAGGCCGGCCAGCCATGCCGCCATCGCGACCCCGTGGAACAGGCCTGCTGCGACGGCCACGTCGTGGCCGCCCAAGCCGCCGGCGTGGGCGAACATCCCGGGCACGGCCAGCCCGAGGATGCCCAGGGCGGCCCACCCCGCGGCGGTGAGCGCCGAGCGCTCCCGGGTCATCACCGCACCGGTGGCCAGGGCGAGGGTGGCAACGATCAGCCCGGCGCGGACGGTGTCGAGTTCCCATCCGTAGGTGATCACGACGGCCGGGTCCAGCAGCAGGCCCGGCGGCAGCGCCAGCGCCACGCCGAGGTTGAGCACCGCACCGATGAACGCCACCCCCGACCAGGCCAGCGCCAGCGGGGCGACGTCGGGGCAGGCGATGCGTTTCGGACGTGCCGGGTTGAGCACGCTCACCGACAGCAGGCGGGCGATGACGAGCAGCCCGAGCGCGTAGCCGGCGAGGTCAACCACGGGGGCCGCCGACGTCACCAGCGGTCCGGCATCGGGCAGGCCGGTGACCGCACCGTCGGTGAACCCCCCGCCGACCGCGCGGGCCAGGATCAGTCCGGTCAGGGCATAGGCGGCAAGCAGCAGGCCGGTAGGCAGCAGACGGGTGGGGATTGGGCCGGTTGGCCGCACACCTGGCCGCGCCATAGGGCGAGCCTATGGACGCCGTCCGCCCCCGCCCGAGAGCCCGGCCCGCCCCCCGGCCTAGACTCCCTATGGCATGAGGCAGGCGCACCGGGTTGACCCTCCGGCCCTCGCCCTCGCCCTCACCCTCGCCCTCGCCATGGTGCGGGGGCCCCGTCCTCGCGTCCCCCACTGTCCCCCGGACGTCGGGCGAGGTTTGCCGACACGTCACCCGCCGTCCACCCTCACGACGGCCGGGCATGGTGAGGTTTGGTTGTGAGAGTTGCGGTCGTGACGGAGTCGTTCCTGCCCGACGTCAACGGTGTCGCCAATTCCGTGGCCCGGGTGTGCGAGCAGGCCGCCAGCCATGGCGACGAGGTCCTCGTCATCGCCCCCGGTCCATCCCCCATGCTGAGCTACCACGGCGCGACGATCGTCCGCGTGCCCGGGGTCCGGCTGGCCTCCCTGTCAGGGCTGCGCCTGGGGTGGACGACCCCCCAGCATCTTGAGCGCATCCTCGAGGACTTCCGACCTGATGTGGTCCACCTCGCATCCCCCTTCGTCCTCGGCTCCGCCGGGATGCGCGCGGCGCGCAGCCTCGGCCTGCCGGTGGTCGCGGTGTACCAGACCGACGTTGCCGGGTTCGCCAGCCACTACGGCTTCGACGCCCTCGCCGGGGTTGGGGCGACGTGGACGGGCCGGCTGCACCGCAAGGCCGATGTCAACCTTGCGCCCTCACGTGCCGCGGCAGCGGTCCTGCGCTCCTACGACGTGCCCGAGGTCGCCGTCTGGGGCCGGGGGGTCGATGTCGAGCGGTTCGCACCGGAGCGGGCCGACCCGGTGCTGCGCGCCCAGTGGACGGCCGGGGGCCGGGTTGCGGTGGGTTTCGTCGGCCGCCTCGCCCCCGAGAAGCAGGCCAACCGCCTCCTAGGCCTGCTCGATGACCCCCGAGTGCAGTTGGTGTTCATCGGGGACGGCCCAGCGCGGGTGTCCCTTGAGCGTCGCGCCCCGGGCGCCCACTTCACCGGGATGCTCACCGGCGATGACCTGCCGCGCGCGATGGCCGCACTGGACATCGTCGTCCACACCGGGGAGAACGAGACGTTCTGCCAGGTGATTCAGGAGGCGCACGCGTGCGGCCGCCCGGTGATCGCCCCGGCGGTGGGCGGCCCCCTCGACCTGGTCGTGCCCGGGGTCACCGGCGACCTCTACCGCCCGGGCGACTCCGATGACCTCATCACCCGGGTCGGCGCACTTGTCGCAGATGCCGACGCTCGGGAGCGGATGGGGGCCGCCGCACGTCGCGCCGTGCTCACCCGCACCTGGCCGGCGCTGTACGCGACGCTGCGCGGCCACTATGTGCGGGCCATCGCGCGCGCGCGCACGCGAGTGCGCTGAGGGCCTCCGATGGCGGTCATCGTGCACGTGGCGAACTTCTACCGTGAGGGCAGCGGCGGAATCCGCACGATGATGAACGCACTCGGCCCGGGCTATCAGGCGGCGGGCCATGAATTCGTGATGGTCGTACCGGGGGCGGTCGACGCCGATGAGCGCATCGCCCACGGTCGACGGATCACCCTGCGCAGTCCGATTCTGCCCGGCTCCGGCGGCTACCGGCTGATTGTGCGCCGGCGGGACTGTGCGGCCATCCTCGAGGGCCTGGCACCCGACCGCATCGAGGTGTCCGACCGCAGCACCACCCGCTGGATCGGGGACTGGGCCCGCGAGCGGGGCGTGCCGACGGTCATGTTCGCCCATGAGCGGCTGGACGGCGTCCTGCGCGCGTTCAGCCCGGTGCCGCTGCCGGCAACCGCGATCGCCGACTGGCACAACCGCGGCTCGGTGAGCTCCTTCGACACGATCGTGGCGACGACCCGGTTCGCCGCCGATGAGTTCAACCGCATCGGCGCGGGGAACCTGCGCCGGGTGGTGCTCGGGGTCGACCTGGTCAACTTCTCACCCGTCCGCGCCGACCCTGCCCTGCGGGAGCGGTACCTGCCCGCCACCCCGGGTGCCGCACTGCTGGTCATGAGCAGCCGGCTGTCCCGGGAGAAGCAGCCGTGGGTGGCCATTGAGGCGACCCGGGTGCTCCATGAGCAGGGGCACCCCGTCCACCTGCTCATCCTCGGGGTGGGCCCGCTGGCGGAACGCCTGCAGCGGCAGGCGCGGGGCCTGCCGGTGACCTTCCTCGGCTTCGTCGCCGACCGCGCCGAGTTGGCGGCCCTGCTCGCCACCGCGGATGTCGCGATCGCGCCGGGCCCCCTGGAGACGTTCGGGCTGGCCGCACTGGAGTCGCTCGCCTCGGGCACCCCGGCGGTGGTCTCCCGGCTCAGCGGACTGTCCGAGGTGGTCCTCCCCGATGGTGGGGTGAGCGTCAGCGGGGAGCCCGCAGCGTGGGCCGATGCGGTGCGCTCGGTACTCGCTGAGGACGTCGACACCCGGCGTCACCGCGCCCGCGCCCGCGCGGAGCGCTTCACCTGGCAGGCCACTGTGGACGCGATGCTCTCACTGCACCGGCTCGATTCCCGACTGGAGGTCTCCGCATGAGTGCAGGTCAGGACGTGGTCACCACAACGGTGGGCGTGGCGGACGGGCGCGTTATTGTCTGCGACGGCAAAACTGGCACGATTGCGGTGACAGCCGCACCGTCCGATCCGCACAGCAGGGAGGCGCGCACCGTGCAGGGCCCATGGCCGATGATCCCGGTACACCTGCGGAACGTCCCGCGACTGCGGGTGGCGGCCCTCGGCGACAGCGTCACCGTCGGCGTGGGTGACCACGACCACCGCCGCAACCCTGGCGGCTGGGCGCGCCACCTCAGCGAGCTGCTCGGCGCGGAGATGCTGTGCGTGGGCAAGAACGGCTCCCGCGGCCGCGATGTCGCCGGCTGGCAATTGGCGGCCGCGCTGGACTTCTCGCCCCATGTCACCCTCATCAGCGTTGGCGGCAATGACGTGCTGCGCTCGAACTTCAACCCCACCGGCCTGTACCGGGATCTCCGGCGCACGATCGCAACATTGCGCGCGCACGGGTCGGCGGTGGTCGTCATGGAGCTGCCCGACATCCGCCGCACCGCCCCGATCCCCGGCCGGGCGCGGGAGGTCCTCGCCGGGCGCGCCGATGTCGCCGTCGCCGCCCTGCGCAAGGCCGCCGAGGACGCCGGGGCGCACCTGATCGGCCTGCGCAGCCGGCCCGAGATCTACCACCGCGACAACTGGCACTTCGACCGCATGCACCCCGGGCCGCGCGGCCACCGGCTGCTCGCCGAGTTGGCCCTCGAGCGGCTCGCCCTGCCACCCCGGCAGGAGGTGCCGCTGCCGGATCGCAACAACTGGTCGTGGTACCGGCAGGCGGGGTGGATGCTCCGGCATGGGACGCCATGGTTCCTGCGCCGCAGTATCGACCTGCTGCCCGCACTGGTGTGGCTGATCCTGTTCGCCCGCACCCCCACCTTCGAGGCGGACGCCGTCGGCGAGGCCGTCACTCCCTAGTCGCGCCGCCCCCGCCGCGCCGCCGGCCCGGTTGCGGAACGTCCCGGGGCGGTCATGGCGAGCGCTGGCGGCCGTTCAGCGGTGACCGGGGCGCATCAGCATCGGGGAGTCATCAGCGGCGCTGATTGCCCGCGACAGGGTGAGCAGTCCCGCGATGACCAGGATCAGCGCCGCCGGCAGCCAGATGAAGAACAGCACCAGCAGCACGACGGTGAGCGCGGGCACGATGAGCACACCCAGTGCCCACCACAGCAGGTTTCGCGCACCGCGGGCATGCGGCACCCCCGCCCGCGACAGGCTGATCGAGGCCGCCAGCGCGGGGGCCCACAGGGTTCCGACGGCTGCCACGGTGAGCACCGTCAGCACGATCAGGCTGACCAGGGAGCCGCGGTGCGGTAGCACACGGCGGACGTCCTCGTTGATGAGGAATGCCCCCAGCAGCAGCAACAGCTGCGCGCCGTACAGCGCGAGGACGACCACGAGCACCGCGATGGTGCCAACATCCTGCAGGGGGGCGATGCTCAGCGGGTCGGGCAGGTCCCCGGTGGGCAGGGTGAACAGTCCAGCGGCTGAGCCGACCCCGGTGAGCACCCCGAGGATCAACCACAGCACGAGCAGCCCCCGCGCATAGCGCAGGATCGCCACCCCGGTGGGGTTCAGTGGGACCGCGCGACGCGGGTCGAATGGGGCGTAGCCGGGGGCCAGTCGCCACGGGTAGGCGGTGGCCTCGGCGGATGCGCCCTGCTGGACGGCCATCGCGGCCGGGCCGGCCTGCTGGACGGCCATCGCGACCGGGCCGCCCGACTCCGCGAGGACCACCGGGCCGGGGGCCGTGGGCTGGGTACCGGGGGTGGCGCCGGGTGCGGCCGGGGTCGTGGGCACGCCGGTGGTGGGGGCGCCAGCGGTCATGTCCGGTTCGACGCCGCGCACATAGTCGGTCCACTGCAGGCCATCCCACCAGCGCAGGCCGGGGCCGGCCGGGTCGTCGTACCACCCGGCCTCGGGCAGCACGTCCCCGGCAAGGGCATCGTTGGACATCGTCGTCGTCCTCTCCTCGGGGAGTTGCGCGGTGGTGCGGGAGTTGCGCGGTGGTGCGGGTCCTACTGTGCCACCGCCGGGGCCTGCCGTGCACCGTGACCGGCCCGGGGAGTCAGGGATACCCGCACGGCCGCCGCATCCGGCGGTTGGCAGCCCACCTTCGTGCACGTCAGCGCGGCCGCGTGCGCGGCGTAGGTGAGGGCCGTGCGGAGGGTGGCGGCGTCAGCAAGCCAGGCGGCCATCGCCACCGCCGGGTCCACATGGGGGTCCGTCCGCCGGGCGGTGCGCACCGCCTCGCACGCCTGCGCGCACAGGGCAGCCATGAACGTATCCCCCGCGCCGATGGTGTCCACGACCTCAACCGGGACGGCGGGGACGCTCACGCGCAGCCCGCCGCGGGTGAGTGCGACCGCACCGGCCGCCCCTCGGGTGAGCACCGCGACCAGCGGCCCGCGGGGGGCGCTGACCCACGCGGTGAGCACCTGCGCGGGGTCGGCGTCGGGGGCAAGCCAAGCGAGGTCCTCGACACTGGCCTTCACCAGGTGGCTGCCGGCGATGAACCGGCCCACCCGCGCGCGCACCCGGTCGGCGTCGGTTGTCGTGAGGGCGGGCCGCAGGTTCGGGTCGTAGGCGAGCAGGGTCGATCCGGTGGCGGCCAAGGCGGTCCACCAGTGCTCCAAGGCGAGGGCACCGGGTTCCTCGCTGGCGGCCAGCGACCCGGTGATCACGAGGGTCGTGCCTGCGGGCAGCGGCCGGCGGAGCTCATCGGGCTGCCACCCAAGGTCGGCGCAGCCGCGCAGGTCGGCCTCGTAGCGGGCGCTGCCGTCGGCCTCAAGGTGCGCCCGGATCACGGTGCTCGGGGCGGCGACGGTGAGGAGGTCGTCGAGGCCGACGCCGGCGGCCTGCAGGTGGCCGCGCAGCCGTCCCCCGTCGGCATCGGTGCTGAGCCGGCCGCGCAGGGCGGCGTGCATTCCGAGCGCGGCAAGGGCGGCAGCGGTGTTGGCGGGGGAGCCGCCGGGCACGGCGCGGGTGCCCGTCGGGGTGTCGACGAGGTCGATGACAGCCTCGCCGACGACGACGACGGTCATCGGGGCCCGGTCAGCGCGCGGGGTCGCCGGCCGCGGGGTTCACGTGCCGGGGGCGCCGTGATCGAGCAGGTACTCGGTACAGACGATCCGCAGCATCGGCGCAAGTGCTCCGGGGTCGCTGTGGGCGGCGAAGACCTCCCGGATGGCGAGCAGGGCATCCGAGATCGAGCCGCCGATCGCCCCGAGGTCCCCGCCCTCCGGGGCCATCGCCGCCGCCGCCCGCGTGTGCCCGACCAGCCGCCACAGGAAGGCGAGGTCACCGTGCCGCTCGGCGTGGACCACCGCCGCATGGCGCAGGTCATCGATGCTCATCGCGTCGTAGATCGCGCGCGCGCGTGCCCGACCGGGGTCGGCCGCTTCGGACGGGGTACCGGGGGTGGCGGCGGGCTGCTCCATCACTCAAGCCTAGGCAGCGGGCACGGTGCGCACCTCGCCGGTGCGGGCGCTGTCCCGGGCGAGCTCGAGCAGGGCGAGGGTGGCCAGTGCGTCCTCGCCGGTGACCGGATTGGGGCCCTCCCCGCGGACGTGGGCGATGGCCTGCCGGTAGAACTGCGGCCACGCCCCGGGGGTGGCCGGCCACGGCTGGCTGACCCCGTCGATGTCGATGAGGGTGCCCGGCTGATCGGGTCGACCCCAGTCGGGGTGTGCGGGGTCCAGGCCGGCGCGCAACTGCGCCTCCTGCGGGTCCAGGCCGTCACTGGCCCATGAGCCGGTACTGCCGAAGGCGCGCATGCGTGGCTCGGTGGCCACCGCAACCTTCGACGCCCACAGGTGGGAGACCGTCCCGCTGGCGTGGGTGAGGGCGATGAACACCTCATCGTCATGGTCGGTGCCGGGGCGGACCGTCCGGCACTCCGCGTAGATGCGGGTCACCCGCCCGAACAGCAGGGTCGCCTGGTCGACCAGGTGCGGACCGAGGTCGAGCAGGATCCCGCCGCCGTCATCGGGGCCGCCCTGATCGCGCCAGCCGGTGGTCGGCTCAGGCTGCCAGCGCTGGATGCGCGACTCGAACCGGTGGATCGTCCCGAGCTGGCCGGTGCCGAGCAGGTCGCGCAGGGTGAGCAGGTCGCTGTCCCAGCGGCGGTTGAGGAAGACGATGACGGGCACGCCCGCGGCGCGGCCAGCGGCGATGATCGTCTCGGCCAGCGCGACGGTGGGGGCGAGCGGCTTGTCGATGAGCACCGGGATCCCCCGCTCGAGGGCGGCAAGGGCCTGCTCGGTGTGGGCGGCGTTCGCCGAGGCGATGACGAGCAGCTCGGGCGCACCGTCGAGCAGGGAGCCGAGGCTGCCGTGGACGGTGATGCGCGGGTCGTCGGCAAGCGCCTGGGCGGTGCGCTCCCGCGAGGTGGTGAGCACCCGGGTCAGCCGGGCGTCTGCGGTGGCGCGGATGAGGGGGGCGTGGAAGAGGCGGCCAGCGAAGCCGTACCCGGCGAGGGCGACCCGGGTGGGTACGGCTGCTTCCCCGTTGCTGACGGTCATGACGGGCCTGATGCTATCCAGCGGCGCCGATGGCCCGGCGCAGTCGGCGCAGTCGCTGGTCGTGGTGGGGGTCGACGCGGGTGTGGGCGCCCAGTCGCTCGGCGTAGTGCAGGGCGGCGACCGGGTCGCGCAGCCGGTGCTCGTGGTACCGGGAGAGGGCCGCCAGGGAGTGGGGGTCGTCGTCCTGGGCGAGTTCATGCCAGATGGCGGCCGCCTGCTCCCAGTGGCCGCTGCGCCGGTAGTGGCGGGCGAGGTCCTGCAGGGCCGGGTTGTCGAGGTAGCGCAGGTGGCGTTCGAGGTAGGCGCGGGCGGCGGCGGGATCACGGGAGGCGAGGTGGCGGGCGACCGCACGGGCATCGGCGTCGGGGCGGTGCTCCTCACCGGCGAGCAGGCGGTCCACAAGCGGCAGGGCGACCGCGAGGGTGACGATGTCGTCCCGGTTGTGGGCGAGCACCCGGGGGATGCGACGCCCATCTCCCCGGCGCAGCAGGTCCGACCAGACCACGGGTGCGAGATGCCCGGGCAGGTCGTCCTCCCGGGTGAAGCCGAGCAGGGTGCGCTCAACCGTCTGCAGGCGGCAGTCCGGCCACCGGGTGCGGAACAGCCGTCGGGTGGGGTGGAGCAGGTCGAGGTGGGTGAGCGTGTCGAGCACGGAGGGGACGCGGGTCAGCCGGTGCCGGGTGCGCAGCAGGGGGGCGTCGAAGGTGCGGCCGTTGAAGGTTGCGAGGTGGGTGGCGCCGGCGAGCGCCGCGGTGACCTCCGCGAGCAGGGCGGCCTCGGCGTGGAAGCCGGTGAGCAGCCACTGGGTGACGGTGAGCCCCTCGGGGTGGTAGCGGCCGACCCCTATAAGAAAGGCCACGGTTCCGGTGCCCCCGGCCAGCCCCGTGGTCTCGGTGTCGAGCAGGGCCACCTGCGCCGGCTCGGGTCGCGCCGGCGCCCCCGGGTTGCCCCCGCCCGCCCCGCCGGGGTGGCCCGCATCGCCCCCGCCCGCCCCGCCGGGGTCGCCCGCCCCGCCCCCGCGCGCCTCGCCCGAGTCGCCCGCCCCGCCCCCGGCTCGCTCGGGGCGGATCAGCGCGCTGAACCGGGGTGGCTCCAGCCGGCTGCGCCCGCGCGGGGTGCCCAGGCGGTGGTGTGATGCCACGCGGATCACCCCGGGGGCGACGACCTCCCCCCCGCACAGCTGCGCGAGGACGGTGTCGCTGGGGGGTGTGGGGTGGCGCAGACCGCAGGTGCGCAGGGTCGTCGCGAAGGACTGCTCAAGGGGGGAGGGTCCCTGCCCGCGGTCGTTCTGGAGGGTGGCCAGCCGGCCGAGCAGCCCGCTCACCCGCTAGCCCCGCCGCCGCCCATGGCAACCTCGCCGCCGCCAACCCCGCTAGCCCTGGCGAGCAGGTCGAGCACCCGCTCGGCGCACGCCCGCGCGGTCAGCTGCCCCCCGGCGACCGGGTCGCCGAGCGGACCGGTGCACGAGGGGCACCCCCCGGTGCACGAGCATCCGCGGACCAGCGCGCGCGCCCCGCGCAGCACCTCATCGCGGCGCTCGTACACCGCACCGGCCAGCCCCACCCCCCCGGGATAGTTGTCGTAGAGGTGGATCGTCGGGGCGGCCGCCCAGGTGCCGTCCTCACGTCCGGTCGGCGCCCCCTCGGGGCTGCCCACCGACCGGCCGAGGTCGCGCGGCTCGCTCATCGTCACCAGCGTTGCGACGACGTGCATGGCGTGGGCGGCCCCGAGCAGCCCGCGGGTGGCCTCATCCCGATCGGGCAGGCACCCCGCCAGTGCCGCCGGCGCCAGCCGCCACCACACCGCGGTGGTGTGCATCTGCTGATCGGGCAGGGTGATGTCGCCGTAGCCGATGTTCTCGTGGGTGTAGTAGCGGATCTTCTTGTACCCGGGCACCCGGCGCACCAGGTGCACCTCGCCGCTGGCGACGGTCACCGCACCGGCCTCGTCGGTGGTGAACTCATCGAGGATGGTCAGGCGCGTGTAGTCGATGGCGTCGGTGTAGTAGTCGGCGTCGGTGCGCCGGACGAACGCCTTGCGGCCCTCCCAGTCCAGCCGCTCCACCTGCCACGGCTCAGCCTGCACCAGGTAGATCGCCCCCTCGTAGAGGGTGGTCGCCGCCGCGGAGTAGTCGACCTCGGCGATGATCGTCGCGGCCCCGTCGGTGATGTCGACCACGACGAAGTTGCCGTTGGCGATGGAGCGCAGGCTGACGGTGTTGGCCGGGTAGGAGTCCTCGATCCAGTGCCAGGTGTCGTGCTCGCGGTGGAGCACCCCCTGCTCGGCGAGGTGGTCCAGCAGGGCGGGGAGGTCCTCCCCGCCGAAGCGCTCCCCACGGCGGAACGGCAGCTCGAATGCGGCGCACCGCACGTGGTCCAGCAGGATCAGCAGCTGGTCGGGGGCGATCCGCGCGTGCTCGGGGGAGCCGGTGAGCAGGTAGTCGGGGGTGCGGACGATGAACTGGTCGAGCGCCTCGCTGGAGGCCACGAGCACCCCCAGGCTGGGACGGGTGCGCCGGCCGGCGCGGCCCAGCCGCTGCCAGGTCGCGGCGATGCTGCCGGGGTAGCCGTTGAGGATGCACACATCGAGGGCGCCGATGTCGACGCCGAGCTCCAGTGCGGAGGTCGCGACGACGCAGTCGACCTCCCCGGCGCGCAGCCGCGCCTCGGTGGCCCGCCGCTGGGTGGGCAGGTAGCCGCCCCGGTAGGCCATGATCCGCGCCGGCCGGCGGCGGGGGTCGGCGTCGAAGGTGTCCTTGAGGTACTTCGTGAGCACCTCGACGGCGAGCCGGGTGTTGGCGAACACGATGCTCGTCAGCCCGCGGCGGGTGGCCGCGCGCGCGATGCGCGTGGTCTGGGAGCGGGCGGAGGCGCGCAGCCCGAGGGCGGGGTTGACCACCGGGGGGTTCCACAGCAGGACGTGCCGCTCCCCGGCGGGGGCGCCGCTGTCGTCGAGGGTGCGCACCGGGGCGCCGATCAGCTGGGCGGCGTGCTCCCCGGGGTTGCCGATGGTGGCCGAGGTCAGGATGAACACCGGCTGGCGGCCGTAGAACGCGCAGATGCGCTGCAGCCGGCGCAGCACGTTCGCCAGGTGCGAGCCGAACACCCCCCGGTAGGTGTGCACCTCATCTATGACGACGTAGGCGAGGCTTTCGAAGAACTGCGCCCACTTCGTGTGATGGGGCAGCACCCCGACGTGGAGCATGTCGGGGTTGCTCACGACGATGTCACCGCGCACCCGCACCGCCGCCCGCGCATCGCTGGGGGTGTCGCCGTCGAAGGAGTGGGCGCGGATGCCGAGGTCGCCGGCGGCGGTGAGGGCGAGGATCTCGGCCACCTGGTCCTGCGCGAGGGCCTTGGTGGGGAACAGGTACAGCGACTTCTCCCCCCGGGTGAGGGCGGCGTGCAGGGCGGGCAGGTGGTAGCACAGGGACTTGCCCGAGGCGGTGGGGGTGACGACGACGGTGTGCTCCCCGCCGGTGACCGCCTGCCACGCCTGCTGCTGGTGGCGGTACAGCCGGGTGATGCCGCGGGCGGCCAGTGCGGTGGCGATGCGCGGGTCGAGGTCGGCGGGCAGGTCGGCCCACTGGGCCGCACGCGCGGGCAGGCAGGCGTAGCCGGTGATGCGGTCGGCGTGCCGACGGCGCAGGTGGTCGACGAGGCCGCGGACGGGATCCGCCCCCGCCGGGTGCTCGGCCACCCCGGCCACCCCACCCGCCGCCGGGGGACCGCTGCGCCACGCAGGCTCGGGCACGGTCACGGTGTCATCGACGAGCAGCGGGGCCGCGGCCGGACGGGTCATGTGGGCACGCTAAGGCAGGCCTGTGACACGCGCCGGCATGCCACGGCTGGCGGCGGTGTCGTAGCGTGACCGCCAGCCCGCTACCCCGGCCGGCGCCCCCGCAAGGCCACCCCACCCCAGCCCGCCACCGCGGCCGGCAGCCCCGCCACATGAAAGGGGGCGATCGTGGACTTCACCGTCGATGAGCGCACCCGCGACTACGCCGCGCGCGCGTCCGCCTTCCTCACCACTGCCGTGCTGCCCGCCGAGCCGGTGTTCGCCGCGCAGACCGCCGGCCGCGTCGGGGCCGACCCCGCCGACCCGGCCCTGTGGACCCGGCCACCGATCGTCCACGAACTGGCAGCGGAGGCGCGGGCCCGCGGCCTGTGGAACCTGTTCCTGCCCGCCCCCCACGGCCCGCTCACGGTCGGCCAGTACGCGCCGATCGCTGAGCTGAGCGGACGCAGCCCCCACCTCGCCCCGGCGGCGATGAACTGCTCCGCCCCCGACACCGGCAACATGGAGCTGCTGCAGCTCGCCGCCGATGACCGCCAGCGGGAACGCTGGCTGACGCCGTTACTCGAGGGCACCCTGCGCAGCGCGTTCTGCATGACCGAGCCGGCGGTGGCCTCCTCGGATGCGCTGAACATGCGCACGACGATCCGCCCCGACGGTGCATCGGTGGTGCTCGACGGCACGAAGTGGTGGTCGACCGGGGCGCTGGCACCGGAGTGCGGGCTGCTGATCGTGCTGGGGGTGAGTGATCCGCAGGCGGCCCCGCGGGAGCGGATGACCATGGTGTGCGTCCCCCGCGACACCCCCGGGGTGCGCATCGAGCGCGCCCTGTCGGTGTTCGGCTACCACGAGCATGCCGCGGGCGGGCATGCGGTGATCCACTTCGAGGGGGTGCGGGTACCGCGCGCGGCGGTGCTCGGTGAGCTGGGGGCGGGGGCGCAGCTGGCGCAGGCGCGGCTGGGCCCCGGACGGGTGCATCACTGCATGCGCGCCATCGGCATGGCGCAGCGGGCGGTGGAGCAGATGGCCGAGCGCGCCTGGCAGCGGGAGACCTTCGGGGAGCTGCTCGCCGATCAGGGGGTGGTGCAGCAGTGGTGCGGGCAGTCCCAGGTGGAGCTCGACGCCGCCCGCCTGCTCGTGCAGCATGCGGCGTGGCTGATGGACTCCGCGGGCAACCGGGCCGCCCACCGGGCGATCCAGCAGATCAAGGTGCTCGTGCCGGGCACGGTGCAGACGATCCTCGACCGGGCCATCCAGCTGTTCGGGGCGGCAGGGGTGGACGACGCGCTGCCGTGGGCGAGCATGTTCACCGCGGTGCGCACCCTGCGCATCGCCGACGGTCCCGATGAGGTCCACCTGCGCTCCCTAGGCCGGGCCGTGCTCCGCTCCGCCCGCCCCGACTGATGGCCGACCCGCCCGCACCCCCGGGGATCGACCCGGAATCACTGGCGGCGGAGTTCACCCGGCAGGCCGCCCGCGGGGTGCCGCTGCCCGCGGGCCGCCCGCTGCAGGTGACGCTGATCCCCGGCGGGCTGTCGAACCTCACCTACCTCGTCACGGGGCCGGGGGAGGTGGACGGGGTGATCGTGCGGCGGGGTCCGCTGGGGCATGTGCTCCCCACCGCGCACGACATGTCACGGGAGTTCCGCGTGCTCACCGCATTGTCCGGAACGCCGGTGCCAGCGCCGCGGCCGCTGTACCAGTGGCCGCACCCCGAGCCGATGGGGGCGCCGTACTACGTCATGGAGCGCCTGCCCGGTGTGGTGCTGCGCCGGCCGGAGGATCTCGCTGCACTGCCCCCCGCGATCGCCGAAGCGATCGCCGACCGGCTGGTGGATGCGCTGGTGAGCCTGCACGCGGTGGATCCGACCGCGGTCGGGCTCAGCGGCGCCGACCGGGGGTCGGACTACCTGCCCCGCCAGCTGGCGCGGTGGGCGCGGCAGGCCGAGGGCAACCGCACCCGCGACCTGCCCGACCTGGCGGAGCTCGCCGACCTGCTGGCCGCGTCGACCCCCGCCACCCGCGAGGTAGGGATCGTGCACGGGGACTACCGGCTCGATAACGTGCTCGTCACCCTGCCCGGGGTGACCGATGCCGCCGGGGCCGATGCCGCCGAGGCGGGGGTAGCGGTGAGCGGGATCCTCGACTGGGAGATGTCGACGGTTGGGGATGTCCTCACCGATGTGGGGATGCTGTGGCTGTACTGGCAGGGGGTGGCCGGGATCGGCATCACCCCGGCCCCCGGGGCGATGCCCGGGTTCCCCGACATCGCGCACCTGTGCCGGCGGTACGCGACGCGCACCGGCCGCGATGTCACCGACCTGGGGTGGTACGTCGCCTTCTCCTTCTACAAGCTGGCGGTGATCGCCGAGGGAATCCACGCGCGGTACCAGCGGGGGGCAACCGTTGGCGCGGGCTTCGAACGGGTGGGGCAGGTCGTGCCGGTGCTGCTCACCCGGGGGCTCGCCCACCTGCCCTGACGGCCAAGGCGGCAAACCCGCCAAGGCGGCAAACCCGCCGGCGCGCAACCCCCGCGCCCCCGATGCCTGGCTCAGGAGGGCATGAGCGCGAGCCGTTGCTGGCGCGGCACGCGGCCGGGTCGGCGGGCCGCCCAGCGCCACACCTGGGCGACGGTCACCTCATCGTCAAGGGTGTCCAACTCCAGTGCGGCAGCCCACGCGGCGTCGGCCTCCTCGTCCGTCACCGGGGTGATGGGGTCGTAGGCCGCGCGCATGGCGATCGTGGCGATGGTGGCGAGCCGCTCGTCACCGGCGTCCTGGGCGGCGGGCTGGACGATGTCGGGGCTTGCCCACTCGGGCAGCGCCTCCTCCCGCCAGACGCGGCGCATCCGGGCCCATGTCCACGCCCCGAGGGCGCGCTCGCCGGCATCGCCGGAGCGAAGCCGGTCGCGCAGCAGCCGCCACGCCACCCATGCGTAGCCGCGGCGCACCAGCGGCAGGGCGATCAGCGCCACCAAGCCCAGCACGATCGCCCAGCGGGTGATCTCCAGCCACAGCGGTGTCGGGCCCGGAACGGGGGTGGCGGGGGGGAAGAACTCCCGCACCACCGCGAGGCTGCCGACAACGAGGGCATCGACGAACGCATCGAATATGGACGTCCGCCCGGTGGCGTCGTCGGGGCTGAGCAGCGTTGTGGGGATCAGCCCCGTGGACTGCCACGGCGAACCCATGAACGACACCGCCACGGTCGACCCGACCACCGCGACCAGGCCGCCGATGAGCATGGTGCGTGCGACGAGCACCAGCCGTGCACCGGCCCGCAGGTCCTCCCGCGTGTATGGGCCGACCATGAGCAGGGTGAGGATCGCCGCGCACATCCACAGGCCGGTGAACACCACGCTCGCGGCCGCCGCCCCCAGGCCGAGCGCGCCGATGAGCAGCAGCCCGGAGGGCACCAGCACAAGAACGGGCCGGCGGCTGTCGAGCATGACCAGTCCGGCGAGGGTCAGCCCACTGGCGAGTAGGGCGGAGCGCGCAACCGGGCCGGAGTAGAACCCCCCCAGGGTGTTGGCGGCGAGCGCCCATATGGGGGTGAGCACCGCGGCGGCGACATAGCCGACGGTGACCAGCCCGGTGCGAGCGATCACCCGAACGAGCAGCACCTGCGCGAGGGAGGGCACGATCACCCACAGCACCAGCCCGCCGAAGGAGAGCGCCTGCGCGAACACCAGCCAGGTCACCGCGAGGGTGGGCAGCAGCGGCCACACCGGCGGCAGCCCACTGCGGCGGGTCATGCGGGCACCGGCACGGCGGTGGGGGCGTCCACCTCGACTCGGGGTGGGGTTGACGCCCCAGCCGCGGGGCCGCCGGTGGCCGCCGGTGAGGCCGGCGGGTGGGCGATGGCCCGGTGGACGGGCGCATGCCGCCGCCCAGCGGCGGTGGGGAGCACCCGCCCCCCCGTGGGCCCGGTGACGACGGTGATGGTGGCCGCCCCGAGCAGGTCGGCCAGCCGGTGCACCGTCTCGGGTGTCAGGGGGGCGCTCGGGTCGGGCTCGACGAGGGCGAGCAGGTCCAGGGCAGGCTCCCGCTGGGCGGCGGCGACGGTGAGGGCGTCCCGGTCGAGGGCGGCTGTGGTGAGGATGACCTCGTCCACCCACGCCGCACCCCACCACACCCAGGATGCGCACAGGTCAACGGCCGCCTCGAAGGCGGCGGGGGTGAACTGGGGGAACAGGTCGGTGGCCCGCCCGTACGACAGCGGGTCGGTGTCGAGGATGATCAGCAGCCGGGGGGTGTCGCTGTCGGTCATCGTGCGGATCACCGGGCTGCCCACCCGGGCCGACGCCCGCCAGTGGATCAACCGCAGTGAGTCACCGGCGGTGTACTCCCGCAGGGAGTGGAACTCCTCCACCCCCCGCCCGCCGGCCTGCGGTGACTCGACGGTGCGCATGCCCTGCCAGGTGGTCTCCGCCCCATGGCGCAGGGCGAGGGTGATGTCGACGGGGTGCACCCGCGGCCCGATGAGCACCGGCGGCTGCTGGCGGCGGGCGATCACGCGCGCGCTCAGGCCGAACGGGTCGGCGATCTCCAGCCGGTCGGGCCCGGCGACCCCCACGCCGCGGCGGCTGGTGTCCACCGGCCACACCACCTCGGCGACGCCGTCCGGGTCGATGTCAAGCCACTCCCGCCGGCCGGTGGTGCCGTCAACGGCGCTGACGGTCGTCAGGGGGGTCGTGCCGTCGGTGTCGATGGCGATGATGACCTCCAGCGGGTCACCGCGGGTGGCGCGCACCGGCACGCTCACATCGCGCCAGCCCAGGCCGCGCGGCTCCCGGCCGCGGCCGACGATGAACGGCAGCAGCGCCACGGCCAGCCCGATGCCGAACACCTCCGGCCACTGGGCGAGCAGGCCCAGGCCGATCGCGAGCAGCCCGGCGACGACGAACCCAAGCCGGCGACCGGTCAGCATGGCGGGGGAGTGGGGGAGGCGAGTGGGACGCCCATCTCAGGGCTGGGGGGCGGGGGTCTGCTCGAGGGTCCGGTCGATGACCGCCTCGGCGGTCGCCCCCCGGGCGGACGCCCCCGGCTCAAGGATCAGCCGGTGGGCGAGCACGGCGACGGCGAGCTCCTGCACGTCCCCGGGAACGACATACGCGCGGCCCTGCATGTAGGCGCGCGCCCGCGCCGCCCTCATCAGCGCCACCGACCCGCGTGGGCTCACCCCCAGGCGCACCTCCGCCGACAGTCGTGTCGCCTCAGCGATGGCCACGATGTAGGCGAGGACCTCCGGCACGACGGCCACCGCCTGCACCCGGGCGAGGATCGCGTCGAACTGCTCGGGGGTGACAACGCACTCAACCTGCTCGGGGGAGGCGCCATCGGCCTGCGCCTGCAGGATGCGCGCCTCAGCCTCGCGGTCGGGGTAGCCGAGGGAGATCCGCATCATGAAGCGGTCCAACTGCGCCTCCGGCAGCGGGTAGGTGCCCGACATCTCCACCGGGTTCTGGGTGGCGATCACGAGGAACGGCCGGGGCAGGGCGTGGGTGCGCCCGTCAACGGTGACCGCACCCTCCTGCATCGCCTCCAGCAGCGACGACTGGGTGCGGGGGGAGGAGCGGTTGATCTCGTCGGCGAGCACCACCGAGGCGAACACCGGCCCGGGGTGGAATGCGAAGCTGACGGTTGACTGGTCGAACACCATCGACCCGGTGACATCGCTGGGCAGCAGGTCGGGGGTGAACTGGATGCGGCTCCAGCGCGCCCCGATCGCGCGGGCGATCGCGAGAGCGAGCGAGGTCTTGCCGACCCCGGGTACGTCCTGCACGAGCAGGTGCCCCCCCGCCAGCAGGGTCACCACCGCCTGCTCCACGGCTGCGGGGTTGCCGTGGACGTAGCCGGTGACCGCCTCGGTGATGCGCGCCCCCACCGGTGCATCGCCGGCCGGTTGGGTTGCGAGCTCGGTGGTCTCCGGATCGATGGTCGCCTGGCTCATGGGTCCTCCCCGTGCTGGTGGGTCTGCCGGTGTGGTGGGTCAGTCGAGGTTGTGCCGCCGCAACGTAGCAGGGTCGACTGACGGCCCGATCGTCATTGGCGGTGTGCCGTTGCCTGAGGAGACCGGTGCGGTGATCGCGCAGACGGCGGCGGCGACACCGAAGGCGGCGGTGCCAAGCAACAAGTGCCCGGCGGTCCGGGCGGTCAGGGCGAGCACGAGCACCTCAGCCACGAGGACTCCGCCGAGGGTCACGGCAAGCCAGACGAAGTGGTGGCCGGCCAGTTTCAGGTTGATCACCGCGACCGCGACACACCATGGCACGGCCGCCCATGCGAGCCCGATGAGCAGGGGCCCGGCGCCGGTGAAGGTTTCCCCGTAGAACGTGGTCATCAGCAGGGGGCCGATCACTGACACCGCCAGCGCGCACCCGACCCCGAACAGCCCCGCACCGCCGGCCACCACGGCGGTGAGGTGCGCGCTGCTGCGGCCTGCCCGCAGGCGGCGGGCGAGCAGGGGCAGCAGCGCGGTCCCGAGCAGCCCGGCGACCATGGGGATGGCCTTGCCGATGATCGCCGCCGCCGCGTACAGGCCGGCCTCAGTCTCGCTCAGCCGAACCCGCGCGAGGATGACATCGGCCTGGGTGGCCGACCACAGGAACAGCACAACCAGGGTTGATCCCCACACCGGCCAGCCGGCGAGGCGCTGTCGGGGCACGCGGACCCCCCGGGTGAGTCCCGCGGCGAGCAGCCCGATCAGCAGGCCCCCCACCGGTAAGGCCAGCGCGAACGGCAGCACCCCCAGGCCCAGCCCCACCGCGACCAGTCCGAGCAGCACCTTCACCACCGTGGCGAGCAGCCCGACCACCTGCCAGGTGATGATCCGGGTCTGGCCGATGAGTCGGCCGACCATCACCGCGAGCAGGGCCGCCGGTGGGCAGCCGAGGGCGAGCACCAGCACAAGGGGGAGGTCGGTGCGCAGCAGTGTTGCCAGCACAGGCCCCGCCAGTGCCATCAGCACCGCGACCGCGCCCCCGATGGCCAGCGCCTGCACCGTCCACGGGTCCACCGTCCGACGTGTCGTCGTGGGTGCCAGGACGGCGACCTCCCGGGCGGTGACGACCTGCAGGCTGCCGAAGGCGGTGCCGATCACCCCAGCGAGCCCGACCAGTGCGGCGAGCAGTCCGTAGTCGGCGGGCCCGAGGCTGCGCGCGGCGAGCAGGTTGAAGGCGAAGTTCAGCACCACCCCGATGACGGTGGCCGCACCGGTGACGACGACCGGCAGTGCGAGCGCGCCGGCCGGCATGGGCAGCCGGCTGGCAACCGATCGCGGGTGAACCCGCAGCATCCGCTCCCCCTCACCCCACGCGGTGGCACCGCGACCCCCTTACCCTAGGCTGTTGCGAACACGCAACCTCCGGGGGGAGCCATGGATCGCACGCTCAGCGACACCCTGGTCGTCGGGTGCAACGACACCGCACGCGAGAGCACGGGAGGTCCAGCGCAGGCAGGGGCGGTGGACGGTGGTGCGGCGACGGCGCGGCTGGCGGTGGTGGTGCCGGCGTATCAGGAGGTGCGCACGATCCAGCGGGCGCTGACCCGGTTGCTGGTGGCGCTCGCCGACTCGTGGCCGCAGGTGCGGGTGCTGGTGGTCTCCGACGGTTGCACCGACGGCACTGCCAGTGCGGTGTCAGCCCTCGGCGATGAGCGCATCTCCTGCGTGCATTACTCCCCGAATCGGGGCAAGGGCCATGCGATCAAGACCGGCGCGGGCCTGGTCGACGCCGACTACATCGCGGTGATCGACGCCGACCTCGACATCGATCCGGTGAGCCTGACCTGGCTGCTGGCGGAGCTGGTTGCCAGCGGGGCCGATGTGGTGATCGGATCGAAGATCCACCCACAGTCGGTCGTCCACTATCCACGAGTGCGGCGGGTGCTCAGCGGCGGCTACCGGCTGCTCGTGCGCACCCTGTTCCGGCTGCGGGTGGCGGACACGCAGACGGGGGTGAAGGTGTTCCGAGCCGATGCGCTGCAGGCGGCCTTGACACACGTGCACGTGAGCGGATTCGCCTTCGACCTCAACCTGCTCGTCGCGCTGACCGATCAGGGTTGCGCGATCCGGGAGGCGCCGGTGAAGATCGACTACCAGTTCACCAGTACCGTCCCCCCGACCGCGGCGCTGTCGATGCTCCGCGACACACTCGCCGTGGCCTACCGGCGCGCGCGCAACGGTGGCGTCGGCGCGCGCCCTCAGCGCGGACGGGCAGCCACGCACCGGTGATCCCCCCTCTGCGGTGGGGGAGCCTGCGCCGGCTGCTGCCGCTGCTCGGGTCGGTCATGCTCACCGTTCTCGGCCTGCTGTGGCTGGCCCGCTTCCCCGTCATGCAGGACGACCTGCAGATCCTCACCAACGGGGTCGCCGCGATCAGGGCCGACGGCGTCGCGCATCACTTCACCGCGAACCTGATCACCAGCGTCGGCCCCGCCCATATCGTTCCCTTTGTCACGGTGCCCGGGACCCTCCACCAACTCGCGGCAACCGCAGCCATCGCACTGGGGGTCGACCCGACCGTCGCGTGGTCGATGCTGCGCATCACCTGGGTGGTGCTCGCGCTGCTCGCCGCCGCCTTCTTCGTGACCGGCTGGCAGCAGGCAGGCCGCACCAACCGCTGGGGGTTCACCGCAACCTACGCCGGTGTCGCCGCGGTGCTCCTGGCAACCGTGCAGGTGCACGTGCTGTGGTCGAACGACCCGACGGTGTCCTACCCGATCGCCGGCTGGGCGGGGTGCTGCGCGGGCTTCACCCTGCTGGGGGTGGTCGGCCGAGTCCTGACCGGTCGGCTGACCCTGCCCATCGGAGCGGTGTTGAGCGGGCTGCTGGCCATCCTGTGTCTTGGCACGTATGAGCTGCTCGCCGGGTTCGTAGTGACCGGGGTGCTGGGGGTGGTGCTCACCCGCGGGGCGGCCACGGCGCGGAGCCGCGGGTGGCTGACCCTCGCCCTCGCGGCCCCGTTGGGGATGTTCGCTGTCGGCCAGGTGTGGCGGCTCACCCAGCCGGCGGTCTACAGCGGCACCCAGCCCGGCGAGGCGGGGGCGGTGCTGCCCACCGCTGTCTGGGGGGTGCTCAGCGCCCTGCCCCTGACCGCGGCGGTGCCACTGGATCGCATCGTCGGCCTGCGGGTGCCCGAGCCGGTGGGAATCGCGTCGGCTGCCATCACCGTCGTGATGGTCATGGGTCTGTGCGCGGTATGGCTGCGACGGCGCACCCCCCCGCGCGTGAGCGGGCCCGCCGATGACCGCGTGCCCGGCGCCCCGGGGGGTGTGGCGCACCTGCCACCGGTGAGCGTGCTGGCGGCGGCGGCGTGGGTGGGGTGCACGCTCATCATCGCCCTGTCCGCGC
The DNA here is from genome assembly GCA_018969715.1 of Actinomycetales bacterium. Classification (GTDB taxonomy): domain Bacteria; phylum Actinomycetota; class Actinomycetes; order S36-B12; family UBA5976; genus REEB473. The sequence goes on from JAGWXT010000021.1 coordinate 30,978, forward strand.
GCTACCAGCAGGAACTGGGCTACCTCGGCGCGGTCTACACCTTCTACGCCGCCGGTGCGCTGGCGGTGGCCGTCATCGTTGTGCGCGGGGTGCAGTGGCTGGTCGAGCAGGGGTGGGCGTCGGTGGCCAGACCTGCGACGGTTGCGGTGGTGGCGGCCACGGGTCTGCTGACCGGCATGCTGAACGCGGTGTCCGCCGACGCCATTGACGGGAACTGGAGTTTCCGTTACGGACGGGAGATGCTGACCGCCCTCGACACCCACCCCCTACCGTACCGCGAGCGTTGCGTCATCGCTCAACGCTGGTGGCTGACGCCCTTTCCGGAGTACTACCGGGCGGAGGTCCTCGCCGATGCCCAGCGTGCCTTCCTCGCGCAGCACGATACCCCCATGTGCGCCCCGGCGGACATCTTCGACGGCCTGGCGGGCACGCTGAGCGCGGTGGGCGCCACCCACGGGTTCGAGCACGACGGCCAGGTGGGTTTCCAGTGGTTGTCACCCGGTCGCGCGCGGCTGACTGTGGCGCCCACCCCGCTCACGACCGCCCCAACCCGCGTGTGGCTGGCCCTCGACCTGCCGCCCTGCGCGTCACGTCAGCGGGTGCGCCTGGTCTCGCCCGTCAGGGATCGCGCACAGGTATTTGCGCTCCCGGCGCGGGTGCCGCTGTGGGTGCGGCCGGCGTCGGTCACCGAGGTTGACGTCGAGACCCTCGCCGGTGGCTGCCAGGTGCCCGGTGACACGCGCACCCTCGCCGCACGGGTGAGCCTGGCGGGGGCGCCGTGACCGTCTCAGGTGGTTTCCGCGCTGATCAGGTCCCGGCGGCATGCTACGGTGCGCATGTTGCGAGAGCGCAAGTGCGTGCGGGGTGCCGCTGCCCTGTTGGCTCGCCGGCGACATCGCGACCCGCAGGGCCGAGATCAGGGACGGGCACGCCAAGTTCGATGCTCCACGCTCACGCGCACGGTGAGCGTGTTGCCGATGGGGGGAGGTGGCGATGGTTGGTCAGGCGGCGCTGAGTGGAGTGCGGGCGACCGCTGAGGTCCTCAGTCGCCGCGACCTGTCGGAGTTCACCTTCGTGCTGCGCACCGCGCGCGGGGATCTGGCATTGCTTCCTGGTCAGTGTTTCAGTGTCGGCCTCAATGGGCTGGGGCTCAACCGGGAGTACTCGATCTACTCCGGTGCAGGGGATGCGTACCTCGATTTTCTCATCCGCCGGGTGCCCGACGGCGCGGTCAGTACAGCCTTGGCTGAGGTGTCCGTCGGTGACGAGGTGAGCGTAAACGGGCCGTTCGGCAGTTTCGTCCTCGATGAGCGCGCGGTCTCCGCTGGTGTGCCCCACGTGTTCATCGCCTCGGGCACCGGGATCGCCCCGTTCGCGTCGTTCGCTCGCAGTTACCCCAGCCTCGACTATGTCCTCTACCACGGTGTGCGATTCGAGGTTGAGCAGTACGACCGCGACGCCTACCCGCCCGGCCGGTACATCCCCTGCATCTCACAGGGCACAGCGCCCCAGCGTCGCCGGCGGGTGACTGATGCCCTCAGGCAGGCGCCGCTGCCCGACGGGGCCCGGTACTACCTCTGCGGCAACCGCGCGATGATCGTCGACGTGACGCGGGCGCTTCGGGAGCGCGGTATCGCGGGCTCGTCAATATTCATGGAAACCTTCTTCTAGATCCCGTGAGCGCATCCAACCGTGACTTCCCGCAAGCGAAGGCAGGCCCCATGAGAGTGGCAATCTCCTACCCGCCGATAGTGAACGCCGCCGGTCAGAAGGCGATGGTCTCCCAGAACCGCAACGTTCAGTTCTTCATCAAGCCGACCTACCTGCTG
>JAGWXT010000022.1 GCA_018969715.1 Actinomycetales bacterium
AACAGCCACCGTCCCAGCCTTGAACGCAGGCGAGAACTCCCCTTCGATTCCGGGCCATGGACCCATCCTCTCGTCAAGAGAGACCCTGTCCAAGAACCTTGATACACCCCACTATCGCGAGGTAAGCGGTTGTTCTCGCCACCGAGCTCGAGAGTTTGGAGGGCCGTCCTTGTGACCACGCTGAATTAGATCAAGTCGGTCGCCTACGCGGATTGAGCCTACGCCTCACTCGATGCGCCTGCGGAGCGCGAATACAGTCGGGAAGCGGTATCCGCAATCAGCATGGCAGGGTAACGAACCGCCGGCGCTTCAGAGAGCGCGAGTGTCGCCAATCTTGCGAGCAGGAACCCCGCCAACAATTGCGTAATCAGCGACATCTCTCGTGACTACTGCACCTGCTGCGACAATTGCTCCTCGGCCGATGACAACTCCGCCGCTAACAATCGCCCCGGCGCAGATCCAACTTCCCTCACCGATAGAGATGTCGAATCCGGTGCGTGGGACCTCGACGTCACCCCCGCCCCATCCCAAGTCCTCGTCAACGTGCATTGATGCTCGCTTTCCTTCAACGAACAGATGCCGGCCGGTTATGAGCATGACGTTCGGACCAAAAATGCAGTTATCCCCTATCGCGATGGAGCCGCTGCTGAGATTGCAGTGGGTGTTGGCGAGCCCGACACGACGGCCAACCGTCAAGCGTCCCCCACGACCTTCAACGTAGTGGGTACTGTTGATGAAGAACAGAAAAAAGCGCACAATCGGACGCATGGGTCCGCGCAATAACAACTGTAGTCGTTTGAGCATGGAGGCGCCGCCTTTGATTTAGGCGTGCTGGCGGAAAGGCGACGCACGCGGCTGGTCATACCGTGTCAAGATTCTCCTTCGTCAGCCTACTACTGGAAAATCGGAATCCAAAGAAGCATGGGCGACAAGGCGTGGTTAGCGTGTTGTCCATCCGCCGTCGACCGGGAGGGTGTGGCCGGTGATGTACGAGGCGGCGGGGCTGAGCAGCCAGTAGACGGCGTCCGCGACCTCCTCTTCGCGGGCCATCCGGCCCAAGGGAACTCGGGTGGCGTACCGCTCAATGAACTGCGACGGCTGCTCGCGTTGGATACCCCCTGGCGCCACACAGTTCACCCGGATCACCGGGGCAAGTTCCGACGCGAGATAGCGGGTCAACTGCACCAGCCCACCCTTGCTCGCCGCATAGCCCGCAGGTGTCGCCATCGCCGTACCCACGTACAGCCCTGGGTCGTGGGCGACCAGCCCGTAAATGGATGACACGTTCACGATCGCGGGCGCACGACCACCCCGCAGATACGGTGTGAACCGTCGCACCAGACGGAACGGCACCGCGAGGTTGAGCTCGACAGCCCGGTCGAAGGCCTCATCGGTCTGCTCCTCGAATGGGCACACATACCCCGCCATCCCGGCGGTCCCGGTGAACGCCGCGTTGTTGACAAGGAAGTCCACGCGCTGGCCATCCCCGCACACACGCTGAACAACGTCGTCACACCCCCCCGGCTGCAGCAGGTCACAGTCGATGAAATCAACCCCCGGTGCAGCGCCCCCACTCCCGGCGGCCCTGACCGCACCCGGGAGGTCCACGGCGATCACCCGCGCACCCGCCGCGCTCAGGCGCTCAACGATCCGCGCGCCCAGCGGACCACATCCACCCGTGACCACCCCCCGTTGACCAGCCAACCCCGCCATCCCCCCACCGTCAGCCACCGCCATCACCCAACCACGGTAACGACACCACGCCAGCAGAGATCAAGGCTCCCGCCACCGCGAGATCATCGGCGCTATCGATGGAATGACTCAGCACCTCGCGGGTGACCCACCCCAGATGCCGCCCATCGGTGAGCCAGTGGGACGTCAGGGTCCGCGCGAAACCCGTCCGCCACACGTAGAAACTCCCGTTGATCCGCCAGTACTCCGGCACATCCTGCCGACGCACGAACGTGCCCGCTGACATCTCATGCGGGCTGATCCCCCCGTCCGCAGCCACCCGCACCCCCACCCACAGCGGGTTGAACACCGGACGGGACACCGACACCACCCCCACGGCGCCACCGTCCGCACGGAGCATCCCAACCGCCGCCGAGATATCCCCGGGCATCCGAAGGGGGCTCGTGGGATCCAGCAAGAGAACGAACTCCCCCACCCCCCCGGTGCTGTCCAACAACGCCACCGCGTAACGAACCACCTCCGCCATAGGCGTGTCCCCCCGGGCCAGATGGCTAGGGCGCAATTCCGGCACCTCCGCGCCCGCCGCCACGGCAAGTGCCGCCAGCTCCTCATCATCGGTTGTCACCAACACCCGCCGCACCGCCGCAACCAAACCCGCACACGCAACACTGTGCAACGCAAGGGGACGATCCACCAACTCCCGCATGTTCTTGCGCGCAAGGCCAACCGAGCCGCGGCGCGCCGGAATGATCACATCAACATCCCGCCTCACCCAAACACCCCCGCGCCCGCCATCGACAACGGCACACCCCCCCGAGCATCCGACTCCCGCGCCACATCACACCACGCCAACGCCTCAATCCCTTCCGCCAACGTCGCTGGCACCCCGCCCACACCCCACAGACACGCACCCACCTGACGCGCAACCAGCCGATCCCGATCACGATCCCCCGGGAAACACCGGACCATCACCGCACCTGACACCACGCTGCGCAGCACCACCACACCGGCCCCCACATCCCAGCACAACTCGCCCCGCTCCCCCGTAACACGCAAACAACGGCGCGGCACCCGGCACCCGAAATCCACAACCACCCCCGCGGAAAACCCATCAAACTGCCAACACATCTGCGCGCGCGACTCCACGGCCACCCCAAGATGCGAACCCCGCACCAACCTCGCCGCCACGGTCAACGGAGAGCCGAACAACGCCAAGCAGTAATCCACCTCATGGATCAAGTCCCGCAACACACCCCCCTCACCAGGCACCACCGAATACGAATCCAAATAATCACGACCCGGGCGCCAATCCGGCAGCCACGATTCACACACAACCTCCACCCCCCGCACATCCCCCACATCCGGCAACCACTCCCTGACCTGCGCGAACGCCCGCATCAAGCGCAACGGCGACGACACCGACAACGCGCACACCCCCGCCAACGCACCAAGCCGACCAGCATCCCGCGCCACCAACGCCACCGGCTTCTCAACCAGCACAGCCCGCGAACACCCCCCGAAAAGCAACGCATCCCCCACATGACGCGCCGTCGACGTCGCAACAACAGTCAAATCAACCTCCCCACGCGACCACGACTCAACGCTCTCCCACACAACCCCACCCACACCCCCCACAAAAGGCCCACGACCAGACACACTCACCGCCACCACCTCACCAACACCCAACCGCCGCAACACCCGCACATACCTCCCCCCAATCGAACCCGTCCCCACCACCCGAACCCGGGTCAACTCAGCTCGGTGGGCCGGGTCAGCGGGAAACAACATCGAATCGGCGCACACCGCGAGAAGTCCCGCACTCAGATCGAGGCACGAGAACCTGAACCGAACCTGTGAACCTTGGGCAACCGCCATGACTCCCGCAGATCATGCGCCACAACCGACCAGAAATCACGCTGTGATGTACCCGGCACCTTGACGAAGCGTTGCGAGTACTGAACGTACTTGTGTTCGTTCACCCTCGGTGGCTGCTCCGCGGAAGGAAGTCGGGACGCCGGAATCACGGGGATGCCGAGGCAACGCCGAACCCCACGCACTTGACGCTGAACGAACCTGGGAAGTGCCTCAACGCCCTCGGCAAGGAATGCCGTGGGCGTACCCGTTGCCGTGGCAATGCCCAGCACGCTTGACGGATTGAGGGTGAGGGCATAGGCGCTGTGCCGCAACAGCGCGGGCGCCCCACCCATGACAACGGTGTGCCCGGTGTAGACGGCGTGTGTGGGCGGTACGGATCGAGGGTGGCGCGCGATCAGGACCTTGACCCCCAGCGCGTCCCATCGATCAAGTGCCAGCGCGATGAGCGCCTCCCACTCACCCTCCGTGAACAAGCGTTCCATTTGCAGGGATGCGCCGTCAAACTGGTCATTTCCTCCTGCGTCAAGTAGCAGAACGTACGGCCGCTTGATCTGGGGCGGCGGGGAGGTAAGCATCAGGTCGTAGTCGAGACTGTGAATGGGGCGCACGACCGTACTCGGTGTTATGACCCCGGGAAAGACTCCCTGCGGGGTGCAGGCGACCCAGACGAAGTCAAGCCCGCGGCTCGGGACGAAGCGACCTTCGCGGAGATACCTAGACCAGAGCCGACCGCTGTAAGCCAAGGCCCCGACCCGGGAAATCCCCGTCGGTGGTGGAAGGTGCGAGTGGACAATCGTTGAAAGGATGCTCCTTGACGTGAGCACCTGCTCAAGCAGTTGGCGGCGCACACCGTAAGGGAGTCCGTACACGCTCGCACAGTCAATGATCGCGTCCTGAGGCGTCAACCCGTCGATGAGACGCTGCAACTGCTCCCAGTCGGTTACGGCTGTCACTGGCACACGGTTCGGCGGCGGTGGGGAGGTGAGGCGCGCCCCCGGCAGGATGAGATCGCTCACCTCCCACGCCTCAGGAGACATGCCGGAGGCACGGAGTGTCTCCGTCCCGAAACGGACGGCATCGCGTTGCGAGAACGGTGATTCCACAAGGAACACAACCCGGTGACTCACACGGCACCGATCTTCCCATGATGTGCCGGTGCGGGAGCGGTCACGTGGTCCGCAGCCGAGTCCAGATGACCGCCTGGGACCCCGGACTGCCGTATGGCGCGGGCTGGTTGACCAGATGCGCCCGGCCACCCGGTGTGTCGTCGAGCAGCGAGAGCACGTCGTGCGCAAGCCGCAGGCGCGTTCGCTGCTCGATCGCCACCGCCGTGCGCCCGCGCGAGGCGAAGCTGTCGATGACGATCAGCGAGCGCACGTGTGTGGCGGTAACGCGCCCCAGCAGGGCATGGAGCATCGCGCGGGTACCAGTGACGCTGTCGCAGTAGAGGGTGCTGAGCGCATGGGAGATCACGACGTGGTCGGCCTCGGCGGCGTCAAGGACCGCACGCAGGGTGGCATCGTCGGCGAAGGACCCCACCTGTGTGCGCAGATGGGGGGAGGCCGCCACCCGGGCGAGGAATCCGATCGCATCCGCATTCACGTCGAGGGCGTGCACGGTTGAGGTGGGGAAGCGCGTCAGCAGTTCCCGCACGTTCTGTCCGGTACCGCAGCCAAGATCGAGGAAGGTCTCCCCGTCGCGATACCCCAGCAGGTGGGGGTAGGCATCGATGAACGGCCGCAGCCGCGATCCCTGCCGCTCGTAGCGGGCGCGCGCCTGCTCCGCGTCCAGTGACGCGAGGGTCGCATAACCGCGCCCACCGGGGGCGTAGTGCGCGGCCACCAGGGGGACGTAGGCCGCCAGCAGCGCATCATCGGCGGCTGCCGCCGCCCCCTCACGGACCACGCGGCGCGCAAGTGCCGCGCGACCGGCGAGGGCGCCAAGACCAGAGGGACGAAGGCTCGAACTGCCGAGTTGAACGAGGAAGACCTGATCGGCCCACCATCGCCGCCACCAGAACCCCACACGAAAGCCGGCACGCCCCCACGCGCGGCCCAGCGAGGTCAGTCGCTCCTCAACGGCCACGACCACAGGCTACTCGCTGCACAGTCGAGGCCAAGGCGTGTGCCGGGCTACAGTGGCGCAATGTCCGGCCCCCGCACCGCGGTCGTCCCCGCCCCAGCCGTGACGAGGTCACCGGCGCGCATCGTCGCCCCGCTGATCGCCTTCGGGTTGACGTGGGCAGCCCGCACCGCCCTGACCCGCGCCTACCAGCAGCGGACGGGTCGCCCACTGCCCAGCGCACAGGACCGGACGGCCTCGCTCGGCAGCGTCATCGTCTGGGCGTCGGTGATCGCGGTGTCGACCGCCGTCGTGGACGCCCTCGTGCAGCGCGCCTTCGCGGCACCCATCGCAGGCGCCGAGCCGGTCAGGCACACTCCCGGCAGATGAGGGCCCCGGCCCGCTCCCCGGCAAGCTGGGATCGGTGGCACACGAGGAAGCATCGCGAGCACGTGAACTCGTCGGCCTGCCGCGGCAGGACCTGGACGGTGAGCGACTCGCCGGACAGGTCCGCCCCCGGCAGCTCCAGGATCTCGGCGAGGTCCGCCTCGTCAACGTCAACGACAGCGGCTGCGGAGTCATTGCGACGGGCCTTCAGTTCCTCGAGTGACTCCTCCGCGAGATCGTCGTCGGTCTTGCGCGGCGCGTCGTAGTCGGTTGCCACGATCCTCTCCTGTCGTCCCTCAGCTCAATTGTCGTGTCGATTGTCGTTCGGCACCCGGGTAACGCCGGCCGACCCGCGACTATGCCCGCCCTCGTGGGCCCACCCTCGTGGGCCCACCCTCATGGGCCCACGCCTGCCGGCAGCGCCGTGCGCTACCGGCCCCGATTCTACGATCCCGTCGCGTCACTGCCGGAGCAGCGCACGTCACCGGGTCGGGCTGATGATCCCGTCCAGGAGCGAGCAGATCTGGCCGTGCAGCCCGGGTGCGGAGGCGATCAGCATGCGCTCGGACTCCGCGTCCCCGCCCAGGCCACTCACCACTCCCCCTGCCTCCCGAACCAGCAGGGCCCCAGCGGCGTGGTCCCAGGCGTTGAGGCCTCGCTCGAAGAAGGCGTCGAGCCGACCGCAGGCAACGAAGGCCAGATCGATGGCAGCCGAGCCACCGCGCCGGAGGTCGCGCACCCCACTGAGCAGGTCGGCGACCACCCGACCCTGCTCAGCCCGACGGTCGGCGGTGTACCCGAAGCCGGTGCACACCAAAGCCAGCGAAAGATCGGTGGCCGGTGACACGTGCAGCCGGTGCTCCCCCCGGGCATCCCGCCGATAGGCACCCCCACCGTGCACGGCCCAGTACCGCTCCCCCAGCCGCGGCACCTCGACCACGCCGACGACCGTCTCGCCGGCCACCTGGGCGGCGATCGACACCGACCACGTCGGCCAGTCGTACAGGTAGTTCGTCGTCCCATCAAGGGGATCGATCACCCAGTGCGCGACGACGCCGGTCGGCGGTGGGGCCGCACGTTGACCGGACGGGGTGGGCAGCCCACCGCCCTCCTCGGACATCACGGTGTCCCACGGACGCCGCTGCCCGATCACCTCGAGGATGATGCGCTCAGCGCCGATATCCATCTGGGTCACGACATCGGTGGCCGAGGACTTGGTGGAGACCTCCAGCACATCCGGGCGGGTGGCGAGGAACTCCCCCGCCCGAGCGGCTGCGGTGAAGGCGATCTCCCGCAGCTCCGACACGGTCTGGTCGCCGGCGATCATGGCCTTGCCCCACCTGCCGCTGCTGACGCTGCAGCCAAACGAGGTCCCATTGGGCCGGGCGCCGGCGCGTTCACTCCCAGATTCGCGCGCACGACGCAAGCCTTCCACATCGCGGACGCCACCCTTCGCGGTGCGAGCACCGCTGCCGCGAACCGGGACACCCGCACGCAGTCCGCCGATTCCGGCACCGCCCCGCCGGGGGCTACCGTGAGTGACATGCTCACCCCGTACGCCCGGCTGCTGCGCGCTCCGGGAGCCGCACAGTTCTGCGCAGCCGGCGTCGTCGCACGGCTGCCGATTGCGATGTACGGGCTGGGGTACATCCTGCTGGTGGCGGAGGTCACCGGCTCCTACGCCCTGGCCGGGGTGGTGTCGGCCGGGTACGCACTGTCGGTGGCGGTCGGCTCGCCGCTGACCTCCCGGCTGGCCGACCGCATCGGGCAGGCTCGCGTTCTGCCGTGGTTCACCACCGTGCATGTGGCCTGCCTGATCGGCTCGGTGATCGCCCTGCTGAACAGTGCTCCACTGGCGGTGGGACTGGCGCTGGCGAGCCTCGCCGGGGCGACGCAGTTGGGCTACGGCGGTTTCATCCGCGCCCGCTGGGTGGCCCTGATCCGCACGCGACTGGACGCCACCGGGCAGGGAAGCGTCGGGCGTGCCACCCACACCGCCTTTGCGCTGGAGAGCGTGCTGGACGAGGTGATCTTCGTCCTCGGCCCACCGCTTGCCACCCTCCTTGTCGTCGCCCTTGGTCCCGGCTCCGCGGTGCTCGCCAGTGCGCTGATCGTCGCCGTCGGCGCGGCATGGCTCACCCGCCAGCCGCAGACCGCCCCGCCGGTGCTCCCCCACACCGGACCGCGCCACCGCGCGGTCATCCGTCAGCCGGGACTGGCGGGCCTGGTTGTCGTATTCGCGCTGTTCGGGGCGCTGTTCGGCGCCATGGAGCTCAGCACGGTGGCCTTCGCAGGTGAACGCAACCAGCCGGCAATGGCGGGGGTCCTGCTCGCCCTGTACGCCGTGGGCAGCCTCGTCGCCGGCCTGATCTACGGCACCCGCCACCTGCGAACACCGCTGCCCGACCGGCTGCTGTGGGCCAGCGTCCTGGTATTCGCCACCACGCTGGTCATGCCGTTCATCACCGCCGCGTGGGCGCTGGGGGTGATGCTGATGCTCGCCGGCAGCGTGATCGCCCCCACCCTCATCACCGGGTATGCACTCATTGAGCGTGTCCTCCCGCCACGGCAGCTGACCGAGGGACTGGCATGGTCAATCAGCGGCCTGGGCGTGGGCATCGCGCTGGTCGCACCACTGGCCGGATGGCTGATCGACCGGACCGGCGCGAGCGCCGGGTACGCGACCGCGGCCACCGCGGGCGGCCTGATGCTCCTCGCGGTCACGGTGCTGCGACCGTGGCTGGCCCGCGCGGACACGAGCGACCGACGCGCCGACCCGGTTGGCGCGTCCTCGCTGTAGCGAGCGACCATGATGGCCCCATGCGGGAGTTGCGCTTCACGGGACTGAGCCCCGATGGCCGCACCCTGCTCGCCACCGACCCCGCCGGCGAGCAGTTCAGCATCCCCGTGGACGAGATCATCGCCGCCGCCGTCCGCGAGCGACCCCGCTCGGCGGCCGCCGAGGTCACCCCCGGCCGCGACCTGCGACCGGCGGAGATCCAAAGTGAGATCCGCGCCGGCGCAACGCCGGAGCAGCTGGCCGAGATCACCGGCATGGACGTGGACCGAGTCGAGCGGTTCGCCGCACCAGTCCTGCAGGAGCGGGCGTGGATGGCGCAGCGGGCCAGCCGGGTCCTCGTTGCCGGCGGGGTGAGCCCACGCAGCCTGCTCGAGTGCGTCCTCGCCCACGCCGAGCGCGGTGGGCAGCCCAGTGAGGCGGCTGACCTCATCTGGGATGCCTGGCGCCGGGACAACGGCCGGTGGTCGGTGGCTGTGGAGCTGGCCGGGGAGGAGGCGGTGTGGCTGTTCGACCCGGACGTCAACAGCCTGGCCCCGGACGATGATCTCGCCCGCGAGATCCATGGCCTCGGCCGAGCTCCGGCGGTCGGCCCAGCCCCCGATCCGCGGCCGCGCAGCACAACGACGCCACGACGTGCCGTCCCTGCCCGCGAGGACACCATGCCCCTTGAACGAGCGCGACCGGGGTCCCCCGCTCACCCGACCCGGCGGGCCGACGACACGGCACCGCAGCCGGCCACGCGCGCCCCCGGGGCAGCCGGAGCCGAACGCCCGGGGTCCCGCCCGGCCCCGGAGCGGCCGACAGCACCGATCAGCAGGCCCGCGCCGGAGCGACCCACCGAGGTCATCCCGCCGGTCCGGCCCGGTGCGCGGCGGCGGCGGGCGACCGTGCCGAGCTGGGACGAGATCCTCTTCGGCGCCCGGCAGGAGGACTGACCTGACAGCACCCGGCCACGCCGGCTGACCTGACAGCGCCCGGGCCGGCGGTGGGGACGAAAGGCGTCCGGATCATCCCCCGGGAAAGGGCAGCGGCGCCGGCGACATGTGCGCGGCCTGTGCGGTGGCTGCGGTCAACCGTCGGCGATGGTGGGCCCGGCACAGGACCTCATAGGCGACGCGGCCGGCGGTGGGCGCTGCCTCACCGGTGTCCCCGGGGACGACCTGCGCACCCTCCACCACCATCACCCCGTCCACCGTGCGGGCATTGTGGGTGGCCCGGGCCCCGCACCAGCACAGGGCGGCCACCTGCAGCACATGCACCCGGTCGGCCAGCTCGAGCAGGCGCTGGGAGCCGGGGAACAGGTGGGTGCGGAAGTCGGTGGTGATGCCGAAGGCGAAGACGTCGACTCCGACATCGTCCACCAGCCGCGCCAGCTGGTCGATCTGCGCCGGGGTGTAGAACTGCACCTCATCGCAGATGAGGTAGTCCACGACCTCCCCCCGGCCAAGCGCAGTGATGACATGCCCGGCGAAGTCGAGGTCCTCGGTCACCTCCCATGCCGGCCGGCTCAGCCCCAGCCGGCTGGACATGACATCCGCTCCCGCCCGGTCGAACCGGGTGAAGATCCGTCCCTGTCGACCGCGGCTGGCGTGGTTGTGATCGGTCTGCAGGGCGAGAGTGGACTTGCCGCAGTCCATCGTCCCGCAGTAGAAGACGAGCTCGGCCACGACCGCTCAGGGGCGGGCCGAGGTGACCCGGGAGACCTCGGCGGCGAAGGCGAGCACCTGCGCAACGACATCGGCCCCGTCGGCGACCTCCGACACCCGCAGGCTGAAGTCATCCGGGCTCAGGGTGCCGGTATAGCCATGATCTGCCTCGCAGGTGGGGTCCCCGCAGGTGGCCGGCTCCAACTCAAGTCGGCCAACCGATGACCAGCCGATGGTCAGGTACACCTCCCGCAGCGGCGCCCCGACCCGGTGTTCGGCGGGCTCGGCGACCATTCGGGTGATGACCACTGACGTGATGCGGTCCAGCCGGACGGCCTCCGTCGCGGCGGTTGCGTAGGGCACCGGACAGGTGTCGTCCGGCGGGTGCTCATCGGTATGGCCGACGATCAGCCGGCTCGGGGTGAGGGCGAGAACGGTGAGGTGGCGTCGCAGCTCATCCCGGTCGAACGTCGCCTCATGGTGGACGACGTAGCAGGTGACGGACTCCTCACCGAGGGCGGTCGCCAGCGCATCGGACATGAGCTCGGGGTAGTAGCCACTGCGTTCGATGTCGGCGCGCAGCGCGGTCGCCGAGGCGGGGTTCACCCCGCCATCTTGGCACCCGTCCAGCCGATGGCAGGATCAGGCGGTGCCGTCGCGCCGAGCCCCCGCCGCGGCACCGGAGGGGGAGGTCGGCCGCATCGTCGACATCGACGTCGGCGAGGAGATGCGCACCAGTTTTCTCGAGTACGCCTACTCCGTCATCTACGCCCGGGCCCTGCCGGATGCCCGCGATGGCCTCAAGCCGGTCCAGCGGCGGATTCTCTACCAGATGTCCCAGCTCGGACTGCGACCCGATCGCGGGCACGTCAAGAGCGCCCGCGTCGTCGGCGAGGTGATGGGGCGTCTGCACCCCCACGGCGACAGCGCGATCTACGACGCCCTCGTGCGCATGGCGCAGCCGTTCGTCATGCGGCTGCCGCTGATCGACGGCCATGGGAACTTCGGATCCCCCGACGATGGGCCGGCGGCCATGCGCTACACCGAATGCCGCCTGGCACCGGCGGCGATGCTCATGACCGAGTCACTCGATGAGCAGGTCGTCGACATGGTGGCCAACTACGACGGACGGGAGCAGGAGCCGATCGTCCTGCCCGCGGCCTACCCCTGCCTCCTCGTCAACGGGGCTTCCGGCATCGCCGTCGGGATGGCGACGACGATGGCGCCTCACAACCTCGGGGAGGTGATCGCCGCAGCGCGGCTTCGCCTCTCCCAACCCAGGTGCGAGCTCGCCCAGGTGATGGCGGTGCTGCCGGGACCGGATCTGCCCACCGGGGGGATCATCAGCGGCCAGGCAGGGGTCATCGACGCCTACGCGCACGGCCGGGGCACCTTCCGGATCCGCGCGCGTATCCATGTCGAGCAGGTGACGGCCCGCCGCGCCGCCCTGGTGGTGACGGAGATGCCCTTCAATGTGGGCCCCGAGCGGGTGATTGCGCGCATTCGTGACCTCGTCACCGCGCGCACCGTCACCTTCGTCAGCGATCTCACCGATCTGACCGACATGGCACAGGGCACCCGACTTGTGATCGGACTGAAGTCAGGCACCGACCCCGAGGTCGCGCTGGCAACGCTCTACCGGCTGACGGCCCTGGAGGAGTCCTTCAGCATCAATGCGGTCGCCATCGTCGACGGCCAACCGCGCACCCTCGGGCTGCTGGAACTGCTCGACGTCTACCTCGACCACCGGCTCACCATCACCCGGCGCCGCACCCAGCACCGTCTCGAGCGGGCCAGTGCCCGTCGCCATCTCCTCACCGGCCTGCTGCGGGCGATCATCGACATCGACGAGGTCATCGCATTGGTCCGCACCAGCGACACCACGGCCATCGCCCGGGATCGGCTGATGGCCGCCCTCGGCCTCACCATCGAGCAGGTCGAGTACATCCTGGAGATGCCCCTGCGCCGCCTCACCCGCTTCAGCCGGATCGAGCTGGAGACGGAGGCCGCGGATCTCGATGAGCGAATCGCCGGCCTGTCCGCAATCCTCGCCGATGAGGACCGACTGCGGGGGCTGGTCTCCGATGAGCTCGCCGCCGTCGCCGCCGCGCACCCCACCCCCCGGCGGACGGTGCTGGTCGAGCAGGAGGTGGGGGCACTCGCTCCCCCCCCGACCGAGCGCCCCGGGGGCGCCGGCGAACCCCTCACCGGCGTGTGGACGGTCTGCCTTGCCGCCTCCGGTCAGCTCGCGCGCGCGCGCTGTGAGGGCGCCACCGCCGGCTCCCGCGACGGTCCGGCCACCCCGGTCCCCGATGACCCCACACGACCCAGCGGGGGCGACCTCCCGCCCGATGCGCTCATCGGTGTGGTGCGGGTTCCGGCGTCCGCCGCAGTGCTGCTGTGCAGTGATCAAGGCGAGGTGCTCCCACTGCAACTGTCGGCGATCCCCGTCGACTCCCCCGGCCGTGCACGCGCCGGCCACCCAGCCGCCCAGCTTGTGGGGCTGCCGCCTGGGGCTGCCCCGGTCGGACTGCTCCCGGACAGCGGCGATGGCGAGGCTGTGCTCGTCACCGCTCACGGCATGGTGAAGCGGGTGCGGTTGGCCGATCGCCCGACCGGTGGGGGTCGCTGGACCCTGCTCCCCCTCGACGCGGGCGACCGCGTTGTCGCCGTCCACGCCGTCCCCGCCGTTGCCGGCGGGCTGGACGTGGACCTTGTCTGCGTGAGCCGGCATGGAGCGGCGATCCGACTCGCCGGGGGACTGCGCCCACTCGGGCGTTCGGCGCGGCCGATTGCGGGCATGCGACTGGCGGCCGGTGATGCGGTGATAGCCGCCGGGCTGCTCAGCGAGGGGGTGATCGTCACCGTCGCGGCGCTGGCGGGGGCACTGCCGGGGGCGGACGCCGGCAGTGTGAAGGTCACCCCCCTGGCCGACCTGCCCCGACGCGGCCGCGGGACGGGGGGGGTGCGCCTGATGCGCCTGCGCCGCGGTGAGGATGGCCTGTGCACCGCGGTTGCCGCGGCCCACCCGGTGGCGCTGAGCGGTCATGGCGAGGCCATCGCCCTGCCGCCGCCGACACCACGGGGGGGGTCGGGCGCCACGACCTCCGCACCTATTGCGGTGCTCGGTTTCGCGGCACCATGAGCGCTGCCTGGAATCCGCAGGCGGCCTGCTCCGGCCTCTCCCGAGCAGGTGCCGAGCCGTTGGCCGGCACTGCCCCGCACACGCCGATCTGGCTGCTCGTGGCCGACCCGGGCCCCTGGGGGGAGCGGGCACCAGCAACGGCACGCGGCCCGCTCGGCGCCGCCCTCGCGGCGGCAACGGCCGGCATCCCGGGGGTGGCGGTCGTCCTCACCCGGCCAGTGCGGACCGGTAGCCGCGATCAGGCATCCCCGGATCGAACGCTGCCGGACCTCCCCACCGACGGCGGAGCCGAACGCACCGGCCGCCGACGCTGCTGGGTGGCCCACTGCACCCCGCATTCGGCCTGGCTGGCCACCGCCCACCTGACGCCGGAGGAGCTGATCACCGCGCTGCCGTCAACCATCGCCGCGGTCGCCGGGGGGGCCGTTCCCGCGGGCTGGGCTCCCGCTGACCCGGTGACCCTCGTGTGCGTCAACGCCCGCCGCGACCCCTGCTGCGGCGTCCTCGGCCGTCCCACCGCCCAGCGGCTGGCCAGCGGTACCGGGACTGTGCTGGAGGCCTCCCACCTGGGGGGCCACCGCTTCGCACCGGTCGTCCTCGACCTTCCCAGCGGGTGGATGTTCGGACGGTGCTCACCCGAACAGGCCCCTGCGCGAATGCTTCACCATGCCCGTGGCCGGGTGTCCCTGCCGGGCCGGCTGCAGGCGGCCGAGATCGGCGCACTGCAGGCCGCCGGCTACCCCCGCCCAGTGGCCTGCGAAGTGACGGAGGACGACGGCGTGCACGTGAGGACCCCCGATGGCCGGCGGTGGCGGGTAGGGGTGCGTGCCGTCGACGTGCCACCGGTCCCCGCCTCCTGCGGGCGCGCTCCGGTCAGTGGTGACGGGTGGGAGGTGACGGTGCGCACAGCCGCGGAACCCGGCTGCGCTCCGCTCATCGAGCCTCGGCCAGCCGCTCCCCACCGCTGAAGAGCCTCGTCGTCCACTGCGGAGTCCACCCCCAGCGCAGCAGGCGTCCGATGTTCGCCATGGGCACGGCCGGGCCGCGCACCCCGCGGGCGAGCGGGGGGCCAGCGGCGGCGGTCACCACGCCGTGAGCGGACAGCAGTTCGGCCACGGTCCGCGCACGGCCGCCACCGATGTCCACCACTCCCCCGGGGGCTCGCATCGCGAGCAGGGCCAGCGCCTCGGCGACATCGCGGACCTCGACGAAGTCCAGCCGCGCATCCGGGGTGCGGGGCCGGAACGGCCGGTCGGCTGCCAGGGCATCGGCAAGCAGGCGCGGCCGGCGATCGGGTGCGGAAAAGATCCAGAACGGACGCGCCCACGTCCACCCGCGGGGGGGGACCCCCGCCCGCAATCCGGCGAGGGTTGCCCGCTTGGCCAGGGCATAGGGCGTGCGCCCACTCGGCCCCGCGGTCACCTCGATGCCCGAGCCGACACCGACGATGTGCACCCCGCGGGCCCAGCAGGCCGCCGCCAGGTGCCGCGTGACCTCGCACCAGTCGGCATTTCGGGCATCCCGGTCGTACCCGGCGGCGGCGGTGCTCTCCCACGCGAGGTGCAGCACCACTGTGGGGCGCAGGGCGCTCAGCGCCGCGGACACCGCCGTCGGATCGCGGAGGTCACCGTGCACGGCTCGGTCCCAGACCGCCACCGCTGCCGGACCGCACCGCACCAGCGCGGGTACCGTCACCCGGCCGAGGAAACCGCTGCTCCCGGTGACGAGCACCGTCGCCTCCCGTTTCAGGACCGTCCGCCGCGTCCCCGGGGGCATCGGATCACGTCGACGCCACCTCTCGGATTCGCGGGACCGCGCTGAACACGCGCGCCCCCCAGTCACGGGTGTACGCCAACTGGGTGCCGACCTCCGCGGCGAGGTTCCACGGCAGTACGCAGATCTCCGCCGGTCGCGTCTGCCGCAGCCGCTGCTCATCGTGGATCGGGATCCGGCTGCCCGGAAGGAACCGCCCGATCTTCCAGGCGCTGCGGTCGACGACGTACTCGAGAAGGTTGGGGCGGACTCCGGCGAAGTTGAGCAGGGTGTTGCCCTTGGCCGCCGCGCCGTAGCCGACGACGCAGCGGCCCGCCGCGCGGGCGGCGAGCAGGTGGGTGAGGAGGTCGTGGGCGGTCCGCTCCGCCGCACCCTGCATGCCGGCGTAGTACTCGGGGGTGAGCACCCCCCGGGCGCGCTCATCAGCACACAGGCTGGCCACCGCCGCTGTCGGCTCGGTGCCGGCGGTCGCGCGCTGGGCCAGGACGCGCAGGGATCCGCCGTGGGTGGGGATGCGTTCGACGTCGATCACCGCAAGCCCCTGTCGGCGCAGGATGTCGGCAACCGCATGCAGGCTCAGGTACGAGTAGTGCTCGTGGTAGGCCGTGTCGAACAGCCCCTCCTCAACAAAGGGGCACAGGTGCGGGAACTCCAGGCTGAGCACCCCATGGGGGGCAAGCAGCTCACGCAGCCCGCTGACGAAGTCCGCCAGATCCGGTACGTGGGCAAGCACGTTGTTCGCGATCACCAGATCGGCCGGCCCGAACTCGCTGCGGATCTGCACTGCCGACTGGGCGGTGAGGAAGCACTCCGCGATCGCGATCCCGCGCTCTCGTGCGATTGCGGCAGTGCTCGCCGTGGGCTCAACGCCCAAGCACGGGATCGCCCGCTGCTGGACGAACTGCAGCAGGTACCCGTCATTGGCAGCGACCTCGACAACACGGCTGGCTGCCGTCAGCGACAGCCGATCGACCATCGCCGCGGTGAATGCGGCGGCGTGGGCAAGCCACGTCGGGGAGGTGGAGCTGAGGTAGGCGTACTCCGGCGTGAAGATCTCATCCTCCGGCAGGGCGACCTCGGTCTGCACCAGCCAGCAGGTGGCGCACGCGACGAGCCGCAGCGGGTACCAAGCCTCCGGCTCCCACAGCGTGGTCGAGGTGAGGTAGCGGTTGGACAGGGGCGCGCTGCCGAGGTCGAGCACGACGATCTCGGCCTGGCCTCCGCAGTTGCGGCACTCCATCATGGGTGCCCCGCGGTCGGGGGCGGTGCGCCCGTTGGGAGCAGGGGGGTGATCGCGTGCAGGGCGGGCAGGGCCGCATCGCGCGCTGATCGGGTGCTGACGGGCAGTGGCCAGGCGATTGCGAGCTCGGGGTCGAGGGCATCCACACCGACCTCAAGGGCAGGGTCGTATGCGGCGCTGTGCACATAGTGGACGACCGCATCGTCGGTGAGCGACTGGACGGCATGGGCGACGCCGGCCGGCAGTAGGACACTCACCGGCTCGTCGGCGCGCAACGTCGTGGCAAACCACGTGCCATAGGTCGGCGACCCCCACCGCAGGTCAACACCGACGTCGAAGACCTCGCCGGCCAGGCAGGTGATGAGCTTCGACTCCGAACCTGGGGCGCGCTGTGCGTGCAGGCCCTTGAGGGTGCCCCGCAGTCGGGTTCTGGTGAGGTTGATGGCGCGCACGGTGAACGGCCAGCCGAGGGACTCGGACACCGCGTCGTCATACAGGCGGGTCAGGCTGCCACGGTCGTCGTCGTGGTGGTGCCCGGCGAGGAGGAGCACCCCCTCGATCGGAGTTGCCCGAACGTCCAGTTCCGTCACTGCGACCCTGCGGCAAGAGGTGGGCTCGACTCGTAGGCGGCAATCTGCTCGCGGGTGACCGCCATCGCATCGGCACCCTCGGCGACCCGCTGGTACCAGCTGAGGGTCATGGCGAGGGCGCGGGGCAGATCCCAGCGCGGCGCCCAGCCGAGCTCACCTCGTGCGAGGTCACTGCTGAGCCAGAGGGTGGCGGTCTCCACCGGTCCGTCGGGAACGATGACCGTTGCCGGACCGGGCCAGTGCCGCTCGGCGAGGGTGAGCACCTCGCTCACCTGACGGCGAGCGCTCGGGTCCGGGCCGAAGTTCACCGCGGCAAGGATGCTCCGGGGTGGCACCGGCGCATCTCCCGTCGTGGCGTTTCCGTCGGGGGGAATCGCACCGACCTCGGTCGGTCGGCCTTCGACCCCCTCCTGCGCGCCCGGCAGGCCGAGGTGCTCGCCGAGGTGCTCCGCAAGGCGCAGATAGCCGGAAAGCGGCTCCAGGACGTGCTGCCAGGGCCGGATGGCCGTTGGCCGGCGGATGGTGAGCGCGGTGCCCGCCAGCCGGGCACGGACGAAGTCGGGGATCAGCCGGTCAACGGCCCAGTCCCCCCCGCCGATGACGTTGCCGGCTCGAGCCGCGGCCATCCGCAGGCCCGGCGATTGGGTTGATGCGAGGTGGCGCCAACTTGCGCAGGCAAGCTCGGCGGCAGCCTTGCTGGCACTGTAGGGATCCCGACCACCGAGACGATCAGCCTCACGGTAGGCGAACACGGAGGGATCATCGGCATACACCTTGTCAGTGGTGACGATGACGGCAACCCGCTCGCCCGGCAGCTCGGTGAGAGCAGACATCACGGCAATCGTCCCATTGAGGTTCACCTGCCAGGTCGACTCCGGCTCCGCATAGGAGCGCCGCACCAGCGACTGGGCCGCGAGATGGAATGTCACCTCCGGGTCCACCTCGGCCACCCGCTCCGCGACCAATGCGGGGTGCCGAACATCGACGACCGCATGGTCGATGCACTCCCGCAACCGCATGGCCTCGAAGAGGGATGGCCCCGGCTCCGGCTCCAATGCCAGCCCGGAGACCCGGGCCCCCCGCGAGAGCAGCCAGGTGCACAGCCAACTGCCCTTGAACCCGGTGTGGCCGGTGACGAGCACCCGCCGGCCGGCCCACCCCCCGGTCACGACCACATGCGCCAGGGCGGCGCACCACTGGCCCACAACGCCTCGAGCTGGTCGCGATCGCGCAGCGTGTCCATGGCCGACCAGAACCCCCGGTGCTGCCACACCGCGAGCTCGCCAGCAGTGGCCGCCTGACGAAGCGGTTCCTGCTCCCAGATGGTCGCATCGCCCTCGATGAGCTCCAGCATGGCTGGCTCGCAGACGAAGAATCCGGCGCTGACCCACTGGCCGTCCCCGAGCGGCTTCTCCTGGAAGGCCGTGACGCGGTCACCAGCGATCGCCAGCGAGCCGTAACGGCCGGCCGGCTGCACCCCGGTGACGGTGGCAAGGACGCCCTGGGATCGGTGGAATGCGACCAGCGAGGTGATGTCCACATCGCCGACACCATCGCCGTAGGTCAGGCAGAAGGTGCCATCCAGATAGTCGCGCACCCGGCGCAGCCGGCCACCGGTCTGCGTGTCCTCGCCGGTGTCGACCAGCGTCACCCGCCAAGGCTCGCCGTTGCGCTGGTGCACCGTTGTGTCATTGGTGACCAGATCGATGGTGACGTCAGATGTGTGGAGGCCGTAGTTGGCGAAGTACTCCTTGATGACGTACCCGCGGTAGCCGCAGCAGACCACGAACTCGGTGATGCCGTGGGCGCCATAGATCTTCATGATGTGCCAGAGCAGCGGCCGGCCGCCCACCTCGATCATCGGCTTGGGACGGATATGGGTCTCCTCCGAGATGCGCGTGCCCCGACCCCCCGCGAGGATCACTGCCTTCATGTGCGGGCCCTCGACTCCACCCGGACCCCCTCCTTGGTCATCGCCACCGCCCCGAGCTCGTGTTGGGCTGCGGGCCTGCCCACCACCCGCCGGCGGCATCGTCGTGACACGATATCCGCATGGGTGGCCCGTGACCTCACAGGCACTGGTCGACCTGATGCGGCGCGCCCCTGCCAGCGCCCATGATGAGGCGTTCTCGGACCTCACGGTGGCGCTCTTCTCCTACCAGCGGCGCACGCTCATGCATCGCCAGGTCGCCCTGTGGGCGCGCACGAATGCACGGCTGCTCATCCTCGACGGGTCGGATGTGGCCGACCCCGAGGCGGCGGAGACCGCAGGCGCCTCACCGAACATCACCTACGTCCATGAGCGGAGTTTCGCTCGGCGCTTCGGCCATCTCGCCGATCACCTGGCCACCCCATTCGGGATGATCCTCGCCGACGACGACACCGCACTGCGTTCCGGTACGCAGGCCTGTCTCGCGGAGCTCCGCCGATCACCGGATGTTGGCACCTGCATCGGCCAGGGGATGTTCGCGCTGGCCGACCGGCCGCCCGGTGCGTTCACACTCATCTCGGCGCGCGGCAGCTGGCTCGGCGGCAGGGAGGGCTACACCCGGGAGGAGCCGGACCCAGCCGAGCGCATGGCGAGGATCGCCTATCCGTTCGTGACCAAGGTCTACTACGGAGTCCAGCGCAGCGATGTGCTGGGCGCGGTCGCGCGCGTCTGCAGCGGACTGCCTGC
This sequence comes from Actinomycetales bacterium, assembly GCA_018969715.1. Classification (GTDB taxonomy): domain Bacteria; phylum Actinomycetota; class Actinomycetes; order S36-B12; family UBA5976; genus REEB473. The sequence goes on from JAGWXT010000022.1 coordinate 19,887, forward strand.
GCATTGGCCGCCGGGGGCGGGAGTGTTCGAGCAGGTCGTTGAGGAACTCTCCGTCGGCCTTGCGCCGCTGCGGTCAACTCCAGCCGTCCACACGGTTCGCTGGGATGACCCGATTCGCAACCGGCCTCAGCCAAGCAATGCCGAGCCCATCGCGCCCTCGCCTGATGCACCGCAGCCGCCGCAGGAGGACTGGGCGCACTGGTACGACTCCTGCAACGGCACGCGCACCCGCGCCATGCTGGCGAAGGGGTGCGAAGAGGCCGGAGTTCCCGGCACGGTGGCCCATGCCTTCATCAGGACGTTCTTCCGCATCTTCCGACACAATGTGGACGCCGGTGCCTCGCGCGACCAAGGTCCACCGGTTGCCTTGGCTGGCGAAACCGGTGGGGTCGGACCGACCGACTGGGAGCCGGAACGCCTGGGGCCGTGGGCTCCCCTCACCCGCGCCCGCGCGATGGCGGCCCGCCGATGCGCCCCGCTGCTGTACCGGACGGGGTTGGGAACCCGGCTCGCACTGTCGGACCTTGCCCGGTGCGGTGGGCAGATCGACCTTCAGGAGTTGCGAACGACCGGACGGTTCCGGATGCACGGGCACTGATATGTGCACGAGGCCCGATTGATGCACGAAGCCTGACGGATGAACGACCCCCGATAAGGGACAGCGCCCCTACACGTCGAGGCGATCCCGGCTCAGGCCGGCAGCCGCGGCGATGAGGAACTCCCGCCGGGGAGCCACCTCAGCCCCCATCAGCAGGTCGAATGCGCGTGCCATCGTTTCCGCATCCGCAGCCGTGATCCGCCGCAGGGTTCGACTGGCCGGATTCATCGTCGTCTCTCGCAGCTGGCGAGCGTCCATCTCCCCGAGGCCCTTATAACGCTGGATCGGCTCGCGGACTCGCCGCCCCTCCGTTGCGAACTGTGCGAGGAGCCCTCGCAGCTCGGCATCGGAATAGGCGTAGATCACCTCATCGCGGCCGGCGGAACGGGACGCAACCTCCATGCGGAAAAGCGGCGGGACGGCTGCGAAGACCCGCCCCGTGTCAAGCAGTGGCCGCAGGTACCGATGGATGAGCGTGAGCAGCAGGCAGCGGATGTGCGCCCCATCGACGTCAGCATCACTCATCAGGATGACCCGGCCGTATCGCACACCGGCAGGATCGAAGGACCGGCCGCTGCCTGCGCCGATGACCTGCACAATGGCAGAGCACTCGGCATTGCCGAGCATCTCCGCCAGCGAAGCCCGCTGGACGTTGAGGATCTTGCCCCGGATGGGCAGCAGGGCCTGAAACTCCGAGTCCCGGGCGAGCTTGGCGGTGCCGAGGGCTGAGTCACCCTCGACGATGAACAGCTCGGTCCGCTCGAGATCGTCGCTGCGGCAGTCAGCAAGCTTCGCCGGCAGGCTTGATGCCTCAAGCGCATTGGCGCGCCGCTGCACATCACGGTGGCGGCGTGCCGCGGCACGTGCCCGTGCGGCACCGGCGACCTTGTCCAGAACGGCTCGGGTCGCCTGCTTCTCACCACGCGGTGGGGACTGGAACCAGCGCAGCAACTCGGCCGTGGTGACCCGGTTGACGATCCCGCTGACCGCCCCGGTGCCGAGCACATCCTTGGTCTGGCCCTCGAACTGGGGCTCCGGCAGGCGCACGGCGATGAGGGCGGTCAGTCCCTCAAGGACATCCTCCTTCGCCACCGTCTCCCCCTCACCGCGCAGCAGCCGCTGAGCCCGGACCCGGTCGGTCACAACCTTGACCAGCCCCCGCTCGAACCCGACCACGTGCGCCCCGCCGCCGGGTGTGGGGACGACATTGACGAAGGACCGGATGGTGGTGTCCTCACCCTGCGTCCAGCGCAGGGCAATGTCGACCGCCACCTCGCGCTCGACATCCCTGGGTGTGAGCTGGCCGCGCTCATCGAGGACCGGAACGTGCTCGGTGAACATCCCCTGGCCGATCAGACGGATCACCGGACTCGTGGCCGGATCGGGGGCGAGCTGCCCCGCGTACTCGGCCAGGCCGCCGCGAGCATGGAACTGCTCGACTGCAGCCTGCCCCGTCCGCTCATCGGACACGACCAAGGTCAGCCCCGGAACGAGGTACGAGGTCTGGCGGGCGCGCTGCTGGAGGGCCTGGGCATCGATGCGCACGTCGGCCCCGAAGATCTGCCCGTCCGGCCAGAAACGGATGCGTGTGCCGGTGGCCGACCGCCTCGTCCGTCCCCCCACCACAAGGCCCGCCGCCCGCGTGAAGGGGGCATCGGGGCCTGCGCCCGCGAATGTCCCGGTCGTCCCACGACGGAAGGAGGCACGGTGGGTCCGGCCCTCGCGGTCGACCTCGACATCGAGCCGGACGGAAAGCGCATTGACGACGCTGGCGCCCACCCCGTGCAGTCCACCTGCCGCACCGTAACTCCCACCCCCGAACTTGGCCCCGGCGTGCAGGCGGGTCATGACCAGCTCCACTCCGCTCAGTCGGGTGCCCGGAACTGTCGACACCGGGATACCGCGACCGTTGTCGTCCACGCTGACCGAGCCATCGGCGTGCAGGGTGACGGCGATGTGCGTGGCATGACCGGCGAGCGCCTCATCCACGGCGTTGTCCATCAATTCGGCCACGCAGTGAAGCAGCCCCCGGGCATCGGTGGCGCCGATGTACATGCCCGGCCGCTTCCGGACGGCGTCGAGTCCCGCCAGTGCCGTGAGGTCGTGGGCGTCGTAGCCGTCGCCGCGTTTGCCGCGACGTGTCGGGGTGCCCACCGCTTCACGCTAGCCGCAAGCGGAGCGACATCGGCCGCGCGACCCACTCCGGAGTGGCGCGCACCGGAGGAGCGAGTGGGAGAGTACGGCCGTGACGGGCGTCGGACCGACGGGGGTCTTCATCGGCGGCACGGGACGCAGCGGCACGACCGTCCTGAGCCACATGCTTGCCGCCGGACCGCAGCTGGCGCGGACGGTGCCCACGGAGGTGAGGTTCCTCACCGATCGTGGCGGGCTGCTCGACCTGCTCGCCTGCTGCTCGGGCGGACACCGACGAATGATCGCCCGGATGCCGCTGGCCGCACTGGCACCGCTGGCACTTCGGCGACGCCTCGGGGTCGTGTCTGAGGAACAATTCACGGCTCGCATGCGGGGGTGGTGGTTCAACCGTGACATGGGCGACGGTCGAGCCCGGGGACTGCATCGCGGGATGACCGCCGACGACCTGGACAGGGCGCTCGCGGACTTCATATCCGCCTTCACCGCGGACCCGCTCACGTCCGCACGGACCCTCGCGGAAACCGTGCTCGGCACACTGTGCGGCGCTCCCGACGCATCGGTCACCGGAACACGGGTCACCGGCTCACCGGCGGGCTGGATCGAGAGCACACCAGACAACGCGCGAGCCGCCGCGGACCTGCTCACGCTGCTCCCGGCGGCTCGGGTGGTCCATGTCGTGCGGGATGGCCGGGATACGGCCGCCTCCGTGATCGGCAGGTCCTGGGGGCCCAGTGAGCCGTTCGCGGCGCTGCGCTGGTGGGAACGCCGGCTGACCGAGGCGTACCGGGGGCTGGAGCGCAGCCACACTCCCGGGGTGCTCACGGTGCGCTTGGAGGACCTCGTCATCCGCCACCGTCGGCCCACATTCGAGCGCCTTATCGGCTTCCTGAACCTGGACGGGGCCGCTGAGTGGGCCTACCTGACCCAGCAGATGCCCCCGGAGCGCAGCCACGCCGGCCGCTGGCAGTCCGAGATCCCTAGACACCTGCAGCAGCGATTCACCCGTGAGTACTTCGCGGCGCTGCGGCGAGTCCGCCATCGCTTCGGGTCCGTGCCTCCCACAGAGGACCTCGATTCCGGGTAAACCGTGGGAACAGCTCACACCCAACCGTTAGGGACAACTCAGTCGAGGTAGTCGCGCAGCACCTGAGATCGCGAGGGATGCCGCAGCTTCGACATCGTCTTGGACTCGATCTGCCGGATCCGCTCCCGCGTCACGCCGTAGACATGGCCGATCTCGTCGAGGGTCTTCGGCTGCCCGTCGGTGAGCCCGAAGCGGAGGCGAACAACCCCCCGCTCCCGCTCGCTGAGCGTTTCGAGCACGCTGTCGAGCTGCTCCTGCAGCAGGGTGAAGGACACCGCATCGCTGGGGACGATGGCTTCGGAGTCCTCGATCAGGTCTCCGAACTCGCTGTCCCCTTCCTCCCCGAGCGGGGTATGGAGTGAGATGGGCTCACGACCGTATTTCTGTACCTCGACGACCTTCTCGGCAGTCATGTCAAGCTCGCGCGCGAGCTCCTCCGGAGTCGGTTCGCGGCCGAGGTCCTGAAGCATCTGGCGCTGGACGCGCGCGAGCTTGTTGATGACCTCCACCATGTGGACGGGGATGCGAATGGTTCTGGCCTGATCGGCCATTGCACGGGTGATCGCCTGCCGAATCCACCATGTCGCATAGGTCGAGAACTTGTAGCCCTTTGTGTAGTCGAACTTCTCCACCGCCCGGATCAGGCCGAGGTTGCCCTCCTGGATGAGATCAAGGAACAGCATTCCCCGACCGGTATAGCGCTTGGCCAGTGAGACGACCAATCGCAGGTTCGCCTCCAGCAGGTGGTTCTTCGCCCGCCGCCCATCCTCCGCCACCCACTCCATGTCCCTGCGCAGGCGCTTGTCCTTGATGTCGGTCGCCGCAAGTCGCTCCTCCGCGAAGAGCCCGGCCTCGATCCGCTTGGCGAGCTGAACCTCCTCCTCAGCGTTGAGCAGGGGAACCTTGCCGATCTGCTTGAGGTAGTCCTTGACCGGGTCAGCGGTCGCCCCCGCCACCGTCACCTGCTGGACGGGCTCATCGGTGTCATCGGCATCGGACAGGACGAAACTGGCATCCTCCTCCGGGCTGATCGCCCCCTCCGGCTCCAGGTCGGCAGCGAGATCCTTCTCCAGTTCCTGCTCGAGTCCGGCCGCCTCGTGGAGATCGACAGAGGTGACGTCGTCGCTGAGGATGACCAGGCCGTCGGGGGTATGGACGACCTCGACGTCGGCGATCGCGTCGCCGGTTGGCGCCGCAGCGGCGGCCGGCACCCCGACCGGGGCGGCCTTTTTCGCGGGAGCCTTCTTCGCGGGGGCGGCCTTTTTCGCGAGGGCGGCCTGCTTCGCCGGGGCGGCCTGCTTCGCCGGGGCCGCCTTCCTTGCCGGGGCCGCCTTCTTCGCCGGGGCCGCCTTCTTCGCGAGGGCCTTCACCGGCGCCTGCTTCGCGGGAACCTGCTTCGCGGGAACCTGCTTCGCCGGAGCCTTCTTCGCCGGGGCGGCCTTCTTCACGGGAGCCTTCACCGCGAGGGTCTTCGCCGCCGCCTGCTTCGCGGGCGCCTTCTTCGCCACCACGGACACCCCCGCCCCGGCGCTGCGACTGCCCGCCCTCGCGCGCACCGCCGGTTGTGCCTTCGTCCCTGCCACGGGCGCTCCCTTACCTCAATGTGAGCTGGGTGTGGTCGCCACGAGCAGACGTCAAGTCCACACCGGGCATCCCGTCATCTTCCCACGTGGCAACGGCCGACGGTCGAACGCCATTCCCGGCACCCTGGCTTCGGGCCAAACCGGCCAGATCACCTACCCGGTGCGCAGGATTCCAACCGCATCCCTCACCACAACGCTGCCCAGCCGTGGCTGCTGGCTGACGATGCCCTCAACCCACTGCCCGGGAACGTCATCCTCGCCGGGCAGCCACCACCGTGCATGCCAGTCGACATCGAGTCGCACCGGGTGCACCCCCGGACGCCGGAAGACGTGGGCGGCATCCGATCGGAAGGTCCCCGGAGTGCTGCCGGACCAACCGGTCCCGGCGGTCGTCCCAACTGGCACCGCACACCCGGCTGCGACGCCGACAGTCGTCCACGTCGACTCCCGTGGGCTCACCCGCCAGGTGCACACGGGCTCGGCTCGGACCGCCACATCGATGCCAAGCACCTGAACTGTCATCGTCTGCGGCCCCTCGATGTCATCAGCGAACCAGACGGGGAGTCGGGTGAGGGCCACCGGCGGATGAACGCGCACGGCCGACTGCGGCAGGTGGATGGGGACCTCCTCGCGCAGCCGGGATGTGACCTCGCGCACGGTAACCGGACCAGCCGGTCCGATGCAGGCGCTTCCCCACGGCTGGAAGGGTTCCCCCTCACGTGCGCGCCATACGCGCATACGGACCGTTCCCGCTCGACACGCGGGCGTGGTCCCGATGCAGACGTTGATGACATCCCCGTCGGCACGCGTGGGGCAGAAGTCGGTGATCCGCCAGGTGCAGTCGGGGCAGACCGCGGCCTGTCGACGCTGGTCAGAGCTGCCGGTGAAGCCGTCGGTCAGAAGCAGGGAGCCGCGGACGGTGTACCCGTCATCGGTGGGAGAGACGTCGATGTCAGCGGCCGGCATCCGCAGCTGTGCGGGCGTCACGGAGCCCGGTGGCGCCGACGCTCCCCCGTGACGAGCACCGGGGGGCCCGGCGGCAGCCCCAGCGTGGACGAGCAGGAGCATTGCAGTGGCGAGAACGAGGACGCCGAGGGAGCGTGACAGGGCAGGTGATGCCCCGGGGTGCTGGTTGCGAGGCGCAGGGCGGGATGGGGAGAGCATTCGGCGACGCTAGGTCCGATGCGTCATCCGCTCTGCCCCGTCCACACTCATCGGGGCATGACTGCCCCGCCTATTCGATCCGCGAACGCCGGCCCGCACCGACGGGGTCGAAGGCCACAGTGCAATCGCCCTCAACGGATGGGCGCTGAACCGCCCTGGCCAAGCGCCTGCCGGACGATCGATCCCACCTCGTCCACCTCAACGAGGAACCCGTCATGACCGACCGCGGAGGAGATCACCCGCAGCGGTGCCGCGGTCGGAATCAGCTCGACAAGGGCACGCTGGAGCCGTAATGGGTAGAGCCGGTCGGTGTCGATACCGGCGACGTGAACCGGTGTGGTCACCCGGCTGAGCGCCGCCGCAACACCACCCCGATGACGTCCGACGTCAAAGGTGCTCATCGCATCGGTGAGCACGATGTAGGCGTTCGCATCGAAGCGTCGCGCAAGCTTGACAGCCTGATGGTCGAGGTACGACTGGACGGCGAAGCGGCCGTCCCCCAGCGGGTCCTCTCCCGCCTGCGGCTGCCGGCCGAACCGCCCCTCGAGTTCCTCATCGCTGCGGTAGGTCAGGTGCGCAAAGCGTCGAGCAAGGCCGAGGCCGCGATGAGGTCCCTCCCCCGGTGCCGCGTCGTAGTAGTCGCCCCCCCGCCAGTGGGGGTCGGCGGTGATGGCAAGGATCTGCGCGGACTGGGTCGCGATCTGGTCAGCGGTCGCCGCCGCACAGGTGGCCAGCAGCACGGCACCCCCCACCCGATGGGGGGTCGCAACCAACCACTCAAGCGCGCGCATCCCGCCCATGGAGCCACCGATGACCAGGGCGAATCGCTCGATTCCCAGCCGGTCGGCGAGCAGCCGCTCGACAACGACCTGGTCACCCACGGTGATCCTGGGGAACCGCGACCCCCAGGCAGATCCATCGGGCGCCGTTGAGGCCGGTCCGGTTGTGCCCTGGCAGCCCCCGAGGACGTTCGGGCAGACGATGAACCAGCGATCGGTATCCAGCGGCCGGCCAGGTCCGATCAGCCCCTCCCACCAGCCGGCCGCCTGTCCCGGGCTGGCTGGACCCGCCACGTGGGAGTCGCCGGTCAGGGCATGATGGATGAGGACCGCATTCCCCGCGTCCGCCGCGAGGATCCCGTGGGTCTCATACGCGACGCGGACATTAGGCAGGCGGCCCCCCAACTCGAGATCCACCGGGCCGAGATCGGCGAACCGCCGAGAGCCCGGTGGGTCGCCGTCCCGCCACGCTCCAGTAGCGGGGACGGCGACCTCGGATTGGGGTTCTGCCACCTAGGCGCCCTTGGCAGCCCGGAAGCCACCATCGAGATCGGCGAGGATGTCGGCGATCCCCTCGAGTCCGACGGCCAGCCGGACCAGACCCGGGGTCACACCCGCGGTCAGTTGCTCCGCCGGGGTGAGCTGGGAGTGGGTGGTCGAGGCGGGGTGGATGACGAGGCTGCGGACGTCGCCGATGTTCGCAACGTGGCTGAACAGCGACAGTCCCTCCACGAAGCGTCGACCCGCGGCGACCCCGCCGTCGATCTCGAAGGCGAGCACGGCGCCGGGCCCCTTGGGTGCATAGGTGCGCCCGAGGGAGTACCACGGACTGGTCGGCAGGCCGGCGTAGTGAACCGTGAGGACCTCGTCTCGCCCAGCAAGGTAGGTGGCAACCTCATGGGCGTTGCTGACGTGCCGCTCCATGCGCAGGCTCAGGGTCTCAAGGCCCTGAGCGATGAGGAACGCGTTGAACGGTGAGGCAGCTGGCCCGAGGTCGCGCTGCAGCTGCACCCGAGCCTTGAGGATGTAGGACAGGTTGGCCCCGAGCGGTGAGCCGACACCGAGGTCCCGCGCGTAGACCAGACCGTGGTACGACGGATCGGGGGTGTTGAAGTTCGCGAAGCGCTCCGGATACCGCGCGTAGTCGAATACCCCACCGTCAACGATGACCCCGGCAATCGCCGTTCCGTGCCCACCGAGGTACTTCGTGGCCGAGTGGACGACGATATCGGCGCCCCACTCCAGCGGCCGGATCAGATAGGGCGTGGCAACGGTGTTGTCCACGACGAGCGGCACCCCCGCCTCGTGGGCGACGTCAGCCACAGCCCGAATGTCGAGGATGTCGTTCTTGGGGTTCGGGATGGTCTCGGCGAAGAACGCCTTGGTATTCGGGCGGACAGCAGCTCGCCAGGCATCCACATCGTCCTGGCTTTCGACGAAGCTCACCTCGATGCCCAACTTCGGGAAGGTGTAGTGGAAGAGGTTGTAGGTGCCCCCGTACAGGCTGGGGCTGCTGACGATGTGGTCACCAGCCTCGGCGAGGTTGAGCAGGGCGAGGGTCTCGGCAGCCTGCCCGCTGGCGACGAGGAGGGCGCCGACGCCCCCCTCCAGGGACGCCACCCGCTCCTCCACCACGGCCTGCGTGGGATTCATGATGCGCGTGTAGATGTTGCCGAACTCCTGGAGTGCGAACAGGTTCGCCGCGTGGGTCGTGTCATTGAAGGTGTATGACGTCGTCTGGTAGATCGGCAGTGCCCGGGCATTGGTCTGGCTGTCCGGTGACTGTCCAGCGTGGATCTGACGGGTTTCGAAGCTCCACCCTTGAGTGCTCATGTCGCTCCTCCTGGTCTGGTTGCCCACGGTGTCAGTCGTGGGCCCGGCACCGTGCCTGCGAGGCCTCGCCCACACGGGTGCACCGGGGACGTCGTCCGAGCGGACATTCGGCGCCGCGACGAGGCGGAGCACATGCCGCAGGGCGTGTAACCCCAGTGCATCGGGGCCTTGCCCTACGCAAGACCCGCGCTTGCTGGGCTCCTGCCTGCCCAGCCAGGTCTCCTCCGGTAGCACCCCACCGCGGTGGAGGGTTGCCGGCCAGCAAGCCGGGGCTTGACGCTGGCGCTCGGGACCTTGGCGCTATGCAATCACACGATGGGATGAGGACTACCCCCGGGGGTAATACCGGTCAGGCCGCCTGCCTGGCACCGGCCACGGCCTCCCGCACCAGCCACGGCGGGAGCCCCTGTTCAAGGCCCCGCGCGAGCAGCCGAGCCAGGGTGTAGCCCGGCTCCACCTCAAGTGCCCGGGCCACTGCGACGTTCGCCCGCACCCCGTCGCCGTGGAGCCAGGCGAGGATGCCGCAGACGGTCAGGACCGGCGCAAGGTGCGTTGCGGGCGCAACCTGGCTCAGCACCCGCAGCCGCTCGATGAGGCCGCGGCAGCGCTCGTCATCCAGCTCCTCGACGAGGGTGACAAGGGCGGCGATCAGCGGATCCCGAGTGGGGATCGTCCGCAGGGCCCGCATCAGGTGGGGGGCCCAATCGGGCAGCAGGTCCACCGGTACCACCGCCCCGGCAGGACCGCGCACATCAGCGGCAATCCGTGCGGCGATGTCCTCGGCTGACGCTTCCGGATCGATGTCCGCCCGTGCGTCGACGGCTGGCTGAGCGTCGGCTGCGATCTTCGGGTGGACAACCGCCACTGTGTCGACCGTTGACGTGGGGTCGCCCACCGCCCCGATGCGAATGTCCGCCACGAGCCGCCGTCGCAGATCAACGGCGACAGAGTCGGCCCGCGATCGGAATCCGGCGACGATCAGATCTCGGGTGGCGGCCACAGCGCTGCCCCGCGCGACCAAGGCCGCCTCGGCCGGCTCGGTGACGGTGTCGATCGGTCGACCTTCCGGCGGGCAGCAGCGGGGGTCGTCGCAGAGGGCGGAGCGCCACCGGATGGTCGAGTGCGGGTCACCCTCGATGATGAGCAGATCCAACAGCCGGAGTCCTGCGGCGGCAACCGCAGATTGCACCGGCGCTCCTGCCGGTGGGGACAGGTGTGCAACGGGTGGGTACAGCGCGACGACGCACCCAGCCGCTGGCTCGCGCATGTTGCCGGTGATTGTGTGGAGGAGCTCGGCGACCTGCTGTGATCCGGGCGGCCAGTCAGCGCGGGCCACAGCTGCAACGCGGTTGTCAACCCCCAGCACAACGACAACGACGCTCGAACAGGGGTGGAAGCCAATGAGGTGCGGAAGGACAGCAACGAGGGCACGTGGGCCGCGGACGACGATGGTGGAGTCCATGGCGTCACCCTCGCGTGTGACGAGATGCGGGACGTGGCTTCATCGCGCCCTGCCCATGACGCGCGCCTGTGGAGTGACGAGCCCGCATTCCACGGGACCCGAGGTCGTCGGTCACCCCCGAGCAAATGGCCGCGGCAGGGGACACGGGATACTCCTGCTGTGTCCGCTGAGGGAGTCGCTGCGCCGGCCAACGGAGCGGACGGTCCATCGGTGACCCCGTCGGAGCCCCCTGCGGACAACCCCTTTATCGGCACCACGGCGCGAACCGAGAACCTGCTGCGGACCGTCCAACTCTCATTGCGGCTGCTTCCCCCGGCGGAACGTCGCCTGTACCTGCTCGCTGTGGCAGTCCAGATATTCCTTGGCCTGCTCGATCTCGTCGCGATCGCCTTCATCGGGGCGGTGGGGGCCATTGCCGTCAGCGGACTTGAGTCCCAGTCGCTGCCGGGCTGGGTCGCTGGACCCCTCGGCGCTGTTGGTCTTGCGGATGCGCAGCCAATCATGGTGCTGGGGCTGCTCGCGGGCCTGGCTGCCCTTGCGTTGGTGACCAAGACCCTCGCCTCGGCCTACCTCGGTTGGCGGATGGCGATGTTCCTGGCCAACCGTCGGGCGTCCATCACCGTCGACCTGTCGCGTCGCCTGCTGTCGCTGCCCCTGCTCGAGGTGCAGCGCTGGTCGAGTCAGGAGACGTTCTTCTCCCTGATGACCGGGGTTTCCTCCGCGACATCCGTGCTGCAGTCGGCGTCGGGCATTCTCGCTGAGGCCGTGTTCATCACCTCCACCCTGGTGCTGCTCTTCGTCGTCGACCCCTCACTCACCGCGATCGCAATCGGGGTCTTCGCCGCAGCGACGGTGCTGATGTACGCGCTCACCAACCGCATCGCCGTCGCGAACGGTCGTCGGATCGCGAGTGTGAGCATTGCCGCGATGACGACGGTGCAGGAGGCACTGGCGACCTACCGGGAGTCGACCGTACTGCAGCGTCGCGGGTTCTTCATGGATCGACTCGACCATGTCACGCGCACGGAGGCGCGCTGGTCGGCCACGAACTCGGTTCTCTTCCTGATCCCCACCTACGTGCTGGAGATCACGCTTGTGCTGTCAGCGGTTGGACTGGGTGTCGTGCAGTACCTCACGAAGGATCTTGAGGCCGCAGTTGCGATCACCGCTATGTTCCTCGTCGCCGGCCTGCGCGTCGTCCCGGCTTTCGCCCGCCTGCAGGCAGCAGTGCTGGGTATCCGCAATTCCGGTGCCAGCGCGGCACCGACCTACGCGCTGGCAGAACGGATCGCCGCCGCCGCGGCAACCGGCGGTTCGGTCAACCCCCCACAGGCGAGCGCCGCGCTCGCGGTGCGAGAGCAGATCGCCCGTGGAAATCCCGACCTGCGCGCCGATCTGCATGTGAGCGATGCCTGGGTGACCTATCCGCGTTCCAGTCATCCGGCATTGGCCGGGGTGACCTTCTCGGCTGCGGCGGGAAGTGCGATCGCACTCGTGGGCAGCACCGGGGCTGGAAAGTCCACGCTGGCCGATGCCCTGCTCGGGGTGATCGAACTCGATCATGGGCGGGTGACGATCGCCGGCGAGGAGCCGCGGGCTGCCATCGCACGATGGCCGGGTGGCATCGCCTACGTTCCACAGGATGTCGCCCTGCTGCAGGGAACAGTCCGCTCGAACGTCGCCCTTGGACTGCCGACGGAGGCCATTGACGATGATCTGGTCTGGTCGGCACTGCGGCGGGCACACTTGGCGGCGTTCCTCGAGCAGGTGCGCGAGGGCCTGGACACCGTCATCGGTGAGCGCGGTATTCGGCTGAGCGGGGGTCAACGCCAGCGACTGGGCATCGCACGGGCCCTGTACACCCGACCGCAGTTGCTTGTGCTGGATGAGGCAACCAGTGCCCTCGACGCGGAAACCGAGGCGGCGGTCGCCCAGGCGCTCGCGGAACTGACCGGCGTGGTGACGACGGTGACCATCGCCCACCGTCTGGCGACGGTGCGCGCATCGGACCTGATCGTCTTCCTCGACGCCGGACGGGTGATCGCACAGGGAAC